>CANJNC010000039.1 GCA_947475685.1 Comamonadaceae bacterium | reverse complement strand
AAGTACGTGTCATTGGCCGAAACGATTCGTGGCTTTAAGATGATTGTGGCCGGTGAGTGTGATCACTTGCCAGAGCAAGCGTTTTATATGGTGGGCACAATCGATGAGGCTTTTGAGAAGGCCAAAAAGATTTAATCAAAGAGCGTTGAGCAACCTCTTTTTTAGGAATTTGAATGAATACCCTCCATGTTGATGTCGTGAGTGCAGAAGAGTCGATCTTCTCCGGAGAGGCCCGCTTCGTGGCCCTTCCAGGAGAAAACGGAGAGTTGGGCATCTACCCCAGACACACGCCCTTGATTACTCGAATCAAAGCGGGCTCGGTTCGCATACAAGCGCTGGATGGTCAAGAGACCTTTATTTTTGTAGCTGGTGGCATCATTGAAGTGCAACCCAATGCGGTGACCGTTTTATCCGATACGGCCGTTCGAGGTGAAGACATGGATGAGGAGAAGGCCGAGGCAGCCAAGAAGGCTGCGCAGGAAAGTCTTGCCAACGCCAAGTCAGAAATTGATTTGGCAAAAGCCCAGGCCGAGTTGTACATCATGATGGCGGAGTTGGCCGCAGTGAGAAGATTCAAGCAGACAAAATAAACTTTTCTTCAAACCATCAAGGGCTCGCGTCAGATGAATGATCATTTGAACCAGCCCTTTTTTTGTTTCAACACAGGTTTAACATGACCATGAGCAAATCAAAGTTAAGAGCGGTGACACTTGGTGGAAGTGCCAAAGAAATTGAGCAAGCTTTTTACGACGCCTTGCAAAAAGCCGATATTGAAAAGCTCATGGCGTGTTGGGCGGACGAAGATGAGATCGTTTGCGTGCATCCTGGAGGCATGAGGCTGGTGGGGGCGCAAGAAATCAGAGAATCTTTTGAGTCCATTTTCTCTGGTGGATCGATGCACGTGAATGTGTTGAGTGTAAAGAGAGTGGAGTCATTGACCAGTGCCATGCACAATGTGCTTGAACAAATACAAATTACCTTGGGCAAGGAATCGCAAGAGGCCTATATCATTGCAACCAACGTCTATCAGCAAACGCCGCAAGGCTGGAGAATGGTCTTGCATCACGCCTCTCCCGGAAACCCAGACGCGCTTCAAACAGAGTTGGACGTCCCAAGCGTTCTACATTAAGCCCCACTTTGCCGCACCCATAGATCATGGATGAGATCGTCAAACGCGCCCTGATCAAATGGCCAGATGTGCCGCATTGTTTTGGCTGGCTGGGTTTGGACGCCAGGGGGCAATGGTATATGCGAGACGAACATGTTCAAGCGTTGGGCAACTTTGCGTCTTCAAAGGGCAAGCGCTTAGAGCACACCAAGCTTGTGGCCTTCATCTCTAGAAATTACCAAGCCGATGCACTGGGACAGTGGTTTTTCCAAAACGGGCCTCAAAGGGTGTATGTGGAGTTAGAGTTAAGCCCATGGGTTTGGAGAATTCAGCACAAACAGAACCACTTTGAGCTTCTTTCCCACACGGGTTTACAAACCAGTTTAGAGCATTGCTTTCAAGATGAAAAGGGTCTTTTGTATCTGAAAACAGCACTTGGATTTGGCTTGGTGCACACCATGGACATGTGGCAGGCCGCGCAGATGTTGGAGCTTGGACCCTACCAGACCACTGAAATCACCCAAAAAGAGATGGCGCAGACCTTTGGGTTTGTTTTAAGCCCCATGGCACATCATAAAAACCATTGAAAAGGGCGAGAACATGCTCGCCTTTTAAAGAGTGAACCCAAGGCCCTCAAAGGGCATTCAAGGCTTGGTGGGTTCTTTGAATTTGGCGCCCGCTGCGTTGGCCATGTAGATCACCGCTCGTCCAATCTCTTGGTCTTCGTATTCTCCCCCACCTTGAGCAGCCATGACGCCTTTGCCTTTGAGTGCAGAGGTCAACAAGGCTTCATATCCTTTGCCAATTCTGGGCCCCCAAGCGCTTGCATCTGCAAATTTAGGAGAGCCTGCAACGCCAATGGAGTGGCAGGTTGTGCATTGTCCTTTGTAGACCTCTTCTCCAGATTTGAGGACTCGGTTGGCGTCTTTGATCTCAACGTGACCCACCTTGGTGAGACGAGCGGAGATCGTGTCTGGCGTGTCAGGCGCGCCGGCCGATGGTTTGTTGGCCGAGGTGACGAAATAAACCAATCCAATGATGACGAAAATCGGGACCACAAAGGAGAACAAAATTGCATAAAGCATTTGTTTGGGGGTTTTGATCGGATTGTGATCTTCTGAATGCTCGTCGCTCATGAAAGCCTCAAAGTTTGTTGAAAATAAGAGAGCAATTATAACGAACTGCTTGATCTGCGCCAAAAAAAGGGGTTGATCGTTTTTTAAAAGAAAGCCTAGAGCAAGGTGTGAAAATGAGCAAAGGGCTTATTTTAGGCACTGTAAAACAATGTAAATCTTTCTGAGCATTTACAATACAAAGTCTATGGCTGTGCGGCTGTAGCTCAGTGGATAGAGTATTGGCCTCCGAAGCCAAGGGTCGTGGGTTCGATCCCCGCCAGCCGCACCAATGGATAGCAATGCCTGGTCATCTAAGGACTTATTGTTTTGCAGTCTGAAATTGCTACACGTGGTTGCTACGCCAGTGGAGTGAAATCTTAGGCTTTATCCCACATACCTCTTCAGGCGTGGAGATACCTTCTATTACCGTGCAAAAGTACCAATAGAACTAAAAAATCAACTCAAACGCCGTGAAATCTGGATTTCTCTAAGAACTTCAGACCGCAATAAGGCTGAGTTACGACTCGCGCAGAGACCCATGCACAGCAACATCGAACTCATGACTGTTTGCGCCAAGGGTTACCGGCGCCGTCATGGGGAAGATTTGTACCACATAACCTCGCTAGAACAACTTGAAACAGCCTCAGAGGCTTCAGTCGATGACTTGTTGAGCGACTAAGGGGGTAGAAATCTCTACGGCCCATGGTCAGAGATCCGTGCGCTTGCACAGATTTGTGTGCGTGCAAATTGAGATTGCAAGCCTTTGTCTCAAGTCGCTACGCTTGGTATCAAATGGGGTAATCATCAAAATAAAGGGGCAATTTGGTGACAAAATGCCCCAATATGCATTAAGATTACCCCAATTTCTCAATATTTCATGAGCCATGCACTCACTAACGCCAGACTACCTCGCCAAACTGCGGTTTGACACGCAGCAACTGGCAACGCTGCGCGCGCTGGGCGAGTACCGGGGTAAGCAGCTTTTATATGTTGCTCAATCGCCAGAGGTGCTGAGCGACCTGCGGCAGGTGGCAGTTGTCGAATCGACGGAGTCCTCCAACCGACTCGAAGGTGTCGTCGTTGCAGCCCACCGACTCAAGTCACTGGTACTCAAAAACGCCACGCCCAAGAGCCGCTCCGAGCAAGAAATCGCAGGCTACCGCGATGCCTTAGGGCTGATTCATGACAGCGGAGAACAAATGCCCTTCTCAGAGGGCACGGTCCTGCAACTGCATAGCATCTTGTACCGCTATATGCCGCAGCCGGGTGGTCACTGGAAAGCCACCAACAACGACATCATTGAGCGCCACCCCGATGGCAGTACGCGCATTCGATTTCGCCCCGTAGCGGCTCACCTCACGCCCATGGCGATGACGGACACCATTGTGCGCTATCGGTCAGCGCTAGATCGGCACTTGGCTGACCCGCTGGTGCTGGTGCCGCTGGTCATCCTTGATTTCTTATGCGTGCATCCATTCCCTGATGGCAACGGCCGCATGGCTCGGTTGCTCATCTTGCAACTGCTCTACCACGCCGACTACACCGTGGGCCGCTTCATTAGTCTGGAGCGGATTTTCGAGGAATCGAAGGAGAGTTACTTTGAAACGCTAGAGGCCAGCTCGCAGGGTTGGCACGAGGGCATACAAAATATCGCCCCATGGCTCGACTACTTTTGGGGTGCATTGCTGCGCGCTTATAAGGAATTCGAAGCACGAGTCGGTACCATTGAGCGTGGTCGTGGTGCTAAAGGCGACCGGGTGCGGGCAGAAATACTCAAGCGCAATCTACCTTTTTCTATTTCTGAAATTGAAGAAGCCTGCCCCGGCATCAGCCGTGACATGGTGCGGCTGGTATTGCGAACCATGAAAGCCGAAGGTCTGATTGCTCCGACAGGCAAGGGGCGAGGGGCAAGATGGGTCAGCCTTACCGTTACCCAAGCGACCGGCACAACGCCTCACAAAACCGGAACTCAAGCATAACGAAAGCAAGAGCCCATCGATCACTAGGGGCAGAGGTTGCCCGCCTGTGGCAGTGAAGCGTCCAACGCTAAACATGCGTGTTGACGCAGAGATTTTGGAAGCGTTCAAGGCAACGGGACCGGGTTGGCAAACACGTATCAACTCCTTGCTGCGCGATGCAGTTAAGAGCGGTTCCGTTCGTTCTTGATGTGATGTAAAAGACATTAAGTGCTTAAAATACTTAAGCTTAAAACCCCTCAAAATGAGGCTTTTGGATTGAAAGGGGATGCGGTCTCCTTTCAAAATGCAATGGATCTGGGTCAACCCTAAAATAGTGATGAAAAAACTTTTGAAATATCTGCTGGTCCTGATGTGCTTTGCTCTTGGCTCGTGTGGCCAAGGCAACAACGGGAGTTTGCCTGTTGTGACCGATATCACCATGGATCAGGTGATGTATGGTCAAAAAACCACCTTTAAACTGATGGGTCTCAATTTGAACCAAGACTTTCAGGTGTCCGTGTCAAACTGCGAAGGCTTGGCGCTTTTGCCCGGTGGAAGCGACACGGAAAAATATGTAACTTGTAGTCCAAACGTGGCGGGTCAGGCCTACATCGTGACCAAAAGCACCGATGGCGTTCAGATGGTGATCAAGAACTTTGAAGTGTCCAACCCTCAAGTCAAGATCAGTACGAATTTTGGTGATTTGACGGTTGAGCTCTACCCAACGGCAGCGCCCATCACGGTCAACAATTATCTAAAGTATGTCAATGCCAATTTCTACACCAATACCTTGATGCACAGAATCATTCCCCAGTTTGTTGTTCAAGGCGGGTGGTTGACCTCCTCTGTGAGTGAACAAGCTGGTGCAGGCAACCTCATTGTGTTGGAGTCTAGCAATGGATTGAAAAATACGCGGGGAAGCATTGCAATGGCCAGAACCTCGGCCCCCAACTCTGCAAGCACACAGTTTTATTTCAACTTGGCGGACAACTCCAAGCTTGATTACCAAAGCGAGGCCTCACCAGGCTATGCGGTGTTTGGACAAATCTTAGATGGGCTCAATGTGATCGACATCATGGCACAAATATCCACCGCTACGCTTTATGGCTTGGCCAATTTTCCCACCTCCAATGTGGTTGTGAAGTCCATCGTTCAAATCAAGTGACAGCTCTCTAGCGCAGTCCTTATGGGGACTATCAGACCTCATCCATATCTTCGTTGACATTGGGAGAGGGCGCCTTTAATTTGAGCGCCTGGGCATAGAGGCCTTTTTTGGCTTGACCCGTGATTTGCGTGGTCAAATCCACGGCAGTTTTAAGTGGCAAGTGCGCCAATAAGAGCTTGAGAACCTTGTCATCGATTTCGCGATGATCTTTCTCAAAGGGAAGTGGGTGAATCAAGATACAAAACTCCCCCTTTTGACGGTTCGAATCCTCCAAAAGCCAGTCCAAAAGATCCTTGGCCTTTAAGCGCTTGATGCTTTCAAACTGTTTGGTCAACTCCCGGCCAACGGTGATCACCCTTTCCTCAAGAGCAGACAAGGCCTTGGCCAAATCAAGGATTCGGTGCGGGGCTTCTAAAATAATTTGACAACGGTGCTCCTTGCCAATGTCTTGAATTTGTTGCGAACGCATTTGAGCTTTTGAGGATAAAAAGCCTATAAAAATAAAGCTTTGATCGTCTGCGAGATGTGCGCCACTTGCACTTATCAGTGTGGTGACGCTGGAAGGTCCGGGCAAAGGAACGACTCTAAAGCCTTCTGCTTGAACTGCGCTCACCAAGCGCGAGCCTGGATCGCTGATGCCTGGTGTCCCAGCATCGCTCAAGTAGGCCACTTTGGCACCGGTTGAGAGCGCTTGAATGACGCGCTCTGCCCCTTGCAGCTCATTGTGCTGGTGAACGGGGATCCAGTGAGATGAGGCTATTTCCAGACCATAGGAGCGACAAAGTTGTTGGGTGTGCCGGGTATCTTCGCAAGCAATGAAATCCATCGTTTGCAAGACAAACAATGCTCTTAGGCTCACGTCTGCCAAATTGCCAATGGGAGAGGCGATGATGTACAAAGAACTTGGACTCAAGGCTTGATTGCCAACCAACTGTTTGGCCACTTCAAGCGCTTTTGCGTAGGAGGCGCTCATGGGTAGAATAAGGGTGATTGGGGGCTTGTGAAAGGGGTGTGCTCAGGTATGATACTCAAAAGAACCTTGTTGCGGAATTTTTGACAAGCATTTGAGTGGTGAAGTCAAATCAATGAATAGGCACACTTTAAAACAAAAAGGGCTGAAAACTTTGAAGTTGGGCGCTTGAGCGCATCGCTTGTTCATTTATTTCACCACCTCAACCTTCGACTTAAAAAAACCACACCCGATGTTAGAGCAACGCATAGAGCAACAATTCATAGACAGCGCAGACTTGAAGTACCAAGCCGCGCAGGTCTTGTCCAAACCGATTGCCAGTGCCATTCAGGCCATTCTTGCTTGCGTTACCAGTGGGGGCAAGGTTTTGGTGTGTGGCAATGGCGGCTCTGCGGCTGATGCACAGCACTTTGCGGCGGAATTTGTGGGCCGCTTTGAGCGAGAAAGGCCAGAGCTCGGCGCCATTGCGCTCACCACCGACAGTTCCATTTTGACGGCGATCGCAAACGATTATGATTTTGATCAAATATTTTCCAAGCAAGTCAGAGCCCTGGGTCAAAGCGGGGATGTTTTATTGGCAATTTCCACCAGCGGGAACTCCAAAAATATTTTGAAATCCATTGAGGCAGCACACCAAAGAGAGATGACCGTGGTGGCTTTGTCGGGCAAGGGCGGAGGCAAGATGGGCGCCAGTTTGAGAGAGACGGATGTGCACATTTGTGTGCCCCATGACAGAACGGCAAGAATTCAAGAGGTCCATTTATTGGTCCTGCATTGTTTATGTGACGGTGTGGATACACAACTATTGGGAGACCAAGAAGGTAATCAAGTATGAGCAAACAAATCAAATTTCAATTTTTCAGCACGCTCCTGGTTTTATGCTCCACGCTGGCTCTACAAGCGTGTGCACCCATGGTGGTGGGTGGGTTTGTCGGCGGCACCATGGTGGTCACAGATCGCAGAACTTCAGGCGCACAGCTTGAAGATGAGAGCATAGAGATCAAAGGAATCTTGAGGATCCGGGAAGCACTCAGCGGAAAGGTTCACATCAGCTTGGCCAGTTACAACCGGCAAGTTTTGATCACCGGAGAGGCTTTGAATGAGCGCGACGTCAAGTATGTTTCAGAAATTGTCTCTCAAATTGACAATGTCAGAACGGTTCTCAACGAAGTACAAGTGGCTAACTTTTCAAGCTTCTCAGAGAGATCTCAAGACCTGTTGATTCAAAGCAAGGTCAAAGCCAGTTTGGTGGACAGCAAAGATATCTTCGCCAGTGCTTTTAAAGTGCATGCAGACCGTGGCGTCATCTATTTGATGGGCCGTGTGACGCAAAGGGAGGCCGATCGCGCCGTTGAGGTCGCCAGAAATGTGTCCGGGGTTCAAAAGGTGGTCAAAGTTTTTGAAATCATTACTGAAAACGAGCTCAAAGCCTTGCTGCCTTCTCCGGGCAAGGCACCCGCGGCCAATTCAAGATAAGAAAGACCAAGCACCCTTGGCCTCTAAAGGTAAGGGTGCTCGGGTGCTTATTGAAGACGCTTGATGAGGCTAGAGGTGTCTAATCGCTGCCCCCCCATTTGTTGAACATCGGCGTAAAACTGATCCACTAGCGCGGTGACGGGCAAGCGCGCTCCATTGCGATGGGCTTCTTGCAAAACAATCCCTAAATCTTTTCTCATCCAGTCCACGGCAAAACCAAAATCAAATTTGTCTTGGGCCATGGTTTTGCCGCGATTGTCCAATTGCCAACTTTGAGCCGCACCTTTGCCAATGACTTCAAGGACGGTGTTCATCTCAAGCCCAGCTTTCATCCCAAAGGAGACGGCTTCGCTTAAAGCTTGGAGCAAGCCGGCGATACAGATTTGATTGACCATTTTGGTCAGTTGTCCCGAGCCACTCGCACCCATCAGCGTGAAGGCCTTGGAGTAGGCCAGCGCAATGGGTTTGACGAGCATGAAATCGGCCTCCTTGCCACCACACATGACGGTGAGTTGTCCATTTTGTGCGCCGGCTTGCCCGCCAGAGACGGGGGCATCGATGAAGGCAAGTTGTTGACGCTCACACACCAAAAACAGCTCACGAGCAATTTGAGCTGAGGCGGTGGTGTGATCCACGAGAACTGCGCCTGAATGCATCCCAGCCAATGCACCCTCTTCACCCAAGATCACGGCCTTGAGGTCTTCGTCATTGCCCACGCAAGAAAAAACGATATCTGCCCCTAAAGAAGCTTGTTTGGGCGTTGGAGCTGAGACCGCTTTTGGATTGGCGCCAAATTCTTGCATCCACTGAGTGGCCTTGGTTTGGGTTCGGTTAAAGACCGTCACTTGGTGGCCGCTTGCCAACAAATGACCCGCCATGGGGTAGCCCATGACACCCAAGCCAATAAAGGCAAGCTTTTTCGAGGGTGTGGAATCGTAAGTTTTGGTTTGAATGCTAGACATATGAGGGCCATGTAAAGAAGTAAAAGATTTGGTAATGCTTGGGTTAGATTTTGCCTTAAAAACAAACTTCTTGGGAGCCCGTTCCTCAAAGCGGGAATTGGCGATTTGATCAAAAGCGAAGATGGCGTTATATTGAGGGACCATGAAAAGCACGCCTTCCAGTCCCTCCTTTGACACTCCAACCCCATCTGTGGCCCCAAAGGGTGCCATCCCCAATGCAGCAGTTTTGATCCAACGCTGGCAAGCGGTGAAGGCGCGAGTCGCGCAAGCCGCTCTAAAAGCCGCTCGCGAACCACAGGGCATTGAATTGCTAGCGGTGTCTAAGACCTTTTCCTTGCAAGACATCGTCACCTTGAAGGAGCAGGGACAACGGTGTTTTGGTGAAAACTACATTCAAGAGGCGGTTGAGAAAATAGAAAGTGCCAAGAGCTTCTCTCCTATGAAAGACGCCCAATGGCATTGCATTGGGCCACTTCAAAGCAATAAAACGAAGTGGGTGGCACAGTGTTTTGACTGGGTGCACACCCTCGAGCAGCTCAAGCATGCGCAGCGCTTGAATGAACAACGCCCAGCGCATTTGCCACCCTTGAATGTGTTGATTCAAGTCAACGTGGATGAGGGCCCAACCAAGGCGGGCGTGCAACTTCAAGAGGTTCTGCCCTTGGCCAAAGAGATCATGGGCTTGGGTCGCTTGAGGCTCAGAGGAGTGATGACCCTGCCAGACTTTAGCTCCGAGTTTGATGCGCAGTTGGCCATGCACCAAAGAGGGCAAGCCGTTTTTGCCTCTCTTCAAAAGGAGTTGGGCGAGGTGCAAATTGACACCTTGTCCATGGGGATGACGCAAGATTTGGAGGCCGCTATTCTTTCTGGCTCAACGCTTGTGCGCGTGGGGACGGCTATTTTTGGGGGGCGTACTGAACCCACGCAAGATTAAAAACGTTCGATGTGGGCAAAGGGCAATTGGCCTTGCCTGACGACCATCTTGCCGCCTTCTGCGCAGCGCTGAAGCGTGGGAATGACTTTGGCGGGGTTCAGAAGTGTTTGGGGATCAAAGGCTTTTTTGATCTCCAGCATTTGTTGCAGTTCTTGAGCGGTGAATTGAACACACATGCTCGAGAGTTTTTCGATGCCCACACCGTGCTCGCCGGTGATGGTGCCACCCATGGCAACACTGGTCTCTAAAATATCAGCCCCAAAGGCCTCGGCTCGCTTAAGTTCGTCGGCTTGGTTCGCGTCAAACAAGATCAGGGGATGAAGATTGCCGTCGCCAGCGTGAAAGACATTCACACACCTCAGCCCATAGGTGCTCTCCATCGCTTTGATGGCATCCAAAATATCGGCCAAACGCTTGCGCGGAATGGTGGAGTCCATGCACATGTAGTCAGGTGAAATGCGCCCTGAAGCGGGGAAGGCATTTTTTCTGCCACTCCAAAAGCGAAGGCGTTCTTCTTCGCTTTGACTCACGGCAATGCTTGTTGCGCCGCAAGACAGGAGGACACTGCTCATGCGTTCAATTTCTTCTTGAACCTCTTCAGGCGTTCCATCGCTTTCGCAGAGCAAAATCGCCGCTGCACTCAAATCGTATCCTGCGTGGGCGAAATCCTCCACCGCAGCGGTCATGGGTTGATCCATCATTTCAAGACCTGCAGGGATGATGCCAGAGCCAATCAATTGGGCCACGGCTTCACCTGCTGCGCGGATTTGAGAAAAACTCGCCATGATGCATTTGGCTTCTTGAGGCTTTGGGATCAAGCGCACAGTCACTTCCAGGGTGACAGCCAGCATGCCTTCAGAGCCGATGATCAAGGGCAACAAATCAAGCCCCGGCGCATCCAAGGCGTCGCTTCCGAAGGTGACCGCTTGACCCGAAATGGTGAAGCCTCGAACTTTCAAAACATTGTGAGCGGTCAAGCCATATTTGAGGCAATGCACGCCACCAGAGTTCTCGGCGACATTGCCCCCGATGGTGCAGGCAATTTGACTAGACGGGTCAGGTGCGTAATAAAGGCCATACTGGGACGCCGCCTCACTGATGGCCAGATTTCTCACGCCGCATTGCACATCGGCCGTTTTCGCAAGGGGGTCAATGTGGATGATTTTGTTGAATTTGGCAAGGGACAGCACCACCCCATCATGGTACGGCATGGCGCCTCCCGACAATCCCGTGCCCGCGCCCCTAGCCACCACCGGAAATCCGTTTTGATTGCACGAGGCCAACACGGCTTGAACTTGTGCTTCGGTTTCAGGCAAAACCACGCACACGGGCCTTTGTCGGTAGGCGGTCAAGCCATCACACTCGTAGGGCGTGGTGTCTTCAGGCGTGAAGAGCAAAGCATGCTTGGGCACCAGGGCAGACAAGGTGTCCACGATGTGACGCTGGCGAAGTGTTTTGGCCTGGTGGTCGTTGTTTGACAGGGCATCTTGCAATCCAATCATGGGGTGTCTCCAAAGGAACTTAGAAGCAAGGACGAATTCATTGTAAACACAGAATTACTTGAAGATCACGGTTTTATGGCCATTGATGAGGATGCGGTGCTCGCTGTGCCACTTCACGGCTCTGGCCAACACTTGGCTTTCCGTATCACGGCCCATGGTGGTTAAATCGTCCACCGTTTTAGAATGGTCGACCCGAGCCACATCTTGCTCAATGATGGGGCCTTCATCAAGATCGGCCGTGACGTAATGGGCCGTTGCGCCGATCAATTTGACCCCACGGTCATGGGCTTGGTAATAGGGCTTGGCGCCCTTAAAGCTTGGCAAAAAGCTGTGATGTATGTTGATCGCTCGCCCGCTTAGATGTTGGCACATGGAGTTGGAGAGAATTTGCATGTAGCGAGCCAAAATCACCAGTTGAGCGCCCTCTTGCTCAAAGATTTCAATTTGTTTGGCCTCGGCTTGTTCTTTGGTGCTGGCACTCACGGGGATGTGATGAAAGGGAATGTTGTAACTGGCCGCCAATTGATAGAAGTCTCGGTGATTGCTGATGATGGCTTTGATCTCAATGGGCAAGAGGCCGCTTTGGGTTCGAAAGAGCAGATCGTTCAAACAGTGCCCCTCTTTAGACACCATCAAAACGGTGGGCATGACTTTGGACGTTTCATGCAAGGCCCATTGAAGTGCAAGACGTTGTGCCAAAGTCTGCAGCTCAGTATTCAGTGCTTGGACACTTTGTGGACAGGTGAATTGCACGCGCATAAAAAAGAGCCCAGTGTCGGGATCGTTGTATTGAGCGGCTTCTTCTATATTGCCTGCGCGCTCAAGCAAGAAGCCAGAGACGCCATGAACGATGCCGGGTTTGTCTTTACAAGATAAGTTTAGGATATATGCGTTCATAAAAGCATTGTAAGTTTCGTGGACGAATTATGCAGGCCAAGGGGTAAATTTTTTCTTCTTGGGGCCCAAATATATCGCGAAGAAAGCCCAATGAGCGCATAAGAATGAAGCCCAAGTTCAAGTTCTCGTAGGCCCATCTGTCAAGGAGACCAATCTTCGGGGGCAAGGTCAGATCGCTCAAAACGGATTGCTAAATATTTTGTTGGTTTTTAGGTGATGAATAATCTAAAAATCTTAAATAGACAGATGGGTCAGAGAATTTATGAGGGAGGGGAAAGGTATTTTGAACATTGCTTTTGGGTTTTTGACTTAAAAAACAAAAAGCAGGTCTAATTTTTTTGCTTGTCTGCGCTTATGGGTGGTCCGTGAGTGCCAACCGAGGACGGGAGATATAAAGTAGTCGAGCGTGGTACTCATGAATAGACCATGGCCTGTGCATTGATGATGCAGGCAAGCGATAATATGGGGCTTGAGGTAAAAGAAGCTTTTTTTACATCTGCAATGGCTTTCAACGTTGAGGCTCGATTCGAAAGGATCAACTGGCCTCGATTTTGAATGCCTAAGCCTGAGCCTAAGCCTAAGCCTAAGCCTAAGCTAGTCAAAGGCGCCCTTACTTATATTTGGTTTCAATTGTTATTTCGTTCACATTTCTTAGAATGGCCTTGGAGCAAGCTGGGCCTGACCTTGGGCACCCTGGGGTTGGCCATGATGTCAACCGTATTGTGCCTTTGGCTCAAGACTCCTTTGCCTTGGATGCTGGGCCCTTTGATGTCAGTCGCTTTGGCAACCATGTTTGGTTTTCGCACCAAGAGCTGGCGAGCCTTTAGAAATATCGGGCAATTGGTCATTGGATGCTCACTGGGTCTGTATTTCAGCCCTGAAATTGGTCAGTTGATCATTTCTTTGTGGTGGGTGATCCTTGTCAGCATTTTGTGGGCTTTGTTGGTCGGAGCAGGATTTGGCAACATCTTGTATCGCTTGCATGGCCAAGACATTCCAGGCTTGACACGCTCAGCTTGTTTTTTCTCTGGCGCGATTGGGGGTGCCTCCGAGATGACCAATTTGGCTGAAAGAGAAAACGGCCGAACCGATTTGGTCGCTGCAGCCCACAGTTTGCGGGTGATGCTCATTGCCATTGTCATACCCTTTGGTTTGAAGGCCCTGGGTTTTCAGGGCAATCCAGTGCTTGGACCCGTGGCCAAAGACATTGTGCCCTTGGGCCTCATGTTGATGTTTGGTTTGGCGCTGATCGTGGTCTGGTTTTTACAGCGTTGGGGCCGCGCCAATCCGTGGTTTTTAGGCGGATTGGGCGTATCCATGGCTTTGTCTTTAAGTGGTCACACCCTAACGGCGGTACCCACTTGGATGGTCAATGTCTCACAACTGCTGATTGGCGTGAGTTTGGGGGTTCAGTTCTCAGGAGACTTTATCAAATCCGCTCCAAAGTGGGCGTTGAGCGTGAGCATCGGAACCATGAGTTTGATTGCCGTATGTTGTTTATTTGCGCTGGGCATCTCTAAACTTTCAGGCATTGAGACCTTGACCATGGTGTTGGGCACCGCACCAGGGGGCATTGCTGAGATGGCCATCACGGCCAAAGTGCTGCATTTGGGTGTGCCGCTGGTGACCACCTTGCAGGTGTGTCGTTTGATTGCTGTTTTGATTTTGGTGGAGCCTTTGTACAAATTCTGTTACCAAGAAGAGTCCGTCACAGGATCGTCCGAGGTGATTTAGGGAGAGGAACGAAGGGCAAGCAAACGCTGATCCACCTGGTCGCGATTCTCCTCTTCAATCAAGATCCGCACGGGAAGAAATCCCAGACTGGGACTGAACCACACGGTGAGCTTTTGTTTGTCGCTTGGGCTTCTTGGCAAGCGCTGGACTTTAAAGGCAGCAACATCCCCGAGGGGCAGCTTTAAATGGTCCAAAGAATCTAGTCGAAAGGTCCAGTGTTCATTGGTCTGCGCCATGAGAACGGGTAACTTCAAGGTCGTCGCAAATGGATACGGCTCTGCAAGACCGGCCAAGAGGCCAGAGATTTGAAAAAATACACTCAGTGCATCTTGATGGAGCTTTTCAAGGGGGATGGTGCTGCTGGCCTCTGCCAAGCGGACTTGCCCGCCCTCTTGGTCGATCACGACGGTTTGAGATTTGCGGTGTCGGTCTATAAAAACCAAGGGCTTTATGCCTTGCGCACTCAATTGCCCTTCTGAGAGTTGCGATCGGGTGCCTAAAAAAAGAGGCAATTTGATGTCAAATTTGGCGTTGTAGGTTTGGCCCGTTGCCTTCCATGTGATCTGCGCTTGTGCGTTGTAATTGAGCCCGTGGGTTTGACCCTGGAGATGGTAGTCCAATTGCGCGTAGGGGTTGAACTTGTAGGCTCCAAATTGCAGCAAGCCCGTATTTAAGGCGGGGATTTGTGCCGTGGCGTGTGTCGCAAGTAAAAAAGTAAAAGAGGCAAGCATGAGCACTCGCGCAGTTTTAAAGAAAACACAGGTCATGATTTTCAAGTCGAGCAAATGAAACATCGGCGTTGCGTTTATAAATGCGGGGTAGATCAATGCTGGGGGCTTGGATCAGGGCCTCAAAACCTGAATCCTAACATTTAAAGCATGCAGTTTGGTCATTAGAATGGGGTCTCTTCGCAGGAGGCCTCAATTGGGGTGCCTTTGCGCATTTGAACAAGGCGGGTTTGAAAAAATGAAATTTGCAAGTTACAAAGATGGCTCAAGAGATGGCCAACTCGTGGTGGTTTCACAAGATTTGGAGACCGCGCACTTTGTGAGTGAAATTGCGCACACCATGCAAGACTTGATGGACGACTGGAATTTTCTCTCACCTCAACTTCAAGATGTCTATGTGGCCTTGAATCAGGGCAAACTTCGACATGCCTTTCCCTTTAATCCACGCATGTGCATGGCGCCACTGCCCCGTGCTTTCCAATGGGCCGATGGTTCGGCCTATTTGAATCACCTGGAATTGGTGAGGGCGGCAAGAGGGTCCACCGTGCCCGAGAGTTTTTATGAGGAGCCCTTGATTTATCAAGGGGGAAGCGATGATTTTTTGGGCCCCCATGACGATATCGTGTGTCCAAGCGAGGGGTATGGCATTGATTTCGAGGCCGAACTCGCGGTGATCACTGGAGATGTCTCTATGGGCAGTACGCCAGAGGAATCCTTGGAAACCATTCGACTGCTGATGTTGGTCAATGATGTATCTTTGAGAAACTTGATTCCAGATGAGTTGGCCAAGGGCTTTGGTTTTTACCAGGGCAAACCTGCAACCGCTTTTGGGCCAGTGGCCATCACGCCTGATGAACTGGGCGAAGCCTGGTCGGGGGGGCGTGTGCATTTGACCCTTCAATCAAGCATCAATCAAAGAAAAGTAGGCATGTGTGAAGCAGGCGAAGAGATGATCTTTCATTTTGGTCAGTTGATTGCGCACATGTGCAAAACCCGACATGTACGGGCTGGAAGCATCGTGGGCAGTGGCACAGTCAGCAACAAGGGCGTTGAAAAAAATGGTCGAACCGAGTGGCCAAAAGGTTACAGTTGCATTGCAGAAAAAAGGGCCATGGAGACTTTGCAAGAGGGCAAATCCAGTACGGAGTTTCTCAAGTTTGGTGACCAAGTTCGCATTGAAATGAAGTTGGCCAATGGATTGGCCTTGTTTGGCGCCATCGATCAAAAAATTGCCCCGTGCGTTCAAAGCAATACTTGAGATCGTTTTTGGGGGGTGCTTCAACTCTTGGCCACCCAGACCTAGTAAATTTTGCCTAGGTCTTCAAAACCTTTGATCTCGATGGGGTTGCCAAAGGGGTCACAAAAAAACATGCTCCATTGCTCACCTGCTTGTCTTTGAAAGCGGCATTGGGGCTGGACGATGAATGCCATGCCCAACGATTGCAAATGGTGGGCAAGTACTCGCCAGTCCTCTAGTTTCAAGATCAAGCCAAAGTGTGGCATAGGGACCCAGATGTCTCCCACCTTGCCCGTCAAACTGGTGGCTTGAGCTTGACCCAGGTGCATAGAGAGTTGATGACCAAAGAAGTCAAAGTCGACCCATGTCGGCGCAGAGCGACCCTCTTTGCAGTTGAGTTGAGTCGTGTAAAAGCGTCTTGCAACGTCGAGGTCTGAGACGTGAAATGAGTAATGGAAGAGCGCTTGCATGGTAAGAGCCTTGGGCGGTGAAGGGGTGCTAGAAATCGGGTGAGTTTGAAATTGAGCGATAATTTTGAAAACGAAAAATCTTTTGTCCAGCGTGCATGGAGTAAAGGGATGATTTTAGACTTTGATGTGCTGAGTGAAAAAGAATGAAAAAAGCCAGTTTTGACACCCATTGTCCAACCATTAAAACTCAAGGAACTCGCGATGAGCGACTCGTCTCAATTTGATTTTACAAAGTTTGTGCCTGGCTTTGATTTTTTAAAGCAACTCTCACAAAGCAATGCGTCCATGCCTCAAGCGCACCATTGGATTGCTCCGACCGTCGACCCCAAAGAGATCGAGAAACGCATCCAAGAGTTAAAGACGGTTCATTTTTGGTTGGAGCAAAACACAAAAGCTGTTTTGGCCACCGTTCAAGCTCTAGAGGTGCAGTTGATGACCATCAACACCTTAAAGGGCATGAACATGAGCATGAGTGAAATGGCCAAAGGCCTGCAGATCAAGCCCCAAGAAGAGAGAAAAGAGTATTTTCCTCAAACTCCTCAAACTCCTAAGACGCCATCTGCAGCGAGTGTTGCCAAGGAGAAGACAAAGTCAGACACGACGGCGCAAAAAGATTCACACCCCCAAGAGGCCAAACCCGCGGTTGACCCGCTGGCCTGGTGGGGCTCTTTGAGTGAGCAGTTTTCTCAAATAGCCAACCAAACTTTTGCCGAAATACAAAAGACCTCGGCCCAAGTCGCTCGCATTCAAGCTGAGAAGAACAAATCAAAGCAAGCTCCCTCTAAGCTTGAAGAAACCCCAAGTCCTTCAAGTCCCAAGGGTGTCAAACCCATCAAGTCAAGTCCCTCTAAACGTGCGCCTGTCAAGACCGTGAAAAAAGAAGCTGCAGTTTCACGCGGGACCAAGACCACTGCAAAGACAGCGCAAAAGAAGGCACCCAAAAAGGCGCCCAAGACAGCCCAAGACGTCTCAAGCAATGCCCCGGTGTCTTGGTTTTCATCGCCCCCACCATTGACGCGAAGTGGTTCTAAAACAAAAAAACGCGCTTAAGTGGGTGTGTTTTGGCTCCACAAACGTCGCAAGCAGCTGTCTAAGAAGGGACAGCTTTTGAAATGAATTTGTTTCCCTTTGCGCATGCAACCCACCCCAAAGCTGAAATAGCAACTCAGTTGGTGATCGCGCAGTTGCGTGCGTTGATGCAACAACCCTCCTATGCAAAGTCGCCCAATTTGGGGTTGCTCTACATCACGGACCACTATGGGGCGCAAGCGCAAGATATTTTGGATCACTTAAGTGCGGAGCTGCCTTGGATCACAGACTGGTCTGGGACGGTGGGGGTAGGCGTGTGTGCCAACAACGTGGAGTATTTTGATGAGCCCGCGTTGTCGGTGATGTTGTGCGAGATGCCCTTTGACCAGTACCAAGTCTTCAGCGGTGTTTCTCCCTTAAGTGCTTCAATGCTCAATGGGTTTGAGCCCAATTGTGCGCTGCTTCATGTCGATGGCAGTACGCTGGACTTGTCGGAGCTGATCAAAGAGTTTGCTGCACAGATGCAGAGCGGCTTTGTTTTTGGCGGCTTGTCCTCGAGTCGTGCACAAAATATTCAATTTGCCTTGAGTGCAAGGGGCAATATAACGGGACAGTCTAAGAGTCGCGGTGTCTTGGCGGGCGGTATGAGTGGCGTGGCTTTCAGTTCACAAGTGGCCATGCTCACCAGGGTGACTCAAGGCTGCATTCCCGTTTCTGAAGAATTTGAGATCACTCGGTTTGAGCAACATGTGGTGTTGGAATTGAATGGGCGACCCGCTTTGGAGGTGTTGCTTGAAGTTTTGGGGACCTCTTTGCGAGAGGGGCAAAGTGCGTTGTCCAAAGTTCGGCAGACCTTGGTCGCTTTGACGCAAGCGCAGGAAAAGAGTGTAGACAAAACCGGACATTTTCAAGAGCAGGTGATGGTCAGACACATCATCGGTCTGGACCCCAATCGCCAAGCCATTGCGGTGGCACAGGTTTTAACGACGGGCATGCGCTTGAGTTTTTGTGAAAGAAACTTAGAAGCGGCCAAGGCCGATTTGACACGCATAGCAACAGAGGTCAGGGCCTTGCTCGAGCCAGAGGAGCTAAGCTTAGAGATGGCGCAGTCATTGACGGTGGGTGAATTCAGTCAACCTCATCCGGGGCGGCGCATTTTAGGCGCCATCTACATCAGCTGTGCGGGCCGTGGAGGACCTCATTTTGGCGCGCCCAGTGCGGAGCTGCAAAACCTGCGAAGGTCCTTAGGGGATGTGCCACTCGTTGGATTTTTCGCGGGGGGTGAAATCGCGCATCAAAATTTGTATGGTTATACAGGGGTATTGACGGTATTCATTGATCAAGCGCGGCCGTGATTAAACGCCTCTTTGTCGGTTCTTGGTGAATGATTGGACAAACTGCGTGAACGAAGCGGTATCTAGGGCATGGCGAACCTCGCTCATGAGCTGCAGGTAATAGTGCAAGTTATGGATGGTATTGAGCACCGAGCCCAGCATTTCTCCACACCGATCCAAGTGATGAAGGTAAGCTCGGCTAAACCCACCGCTCACAGTTCCATCATCACGGCGAAAACCTTTGCAGGTATAGCACGTGCAGGTCTCATCTAAGGGTGTGGGGTCTTGTTTGTGCCGGGCATTTCTAATCTTTAAATCCCCAAATCGAGTAAAGAGATGACCGTTTCGTGCATTGCGTGTGGGCATCACGCAGTCAAACATGTCCACACCCTCTTCAACGCCACGCACCAAGTCCTCAGGTGTACCCACGCCCATCAGGTAGCGAGGTTTGTCGCTTGGGAGTTGGTGAGGTGTGTGGGCCATGATGCGCAGCATCTCCTCTTTGGGCTCACCCACGGAAACACCACCGATGGCGTAACCGGGAAGATTCAATTCAATCAGTTGTTCTAAAGAAGATTGGCGCAAGTTTTCATACATGCCACCTTGAACGATACCAAATAGGGCATTGGGGTTTTTAAGTTTTTCAAATTCGCTCATACACCTTTTGGCCCATCGAAGGCTCAACTCCATTGAAAGTCGAGCATCCTTTTCGCTGGTTAAGACACCTGCAGTTTCGAAAGGCGTGCACTCATCAAACTGCATGACGATGTCGCTGTTGAGCACCGTTTGAATTTGCATGCTGACCTCTGGGGTCAGCATGAGTTTGTCGCCGTTGATGGGGGAGGAGAATCGAACACCCTCTTCAGAAATTTTGCGCATCTCGCCGAGCGACCACACTTGAAAGCCTCCGCTGTCGGTGAGGATGGGTTTTGACCACTGTTCAAAATCATGGAGCCCTTTGAATTGGGAGATGACGTCTAGACCCGGTCTCAGCCATAAATGAAAGGTGTTGCCCAAGATGATCTGAGCACCCATTTCCTCCAAATTTTTAGGCATGACCCCTTTGACGGTGCCATAGGTTCCCACGGGCATAAAAATAGGGGTATCGACGACCCCATGGTTCAAATGCAGACGTCCTCGACGGGCGTGTCCTTGGGTTTTCAGTAATTCAAAGAGGAGCATGATCAGGGGCTTTCAGGGGTTTGTTGGCGCACTAAAAGCATGGCGTCGCCGTAACTGAAAAAGCGGTACTTTCTAGACATCGCTTCTTTGTAAATGGATTTCATGTGCTCAAAGCCACAAAAGGCACTGACCAACATCAAAAGGGAGCTTTTGGGAAGATGAAAATTGGTCAGTAAGAGGTCAACCACTTGAAACTGAAATCCTGGCGTGATGAAGATCTGCGTGTCTGCTGATTGAAGACCCGTTTGTGCCCAAGACTCCAAGCTTCGCACACAGGTGGTGCCAATAGCCAGTACCCTTGAGCCTCTTTGTCGGCAGCGCTCAATGGCTTGGATGGTCTCCTCCGGGATGTGGTACCACTCAGCATGCATTTGGTGCTCAGCAATGAGTGTTGTCTTCACGGGTTGGAAGGTTCCTGCGCCAACGTGCAAGGTGATGTTGGCGGATTCAACGCCTTTGGACTTCAAAGCATCAAGGACCGATTGATCAAAATGAAGCGCAGCGGTAGGTGCCGCCACTGCGCCAGGTTGCTTGGCAAAGATCGTTTGGTAATCAACCGCGTCTTGCGCGTTGTCAGCGTGTTCGATGTAAGGGGGCAGGGGCAAATGTCCATGCCTGCGCATGAGCTCAAAGGGCTCATCCGACAATGAAAATAAGAACAATGGACCTTGCTCGGTGGGCCAACGCGAGAGCAACGTCGCTTGGAAGTCCCCACGCATCTTCAAGGTGGCCCCCAAAGGGGGTTTTTTGCTGACCCTCAGATGTGCGACCACTTGGTTCTGGGGTGCGGAGATGACAGAGGGGTTGTTGGGCAAGACTCTTTCAATCAACATCTCAACCTGTCCACCGGTAGATTTTTCCCCAAAGAGCCGGGCTTTAACGACTTCGGTGTCGTTGAAAATCAATAAATCTCCTGGGTTTAAAAGACTTGGGAGTTCGAAAAATTGGCGATCTTCGGTTTGGGACTTGCGTGCATCAAGGAGTTTGGAGGCGCTTCGGGGTGAGCTTGGATGCTGAGCGATCAAAGAGGGGTCTAGCTCAAAGTCAAATTCCTCTAGTCGCCACTGTTTGGACTGGTGTTGAAGAGGGCGTTTCGTATCGATTGAGGTGGGTCGCATGGTGCTTGAGGGTTTGACAGACCCGTTCCAAGTGAGAGAGAAAAATAGCTTGCTTAAAAACGAACCGATGTGAAGAAGCCTAGGGCAAAGACTTCTAGGGTCATTTTAGTTCAAAGCCAATGGTCAAACAAGGCAATAAGGGCAATAAGGTCATCCGTTGCAGAATTAAAAATCTCCTTAAGGCCAAGACTTTAAAAAAGGCAGACCACAATAATTCAACAACGCAGACAAAGTCAATTGAAGCGGAAAGGTTTTAAAGCTTTTCTAAACTTCTGTACACTCAAAGCTTTGGGTGTTCATGTGCATGAACACACGCAGCCAACCTTTTTTCAATGGCCTCTGTAAAACCTTTATCGGCACCGCAAAAAGCATTGCACAAGTTGGGGCTTGATTCCCCATTGGCTTTGGCTTTGCACTTGCCGTTTCGATACGAGGATGACACGCAATTGAGCTCCTTGCGAACTGCTCAGCAAGGAGAGCCCATTCAATTTGAGGCTGAAGTGCTCAGTCATGAGGTGGTTTATCGCCCCAAGCGGCAATTGAAAGTGGAGGTGCTAAGCGATGGGTTGACTTGTACCTTGCGGTTTTTTAACTTTTACCCCTCTCAACTTAAACAGTTTCAAGTCGGTGCCCAATTGCGTTTGAAGGGCGAAATTCGGGGGGGGATGTTTGGTTTGAGCATGATGCACCCTGTTGTACAGATTGCGGGTGGGCCTTTGCCTCAAACGTTGACGCCCATTTATGCCAGTTCAGCTGGTCTTGCGCAAACCTACATCCGAAAGGCCGTGCTCTCTGGCTTGAAAAAAGCCACTGAGCTTGGCTTGTTTGAACCGAGCATCCCTGCATCCTTGGAGCCTGAAGATCTTTGGCCGTTGAAAGAGGCCTTGCAATTTTTGCACATGCCCGAGCAAGGCACGAAGCTGCACACATTAGAAGACCAAACCCATCCTGCTTGGAGGAGGCTAAAAGCTGAGGAGTTGCTCGCGCAACAGCTCTCACAAATGAAAGCCAGGCTTGTGCGCTCTCAAGTCAAAGCGCCAGCGTTAAAAATCAAGGCCAAGGGGTCAAAGAAAAAAACATCGCGTCCCTTGGTTGAATCGTTCAGAGAACAATTGCCTTTTCAGTTGACCAACGCACAGACAAGGGTCTTGCAAGAGATTGCGAGTGACTTGGTGCTTTCAACCCCCATGCATCGCTTGCTTCAAGGCGATGTGGGTTCAGGAAAGACAGTGGTCGCTGCATTGGCCGCGGCGCAATGTATCGACGCGGGGTGGCAATGTGCCTTGATGGCACCCACAGAAATTTTGGCGCACCAGCATTTTGAAAAACTGTCCCTTTGGCTCGAACCCTTGTTGGGTGTTCAGGGCTTAAAGGTGGCGTGGTTAACAGGAAGCCAAAAGAAAAAAGATAAAACACAAGCGCTGATCGATATTGAACAAGGACAGGCGGCATTGGTCATTGGCACGCATGCCATCATTCAAGAGCAAGTCAAGTTCAAGCATTTGGGCCTGGCCATCATCGATGAGCAACATCGATTTGGCGTTGAACAAAGACTCACACTCAGAAAAAAAAGCAAACCAACGAACGAGCAGTTGGGTGAACGATTTGAGCAAACCGCTGTCCAAGTGGATACAAGCAAAGAGGCTTTAGAGCCGCATCTTTTGATGATGAGTGCCACACCCATTCCAAGAACATTGGCCATGAGCTATTTTGCCGATTTGGATGTATCGACCTTGGATGAGTTGCCTCCGGGCAGAACGCCTGTCGTGACCAAACTTTTTGCAGAGCACAAACGGCAAGAACTCATTGAGAGGGTGAAATATCAAATTCTTCAAGGCTTTCAGGTGTATTGGGTGTGCCCCTTGATTGAAGAAAGCGAGACGATGGACTTGAGCAATGCCACTCAAACCCACATGGAGTTGGCCCAAGCTCTAGAGGGCTTGGGTGAGCACGGAGCAGAGGGTCAAGGGCTTAGCAAAGCCGTGCATGTGGGCCTCTTGCATTCTAAAATGCACGAGCAAGACAAGAAAGCCGTGATGCAAGCTTTTAAAGAAGGCAAGATCCAAGTTCTGGTGAGTACCACGGTGATCGAAGTGGGGGTGGATGTACCCAATGCCTCGCTCATGGTGATTGAACATGCGGAACGGTTTGGTTTGAGTCAATTGCATCAATTGAGAGGGCGTGTCGGTCGGGGCAGTGCTGCCTCAACCTGTGTGTTGTTGTATGCCCTGGGTGAGCACGGTCGTTTGAGTGAAACGGCGAGCCAAAGACTCAAAGCCATGCTGCAAACACAAGATGGCTTTGAGATTGCCAAAAGGGATTTGGAGATCCGAGGTCCAGGAGAGTTTTTGGGCGCTAGGCAGTCAGGTGCGTCTTTGTTGCGATATGCAGACCCTTTATTGGACATGGATTTGATGCAATGGGCCCAAAGCTTGGCGCCCACCATGTGGAGTACATATCCGCAAATGGCCTTGGCGCATCTGGCGCGCTGGCAAACCATGCGCAGTGAGTATTTAAAAGCTTAGCTTCGGGGAAAAAGCACACCTGAGTTACTTGTAAATTGTTTTAAACTCAGTACTTCAATCTTCAAGGACTTCAATGACACTGACCGAGCTCAAGTACATTGTGGCTGTGGCGCGCCAAAGGCATTTCGGGCGTGCCGCTGACGCGTGTTTTGTTTCACAACCGACGCTTTCTGTGGCGATCAAGAAGTTAGAAGAAGAGCTTGATGTGAAAATTTTCGAGCGCAGTGCCAATGAAGTGACGTTGACGGCCCTTGGCGAGGAGATCGTTCGTCAAGCGCAAAGTGTTTTAGAGCAAGCACAAAACATCAAAGACATTGCCAAGCGAGGCAAAGACCCTTTGGCGGGTCCTTTGAAGCTTGGCATCATCTACACCATAGGCCCTTATTTGTTGCCTGAATTGGTCAAAAATGTGATTGCCATGTCACCTCAAATGCCCTTGATGCTTCAAGAAAACTTTACCGTTAAATTGTTGGAGATGCTCAGAACCGGTGAGATTGATTGCGCCATCATGGCGGAGCCTTTTCAGGATGCGGGCTTGGCCTTGGCCAATTTGTACGATGAGCCCTTTATGGCCGCCTTACCGAGCTCACACCCACGGGCCTTTCAAAACACCATCGGAGCGCAAGAGCTGAAGTCGGAGACCATGCTGTTATTGGGCAATGGGCATTGCTTTAGGGACCACGTTTTGGAAGTTTGCCCAGAGTTTGCCCGTTTTTCTAGCAACGCCGAGGGTATACGCAAAAGTTTTGAGGGCTCTTCTTTGGAAACCATCAAGCACATGGTGGCTGCAGGCATGGGTGTCACGTTGGTTCCTAGGCTGAGTGTTCCCAAAGAGGCCATGGCCTTCAAGCCCAAGAAAAGCAAGAAAGTGCAAGAGCAATTTGTTCGGTATCTGCCGATCGTGGACGGCACCGATGCACCACCAACCAGGCGGGTGGTCTTGGCTTGGAGGAAAAGCTTCACGCGCTACGAGGCCATTGCGGCTTTAAGGAACGCAGTCTATGCCTGTCATTTGCCAGGCGTGCATCTTTTGACTTGAGTTGGCCGATGCAAACACAAAGAGACCAAACCGCAAGTGAGTCCTCTGCAGTTGAAGACCCTCCAGCGCATAAAAAGAATCTCGCCCAACTTTATTTAGACTTGGTGCGTTGGGACAGGCCCGCTGGTTGGTTGCTGCTGCTTTGGCCTACCTTGTCAGGACTGTGGGTGGCCAAAGGGGGATGGCCTGGATGGCATCTTTTGATCGTTTTTGTGCTGGGAACCATTTTGATGCGCAGTGCAGGTTGTTGTTTGAACGATGTGGCCGATAAAGAGTTTGATCGCCATGTAAAAAGAACAGCCTCCAGACCCGTGACCCGTGGGTTGGTGAGTGTCAAGCAAGCGTTGGCCTTGGCGGGGGTCTTGGCGCTCTTGGCCTTTGGTTTGGTTTGTACGCTCAATGCGGTCACTGTGGCCTGGTCTTTTGTGGCCCTTGGGGTCACGCTCTTGTACCCTTATGCCAAACGCGTCGTCTCCATGCCTCAAGCGGTATTGGGTGTTGCATTTAGTTTTGGCATCCCCATGGCCTTTGCTGCAGTTCAAGGAGATGGCGTTGCGTGGATCGATTTCTTGGGAGTCATGCCCAACACGGCCTACTATTTACTGATGGGCAATATGGCCTGGGTCCTGGCTTACGACACGCAATACGCGATGGTCGATCGAGACGATGATGAAAGAATCGGAATGAAGACCTCTGCCATCACGCTGGGCGAGTTTGATGTGTTGGCGGTAGCGTGTTTTTATGTGGCTTATCTTTTGAGCTGGGCGCTGTTGTTGAGGCCGTATCAATTGGCCTGGCCCTTTTATATTGGCCTTCTTGGTGCAGCCATTCAAGCGCTTTTTCATTGTCAACTGATCAAAGACAGAAGTCGCGAGGGCTGCTTTAAAGCGTTTCGACTCAACCACTGGTTGGGAGCCAGCATTTTTATGGGCGTGGCGTTCGGATTTATTTTGAAATAAAAAAGAGAAGCTGTTTTTAAAAAACGCTTCGCTTTAATTCCGATTGACAAAAGCGCTAAAGGGGGGAGACTCTTAAAAAAAGCGTACCCGATCCATTGAGGCATCAGACGGCTTTGTGCTTCTTTTTCTTGCTGTGTTTCTTTTTCTTGGACTTCTTTTCTTTTTTGGGTGAGCTCTCAGGCGTCTGAGTTGGAGCTTGGGCACTGGGGCTTGCCACTGGCGAGGCGCTTGTATTGATGGCCTGGGTGGCTGGGGCAGATGTGAGCGCAGTCATGGGCGCGGCAGCTGGGATGGCAAGTGGTGGCCTTTGGACCACAATGTGCATGCTGGGTGTGGTTTGAGTCGTTTGGGCCAAAGCGATGGTGTTCGAGCCCAAAGATAAGCAAGCGAGGAAAAAGGCAAAAAGTTGTTTCATGAATAGACCAAAAATTAAAGCAAGTGGCATTTTCGCACTTTAAACACAGCCCATAAACACACACATGGTTTTCTTTTGAAGAACAGTTGAAAAAAGAAAAGTGCTTTGCGCTCAACTACCAAACTCTTCACCCAGTTCTTTGGCTCGAAGTTGAGCGGCAAAGAGTGCGTTTTGGATGTGCTGGGAGAGGCCCTGTTCGCGCATGTGTTCAAGCGCTGCAAAGGTGGTGCCCCCCTTAGAGGTGACGCGCTCTCTCAAGATGGAGGGGCTTTCGTCGCTTTGAGAAGCCAAGGCACTGGCGCCAGCAAAGGTGCCAATGGCCAATTGTTTGGCAGCACTTGGGGACAGCCCCATGTGTTCACCCGCTTGACAAAGTGCTTCAATGAAATAAAACACATAGGCGGGACCCGATCCTGACAGGGCAGTCACTGCATCGAGCAAAACCTCGTTTTCAACCCAGAGAAATTGACCCGTTGGCGACAAGATGTCTTCGATGCGTGCTTTGTCCATTGAGCTGACCTCTTGTGTTGCAAAAAGTCCTGTTTGCCCAAGTCCGACCAATGCGGGTGTATTGGGCATGGCGCGAGCAATGCGGTTGATGCCCAGCCACTTGGAAATGCTTGGAGTGGGAATGCCAGCGGCAACGCTCAAATGCAAATGGTGCGAACAAAATTGGGCTGCGGCAAGTGCGGCTTCTTTGAAAACTTGTGGTTTAACGGCCCAAACGGTCAAATCGCACTCTTGCAAAAAGCCGCCTGGTGAACCCCAAGTTTGCACGCCAAAGCGGGTCTCCAGTCGATCTCTGGCCTCAGGCTCGGGTTCGATCACCTTGATATCCTTGGCGGGCGTTCCCACTTTAAGTAAGCCCCCGATCAACGCGCTGGCCATGTTGCCGCCTCCGATGAATGCAATTTTTGAGGAATGGGTGTCTGCTTGTGTCATGTGGCGTGGCTCAGTGAGGGGAAGGTAAGGGTTGAATTGACGGGTGTTTCATGGGTTGCTTAGGCGAAGGAAACGATGATCCGGCAGTGCATTGAGAGGCAAACATTGAAATAGGGGTCGCCTTGATCGTGGCGCCAAGGTTTACAAGGGGCATTTTGCATCTGAATGTAGCAAAAAATCCACAATGCATGTGTTTTGAGTAGTTTGGGGGTGTCGATTGACAACCCAAGATTCTTGTGCCACAATAGCGGGCTCTGCTTTGAAAAAAGCATGAACTCTCCCCTAACAGAGTTGTTTTGATTTCGATCAAGATGACGATGGCGGGTCCAAGACTGATCAGGTAAATTAAGCAATGGTGCTTAAAAACCCCTGGTACAAGTTGGGAATTAAAAGAAATGATCCAGACAGAATCTCGACTAGAGGTTGCCGACAATACGGGCGCCAAGTCCGTGCTTTGCATCAAGGTGCTTGGTGGTTCCAAGCGCCGTTATGCCAGTGTAGGCGACGTGATTAAAGTAAGTATCAAAGAGGCGGCTCCCCGTGGGCGCGTTAAAAAAGGTGAAATCTACAGTGCAGTGGTGGTTCGTACCGCCAAGGGCATTCGCAGAGGGGATGGCTCTTTGGTCAAATTCGATGGCAACGCAGCAGTGTTGTTGAACAACAAATTAGAGCCCATTGGCACACGTATCTTTGGCCCCGTGACGCGCGAATTGCGCAACGAGCGCTTCATGAAGATCGTGTCATTGGCGCCAGAAGTTTTATAAGGGGGTTGGCCATGAACAAGATTCGCAAAGGCGATGAAGTGGTTGTACTCGCAGGGCGTGACAAGGGCAAGCGTGGCAAAGTGACTTTGAGAAAAGACGAAGATCACTTGATTGTGGATGGAGTCAATATGGTGAAAAAACACACCAAACCCAACCCCATGGCCGGCACCACGGGCGGTATCGTTGAAAAATCGATGCCTATTCACCAATCCAATGTGGCTATTTTTAATGGACAAACTGGCAAAGCTGATCGCGTAGGTATTAAGTTACTTGCTGACGGCAAGAAAGTTCGCGTCTTTAAATCTAGTGGCGAAGAGATCAAGGCGGCATGAGCATGGCACGTTTACAAAAATACTATCGTGAAAAGATCGTTCCCGATTTGATTGAAAAGTTTGGCTACAAGTCGCCCATGCAGGCGCCTCGTTTGACAAAGATCACCCTGAACATGGGTGTGAGTGAGGCGGTTGCAGATAAAAAGGTCATGGACAATGCAGTCAGTGACCTGGCTAAAATTGCGGGTCAAAAACCAGTGGTTACATTAGCCAAAAAGGCGATTGCGGGTTTCAAGATCCGTGAAGGTCAAGCCATTGGTTGCATGGTCACCTTGCGTGGCGTTCAAATGTTCGAGTTCTTGGACCGTTTTGTAACGGTTGCACTTCCAAGGGTGCGTGACTTCAGGGGTATCTCTGGTCGTGCATTTGATGGCCGGGGCAATTACAACATCGGTGTCAAAGAGCAGATCATTTTCCCTGAGATTGAATATGACAAGGTAGATGCCTTGCGCGGTCTCAATATCAGTATCACAACAACGGCTAAATCTGATGATGAGTGCAAGGCGCTTCTCACCGGTTTCCGTTTCCCGTTTAAGAACTGAGGTGTCTCGTGGCTAAAGTAGCTTTGATCGAGCGAGAGCTCAAGCGTGAAAGATTGGTCGCAAAGTTTGCAAAAAAATATGCCGACTTGAAGGCCATTGTCAACAACGCTAAAAATTCAGACGAAGAACGCATGGCGGCAAGATTGGAGCTTCAAAAGTTTCCACGCAATGCCTACCCAACGCGTCAGCGTAACCGTTGCGAAATCACGGGTCGTCCTCGCGGAACATTCCGCCAGTTTGGTTTAGGTCGCGCTAAGGTGCGGGAGATGGCTTTCCAAGGAAACATCCCCGGTATCACCAAGGCGAGTTGGTAACAAGGCAGGAGTAATTCAACATGAGCATGAGTGATCCTATCGCCGACCTTTTGACACGCATTCGCAATGCGCAAATGGTGGCAAAACCCTTGGTATCCGTACCTTCATCCAAAGTGAAGGTTGCGATTGCACAGGTTTTAAAAGAAGAGGGCTACATCGATAGCTTTCAAATCAAAACTGTCGACGGTAAGTCTGAGCTTGTGATTGAGCTCAAGTACTACGCTGGCCGTCCAGTGATTGAGCGAATTGAGCGTGTAAGCCGTCCTGGCTTGCGTGTTTATAAAGGTTGTGGCGCCATACCTCAGGTAATGAATGGTTTGGGCGTCGCAATTGTGACCACGCCCAAAGGCGTGATGACTGATCGCAAAGCGCGTGCCACCGGTGTCGGTGGTGAAGTGCTTTGTTACGTTGCATAAGGGCGGGAGAATAAGATGTCTCGAGTAGCAAAAATGCCCGTCGCCATACCTCAAGGTGTGGATGTGACGATTCAGGCAGACAAAATCAGCGTCAAGGGCGCTGGTGGCACATTGACCATTGCCAATAGCACGGTGGTCCATATCATCAATGACAAAGGGCAGTTGACTTTTGCGCCGGCCAATGAGTCTCGCGAGGCCAACGCCATGAGTGGCACCATGCGCCAGTTGGTCAACAACATGGTGGTGGGTGTCACCAAAGGCTTTGAGAAAAAATTAAACTTGGTGGGTGTGGGCTACAAAGCTCAAGCCACAGGTGCAAAGCTCAACTTGGTGGTGGGGTATTCTCATCCCGTGAACATTGACATGCCCGTTGGTATCAAGGTGGAAACACCTGTGCCAACAGAGATTGTGATCAAGGGTGCTGATCGTCAAAGAGTAGGCCAAATAGCGGCTGAAATTCGTGCCGTTCGCCCTCCCGAGCCTTACAAAGGCAAGGGCATCCGGTATGCGGATGAGAAAATCACGATCAAAGAGACCAAGAAGAAATAAGGAGCTGCAACATGATGTCCAAAAAAGCGCAGCGTATTCGTCGTTCACGTCAGACTCGCATTCGCATTGCGATCAAAGGCGTGGCACGTTTGACGGTCAATCGCACCAATCTTCATATTTATGCAAGCGTGATCTCCGGCGACGGTGCACACGTTTTGGCTACCGCTTCAACCGTAGAGGCCGACGTTCGCAAGAGCTTGGGCGCTACGGGTAAAGGTGGGAACCTTCATGCGGCCCAAATCATTGGTACACGCATTGCTGAAAAAGCAAAAGCTGCTGGTATCGAGAAGGTTGCATTTGACCGTGCAGGCTTTGCCTACCACGGCAGAGTCAAGGCCTTGGCCGAAGCAGCCCGCGAAGCTGGCTTGCAGTTTTAAGCACAGATCGGATTAATAACATGGCAAAAGTTCAAGCTAAAGTGCAAGACGACAGTCGTGACGACGGCATGCGTGAAAAGATGATTGCGGTCAACCGTGTCACCAAAGTGGTGAAGGGTGGACGTATTCTGGCATTCGCTGCATTGACAGTGGTCGGTGACGGTGACGGTCGCGTTGGAATGGGCAAGGGCAAATCGAAAGAAGTGCCTGCGGCAGTCCAAAAAGCGATGGAAGAAGCTCGTCGCAACATGCAAAAAGTTTCACTGCGCAATGGATCTATTCATCACAACGTCACTGGCCATCATGGTGCAGCTGTTGTGATGATGGCACCTGCTCCTAAGGGAACTGGCATCATTGCCGGTGGTCCAATGCGTGCGGTGTTTGAGGTCATGGGCATCACAGACATCGTGGCCAAAAGCCACGGCTCTTCCAATCCTTACAACATGGTTCGTGCAACCTTAGACGCGTTGGAGAAATCTACAACGCCATCCGAAGTTGCAGCCAAGCGTGGTAAGAGTGTTGAAGATCTTTTCGTTTGAAGGTGGGAGATAAAAAATGACAACGCCTGGAAAAGTTAAAGTTCAGCTCGTGCGCAGCCCCATTGGCACCAAAGAAAGTCACCGCGCCACAGTCCGTGGCCTGGGACTGCGTGGCGTCAATAGCGTGAAGGAGTTGGAAGACACGCCCGCAGTTCGCGGCATGATCAACAAAATCAGTTATCTCGTCAGAGTGCTCTAAAGGGTAGAACGATGGAACTCAATAACATTAAACCTGCAGACGGTGCCAAGCATGCCAAAAGGCGTGTGGGTCGTGGCATTGGCTCAGGGCTTGGAAAAACTGCTGGTCGCGGTCACAAGGGACAAAAGTCTCGTGCAGGCGGATACCACAAGGTGGGTTTTGAGGGCGGTCAAATGCCTTTGCAGCGCCGTTTGCCTAAGCGTGGATTTAAATCACATTTGCTTAAATACAATGCAGAAATCACTTTGACCACGCTTGAGCGTTTGGGCTCGCCTGAGGTGGATATGTTGGCGTTAAAGCAAGCTGGCTTGGTTGGTGAAATGATCAAGGTCGTTAAAGTGATCAAAACTGGTGAATTGACAAAGGCTGTCAAGTTGACAGGTATTGGTGCAACGGCTGGTGCGCGCGCAGTGATTGAAGCTGCTGGCGGATCGATCGCTTAAATCTAGCACAGCAAAGCTCAGGACGCATCAATTGGCCACCTCCCCAACATTGGCAAAAAATGACAAGTATGGCGACCTGCGTCGCCGTCTTATCTTTTTGTTTTTGGCGTTGGTGGTTTATCGAATTGGTGCCCATATTCCAGTACCGGGCATTGACCCCAATTCTTTGCAGCAGCTCTTTAACGGTCAGCAGGGGGGCATACTGAATTTGTTCAATATGTTCTCTGGCGGTGCGCTCTCTAGATTCACGGTGTTTGCTTTGGGGATCATGCCCTATATTTCGGCGTCTATCATCATGCAGCTGTTGACCTATGTCTTGCCGACACTGGAGCAGTTGAAAAAAGAAGGTGAATCGGGTCGTCGCAAGATTACGCAGTACACCCGCTACGGGACACTGGGCTTGGCGATGTTTCAGTCCATGGGCATTGCCTTGGCCTTGGAGTCGTCTCAGGGTTTGGTTTTGACGCCTGGCATGGGTTTTAGGGTCACCGCGATGGTGAGTTTGACTGCCGGCACGATGTTTTTGATGTGGTTGGGTGAGCAAATCACCGAGCGCGGATTGGGCAATGGGATCTCTATTTTGATTTTTGCAGGTATTGCAGCGGGTCTTCCCAACGCGGTTGGGGGCTTACTGGAGTTGGTCAGGACTGGGGCCATGAGTATTTTGGTGTCCTTGTTCATCGTGATTTTGATTGGTTTGGTGACTTATTTCGTGGTGTTTGTAGAGCGTGGGCAAAGAAAAATCTTGGTCAATTATGCGCGTCGTCAAATGGGTAACAAAGTCTACGGTGGTCAGTCCTCGCACTTGCCCTTGAAGATCAATATGGCGGGTGTGATCCCACCTATTTTTGCGTCTTCGATTATTTTGCTGCCCGCAACGATTGCGAGTTGGTTCAGTACGGGTGACAGCATGAGATGGCTCAAAGACATCTCGAGCGCCTTGTCTCCTGGTCAGCCTGTGTACATCATGTTTTATGTGGTGGCGATTGTGTTCTTTTGCTTTTTTTACACCGCTTTGGTGTTCAACAGCAGAGAAACCGCTGACAATTTGAAAAAATCTGGTGCCTTTGTGCCTGGGATCAGACCCGGTGAACAAACCTCCAAGTACATTGATAAGATTTTGGTGAGATTGACCTTGGTGGGTGCTGTGTACATCTCCTTTGTTTGTTTGTTGCCAGAGTTCTTGATTTTGAAATACAACGTACCGTTTTACTTTGGCGGTACCTCATTGATGATCATTGTGGTGGTGACCATGGACTTCATGGCCCAAGTGCAAAATTACTTGATGAGTCAGCAGTATGAATCTTTGCTGAAAAAAGCCAACTTTAAAACAACGGCGAGTGCTTGAACGACATGGCAAAAGATGATGTCATTCAAATGGCTGGTGAGATTGTAGAGAACTTACCCAACGCGACTTTTAGAGTGAAGTTGGAAAACGGACATGTGGTTTTAGGCCATATTTCAGGCAAGATGAGAATGCATTACATTCGAATTTTGCCTGGAGACAAGGTGACAGTTGAGATGACGCCTTATGATTTGACAAGAGCAAGAATTGTCTTCAGGGCCAAGTAAATTGTGTCTTGTGGATGTGGATGAGATGAGTTCACCCTTTGAGGCTTGTCCTTGAAGGGAGAGGCCCCCAATTTTGTTAGGAGAAAGAGCAATGAGAGTTTCGGCTTCGGTTAAGAAAATTTGCCGCAATTGCAAGATCATTCGCCGCAAGGGTGTGGTTCGTGTAATTTGCACGGATCCCCGTCACAAACAGCGCCAAGGCTGATTGAATAAGATTAAAGAGGACGCATATGGCACGTATCGCTGGCATTAACATACCCCCCCACCAACATTCGGAAGTGGGACTCACCGCTATCTTTGGAATAGGACGCACACGCGCACGCAAAATTTGCGTGGCTTGTGGCATCGCCTTTTCAAAGAAAGTCAAAGATTTGACGGACGCAGATTTGGAAAAAATCCGCGATCAAATCGCTCAATTCACCATTGAGGGAGATCTGCGCAGAGAAACCACCATGAACATCAAGCGTTTGATGGACATTGGTTGCTACCGCGGTTTCCGTCATCGCAGAGGTTTGCCAATGCGTGGACAAAGAACCAGGACGAATGCACGTACCCGCAAGGGACCACGTAAAGCAGCAGCGTCATTGAAGAAATAAAGGCAAGGGAATATCATGGCAAAAGCACCCTCAAATAGCGCTGCACAACGTGTACGTAAAAAAGTTCGCAAGAACGTGGCCGACGGCATTGCGCACGTTCACGCGTCCTTTAACAACACCATCATCACGATCACTGACCGTCAAGGCAATGCTCTCTCTTGGGCATCTTCTGGCGGACAGGGATTTAAAGGTTCACGTAAATCCACACCCTTTGCAGCGCAAGTTGCATCCGAAGTGGCTGGACGTGCTGCAATTGATCAAGGCATCAAAAATTTGGATGTCGAGATCAAGGGACCTGGACCAGGACGCGAATCTTCGGTTCGTGCATTGGCTGCGCTTGGCATTCGGATCAATTCCATTGCCGACGTGACGCCTGTTCCACACAATGGATGTCGCCCTCAAAAGCGTCGTCGCATTTAATTTCAACCAAGCCCACCGCCACGGGTGAAAGACCTGTGGCTAACTGTCTTTTTACCAAGGCAGCAATTACGCAAAAGGAAACAAGCAAGTGGCACGTTATCTAGGGCCTAAGGCCAAACTATCACGCCGTGAAGGCACCGATTTATTTTTGAAAAGCGCTCGTCGCTCGATCAGTGATAAATCCAAATTTGACTCTAAACCAGGTCAACACGGTCGCACTTCAGGACAAAGAACCTCTGACTTTGGTTTGCAATTGCGCGAAAAACAGAAAGTCAAACGCATGTATGGCGTTTTAGAGCGTCAATTCAGACGCTATTTCGCTGAAGCAGACCGCCGTCGTGGAAACACAGGTTCAAACCTGTTGTTTATCTTAGAGTCGCGTCTAGACAATGTCGTTTACCGCATGGGCTTTGGCTCAACTCGCGCTGAAGCGCGCCAGTTGGTTTCTCACAAAGCCATCACGGTCAACGGTCAGCAAGTCAACATTCCCTCTTACTTGGTAAAGACGGGCGACTTGATCGCGGTACGAGATAAGTCAAAGAAACAAGGTCGTGTGACTGAGGCCTTGCAACTCGCAACTCAAGTTGGCTTGCCAGCCTGGGTCGAGGTCAATGTAGACAAAGCTGAAGGTACTTTCAAGAAAGTACCCGATCGCGACGAATTTGCTGCTGACATCAACGAATCGTTGATTGTCGAGCTGTATTCGCGTTAATTCTGGTTGATTCATTCAGCCGTTTAAGTCCCCTGTGATAAATACAGGGGTTGAACATTCAGCCTTACCGGTGTAACGAGCCGAGGGTATTGAGAGGAAATCCGAATGCAAACCCAATTGTTGAAACCAAAAGCCATTAATGTAGAGCACGTTGGACACAACCGTGCAAAAGTCACGTTGGAGCCCTTTGAGCGTGGTTATGGTCACACCCTAGGCAACGCCTTGCGCCGTGTGTTGTTGTCCTCTATGGTCGGCTATGCCGTGACGGAAGTCACGATCGCTGGCGTGTTGCACGAGTACTCTTCGATTGACGGTGTCCAAGAGGACGTGGTCAATATTCTTTTGAATCTCAAAGGCGTCGTCTTCAAATTGCACAACCGCGACGAAGTGACCCTGAGCCTGAGAAAAGATGGTGAAGGTGTGGTGAGTGCCGCTGATATTCAAACGCCCCATGATGTGGAGATCATCAATCCTGAGCACGTGATTGCCAATTTGTCACAAGGTGGCAAAATTGACATTCAGCTCAAAGTTGAAAAGGGTCGCGGCTACGTGCCTGGCACCGTTCGCCGTTATGGCGAAGAGCCCTCAAAGTCAATTGGTCGCATCGTGCTTGATGCGTCTTT
>CANJNC010000038.1 GCA_947475685.1 Comamonadaceae bacterium | reverse complement strand
TATTTGCAGCAAGTGGATTCTGAAAAGGATCTTTATGCTGGATTTGGTTGTCTGCTGGGGGATTTGTCCAACTTGTACTTTTACTCCAACCGCGCAAACGGTATTCAAAGTGTCGCACCAGGCGTTCATGGCTTGAGCAATGCTTTTTTGAACACACCATGGCCCAAGGTTGAAAAAGGCAAGCATGAGTTGAGTCAATTGCTCACTGCTCAAAGCCCTTTGAGCGCAGATGCTTTGTTTGAGATCCTTGCAGACAGGGAGTCTTTTGAGCATGATCAATTGCCTCATACTGGGATTGATTCAATTCGAGAGAAGGCATTGAGTTCAAAATTCATTGCTGTCGACGATCAGTATGGAACCAAGAGCAGTACCGTCATCATGGTCCATGAGAGTGGAGATGTGCATTTTTTGGAGCGCAGCTTTGGTCCAAGTGGACATTTGACGGGGGAGGCGCAAATCAAGTTTGCGCTAGAGAGTTAAAGATTTCCAATTTTTGCACGCTTGTTGGTTTCGATGAATCTGAACTGTCGCGAGCGGTGTGATTTTTCGCCATTACAATTGATGGCTTGACGGCATCGATTGAATAGATGCAAATAAAGCAAGTCTCTTTTATAACCATGAATTGGAGAAATCTATGACCAAGGCCTATTGGGTTGGAACCTACCGAGAAATTAAAAATCAGGATCGTTTGACCGACTATTCCTCTTTGGCTGGGCCAGCCATAGCAGCTTGTGGAGGACGTTTTTTGGCCAGGGGTTTGCCCGCGATGGCAAAAGAGGAGGGTTTGATTCAGCGCGTGGTATTGATTGAATTTGATAGTCTTGAATTGGCCAAAGGGGCCTATGAAAGCGAGGCTTACCAAAAGGCTTTAAAGGCCCTGGGCAGCGACTCGGTGATTCGTGACATCAGAATCATTGAAGCGGCATAAATCTTTGTGTTCAAGTCAATAAGCACACTTTAATGGGATCCCCAAGAAAGTGTGCTTGGGTGGTGCAAGCCCCAAGGCGAAAGTGATCAGAGCTGCTTTTTCACTAGCGTGTCATCACAAAGTCGTAGTCCAAGGTGTAAAACGCGTTGTCCATTTTCTTGCCGTCTGGCGCCACACCATGCTCATGATGGACAAAGTCTGCAATCAATGAGGGGCGAACACCAAACACGGCATCTCCATCTAAATTTTTGCTATTTTTGTCGAAAATATGCGTGATCAGTGGGCGGTGTCCCGGAGCTTGAATTCTGAAGTGCAAATGAGCAGGTCTCCAACTCCTGCCTGTCGTCGCCCTTAACATGCGAATCGCTGTACCGTCCTGTGGGATCGGGTAGTCCACGGGCAAGACTGACCAAAAAAAGTACTCCCCGTTTGCCCCGGTTTTTAACTCTGCTCTACCCCAGGGGCCAGATTTCTCAAAGTCGTCTTGGACATCGTACAGTCCACGATCATCGGAGTGCCAGACATCGATCACGCAATTGGCAATGGGTTGGCCATCGATGTCTAAGATACGGCCTTTGGCGTACATGGGTGTACCGGCGGCACCATTGCTGATATCGGTGCCCATTTCAAATTTAGGCGCATTCTCCAACAAGAAAGGACCCACCAAGGTGGCCTCTGTCGCGTGGGCTGGCCTGGGATAATCTTGGGTCACGGTGAGCATTGACAGGCCTAAAGCATCCGAGAAAATCATGAATTCGTTGCGTCCTGGCTTACACCATTTACCTGTTTCCTCGAGGTATTGCATTAAAAAGAGCCACTCTTTGGAGCTTAATTTAACTTCTTTGGCAAAGCTGTGCACATGCTTGATCAAAGAAAGCATGATCTCTTTGAGGCGTGGGTCTGGGGTTTGTTCATAACGCTTTAAGACCTCTTTGGTGATCAGGTCTGTTGCGTCATACAAGTTTTCAATGGTGTGTGCGGTTTGTGGTTTTGAGCTCATTGGGGCTCTCCTTTAGGGTGTTGAGAAGTCGGTTGCGCGTTGAAGAAGTTCTGTTGCGGGTTTGAGTTTGAATTTGGCGATTTTCATGGAGCCTGTGTGGGGCAAGCTGTCAACAATGACAATATACCGAGGTAGTTTAAGTGCGGACAAATGGGCTTTTGCGTGAGCCATGATATCTTGAGGTGTTGGGTTTGATCCTGCACGAGGGACGACTGCGATCAGCACCTCTTCATCTCCCAAGTCTGAGGGCACGCCTATAGCGGCGCACTCAGAGACATCGGGATGGCTGGAAATGGCATTGTCAATCTCGGCACCTGAAAGATTTTCTCCCTTTCTGCGAATGATATCTTTTTTTCTTGTGAAGAAAAAGTAAAAATCATCTTTATCTTTAAATCCAAGGTCCCCAGTTAAGAACCATCCGTTGGAAAAGCTTTTTTCGGTTTGCTCGGCATCCTTGTAATAGCCTTGCATCATCGTTGGCGTTTTAACCGCGATCTCTCCAATTTCATCCAGGGCCGCCTCATGCCCGTCATCGCTCAATATGATCACTTGAGGACGCTCAATTTGGGGGTTTGGATGTGCCGATATCATGCCCATGCTCCCAATCTTGTGGGGCCCTAGAAATGGGTTGCTTAAAACCCCGGGTATTTCAGTCATACCGTAACATTCAATGAGCGTTTCAACGCCAAAACGGTTTTGAAAAGTGTCTTTCAAGTCTTGATTGAGGGGCGCCAAAAACATTTTCTTGATGCGGTGTTCTGGGTTAAATTCTGTGGGCGGTCTTCTTGCCAAGATGGCTGCAGCCGACATGATGATGTTGACCTCGCTTGCTTGCGTTTTCGCAGCAAGGTCCCAAAATTGTGAAGCTGAAAATTTCTTGATCAAAATCAAGGCACCACCACAGGCCATTGCACCACCCATGGAGTACATCAGTGCATTGATGTGAAACAAGGGCAAGACGCACATCAAGCGGTCGTTCGCTTGCAAAAACATTCTTTGCACAAACGCTTCCGCTGTTAACAGATAACTTCTCTGAGAGTGCATCACGCCTTTAGGAAAACCTGTGGTGCCAGATGTATAGATGATCAAGCATGTAGAGTCTGCATGGCCAAGGTTTGGATGGGATGTGGGTTTGTAATTTTGCCAAAGACGCTCAATGCCTTCTTGATTGGCCTGGACATTGGGGTCATTGCTTGCAATCCAAGGCTTGAGGGGCATATGTTGCGTGGCTTGAGCAACCTTGTCTTTGATCTCACTAGAGCAAATGACGGCGCACACTTGGGCGTGCTCAAAGATGTACCTGGCCTCACTTGCCGCAAAATCCGGGTTGCAGGGGACCACAATGACGCCTAGTCGTGAGCATGCGATGAATAAAATCACCGTGCTTGGGTGGTTGTAGGACATGAGGCCCATTCGATCGCCATGCTTTACACCTTGATCAGAAAGCCAAGCCGACGCCTTTTCAACCAGCAAGGCAGCTTCATTCCACGTCAGCACCCTATTTTCAAACTCCACCATGGGCGCTGAACCTAGGCTTTTGACTCTTTGTGTGAAAAAATCAAAAACGGAAAAGTCGTGAGACGCAAAACGCTCAATGACTTCAAGAGGATGAATCAACTGGTTCATTTGGGGTTGTATATTTAAAAAAGATTAAGCACTGTCAGGATGGTCTTGAGTGGGTGTTAAACTTGAGCCAATGGGCCGTCATAGAGGATGCTTTCCTCTGCGGCATTGGCCAACTTAAAGCCAATCGGTTTGGTTTGCTCTTCAAGCAAATGGGCAATCAATGACCCCGTTCTCGCCAAAAGGGGTATGCCTCTTAGAGCGCCAGCAGGAAAACCCGCATCCAAAAGCAAAGCAGGAATGGCTGCCGAGACGTTCAAGGGCAGCACTCGACCATAAACGCCAGGAACCTCCTGAGCCAGGGTTTCAAGGGCTTGAATGTGTTCTCCTGCAAGCCCCCATTGGTGAGCCAGAGACAATAATTTGGCGGCCCTGGGGTCACCGTTTTTGTGAGTTGGATGTCCAAAGCCCGGTAAAGACAATTTATTGCTTTTCAAGCGATCCAATTGAGCCTTGCAAACGTCCTTTAAAGCCACTTTGCTAGACTTTGCTTCTTTGATGATGTCAATCAGCAAGAGACCGGCTGTCTCCGAGGCTCCCAAAATCACTGTTCCACATCCAAGAAGCCCAGCCGCTACTGCGCCTTGCATGGCATCTGGTGCCGCCGCAAGGGTCATTCGGGCGGCTTGCACCGAAGGGACCAAGCCATGCTCAGATATTGCGATCAAGGTGGCGTCGGCCGCTTTGATTAATTTTTCGCTGGGCATTTGACCTGTGAGTAAGAAGAGAAAGTAAGCCGTGAAGCTGTATTGACCAATCATCTCTTGGCAAAGGTCGCGACCTCTGACGGTGATTTTGTCTGTCTCGACCAAGGCCATGTGCGTGCTTCCACCCTTGGAGAAAGCTTTGGAGGCTGGAGCGGACGTGGCAGGAGTTGCGCTGCTGTTGGTGGCGGATGGGGTGTTCATTTGGACGAAGTAGGGATGTTGATAAAAAAAATCAAGTCCCTATCTTAATGCATCTGCTCTTGGGGAAATCACGCATAAGCTCTTATGGGCAGGTGGGTCAAAATAAAGGGATAAGCATTCACCTATCTGTTTGTAGCTTTATTTTCAATTCAACCCTAGGATTTCCATGCAAAAGAGACCATTTTTAAAGCTTCTTGGAGCCAGCGTCGTTTTACCTAGCCTGCAATCGTTTGCACAAACGGCGGGCAAAAGCATCAAAATTGGCAGCACCTTGTCTTTGACGGGTCCTCTTGCAGGCACGGCCGTGGTGCACAAAATTACTGGGGAGATCTTTGTAGAGCTTTTGAACAAAAGAGGCGGACTCTTAGGCCGTCAGGTGGAATGGAGCTTCAAAGACGATCAGTCCAAACCCGATTTGGCCAGAACCCTCTATGAGCAATTGATTACTGGAGACAAAGTGGACTTGTTGATGGGGCCCTATGCAACGGCCAATACCTTGGCGGCCATGGGCGTGGCTCAGAGAAATGGCAAGGTATTGGTGAGCAACTCCTTTGGAATTCCATCTTTGGCCAAGTACGATATGCATTTCCCAGGCTATGTGATTGGAGCGATTCCAGGCACGACCGTACCCACGTTGGTTTTGGAGGCCATCTTGGCAAGCGGGGGGAGCCCTAAAACTGTGTCACTTGTCAGCAGTAAATTTCCCTCGGTGATCTTCATGTCCGAAGGAGCGAGAGAGGTATTTAAAAAACGCGGTTTGAAGGAAAATTTGTGGCTTGAATGGGAGTTTGGCACCAAGGACTTTGGCCCAATTGCTTCTAGACTCAAAGAGGCCAATGCAGATTTTGTGTGGGTGGGCTCGATTGGACCAGAGAGCGTTCAATTGTTGGAGGCGATGGATAAAATTGACTATCACCCCAAGATTCACTTTCACCTGTACCCCTCACCCGGTGCCATGTCTCAGTCCCCATTGGCCAAAAATGCGTTGACCTTGACCACCTTTGAGCAGCACCCACCCTTTACGAACAGTGCTGTATATGCCGATGTCATCAAGCTGTACAACGACCGAGCGGCCAAGGCGAATTTGCCTGACACCGTGTTTGAGTTGCAAGCGGCGAACGCCTATACAGGCTGGCAGATTTTGGAGGCTGGCGTCAAAGGTTCTGGCTCCTTGGAGGATCGCAAAATTGCCGACTGGTTAAAGGCCAACAAGGTAGACACCATCATTGGACGAGTTCGTTTTGATGGCCCCAATAACTATGGCGATGATTTGAACCGTGTCAAACAATTGCAAAATGGCAAATGGGTTGTTCTGTTCCCGAAAGAAATGGCGCTTCCCGGCGGTAAAATGGTCCTTTGATCATTTTTGACATTTCTTTTCATTCCTAACGCATCATAGTTTCGATGTGATGTGAGAACATATTTATGCCTAGTGCGAATCTTCTTTTTCAAGCCCTGGCCTCAGGGCTTTTCATGGGCGCCTTGTATGGTTTGATTGGTTTGGGATTGGGCTTGGGTTGGGGCATCCTCAAACAAATCAATTTATCTCACTTTGCGTGGGTTTTCTTGTCCGCCTACCTCACGTACGAACTTAAGACGCGCTTTGGCATTGATCCTTTGCTGTGTTTATTGATCTTGCTTCCAGTCTTTGCACTTTTGGGTGTTTTGTTGCAAGCGGTTTTGGCCAAGTTCTCGATCACACCCTTTAACTCTTTGATGGCCACTTTTGGTCTGACCGTTTCGGTTGAGGCGTTGATACAGTTGGTCTGGAGTGCTGACTTTAGGCGCATGAGCTCACAATACGATGAGTTGAAGTTCAGGCTTTTTGGGGTGATCGTGACTTATTCAGAGGCCTTGACAATGCTTTTGTCCGTTTTGTGTTGCCTGGGTGTTTGGTGGGTACTCTACAAGACTGACCTTGGCAAGGCGCTGAGGGCCAGTGCGGAGGATCCGGACATTGCGCGTGCATTTGGCATCAATGCCTCCAAGTTGTCCTTGGCCTTGTCCGGTGCATGTGCTGCCTTGGCTTGTTGTGCTGGTGTTTGTGTGGCCTTGACGTTTACGCTTGCGCCTTCTCAAATATTCGCTTGGATTGGAGTGATCTTTGCTGTCGTCATGATGGGCAAATTGGCATCGGCTTGGGCGCCACTCATTGCTGGACTTGTAATTGGGATCAGTGAGTCGATGACCATGGCTTTGATTGCGCCAACTTGGGCGCCCTTGGTGTCCTTCACACTTTTAATCCTGATTTTGCTCATGAGGCGCACTCATGACTAAAAGACTCCTGCCCATCTTGGCGGTTTTGCTGCTTGCGTCTTTGATTGCTGCCCCTTACGTAGGATTGCCAGCTCACTTGCAGTCGCTGCTGTATTTGATTTTCTTTTGGGTCTCCTTGGCCACGAGTTGGAACTTGCTGTCAGGTTATTCTGGTTATTTTTCATTCGGACACGGTGCTTTTTTTGGTTTAGGCATGTATGGCATGGCGACATTTGCCACCAAGTTCAACTTGTCATTTTTTCCATCGGTCTTTTTATCGGGCCTCATTGCGGCTGCGTTGGCATTGGTCATAGGCGCTTTGGTGTTTCGACTGAGGTCCATTCGAGGAGAGTCTTTTGCATTGATCACTTTGGCTGTGACGTTTGTATTGGCAACTCTGATTGTGAATACGCCCATTGATGGCGGGCCTGGTGTTTATCTGATGGGTGTGAGTACGCCTGCAATTGGCCCCTCTGCGGCTTCAAGTTTTTATTATCTTGGCCTAGGAATGGCCACATTGTGTGTCTTCATTGCATATATTTTGTTCTATTCAAAAATGGGTTTAGGGTTGTTGGCCATTCACGACGATGAAGATGTGGCTGAGGTCAATGGGGTTCCAACCTTTGCACTCAAAATGGCTGCCTTTGCGCTGTCGAGTTTTTTGGCGGGCATGATGGGCAGTATTCATGCCCTTTACGTCTCTTATGTCACCGTCAGTGAGACCTTCAATATCAATGTGCCCTTGACCGTGGTTTTGATGAGCATCTTGGGGGGTGCTAGGCATTGGGCCGGCCCAACACTTGGCGCAGTCTTGATCACGCTACTCTTAAACACCTTCACCGACGGCAACAGTGCTTTGGTGGGTCGGGTTGTCATTGGTGTGATCTTGACCTTGTCGGTCTTGCTCATGCCCAACGGAATCTGGGGCAGCTTGAGTTCGCGTTTCAGAAGTAAAAGAGTTCAATTAAAGGGTGGTGTTTCATCGCCTCATACCCATGAGGAGTCAAGGGGGCGTGAAGTGCTCTCTGAGCGAACAGCTGAATTGGCCCTCAAAGGAGATACACCTGTGGGCTCCAAGGTGGTTTTGGAAGTCAAAGGTTTGACCAAACAGTTTTTTGCCATCAAGGCCCTGGGTGGTGTTGACTTGAAGCTCTACGAAGGTGAGATATTGGGCTTGTTGGGCCCTAATGGTTCTGGAAAATCGACGTTCATCAACGTGGTGACAGGACACTTTTCTGCGACTTCTGGAGTCGTTGAACTTTTAGGTCGCGATGTGACCCATTTGAGCGCACATGAAATTAGAAAATCAGGTATTTCAAGAACATACCAAATACCCAGACCCTTTAATGGTTTGACGGTCTTGCAAAACGTGGTTCTCTCAGCGCAGTACGGGGGAAGTGGGATCAATGAGTCACAAGCAACGCAGCAAGCGCTGCAGTGGCTTGAATTCACCGGGTTATTGGACAAGGCGGCAGAGTTGCCAGATGCGCTGAACCTTCATCAAAGGAAGTTCTTGGAACTCGCTCGAGCGTTGGCCGCTCGCTCACAAGTGCTGCTGCTGGATGAAGTGCTCTCCGGCCTGACTCCTTCGGAGATTGATTTGGCCGTTCAGACCATTCGTTTGATCAGACAGCGTGGCACCTCCATCGTGTTTGTTGAGCATGTGATGTCCGCAGTGATGGCCTTGTCAGACCGACTGGTGGTTTTGGATCAAGGGATGGTCATCGCAAGTGGTGCGCCTAAAGATGTGATGAATGATCCTGAGGTTGTTCGAGCCTATTTAGGCGATGAAGTTGAGGGCGAATGATCATGCTAGGTTTGAAAAATATTCAGGTCAACTATGGTGCAGCCCCGGCGCTTTGGGATATTTCGATTGACATCGGGGAAAACGAGTTGATCTCTGTGATTGGACCCAATGGTGCCGGTAAAACGACTCTGATCAATACCATCATGGGGCTTAATCGAGTCAAGCAGGGTCAAATTTATTGGCGCTCAAAGGACATCACCGATTTGCCCTCTCATTTGCTTTGTGAGAGAGGCATTGCGCTGGTGCCTGAAAGTCGCAGACTTTTTACCAGCATGAGCGTGCTTGAAAATTTGCAATTGGGTGCCATGCACCGAAAAGCCAAGGCCAAACGAGCGCAAACTCTGGAATGGGTCTGTGAGCTTTTTCCAGTGGTCAAGCAAAAGCTCTCCCATGCCTCTGGTACTTTATCGGGCGGTCAACAACAAATGGTGGCCATTGGCCGTGCTTTGATGGCCTTGCCCGAGTTGCTTCTCTTGGATGAGCCCTCTCTTGGTTTGGCGCCTTCCATTGTGACGGAGATGTTTCGAGTGATTCAGAAGATTCACAAAGAGGGCAAATCGGTCTTATTGGTGGAGCAAAATGTGAGTCGAGCCCTGTCTATTTCAAGTCGCACGTATGTGCTTGAAAATGGTCGTGTGGTTGCTCAAGGCGACTCCACCGAATTGTCCAAACAAGACGATATCAAAAAAGCATATCTCGGACTTTAATGCTTAAAGCATTGAGGTCTTCCCGCAATGTATCGAGTTTGAATTCACTCGCTTATTAATAACCTCTCTTCATCATGCACGCGAACATCTGTATCAATTTCAAAGCTTTATGTTTGGCTTTACTGCTCTCTTTAAGCGTGTCATTGCCTTTTAGAGTCAGTGCTGACATGTATCCCAGTCGAACCATCAAAATTATCGTGCCTTTTGCAGCCGGTGGGGGGGGCGATTTTGTGGCCAGATCGTTTGTCGATAAGTTCTCTGAGGTTTTAAAGCAACCCGTTGTGATTGAGAACAGGGGAGGTGGGAACACCGTCGTAGGTACTGAGGTGGTATCAAAGGCCGCGCCTGATGGCTATACAGTTGGTTTGGTCAGTACTTCTTTTTCTACCAATCCGACTTTGATGGCACAAATGCCCTACAGAACCCCAGAGGATTTCACACCCATTTCATTGGTGATCACTTACCCTTTTGGTTTGGCTGCAAAATTGGGGCTTGAGGCAAACACAGTCCAAGAGATCATTGCTTACGCCAAGAAGAACCCCTCGCGCTTGAGCATTGCAACCTCTGGCGATGGATCTGGCTCTCACCTGGCTGCATTGATGTTCCAAGAAGCCTTGGGTACAGACGTGGTCATGGTGACCTATAGGGGAGCGGGTCCTGCGATCAACGACGTAGCGGCTGGCCATGTGGATTTGCTCTTTACGGGGATGTCTCAAATCAAGCCTTTGGCCGATGCCAAGCGGCTAAAAGTTATTGCAAGCTCTGGCTTGAATCGAATTCAATCTCAGCCTCAAACGAAAACGATTTCTGAGCAAGGGATCAAAGGCTTCAATGCGGTTGTTTGGTGGGGCATGTTGGCACCACCTGGGACACCAAAAGACATCGTTGAAAAACTCAACAGTGCATTAAGGGTGGCACTGAATCAACCCGAGGTCTCTAAGCGCTTAGAGGTGGTAGATGGGGAAATTAGTCCATCCTCGCCGCAAGAGTTTGAGCAAATGATCAAGTTGGAAGTGCTCAAATGGAAAAAACTTTTGGGCTCTCATAAGCCAAAAGCAGACTGAGGATGGGTTGCAGTTGGGCCAGACCGTAGAGTGTTTTCGAACGCATAAAAAATTTCCCAAATTTCTTTCGGACTATTTTTCTTGCTGATTTCTATTGAGAATAGGTCTTGCCAAAAATTCGATGAATGATTTGAGTGTATTCAATGCCATTGATTTCATCGCTCGAACTTTGAATCGAGTCTTTGATAAATTCCTCAGGAAGTCTGTAGCTGGGCCTGATGCTGTGAGTGAAAAGTGAGATGATTCTTTTGCACCCACTTGCAACACCTAAATGCATGAGACCGCTATCTGCTGTGATCAAGAGTTCGGTTTGGTTTAAGATGGTTTTGCATTGCTGAATTGTCGTCTGGTTGACTAAATTTTGAATGTGCATGCACCTACCGCTCTTATTCAAAATATCTTTTGCAATCTCTGAGGCTTGGTTGCCCGTTCCGAGCAACAAGCACTTGCTAAAACCCATCTCGCTCAAGCTTGGCAACAAGTTGGACCATTGAAAATAAATTCTAGAGGGGTCTACTCCACCAAGGACGATGACCAAAGGATACGTGTCTTGGAAAGAGGATTGAGACAGCGAGTGAGGGGGTGCTAATTTTTGCCTGGCATGGTGATCAAATTCTTGAGTCGGCAGTGACCAGTTGAATAAATCACAGATGCGTTGTGTGGCGAATCGATTTCTACAAAAATCAGGAGCGTCGTAGTCGCCTTGAATGCAAATCCAAGGCAGTGTTGGGAAGTATTTTATTTTCTTAAACAAAGAGCGGTGGTGAATGCTTTGTACGATCACAAAATCATAAGCAGCGCTGTGTTCCTTTTGGGGGTTTGCGTACATGTTTGTGAAATAAGGGTCCCCCTCAAAGAGTTCGATCAAATGTTTTGGCGTCATCAGATCGATTTTGATGCCATGTGAGTTCAGTAAGCCCCTTGGTGCCAAATCCATCAAGGAGTCTCCAATTTGAGTGGTACGTTGATAAATCCACAAGCCACGGGTCCAAGCAGGGTCGGCAGTTTGGCGCTGGAGTTGACTTTGATGATGAAGCTTAAGATAGACAGTCTTTCTGATTTGGCGCCATCCTAGTTTTGCCAAGCCTTCACTTTTGGCGTAATGGTGCTCATTGCCTTGGACTGCTGTTTTCAGGGGTTGGGTCACTGTGCGCAGACCGATTTTTTCTATCCAGCTCAATTCATTCAAGGGTGGCGGCGATTGATTTGAAGGACTGCTTTGATAGAGCAGTGAGGTTTGAGTTTTGATTAAACTGCTCATGCTGGCAAATATCAAGATGAAGAATTCACCAATGCCAGCTCCATAAAAGGGGCAATTAAAAAGGCTCACCATCAGCACGATCCAAAAGGAGCTCAGCATGGTCTCTCTCGCTGGCCCGTCTAGGCGTTGAGCATCCTTATAAAGAGAACGATAAAAAATCAAAATCAGCAATAAACCAATGAACCCTCCCTCAACCGTCCACAGTAAAAATTGCTGATGAGGGTTGGCGGGTGCATTGGGTTCATTGCCGCCGTGGCTGATGTATTCATGGCGCCAACTGCCCACGCCGTGTCCTATGACTGCGGACTCAGAGATCGACTTCAGAGATTGCCTCCAATAGTCAAGTCGGTAGCCTTGGCTCGTTGCGTCATTGCCTTGACTATAAAGGGCAATGTCACTCACCGCTTCAAATACTTTGCTGCTGAACCTGCTCGAGAGCAAGCTCAAAGCGCAAACCATGATCACCGGCAAGAGCCGCACCCACATCATTTGCTTGGCGTAACGAGCTTTAAAGTGTTGGTGGGCTCCAAACGTGATGGCCATGAGCATGGCAATAAAACCTGTTCTGCCCGTCATGATAAAAAAGGCATTGAATGCACTCAAAATGCACAAAACATAAATGGGCCCTTGTCCAATGCGAGGCCAAATCTCCCGCCTAAAACTCCATACGATCACCACCATCAGTGCGGTCATGATGGGTTGCTCTAAATGCCCACTGATGACCACTCCAAAATCTTTTGGATACAAGGTGTTGAACAAAGGCAAAGGCAAGCCCATCCACAGGAGGTAGGAGTACAGGACAATCAAGACTTGCCCAATGACAATGGAGCGCACGATCCATTTCACGTCTTCTTTGGATCTGATGCAGTACACAATCAGGGGAATAAAAAGAATTCTGGCGTGTCGAATGAGCGCCATGGGCCACTCAGAGCTCGAAGCCTCGCTCCACAGCAAAGACAAGCCCATCCAAAGCACACAAAGCGCAACGATAGGGGTTGAGTTTAATTTTTTAAAGTTCACACACAAGGATCTAAATCCTTGCGAGTAATACAACCAGCGGTTTTGGCTGTATTTGAGTTGCGGTAAATCGGATTGGGTGAAACTGATCCAATCGTATTTTAAAAAAAGCAAAAACCCAATGAGGATCAACAATTTGGAAATAGAGACCAGTGCGACACCTAAGTTGACAGACAAAGCCAATGCGCACAAGCTCAAGCGCATGTACGTTTTCAGCCAATTGGGGGCAGCAGAAGGGTTCATGGTGTAAAGATCATGATGGTGTGAAACGTTCACGCCGTACAAAGTGAGTCATCAAAGTGAGATCAAATGGGCATTTATTTTAAGATTGGACATGGACACTGCTCAAGGACTTTGCTTTTATTCTTAAAAAAATCAGGGTTTTAATTGTTTGAAGACGCCATCAGGCCTTCAAGGGTTTGGCTGATTTCTAGCCATTGTTCCTCCATCTGCGTCAGACTTTTCTCGACTTGCTTGAGTGCTTTGCCACTGGTAGCCAATTCCAAGGCCGAATTCTTCTGCCCTGATGAGGCGGAAGTGGAGGATGGAGAGTTTGATGCTTGAGCCATTTTCTCGAGCAAGGCGTGCTTTTGAGCCTCTTGGAGTTTGATGTTGGACTCAATGGCAAGGAGCTCCTTTTTTAGCGCTTGGTGCTGGAGTTGATGGGAGGACTTCTTTTGCGACTCGAGCTTTTTTTCTTGTCTAGACATGCCCTTCATATTGACAAGCGGTGTGGTTGGGCTACTTGGTGTTGCATGGAGTTGTACTTCTCGTAGTTTTTTAGATTCCTCGAGCAAGTATTTTTGGTACTCATCCATATCACCCTTGAAATCGGTGATGCCCGAGCGAGAGACCAACCAAAACTCCTCACAAACGGACCTGAGCAGTGCTCGATCGTGACTCACCAATAACACGGTCCCCTCAAAGTCATTGATGGCCATGCCCAAAGCCTCTCGGGTCATCAAATCCAAGTGGTTGGTGGGTTCATCTAAAAGCAATAAATTGGGCCTTTGCCAAACGATCATGGCCAAAACCAAACGAGCTTTTTCGCCTCCGCTTAAAGTACCCACGGCTTGGTTGACCATTTGATCGGCGAACTTAAAGGTACCCAGAAAATTTCTGATCTCTTGCTCTCTGCCTTGTACGGGGCCCTTTTTGGCCAATTCAATCATGTGCTCTAGGGGGCTTTGTTGGAGTTCCAAGACATCTAGTTCTTGCTGAGCAAAGTAGCCAATCGACAAGCCTTTGCCTTGAGTGATTTCACCTGAGAGAAGGGGGATGGCTTGTGCAAGAGTTTTGACAAATGTAGATTTCCCCTGTCCATTGGCGCCCAAGATGCCAATGCGTTGACCGCTCAAGACCGAGCGGGAGACTTGATCCAAGATCTTGCTGGCTTGGCCGTCTATTTTGTAGCCAAAGTCTCCGCCTTGAATGGCTACCATGGGGTTGGGCAAATGAAGTGGATCTTTAAACGCAAAGGTGAAGTCAGCCTGGGACATCATGGGCGCAATTTTTTCCATTCGCTCAAGCGCCTTCACGCGACTTTGTGCTTGCTTGGCCTTGCTCGCTTTGGCTTTAAAGCGATCGATAAAATGCTGTAGGTGTGAAATTTTGTCTTGTTGTTTTGCAAAAGCGGCTTGCTGCAAGACCAACTCTTGTGCTCGCAAAGTTTCAAAGCCCGAGTAATTGGCGCCATAGCGAGTAATTTGTCCATTCTCAATGTGCAAGGTGATTCGGGTCACCGCGTCCAAGAACTCGCGGTCATGGCTGATCATGATCAGGGTACCCGGGTAGCGTTGAAGCCAACTCTCTAACCAAACCAGTGCATCCAAATCCAAGTGGTTGGTGGGCTCATCCAATAGCATCAAGTCCGATGGGCACATCAGCGCTCTGGCCAATTGCAGCCGCATGCGCCATCCGCCTGAGAAGCTGTTGACCGGTTTGTCCAAGTCTTGCGTTTTAAAGCCTAGACCCAATATCAGTGACTGTGCGCGTGACATGGCGTCGTGTGCGCCAGCATCGCTCAAGGCCATGTAGCTCTCTGCAATGGCCATGCCGTCGTCGCAAAGTTCTGCGGCCCTGAGTTGTTCTTGTGCTTGAGCCAGTCGGATGTCTGACGCCAAGACAAACTCACTTGCCGAGGCTTCGCTCTCGGGCATGTGTTGCTCCACTTGCGAGAGTCTCCAGTGGGCTGGAAATTCGACCTCACCTTTTTCTTCTTGCAATTGGCCATTCAAGAGCGCAAACAGGGTGGATTTACCTGCACCGTTGCGCCCAACGAGCCCAATTTTTTCTCCCGGGTTGATGGTGACGTTCACGCCCGAGAGCAAAGTGCGTACACCTCGTCTTAACTCAACATCTCTTAATACAATCATGGCTCAATGTTCACTTTATGCACGCAGTGCGAGGGGTTAAGGTTTTTCAAAATAAGCTTTTAAAGCATGCGCTGAAATGCTGATCACTTGATCGTCTCCCATTTCAGTGTCAAGCGTCATCCAAGGTAAATTCGGGTAGAGTTTTGATAGACTGGCCAACTCATGGCCAACTTCAAGTACCACATATCCTCTTTGGGTCAGATGCTGATGCATTTGGGGCAAGACCTTGCCAATAAAATCCATGCCGTCAATCCCCGAGCCCAAAGCCAAGGCCGGTTCTTGCCTGTATTCAGGAGGAAGTTCATTCATGCTTTGAAGTGGCACATACGGCGGGTTACAAAGTATCAAATCATAAAGGCCTTTTGCCAAAGCCAAGCCATCACTGGCTCGCCACTCAATTTGTTCATTTAATGCGTGCTTGTTGGAGTTGATCTTTGCCACTTCAAGTGCAGGCTCAGAGATATCCAATCCTTCAATCCGGGCGTTTGGCCAATAAAGCGCTGATAGCACAGCCAAACTTCCATTGCCCGTACAAAGGTCCAAGATCCGCTCGGGTTGAAAGCCTAAGACGAACTCAATGCTGCCCGAGCACAGGACCTCAGCGATCAAACTTCTTGGAACAATCGCTCTTTCATCTATATAAAAAGGCACGCCTTGAAGCCATGCTTCTTGGGTGAGGTAGGCCAGAGGCTTTCTGCTTGCAATTCGCTCCTGGGTGAGCTTTAGAACGGCTTGAATATTTTCGTCACTGAGTGTTTGGTATTGAGGCACGCCTGAGCTCATGGCGTGCGCATCGCTGTTCAGTGGCAAGCCCAAGCGCCACAAGACCAACCAGTGGGCCTCATCGAAAGTGTTGAGTGTGCCGTGGCCCGTGTGCACTTGCGAGTGATCCAAGGCCTCTTGGACTTGCTCAATGAGCGCCAAGAGGTTCATGCGGGCCTTTGTTGAAGCTGCTGGCCAAGGGTCAAATGGCTTTGTAGTCCTTTGAGAATTTGTAAATAGATATCTTTGAGGCGTTCCAACTCGGTGATTTCGATGTGTTCGTCGACTTTGTGAATGGTGGCGTTGGGAGGGCCAAGTTCAATGACTTCTTTGCAAATTTGAGAGATAAAACGACCATCACTGGTTCCACCAGTGGTCGAGAGTTGGGCCACTTGACCGTTGATGTGTTCAATGGACGCTTGGACCAAACTCACAAATTCACCTGGTGGGGTGATAAAAGGCAAACCACCTAAGGTCCACTGCAGAGAGTATTCGATGCCATGGTGATCAAGCACTGACTTTAAGCGCTGCTGCAAACTGTCAACGCTGGATTCAGTGCAAAACCTAAAATTAAAGTCAATCACACATTCACCTGGAATGACATTAGAGGCACCCGTACCCGCGTGGATGTTGCTGATTTGCCAAGTCGTGGGCGGAAAGAAGGCGTTTCCTTCATCCCATTGGATCGCTACCAACTCGGCCAAAGCTGGGGTGACCAAATGAATGGGGTTTTTGGCCAATTGAGGGTAAGCGATGTGACCTTGAACGCCTTTGGCAATCAATTTGCCACTGAGTGTGCCGCGACGCCCATTTTTAATCATATCGCCTGTGATTTTGATAGAGGTGGGTTCACCCACGATGCACCAGTCCAGACGTTGGCCACGTTCTTTCAATGTGTTGCAAACGAAAACCGTGCCATCGGTGGCAGGTCCCTCTTCATCAGAGGTGAGCAAAAAAGACATCGTAAAAGCGGGTGAAGGTTGCAGGACTAGAAACTCCTCACAGGCAACGACCATCGCTGCCAAAGAGGATTTCATATCACTGGCGCCACGACCATACAATTTGCCTGCTCTGTGAGAGGGGGTGAAGGGGTCGCTTGACCAGTTTTTCAAAGGTCCTGTGGGCACCACATCTGTGTGACCTGCAAAGAGCAAAACGGGTGCATCGACTCCTAGGGGTGAGGCGGCTTTTTTAATCGCAAACATGTTTTGTACCCTGAAGTTTTCAGGTCCACTTGGCATGCTCTCGCACAGAAAGCCCAATGCACCGAGTCGTTGGCCCAAAATGGATTGGCAATGGGCGTCTTCAGGTGTCACGGAGACCTCGGCAATGAGTTGCTCAGTGAGTTGCAATGTGTTGCTCATGAAAAAATGCTTTATGGATAGGGTATGAACACTTTAAGTTCAATTAAAAAAGGGCCTTGCGACACAAATATTCAGTGAAAATCGGGCGCCTGGCCTTTAAATGAAAAAGAAAAGGGGATTTAGTCTCTTAGGAGATCATTCAAGCTGGTTTTTGCTCTTGTTTGAGCATCTACCCGTTTGACAATCACGGCGCAGTAAAGGCTGTACTTTCCATTTGCAGAGGGTAGGTTGCCCGAAACCACCACGGAGCCTGATGGGACTCGACCGTAACTCACTTCACCCGTCGCTCGGTCGTAAATTTTGGTGCTTTGTCCAATGTACACACCCATCGAGATCACTGAATTTTCTTCAACAATGACACCTTCAACAATTTCACTTCTTGCACCAATGAAACAGTTGTCTTCAATGATGGTCGGATTGGCTTGTAAGGGCTCTAAAACACCGCCCAAGCCCACGCCACCAGACAGATGCACGTTTTTGCCGACTTGAGCACAAGAGCCCACGGTAGCCCAGGTGTCAACCATGGTGCCTTCATCGACATAAGCACCGATATTGACATAACTGGGCATCAAGATGGCACCTTTGGCTATATAGGATCCGCGGCGAGCAACGGCTGGGGGTACCACGCGAACGCCACTTTGTTTCATTTGTTCGTCGTTCAAGTTGGAGAACTTGGTTTTGACCTTGTCATAAAAGCCCAAATCGCCCGCGTGAATCATTTGGTTGTCATGCAAGCGAAAGCTCAGCAGCACAGCTTTTTTGATCCATTGATGCGTCACCCATTTGCCCATAGCTTCTTTGGTAGAAACACGCAAGCGGCCATTGTTGAGCTCCCCTATCACGTGTTCTACGGCTTGTAAAATTTCCTTGGATGCCGAGCCTGGGCTGAGTTGAGCGCGGTCTTCCCAGGCTTGATTGATGGTGTTTTCTAATGAAGTGGAGGATGGAGTCATTTGAGTAAAGGTCAATGGTGGGGTTAAAAAAATAGAAGACTTCGCTTGCAGTCAATTGATTAAAAGACAAAACAGCATCACAAGTCAGGATGTCAAGACCTGATCACGATGCGGGCGCGACGTATTGTTGGGTGAACTCAACGATGCGATGAGCTGCTTCTAGACACTCATCGGTTTCAGCAACCAAGGCCATGCGAATGCGACCGCTCCCAGGATTGTGGCCAGCCACCTCTCTTGCCAAGTAGCTGCCAGGTAAAACGGTCACATTGTATTGCCTGAGCAGCTCACGCGCAAAGTGTTCATCATGACCGCCGGGTACTTTGGCCCAAAGGTAAAAGCCTGCATCAGGAAGCTGCACCTCCAAGACGCTTTGCAAGACGGGTGTGACAGCAGCGAATTTGTGCTGGTATTTCAGTCGGTTTTCACAGACATGCACCTCATCGGACCAAGCGGCAATGCTCGCGTGCTGAATCATGCCACTCATGGCGCTGCCATGGTAAGTTCTGTAGAGCAGAAATTTTTTGATGATTTCACTGTCTCCGGCCACAAAACCGCTTCTAAGCCCAGGCATATTGCTGCGTTTAGACAGTGAGGTGAAGGCGATTAAATTTTTAAACTCTGCGCGGCCCAAAGCGTGTGCAGCTTCAAGCGAGCCTATAGGCGCTTCTGGGCGGAAGTAAATTTCGCTGTAACACTCGTCTGAGGCAATCACAAAGCCATATTTTTCGCTCAGATCAAAAAGTGTTTCCCATTCTGAAAGGGGCACGACTGCGCCCGTAGGATTACCTGGTGAGCATACAAACAGCAATTGCGTTTGGGCCCATACATCAGCAGGCACACTTTGCCAATCCATGGCGAAGTTCTTGCCCTCTAGGGACGCTACATAATAGGGTTGCGCTCCAGCCAAAAAGGCGGCACCTTCATAGATTTGATAAAAGGGGTTGGGGCATACCACATAAGGCTTGGGACTGTGGGATTGAACTTGGGCGCTCAAGTGTCCCGTTGGGTTGACCACGGTCTGGGTGATGGCAAAAAGAGCCTCTCTGGAGCCGTTGACGGGAAGAATTTGGGTGCCTGCATTGAGCTCTAGCTTGTAGCGCCTCTTGAGCCAATCGCCGCAAGCTTGTCTAAAGCGCAGGTCTCCCGCCGTAGGGGGGTAGGCCGCCAAGGCAGAAAACCCAGCCAATAATTGCTCTTTGAGCCACTCGGGTGTAGGGTGTTTGGGCTCTCCAATGCCCAAGCTGATGGGGCGCAAGGTTTGCGAGGGCGTGACGCTGGAAAATAGCGCCTTGAGCCTCTCAAAGGGGTAGGGCTGAAGTTGGTGAAGCAAGGGATTCATGGCTGTGTATTATCCCTCTTAAATCGCACCTTCTTGGCGCATGTGTACAGAAACAAATTGAGCTCCTGTGCTTGCCCTTATCGATGCCCTTTTGAAGATGCTTGGAGCTGAGTCCATTGGCATTGCACGCGACTTGAAGCCGTTTAATTGAAATCTTTTGTATTATTTTAAAGGGCTGAAATGTCTCGCCCAAAGCTTATTTGGGGACGGACTTCGAGCATAATAGACCTCCCAAATCAATTGAGAACATGAGAAAATAGTTTTCTCTTTTCTGTGCATTATCGTGTTTCGAGCTTAAAGGTTTTCGGTGCGTTTAACAAATATCAAGCTTTCCGGTTTCAAATCATTTGCTGATTCCACTCAGTTGATGTTGCCCGGACAACTCGTGGGAGTTGTCGGGCCCAATGGGTGTGGGAAATCAAACATCATGGACGCTGTGAGATGGGTCCTTGGCGAGAGCCGTGCAAGCGAGTTGCGCGGCGAGTCAATGCAAGATGTGATCTTCAATGGCACGACCAGCAGAAAGGCGGCTTCTAGATCCAGTGTGGAGTTGGTGTTTGACAATTCGAACCACCGCGCTGGAGGACAATGGAGTCAATTTGCAGAGATCGCGGTCAAGCGTGTACTTACTCGGGATGGTTCGAGCAGTTACTACTTGAACAATCAGCCCGTGAGAAGGCGAGATGTTCAAGATGTATTTCTCGGCACGGGCTTGGGGCCTCGCGCCTATGCCATCATCGGGCAAGGCACCATCAGTCGAATCATTGAATCCAAGCCAGAGGAGTTGAGGCTCTTTTTGGAGGAGGCTGCTGGTGTTTCCAAATACAAAGAACGCCGCCGCGAGACAGAAAATAGGCTCTCCGATACCCGTGAAAATCTCACCCGTGTGGAAGATATTTTGCGTGAACTGAATGCGCAAATCGAGCGCTTGGACCAACAAGCCGTTGTCGCTCTAAAATACAATACCTTGCAAAGTGATGTCACCAAAAAGCAGCGCCAGCTTTGGTGGCTCAAATGGACTGAGGCCAAAGTTGCCCAAGAACAATACGTTCTTGATATCCAAAAATCCAATATCGATTACGAGTCCCAAGTAGCGCAATTAAGGCATGTGGAGTCTGAAATCGAGACGCTCAGGCAGGCCCATTATGCTGGAGGCGATGAGGTCAACCAATCGCAAGGCAAGCTGTACGATGCCAGTGCCGAGGTCGGACGCATAGAAGCTGAGATTCGATTTTTGCTGGATGCAAGACAAAAAGCGCAGTCTCGCTTGCTGGTCTTGGAGGAGCAAGTTCGTCAATGGACCCACCGTGAGCAAGAGGCCGTGCAAGAGAGGGCCGGATTGGTTGAGAAATTAGAAGACCAAGAGATGCTTGCCCTTCAACTTGAGGAAAAATGCAGCACACTCAAATTGAGTTTACCTGAGCTTGAACTACAGGCCCTTGAGCACCAGCGTCAAAGTGCCGAGCAACAGCAATCTGTCATTCAATTGCAGCAACAAATTCAAGTTTTGGCAGCTGAGCAAAGGAGCGTGGATGAGCAACTCACCCAGTTGACAGCCAGGCGTGAGCGTTTCAATCAAGATCTTTTGACCATCAATGCCCCAGATCCAGCTCGACTTGAAGGTGTTCAAGCTCAATTGGCGCTTGCCAATGCACATGCTCTAGAGGCCCAAGAGCGCTTGGCGCAACTCCAAGAGCAATTGCCTGGCCTTGAAGAGCAAAGAAAGAGCGCTCAACTGTCGGTCAATGACGAATCTTCAAAACAGGCGGACTTGTCTGCCAAAGTCGAGGCTTTAAAGAGCCTTCAATCCAACGTGCTCGAAAACGGGCGCTTAAAGCCTTGGTTAAGCAAGCATGGCTTGGATGGTTTGAGTGCTTTGTGGTCTCAATTACAGGTTCAAGAGGGCTGGGAGACGGCCGTTGAGTCAGCGCTCAGAGAGCGCGTGGGTTCGTACCAGGTTACACGTTTAGAAAGTGTTCAATCTTTCGATCAAGATCCGCCCCCAGTCAAGGTGGTTTTCCACGAGTTACCCAATGCCAAGCCCGTCTCATCGGACTCCAAGCTTTCACGGTTGATGGACAAGATTCATTGCACAGACAGTGCTTTGAATGCTTTGTTGTCGCATTGGTTAAAGGGGGCCTATACGGCCCAAAATTTGACGGAAGCTTTCTCTGCCCGCAGCCAATTCAGTTTGAACGATGCGGAGTTCATCTTCACACCCAAGGGCCACGTCGTGGGTGCGCAAAGCATTTTATTTTATGCAGCCGATCACGAGCAAGCCGGAGTTCTTGAGCGCGCTCAATTGATTGAGAATTTAGACAAGCAACTCAAAGCACAACAGTTGATGCGTGAGCAAGCTCAAGGCGATTTGGTTCGCGCTGAGTCGGCCTACGCCAGAACAACCCAAGATTTGGAGGGCGCTCGAACCCAAACCCTTGCAGCGCAAAAGAAGGCCCACGACGTTCAAGTAGAGTCCATTGCCGTGGCTCAATTGCTGGATCAGACTCGCCAAAGAAGTGAGCAAATATTGGCGGATTTGCAAGAGAACAAATCCTTGAGTGATCAATTGCAAGTTCGCAAATCGGAATTTGAAGTCAAATTTGAGTCTTTGGATATGCAGTTGGCCGATCAACAAGAAAGGCATGCTCAGTTGCAAGATCACCTGAGTACTTCCAACGAATTGCTTTCAAGGGCCAAAGAGGATATTCGTTTAATTGAGCGCCAACAGCAAGAGGCAGACTTCACAAAGAGAAGTTTGTCGACCAGAGATGCGGAATTGGAACGCGTGATTCGCACGGCCAAAGAGCAACTCACCTCGGTTGAGCAAGAAAAGACGCAGTTGAATGAAGAGATTGAAAGTCTCAATGAGAACAAACTTCAAGAAAGTCTACAAGACGCCTTGGCCATCAAGCTCGAACGCGAACAGGCCTTGGCTGCAAAGCGAAGTGTCTATGACGACTTGACAGCCAAACTCAGGGCAAGTGATGAGAGGCGTTTGCAGTTTGAACGTGCGTTGGAGCCCTTGCGCCAAAAAATGCAAGACTTGCAACTCAAAGAACAAGCCGCCAGAATTGGCGTGGATCAGTACTTGAACCAATTGAATGAGGCGCAGGCGGATGTGTCAGTTGTTGAGCAAGGTATAAAAGAGGGGGCCGTCAAATTGGCTGGCTTGTCCATTGAAATTGACCGTTTGCAGCGTGAAATTCAACTCCTGGGTGCAGTGAACTTGGCAGCTCTTGAAGAGTTGACTCACGCACAAGAGAGGAAAACTTTCCTTGACGCGCAAACGGCTGATCTGACAGAAGCCATGTTGACCTTGGAAGCTGCGATCAAGAAAATTGATGCTGAAACGCGTGACTTGCTCGGCTCGACATTCAACATTGTCAATGAACACTTTGGGCGTATGTTTCCAGAGCTCTTTGGCGGAGGAAACGCAAGGTTGGAGATGACGGGTGAAGAAATTTTGGACTCGGGTGTTCAAGTCTACGCTCAACCACCTGGCAAGAAAAATCAAACCATCTATTTGCTCTCCGGGGGCGAGAAGGCCTTGACTGCGATTGCCTTGGTGTTTGCTATTTTTCAACTCAATCCAGCTCCATTTTGTTTGCTCGATGAGGTGGATGCGCCATTGGACGATGCCAACACCGAGCGCTATTGCAAACTGGTTGCCAGCATGTCCAAAGAGACTCAGTTTTTATTTATTTCCCATAACAAAATCACCATGGAGATGGCCGAGCAGCTGATTGGTGTGACCATGCAAGAGCAAGGCGTCTCTAGGATTGTGGCCGTAGATATGGTCTCTGCCATCTCGATGGTTGAGCCCGCTTAAGTTTGTTTTGATCACGCTCCCAAAGCCATCGATTCAATGAGCACCCTACAGCTTACTTTGGCGATCATAGGTGGTTTGGTATTGGGTGCGGTGGTGGCGCAAGGGGTTTGGGTCTCTCGACAAAATAAACCCATGCAAGCAGACCCTAAATCCAAGGGCGCTCTGTCAGACGCGTCTTTAGAACGAACAGAGCCCACCTTGGAGGGGATCCATGGCGCCAATGAAGATTCCAAGAAGGATGACTTTGAGGATGCTCATCAACATGCTTCAAGTTCAAGCGAATTAAGACATGACCTTGCTGCTGGGGCTCAAAGTGATCTTGGACAGACTCAAGCGTTGAGCAGTGATCAGAGCCTGGACTTTGAGGTTTCTCAGTCGCTGGTGCAGTCGGAGCGCCGATATGCCTTGGATGCTTTGATTGATGTGATTGCCAATATTGAGTTGGACAATGTGGTCTTTGGCGAGGCAGCGCTTGCAGCCATGCCGCCAAGTAGACGCATTGGCAGCAAGTCTTTTATGATTGAAGGTTTGCACGCGCATCGCGGAGAGTGGGAATCCGTCAAAGCCGGGCAGCGATACAGTGCTTTTCAAGCAGGTGTTCAGTTGGCCAATCGATTGGGGCCATTGAACGAAATTGAATTCTCAGAGTTTGTCATGAAGACCCAACGTTTTGCAGATACCATGGGTGGAGAGGCCGAGTTCACCGATATGATTGAAGAAGTGGCGCGTGCACGCGAATTGGATCAATTTGCCAGTGAACATGATGCGCAATTGATTTTTCAAATTCACGCCCAGCGTCTTGCATGGAGTCCAGGTTTTGTGCAGCAACACGCTTCTCAATTGGGGTTTGTGGCGGGCGTGATCCCCGGGCGCATGGTGATACCTGCCAAGGCCGTGGGCTTGCCACCGATATTGGGCTTGAGTTTTGATACCCAAGCCGCCTTGGCCGATGATCCATCCAACTCCGCAATCAGGCTACTCAGTTTGACTTTGGATGTGCCTCACGTTGAGCAAAGTGATGATCCCTTTAGGCGGATGTGGTACGTGGCGCAAGAGTTGTCTAAAGACATGGAAGCGACCATCATGGATGACCAGGGTTATGTGTTGAGTTCGACCGCACTTGGTAATATTGAGCAAGATTTGCTCGCTCTTTATCAAGTGTTGATTTCTAGAGATTTGGCTGCGGGCTCTGCCCAAGCCAGAAGACTCTTTAGTTGACATCTTCCTGTCCTTAGATGCTGGTTTGAGCTTTTGCATCAACGCTGGAGTTTGCGCCCTTTAAAGACCGATGGCCAATTTCCAGAGCGTTTCAGATTCCTTTTTTTAGTCGTCCACAGATTTGCCGATAACCATGACCACTGATGCTGTTGCTTTGACCCAAGATGTGCAATCACACTATGCGCAACTGAAGGCGCAACTGGCAGAGCATGCTCACCGCTACTATGTCTTGGATGAGCCCAATATTCCCGATACGCAATATGATTTGCTCTACCAAGCGCTTGAAAAGTTAGAGGCCCAATTTCCACAATTGATATCCTTGGACTCACCCACGCAACGCGTGGGTGGAGCGGTTTTGGATACCTTTCGATCGGTCGAGCATGGTCAAGCCATGTTGAGCATTCGAACTGAGACCGATACCACGCCACAAGGTGCGGTGTCCTTTGATGAGCGGATGAGAAAAGAATTGTCCTTGGACGATTCTCAAGCTCCAATTGACTATGTGGCTGAGCTGAAGTTTGATGGTTTGGCCATGAACCTGACTTACTTTGAGGGTGTGCTTGTGAGAGCGGCCACCAGAGGGGATGGACTTTTTGGCGAAGAAGTCACTCAAAATATTCGCACCATCCGCCAAATTCCCCTGAAGCTCAAAGCCCAGGGTACGCTTGCCGTGCCTGAGTGGCTTGAAGTTCGGGGGGAGGTGTACATGAGTCGGGCTGATTTTGAAGCTTTGAACGAGAGGCAACGCTTGAAGATTGCCCAAGGCTTAAAGAATGAAAAAACCTTTGTCAATCCCAGAAATGCAGCTGCAGGCGCAGTTAGGCAATTGGATTCAAAAATTGCTTCTCAGCGGCCATTGAGCTTTTTTGCTTATGGCGTGGGTGTGGTTGTCAATCATTTGGTCAACTTAAGCTCCTCGCAATTGAATGCGCCAAAGCCCCAAGTGTCTGGCCAAACCGCTTTGCTCCCCGATTGGACGACACCCAAAGTCACTCAGTCAAGTCAAGCTCTTTTGAGCTTGGGCATCAAGGATCATTTCAGCTTGTTACAGACTTTGAAGGCGTGGGGGTTTCCTGTGGCAGATCAAGCATGTGTTGTTCAAGGGGCTCAAGGTTTGGTGGGGTTTCATCAATCCATGGGTTTGGCTCGGGAGCATTTGCCCTTTGATATCGATGGCATTGTTTACAAAGTCAATCGACTCGATTGGCAAATGCGCTTGGGGTTTGTCACAAGAGAGCCCAGGTGGGCTGTGGCGCACAAGTACCCGGCTCAAGAGCAACTCACCACCGTCCTTGATATCGATGTGCAAGTCGGTCGAACAGGCAAACTCACACCTGTGGCCAAATTAAAACCGGTTTTTGTGGGTGGTGTCACAGTGACCAACGCCACCTTGCACAATGAGCTTGAAGCCACTCGCAAAGATGTACGTATTGGAGACACCGTCATTGTGCGGCGCGCTGGTGATGTGATTCCAGAAGTCGTGGGCGTGGTGGTGGGGGAAAGAAGTGCGCAGAGTCTGCCCTTTAAGATGCCGATGCACTGTCCTGTATGCGGCAGCTTGGCTGTCAAAGAAGTTCTTGAAGCCGATCACCGTTGTTCAGGCGGTTTGTTTTGCAGTGCGCAAAGAAAGCAAGCCATTTGGCATTTTGCGTCAAAGCGAGCCATGGACATTGAGGACTTGGGAGAAAAACTTATTGACCAACTGGTCGACACAAAGTCCATTCAAAGTGTGGCTGATTTGTATCGATTGGATTTGAGCGCCTTGGTGAGCTTGGAGCGGATGGCTCAAAAGTCAGCTAGCAATGTATTGGCTTCGATTGAGGGCTCTAAAAAGACCACACTTGCTAGGTTTCTTTACGCGCTTGGTATACGTCATGTGGGCGAAAGCACGGCCAAGGATTTGGCCATTCATTTTGGTGACCTAGCTCGCATCGTACTAGCTACGCAGGAGGAGCTTTTACAAGTCAACGATGTCGGCCCTGTGGTTGCGCAAAGTTTGCGTACTTTTTTCGCTCAAACCCATCACATGGAGTTGATAGAACAATTGCAAGCCCTGGGCGTTCATTGGCCCAAGATGCAGGCGCAGTCGGATACGTCACTGCCTCTTCAAGGGCATACCTATGTGATCACGGGAACATTGACAAACTTTGCCAGAGACGATGCCAAGGCAGCTTTGGAGAGCTTGGGTGCCAAGGTGGCTGGTAGTGTCAGTAAAAAAACGACCGCTGTGATTGCAGGCACTGAGGCAGGCAGCAAGCTAGATAAAGCCATTGCACTAGAGGTCAAGGTATTGGACGAAGATGCCTTTGTCGCCTTGCTGCAAGCACATGGCACCAAAGGATTTTAGTGCGATTCATCTCGTTGTAGAAGAACTTCAAGGGGTATCATGTTCATGAGAGATATTTTAAAAATGGGTGACCCAAGGCTACTAAGGGTTGCCAAGCCGGTCAAGGAATTTGACACCGACGCTTTACACGCCTTGGTTTCTGATATGGAGCAGGCCATGTTCGCCGCCCATGGCGTGGGCATTGCTGCGCCTCAAATCGGGGAGGACTGGCAAGTCGTGATCTTTGGGACGGGCCAGCCCAATGTGCGTTACCCTGAAGCTCAGATCATTCCAAAAACAGTGCTGATCAATCCTGTGCTTGAACCCTTGACTGAGATCACTGAGGATGGATGGGAGGGGTGTTTGTCGGTTCCGGGTATGCGGGGGCTGGTGCCTAGATGCACGAGACTGAAGTACTCAGGTTTTGACATCAAGGGTCAACGCATTGAGCGAGAGGTGTCTGATTTTCATGCGCGCGTGGTGCAGCATGAATGCGATCATCTCATAGGTATTTTGTACCCAATGAGAATCAAGGACATGACTCAGTTTGGTTTTGTGGAGGTGCTGTTTCCGAACTTGGACCCAGGATCGGATGATTGAATTTTGCCTATGAAGCTTAAAAAAGCCTTTGCCGATTCTTCACCACTTTCTTCTTGGATTAAATGTCCTGTATCTTTCAAGACGCTCCATTGCGCTGTTGGCATTTCGCGTTGGTAATCAGCCAGATTGCGCACTGGGATCATGCTGTCTTGATCGCCCCATAAGATCAAGGTGGGCATATGAATGGACCTCAGGGAGGACCTGGGGTCAATGCTCATGGTTTGCTGCATGCGCTCAAGCATGCTTGCTCTCACACCTGGGGCCAGCAGCATGTCGTGATATCTGCTCAATGTTTGTTCAGTCATCAAGCCTGGGTCTGCAAAGGCACTTTCAAGGGCCATCTTGACGGCCCATTTAGGCAGCGCATACCGCATGAGCCCGAGATAAAAGGGTGTGTCGTAGGTGTGGGTCGGTTTAAAATCAGCACCTTGTGAGAATGCTTTTTCGGGCTCACTTGGAAAACCATCTGGGCTTAATAGGACCAGATGGGTCACTTTTTCAGGATGTTTTGCTGCATACATCCAGGCCATGCGACCACCAATGGAGTGACCCGCAATCATGAAGGAGTCAAGTTTTTTGGCATCAATGAGTTGCTCTAAGCGACGCATGTCTGCGCCGTCCGAATAGTCATTAGAGGTTGGAGCAGTGCTTAAACCAAACCCTGGTAAATCAAACCGTACGATCCTCACATGAGGTTTTAATAAACGGGTCCACTCATCCCAAGTTTGAAGACTTGAGCCAAAGCCATGAATCAATATCAAGGTGGCTTTGTCGGTGGCTGCAGGGTTTGAATCTTCTGCAAAGATCAAGGATTCTGGGGTTTGAATGAGTTGGCTTTGGGGTGTTTCATAGAAAGCCTTTAAGCGCTCAAATGATAAATCGGGGGTCCATAAAAGCAAACCCGCTAATACCATGATCATGGTGAAGATGATGGGCATGTGTCGTCTCGTTGGTGAGTCTAGGGTTTATGTTGGAAACGGATCGCGCTTTGGCGTCTGTTGCCCTTTGATTGTGTGGGGATGCGCCTTTTAGAGCAATGTTAATTTGGTTTACAACAAGGAATTTGATTCTAACTTCAAAAGTTAATGGGTGCCTGGGTTGGCTTGAGCGTCTGAGCATATAACGGGTTTTCTAGGGCGTTTTCGTGGTTTACTTTTTATCCAAGGCGACCTTGATCTTGATCGTCCCCGAGTCAAATGGATTCGGACAATCCCTTGCGTTAAAAGGGTTTAGGTGGTGCGATAATCGCTTGACTTGTAGAGGCAAGATCAATCTGACGGAACTTTCACAAGGCAGTCTTTGCCATTCAATCCATCTTTAATATTTATGCTTGATCACATCAAGGTTATTCAAACCTTTAATCCGCATCCGAGCAAGCCCACTTTGGTGCTTCCAAAAGGCGCTTGCGATGCGCATGTTCACGTCTTTGGTCCAAGGGCTGTCTTTGCCTTTGATCCAGAGCGGCAATCAACGCCACAAGATGCACCCAAAGACATGCTCTTTAAGTGGCATAAACAAATGGGAATTGAACGCTGTGTGATTGTTCAGTCCATGGTGCATGCTTTGGACAATCGAGTGGTAGAGGATGCGATCAAAGCCGGGGCAGGTAATTATTTGGGCGTGGCTTTGCTGTCTGCCCATGTGTCTGATGCTGAGCTTGAAAGATTGGCGGGTATTGGTTTTAGGGGGGTTCGATTCAATTTCATGAAGCATCTTGGGGGTGCGAGTGGTGAAGCCGGGGTTCAACGCTTAAAGGATATCATCGCATTGACTCAAAGACTCAAAGCGGTTGGGATGCACTTACAAGTGCATTTTGAGAGTTCTTTGATTCATGAGCTCTCGAAATCCTTTGCTCAAAGTGCGGTACCTGTGGTCATTGATCACATGGCGCGGGTAGACTCAAAGTTGGGCGAGCACCATGAGGATTTTTCGGCTTTGGTTGAACTGTTGCACAACCCACTTTTTCATGTCAAAGTCAGTGGTATTGATCGAATTGATCAAAGTGTACCGTTTGATGATCCTGCTCGACCCTATTTCAGAGGGATAGCGTTGGCTCGAAAACTTGTGGAATCATTTCCTGATCAATGTGTATGGGGCTCAGATTGGCCCCATCCAAATCACACGCATATTCCAGATGATGGGGTGCTTGTTCAAGCCTTGGAGCACATTGCAACTAAAGGCACATTGATGCAAAAAATATTGGTGGACAATCCGCAGCGTTTGTACGGCTTTAAATAATCCATTTTTCAAAAGCGATCCGATGACAACGCTTTCTTGATGGCGGTCAAATTCTTGAGTTTTAAGCCAACAGAATTTTTTACGAAAGACAATATTGATGACCAGTGAATTGCAAAACAATTTAAAGATGACGCCCAAAGAAAATAGGCGCCTTGACGGGCGCGTGCTTTTCATCACAGGTGCGGGTTCTGTGGGAACGGGATGGGGCAATGGTCGAGCCATTGCGGTGAGGTTTGCACAAGAAGGTGCCAAGGTCTTTGGAGTGGACTTGCACGAAGAGCGGATGAACGAAACGAAGGACTTGATTGAGTCTTTCGGGGGCACATTTTTTGGGGGGTCTTGTGATGTGATGTCTTCTGAGTCCATTCTAAAGGCCGTTGAAAAATGTGTCGATGCGTTTGGTCGTATTGATGTATTGGTCAACAATGTGGGGGGCTCCGCAAAGGGTGGTCCTGTGGAGATGGCCGAGGATGTGTGGGACACACAAGTTGACTACAACTTAAAGAGTGTGTTCTTGACTTGCAAACATGTCTTGCCGCACATGATCAAGCAACACAATGGATCTGTGATCAGTATGGCTTCAACTTCTGGCACGCGATGGACCGGTTCAGCTCAAATTGCCTACGCAGCAACAAAAGCTGGCATCATTCAAATGTCCAAAGTTTTAGCGGTTCAGTACGCCAAGCAAAGTATTCGTTTTAACACCGTGGTTCCAGGGCAGTTGCATACGCCAATGGTTGAAGTCAGACTTGCAGGGCAACGCTCTGGAGGAGACGTGCAAGCCTTGTTGGATCAAAGGCAGTCTAGAATTCCGTTGCCCTTTATGGGAGACGGGCGCGACAGCGCCAATGCGGCGCTCTTTTTCGCTTGTGACGAGTCTCGTTTCGTGACAGGCACAGAGATCGTGGTCGATGGTGGGATGTCCGCACGTTGTGACTGAGAGCAAAGCCTTTGATCGTTTTTATCTTTAACTTACTTACTTATTTATTTATCATGCGAATTCAGCCCGTTACTCCAGGTACCCGTCCAGAACTTAAAGAACAAGAGGCGGAAATTTTGGCCCAAAGGGGTCGAATTTCTCTTTTGTATCAAACACTTTTAAACAGTCCGCCCATCGCTCACGGGTGGGAGCAAATGCTCTCAGCCGTTCGCAATAAAAGTTCGTTGAGCGATGGAATTAAAGAACTCGTTATCCTAAGAGTGGCGGTTTTGAATAATGCACCCTATGAATTTGAGGCTCACGCACCCATTGCGTTTAAATCTGGTGTGAAGCAAGAGGCGATTGATCAATTAAAAAATATTGCTTATGAAGTGAACCATACGTCAATCAATCAGTCGGCACATTTTTATACCGATGAACAAGTCTTGGTGCTCAAACTCACAGACACCATGACCAAAGAGATCACGGTGGGAGATGACTTGTATGGGCAAATCAAGCAACACTTCAACGCTCAACAACAAGTTGACTTGGTCGCGACTGTGGCTGCTTACAATATGGTCTCGAGATTTTTAGAAGCGCTTCAAATCGGTCATTGAGAAAAGCCATACAAAATGAGTTCAACGCATGTGGGAGAGACTTTCATCACAGATGTTATTTTGATTCGAATCAATTTGAGTATGGCCAACTTTGAAGAATATAAAGCCAGCAGCTCTCCTTTGAGTGGTATTTTTTCGAATGAACTGATCGAAGCGGCCTTAAGAAATATGGCGCATGGGGTACTTGACGGTTTACCTCTGCTAAATGGCCACCCATTGAAGGTCAGGCTGGAGAGTTGCGTTTTCAGACAAGAGGAGGCCTTGGTCTTTTCTCATGTTTACGTGTCTTTGCACCAAGCCACTGCGATTGATGATGCGTTTTTGAATGACGCGAAGGAAGTCTTACGTGCGCTTTTTGAAAAATCCTTGAGTCTATCCGTTGCTAAAGTTGGCAATGGGCTTGATTTGACGCGAATGGAGTTGTCACGATTGACGCAAATTTCTAATTTGCCGGGCTACTCTGCATCAGAGAAATCTCTGATTCACTATGTCGTTCAGACCGATGTACAAAGTGGTTGGGAGCTTGAAATTGATCATTGGTATGCCCAGGAGCATTTACCAGGTTTGGCCAGTGTGCCTGGATGTGTGGTCGCCAAGCGCTATTTGAACCATGATGCAGGTCCCAAGTCATTGGCTTGTTATGATTTACTGAGTCAAGAGACTTTGATCAGCAAGGCGTGGCTTGCAGTCAGAGCAACTCCTTGGGCCAGCCAGGCCAGGCCTCACTTTATCAATACCCAAAGAGAGATATACCCTCATGTTTTGGCTTTAACTTAAAAGCATTGAGGGAGATTGGATTCAATGCAGTGAAAGTGAAGGCACCAAAACCAAAGCGGGCATTAAGAAAACGCCCAAAAACCTCAGGCAAGTTTGACTGCTTTGATCATGGCTTTGGAGAGGTTGCTAAGGTAGCGATCGCCAGTTTTTGTAATGCTGATGAATTTAGTGCGACGATTGTCGCCTTCAAATTTGAGTTCGACCAAATTGGCTTGAAGCAAACTATCAAGTTTGCGATGAATGGTCGCAGGCGAAGCAATATGTTTCAAGGCCATCAGGTCAGAGACGGTGAGAGGAGTGTTCTTAAAGTGCTGGATCGCAATTTCATCCAATAAAAGCTTGGCTTCTGGGTCTATGGTGCTGCCATCTTTAGAGGACAAACCTTTTAAAACTTCGATAAAACGAATATATTCGTGTGACATGGTGATGATGAAAATAAATAATAAAGTAGAAACGCTGTGCAGTATATTACAGTTTATCTAATTGATCAATCTTTTTTCGAATGAATGGCAATTTTACGATTGTTTTGAGTGCCAACGCACCAAGCAACACACCATTCATGTCTCCCAACATCATTTCAAAGAATTGCATGCTCCAAATAAGTGCACTGGGTTCTATGATAGCCCATGCGAGGTGGTGTAAAAGGGTGTTAGAAAATGAATAAATGAGCCCTAGAAAAACTAAATCTTTCGTGAATGTGGGGTCTACACTTCTGTTTAGATTTATTTTAAATAAATAAATTGCGATCAATGGCCCAAGTCCTGAGCAAAAAATATCTGCAGCATCGGTGACGTTGATGGTGTTTAAGAAGGGAAGGATTAAAATTTCACCAAGCATTGTGGCCAATGTTCCAAACACTGGGCCCAAGACCAAAACATTTAAAAGCCTTAAAAAACCAGGTAAATAGATGATTGAAATATGGGAATTGAGCGATAAGTGACTAAATAGAAGACCATTGAGCTCATGAAGGCCAAGGAAGGCCAGAGAGGACAAAATAATCAACTTATAAGGCATCTATCTAAGATATATGGTTAATTGGGAGTCTGATTGCTTAGCACTTGACGTGCTGATAAGACCTTGGCTCCATAGGGAAATTATTTTGCGGCCTCTTTGGAGCTTGGAAGTACAGCCTTGACCACCGAGGTGGTTGCGCTCACACCTGTTGAAATAACCGATATGGTGCTTGATACGGCTGCATCTGCTAGGCTCAGAATGGTGCATGCGCTCATGGATAGGCACAACAATGCGAGAAGACCGCTCAGGGCCAGTTTCTTTGCTCCATTGGGTTTTTGACGGTCGGTCGATACATTCTGAATGGCGTTGTGCATGGGTAGCTTTCTTGGATGCTTTGAAAAATCGATGATAACCGTTAGTCCTGGACATCTCTTAGGGCTGCACCCTAGTTTTTGGGCTTTGAAGATGTAATTTTTGTTCCCAAGGGCCGTCTTGGATTTGTTAAAGCTGGGTGTAAAAACGTTAGAATTAACGGTTTTGGAGGCCAGACCATGCGCCTATTAGGTAAAGCGCTCACCTTTGATGATGTCTTATTGGTGCCCGCATACTCTGAGGTCTTGCCCAAAGACACTCGCTTAAGCACTCAATTTTCACGCAGAATTCATCTTAATCTTCCCTTGGTCTCAGCGGCCATGGACACAGTGACTGAGGCAAGGTTAGCCATTGCCATCGCCCAAGAGGGCGGAATGGGGATTATTCACAAGAACTTGACCCCGCAGCAACAAGCCCAAGAAGTCTCCAAGGTCAAACGCTACGAGAGCGGTGTGCTCAGAGATCCGGTGGTGATCACGCCAGAGCACACGGTCAGTCAAGTCTTGGAACTTTCTGAACAATTGGGCATTTCAGGTTTCCCGGTTTGTGATGCAGGCCATGTGATTGGAATTGTCACTGGACGTGATTTGCGGTTTGAAACCCGCCACGATATCAAAGTCAGCGAAATCATGACTCCTCAAAATAAGCTCATTACGGTGCCTGAGGGCACCACGGCTCATGAAGCCAAGGCCTTGTTGAACAAGTACAAGCTTGAGCGGCTATTGGTGATTGACGAACATTTCGTCCTCAAGGGGCTGATCACGGTCAAAGACATCACCAAACAAACGAGTTTCCCTAACGCAGCGCGTGACAGTGCAGGCCGTTTGAGAGTAGGTGCTGCAGTGGGTGTGGGTGAAGATACCGTTGAACGCGTCCAATTGCTGGTCAAAGCTGGTGTGGATGCCATTGTCGTCGACACTGCCCATGGTCATAGCCAAGGTGTATTGGATCGGGTGCGCTGGTTAAAGCAAACTTATCCCGAGGTGGATGTGGTGGGAGGCAATATCGCAACGGCTGCTGCAGCACGAGACTTGGTCAAAGCGGGCGCTGATGCAGTCAAAGTGGGCATAGGGCCAGGATCAATTTGCACAACCCGTATTGTGGCTGGTGTGGGGGTGCCTCAAATCACGGCCATTGACAATGTTGCTCAAGCCCTGATGGGCACAGGCGTGCCTTTGATCGCCGATGGTGGTATTCGTTACAGTGGCGACATAGCCAAGGCCATCGCAGCGGGAGCATCTTGTGTCATGATGGGGGGGATATTTGCTGGGACTGAAGAGGCACCAGGTGAAGTCATTTTGTACCAGGGAAGAAGCTATAAAAGTTACCGTGGAATGGGTAGCATTGGAGCAATGCAACAAGGCAGTGCAGACCGTTATTTTCAAGAGTCCAGCAGAACCAATCCCAATGCAGATAAATTGGTACCAGAAGGCATCGAGGGCCGTGTTCCTTATAAAGGCTCAATGGTTGCAATTGTTTACCAAATGGCAGGCGGCCTAAAGGCCAGCATGGGGTATTGCGGTTGTAGAGATATTGAAGACTTGAAAGAACGGGCCGAATTTATGGAAATCACCACTGCCGGTATCCGAGAAAGTCATGTCCATGACGTTCAAATTACCAAAGAGTCTCCGAACTATCGCGCTGACTAAACGCTTAAGTAGAGTTAAAAAAGAACTATCGAGTTTAACTTGATCATTTTGGATCCTTGCGGATTCAATATTTTATTGATTCCTTGTCAACACACTCAGATGCAACATCAAACCATTTTAATTTTAGATTTTGGCTCTCAAGTCACTCAGTTGATTGCTAGGCGAATTCGCGAAGCTCAAGTTTATTGCGAAGTTCATCCTTGCGACGTTTCAAATGAGTGGTTAACGGATTTTGCCAGGACCCATCAATTAAAAGGCATCGTCTTATCCGGCTCGCATGCCAGTGTCTATGAGGACTTGACAGACAAGGCACCGCAAGCGGCTTTCACATTAGGAGTCCCCGTTTTAGGTATTTGCTATGGCATGCAAACCATGGCCATGCAGTTGGGTGGCAAAGTTGAGAGTGGACGCACGCGGGAATTTGGTTATGCCGAGGTTCGCGCTCATGGGCACACAGCTCTTTTGCGCGACATATGTGATTTTGAGACTCCACAGGGGCATGGCATGCTCAAAGTCTGGATGAGTCACGGCGATAAGGTCGTTGAGTTGCCCACTGGTTTCAAATTAATGGCCAGTACGCCAAGTTGCCCCATCGCTGGAATGGCAGACGAGAGCAGGCGGTTTTATGGAGTTCAGTTTCACCCTGAGGTGACACACACAGTTTTAGGGCAAAAAATATTAGAGCGTTTTGTGCTTGAAATTTGTGCTGTGCGTGCCGATTGGGTGATGAAGGATCACATTGAAGAGGCCGTCAAGAGCATACGCGAACAAGTAGGAGAAGAAGAGGTTATTTTGGGTCTCTCTGGTGGTGTAGATTCCTCCGTTGCAGCAGCGCTTATTCACCGCGCCATTGGTGCGCAATTGACCTGTGTTTTTGTCGATCACGGACTGCTGCGACTCAATGAGGGCGACATGGTCATGAACATGTTCCAGGGGCAATTAAAGGCCAATGTGATTCGAGTTGATGCAAGTGAGTTATTTTTGAGTGAATTAAAAGGCGTCACAGACCCTGAGCAAAAGCGCAAGATCATTGGCAAAGAGTTTGTGACAGTGTTCAAAGCTCAAGCGGCCAAGCTTAAATCCGCCGGCTCAAAAGGTGCAAAGTGGCTAGCGCAAGGCACCATTTATCCTGATGTGATCGAGAGCGGTGGCGCTAAAAGTAAAAAAGCAGTCACCATTAAGAGTCATCACAATGTTGGGGGATTGCCTGAACAATTGGGTCTTAAGCTATTGGAGCCATTGAGAGATTTGTTCAAAGACGAGGTTCGTGAGTTAGGTATTGCTTTGGGTTTACCTAGAGAGATGGTTTATAGACATCCTTTCCCTGGGCCTGGTTTGGGTGTTCGAATATTGGGTGAAGTCAAGGTGGAGTATGCAGATTTGCTTAGGCGTGCGGATCATATTTTTATAGAAGAATTGCGTGCCTATGTGGACAATGCAACCGGTAAATCTTGGTACGATCTCACATCTCAAGCTTTCACTGTTTTCTTACCAGTCAAAAGTGTTGGAGTCATGGGGGACGGCAGAACTTATGAATACGTGATCGCACTGAGGGCCGTACAAACTTCGGATTTCATGACTGCCGATTGGGCGGAATTGCCTTATGGTCTGCTTAAGAAAGTATCTTCAAGAATAATTAATGAAGTACGAGGCATTAACAGGGTAACTTATGACGTGAGTTCCAAGCCCCCAGCTACGATTGAGTGGGAATAAGTTTGATTTAGGGGTTTATTGAATGTAACGTTTTTGATAAAACGAGCTACTAGTCCATTACTCCTTAGCGGAGTAGAGAATACTATTGAGCCTAGGTCTTGACAATATGACTTTATCGGACGCCTAAAAAGACCGACTGAACATCACATCCAATCTTTAGAAGGCTTCAAGTTATTCACTTTATAGAATCAAACCAATTTGTCTGTTTTTTGCGTTGCGTCTGGGGTGGTCAAATTTCAACTGTC
>CANJNC010000037.1 GCA_947475685.1 Comamonadaceae bacterium | reverse complement strand
GTCATCTCTTTTCAGTCCTAGGGTGCCATTTCCTCCCGGCACCAATACCACGAGTGCCTTTGCATTGATTGCTTTCCAGTAAAGTGTTTGTGTTGGAACATAACTGACAAAAGAGCTCGAGCTGTTCTTATGAACTTGGATCACTTCTGTGTGGCAAGCAATGGATGCGATCAAAAGAGTTATGAAAGCTATGCAGTTTTTCATCATGCAGTAAGGTCGAATTTGTCAATGTATAAAACCATGCTCTAAGAGTTATAAATAATGTAATACACTAAGTGCGTACAATAAAAATTTTGTAGACCTCAATAAACCTTAGTAGATGTTTTTACTCGTGTTCCAAACGTTTGTCTTTAAAGGTTCTAAAACATTTTTATTTTAATAAAGAAATCGCCTTTTTTCTTTGCCCACGACTTGAATTTAATTTTTTGAAATCACAGTATTTCCCATATGTAATGCCCTATGTAGAGGATACTGTTTTCAATAGAAATTTGAACGTTGGGACACCAGTGAGATGTTTTATAAAATTAGTCAGTTGCTTTCATGCCAAATGCCGCAAGAAAGTCAATTTATTCAGTTCGAGTCTGCCTTGATGCCAGTCTTTTTCACCAGCGCATCGTAACGCTGTAGATCACGCTCAAGTATCTGCTTGAGTTCTGCAGGAGAGCTGGATCTTAGGGCGATAACATCGGCCAGACGTTCTTTTGCCTCAGGCGACTGTACTGCAGAGGCAATGGCTGAAGAAAGTTTTGTGAGTATTGGCGCAGGTACATTTGAAGGTGCGAAAAATGCGTTCCAGGGTTCTGAAGGAAAGCCAGCGATGCCAGCCTCAGTCATAGTAGGCACACCAGGTAAAGCGTCGATACGGGCCGCACTGGATACCGCCAATGCGCGTAAGCGGCCAGCCTTGACCTGTTGCAGCACGCCTGCCAGGCTACCGAAGATCAATGAGGCCTGCCCGGACATAACGTCGGTGATTGCCGCCGTCACACCTTTATAAGGCACATGATTGAGCTTTATACCAGTGGATTGCATGAAAACTTCAATGAGCACCTGCTGAACACTGCCGTTACCGCCCGACCCATAATCGATCCCCCCGGGTTTACTGCGCGCGAGAGTCACCAATTCTGCGACTGTTTTGGGTGGAAAAACCGGGTTGACCACAAGTACCATTCGGATATCTCCACAGTAGCCCAATGGCGCAAAGTCCTTGCGTATGTCATAAGGTAGTTTGGATATCATCGCCGGGTTGAGCGCGGCAGTCGCATCGTTTAGCAATACGAACGTATATCCGTCTGGCGAAGCGCTAGCTGCTGCCTGAGCACCAATGACACCATTTGCACCAGGTCGTATATCGATTACTATGGGTTGACCCAGGATCTGTGAGAGCTTGTCACCAATTACACGAGCAAGTACGTCGCTCGCGCTACCGGCCGCGTAAGGAACTATCATCCTAAGGGGGCGATTGGGATAAGCGCCATCACTTGATGACTGAGCAAAAGAAGTTCTATGAAAAGTTATGAGCCCGCAAGCGAGCGCGAAGGCGAATGTGATAATACGTCGGCAGTTCTTGTTTGCGGCAGTTAACTTCATTTGTTTAATCCTAACTTTTCTAAAATATCTCAGTGGGCTTAAGACCTCTTACAGATTGGCGCGGTTACATCAGCATTAGTGTCTAGTTGCTCTTAATCCAAACCAATCCGTTGGTAGTGAATTCGATAGGTGCATCTTCAAACTGACCTTAAGTATTTTTTATTTTGATCCAGTTCAAATTTTTCTACCCATGGTGGCATCGACATTTGAGGTATTTTTGAGTCTGCTTTTGCCTTCTTGAGCGTCAAAGATCAGCTCGATCTCAGCGCCATCCGGGTCACGAAAGAAAAGCTGGTACATGTGTTGTTCTGGCACGAGGTAGCCTTCGAATTTGATGTCGTGGGCAACCAGCTTACTCTCAAATTCCTCAAGGTTGACGCACCGGAATGCAATGTGATCCACAGCATCGGAACCGATGGTATGCGGCAAACGTCCCGTGGAAAGATGTACGATAGGTTGTTCACCTTGGTACATCCAGGCTCCAGCGCGTTTGAAGTTTGGACGTTCACCATCCTTTAGCCCAAGTATTTCAGAGTAAAAGCGGCGCGAGCGTTCCAAGTCAGAGCAGCTGATATTGATATGGTCTAGGCGTTTTATAGGCATGATGACCTCCTTGAATCAGGGATGGCTGATAGGCTCAATGACTCAGCGTAGTTGTGAATCAGGTAATAAGCAACTCTTCAGGTCTGGGTGAACTCCGATAGCGGTCTTCCGTTGGCGATTCTGTCGGTTATAGGCTTGAAAACCTTTATCCGCTCGTCGTGCCGAGCAAATTCAATTTGCTCATCAGCTTTTGCGAGGATGGCCACACCACGGTGGGCAATAGTGCGGTCTAGGCCTGCGAGTTCAAGCCAGTGCACGGGCGAAGCTAAAGGCAAAGGGAATTCTTGCTTCGCAACATCGCGTGGTGCATCGAAATATACAAGGAAGGCGTCAAACGGCACACGAGGGGTGGTGTCAATGCCCGAGTAGAGATTCCTATGCCAGTTCTTCATGTGTGCTTGCCAGTCACCATTGGACTGGCGGCCGCCACGGGTACGGTAAATGTCGGTCTCAAAGACTGCGGGAGATTCGATTTCATGGACTGCAGTATATGTCGCAAGGGTATCAACGACAGCTTCAAAACGTTGAGAGGCAATAAAGCCAGGGCAGCTTTGAAGATTAGCGATGTTTTCAAGGTAGAACTTATGCCATTCGGTTAATCGTGCGGGATCTTCAAAGGACATTTCTGTAATGTAGATCATATTTTAATTTCTGCGCATCTCATATGCGGGGAGACGATTTTGGTAGGTAAAGTCAAGTGATATCTTCACGCGTATGGTTGAGTCTACGATTTTAGTATGAAGGGACGTGCTTAGCATGGGGGGCTAGGTTCAATTGATTTTTAAAAAAACCGTGAATTTTAATTAAGCAATGAAATTTTTTATCTTTTTATAATGACGCTACTTTATCTCAATATTATAAAATTAGCTAGTCTTAGGCCTTTAATGCTTGAGTCCAAGATTGCCACTCCCTCCAGGCACAAATACAATAAGTGCCTTTGCATTGATTGCTTTCCAGTAAAGTGTTTGTGTTGGAACATAACTGACAAAAGAGCTCGAGCTGTTCTTGTCAACTTGGATCACTTCTGTGTGGCAAGCAATGGATGCGATCAAAAGAGTTATGAAAGCTATGCGGTTTTTCTTCATGCAGTAAATTCAAATTGGTCAATCTGTTGCAAGTCAATGCAATCATGTAATCACAAAGGCAGTGAATTTTCAGGTTTATTGGCTATTTGTGTAATGACAAGACCCAAAACCAACATCGCAATGCCCAACAGTCTCAACGCATTGATCTCACGCACCATGACCCCCAAAAAGCCAAAATGGTCAATGACGGCTGAGATGATGACTTGAGCGACCACGGCAAACATGATGAAGTTACCAACGCCCAATTTTGGCGCAAGTAGGGTCGCGCTCAAGACATAAAAGCATACGATCAATCCCCCCATCCAATCAATGGGTCTGGCGTCTAAAAGTCCGCCAAAATGGGGCATGACTGGTTTGGTGCACAAGCCCACCACCACACTTGCAGTGAAAGCCACCACAAACAAAATCATCGGCGCATGAAATGCCTCTCCCAGCGCTTTTCCAAGTCTGGCATTGAGGACCGCCATGATGGGGATGAGCCCGCCTGCGAGGGCCGCCCATAGAGCAAATCGAATGGTCATGTGTTGTCCCTTTTGTCTTTTAAGCTAGACGGATTTTAAGCAAAAAGAACCTAGGTTTTGATGTAAGACTCCAGTTGTTCAATTTTAAGCAGCTGCTCTTGGATCATGGTTTTGACAATGTCGCCAATTGACAAAATACCCACCAGCTTGGAGTCCTCTAGCACGGGTAAGTGACGTATTCTTTTCTCACTCATCACGTGCATGCACTCCTCAACGGTGCTTTGAGGGCCAACGGTTAATACATTTTGACTCATGATTTGACTGACATGGGTTTGAGTGGAGTTTTTGCCGAGCAAGACCACCTTTCTCGCGTAGTCTCTTTCTGAGAAAATACCCACCAAGCTGTGTTCTTGAACCACTGGCAAAGCACCAACATTGTGCTCTGCCATCAATTGCAGGGCCTCTAAGACACTTGAGCTTGGCTTGACGGTGATCACTTTTGAGTGTTTGGCAGCAAGCAGATGGTGGACTCTAAGCATGGCGGTCTCCCTAAGTTTAGCGTGAGCTGATGGACAAAAAAACGCCCTCTTTCTCATTAAAGGCTTAATCACCAAGCTCGTCAAGCGGGTTCGCTATTAAGAAAAAATCAGCTGGCCCTCAATCCATTGCTTGCAAGTCTTTTGCTCATGGGGCAAAAACACACGCCATCCATGCGCATCCATCCGTATTTAACCCATGGTCTCAGGGTCAAATTCTGTGCTTAAATCAAACCGATGCATTCATTAAAACAGGAAGCAAGCGCATGAAACAATTCATTAGAATCCTGCTCTCACTCACTCTCCTCTTCATGGGCCTCCACTGCATGGCGTCTGAAATCAAGGTCATTGCCTCCGTTGCCTTCAAAGAGGCCTACCTGGCCATGGTTCCCGAGTTTGAGCAGTCGAGTTCGCACAAAGTCACAACCCTTTGGTTACCGACAGTGGAGATCATGAATCGCCTAAAGGGGGGGGAAGTGGCTGACATGGTGGTCCTGTCTTCAAGCAGCCTGGAAGAATTGGTCAAGTTGGGCAAAGTCAAAGCTTCAAGCCTACAACCCTATGTCAAATCTGGCATCGGCATCGGCATGCAAAAGGGCTCTGTCAAGCCTGATATTGGCTCGACACAGGCCCTCAAGCAAGCCTTGTTGAATGCAAAATCAGTGGCCTACTCCACTGGGCCGAGTGGCGTTTATTTGGTCAGTTTATTTGAAAAAATGGGGATCACTCAGGCCTTGGCCCCTAAATTAAAGATCATTCAAGGTGAACCTGTGGGTGCGGTGGTTGAGCGAGGAGAGGCGCAGATTGGGTTGCAGCAAATTCCAGAGATCTTATCGGTCCCAGGCATTGACTACGTGGGCCCACTTCCCGCAGACGTTCAAAGCATCACCGTCTTTTCATTTGGCGTGCATGAAAGGGTCAATGATCAAGCGGCCATTCAAGCTTGGATCAAAGTTCTGAAATCCGATGCGGCCGTCCCCCATATCAAAAAGTTTGGTCTTGACCCGGCTTGGTGAACCGATCATGAGCGCATCGATCAAACCTTGCCCACATTGAGTGAGCACGCAGTTGCGCAAAAGATAAGGGCGGCTCAAATGCAAAAATGCGCCTAGGCGCATTTTTACTGGATCAAACATCTAAGGGCGTTCCCGGCCGGTCTACATCGATTCAAGCATTGAAAGCGTCCAAGGCTTTGTTGAAGGTTTGACTCGGTCTCATGACCGCCGTCATCTTCTTCATGTCAGGTAGAAAGTAGCCCCCGATGTCAACCGCTTGACCTTGAACCGCGCGGAGTTCTTCAACGATCGTTTTCTCGTTGTCAGAGAGGGTCTTGGCCAAGGGCGTAAACTTGGCTTGCAACTCTTTGTCCTCGGTTTGCCGGGCCAACTCTTGGGCCCAATAAAGAGCCAAATAGAACTGGCTTCCGCGGTTATCAAGTTCGCCCGTTTTGGTCGAGGGGTTCTTGTTGTTGTTCAAAAGTTGCCCCGTGGCCGCATCCAAGGCTTTGGCCAAAAGCTTGGCTTTGGTGTTGTGGGTCTTGATGCCCAATTCTTCTATGCTGGCAGCAAGCGCTAAGAATTCACCCAAAGAGTCCCAGCGCAAATGGTTTTCTTCAACCAATTGTTTAACGTGTTTAGGCGCTGAGCCGCCGGCACCTGTTTCATACAAGCCGCCTCCCGCCATCAAGGGCACAATGGAGAGCATTTTTGAGCTGGTTCCCAACTCCATGATGGGAAACAGATCGGTCAAGTAGTCGCGCAAAATGTTGCCCGTCACAGAGATGGTGTCCAAGCCACGAATCGCACGCTCAAGAGAGAAGCGAATGGCGCGCACTTGCGACATGATGTGGATATCGAGTCCTTGTGTATCGTGGTCTTTCAAGTAGGCGTTGACCTTTTTAATCAACTCGGCCTCATGAGGACGATAGGGGTCTAACCAAAATACCGCTGTCGAGCCAGAGTTCCTGGCGCGTGTGACCGCCAATTTCACCCAATCGCGAATGGGCGCGTCTTTGACTTGGCACATTCTCCAGATGTCACCCTCTTCGACGTGTTGACTCAACAAAACCTCACCCGTTGCCAAGTCAACGATGCGTGCCTCGCCCTCCCCAGCCGCTTCAAAGGTTTTGTCATGTGAGCCGTACTCCTCGGCTTGTTGCGCCATCAGACCTACATTGGGTACGGTCCCCATGGTGGTGGGGTCAAACCTGCCGTTGGTTTTACAAAAGTTGATGGTCTCTTGATAAATGCGAGCAAACGTACTCTCTGGAATCACCGCTTTGGTGTCTTGCGCTTGGCCTTCAGCGTCCCACATCTTGCCGCCAATTCTGATCATGGCAGGCATCGATGCGTCCACAATGACGTCATTGGGTGCATGAAGGTTCGTGATCCCTTTTGAAGAGTCCACCATGGCCAAGGCGGGGCGCTTGGCCTCACAGGCTTTCAGGTCCGCCATGACTTCGTCTCGCACGGCTTGAGGCAATGCGTGTAACTTGTCATACAAATTGACCATGCCATTGTTGACATTCACACCGATGTCTTCAAAGAGCTTGGCGTGCTTGGCAAAGGCGTCCTTGTAGTAGACCTTCACGGCATGACCAAAAACGATGGGGTGAGAGACCTTCATCATGGTGGCTTTTAAATGCAGGGAGAAAATCAAGCCCGTTTTTCTTGCATCCTCCATTTGTTCTTCAAAGAAGGCGTAGAGTGCTTTTTTGCTCATGAACATGCTGTCAATGATCTCGCCAGCGAGCAAGGAGAGCTTGGGTTTCAACACCAAGGTTTTTCCGCTCTTGGTGATCAATTCCATTTTGACGTCACGCGCTTTGTCCAGCGTCATGGACTTTTCACCATGGTAGAAGTCCCCGTGTTTCATGTGGGCCACGTGGGTGCGTGAGGCCATGCTCCACTCGCCCATGGAGTGGGGGTTTTTGCGCGCAAAATTCTTCACAGCCAATGGGGCACGGCGGTCTGAGTTGCCCTCTCTAAGAACGGGATTGACCGCGGAGCCCAAACACTTGGAGTAACGCGTTTGAATGGCCTTGTCTTCAGGCGTTTTGGGATCCTCTGGGTAGGCGGGCAGCTTGTAGCCTTTGCTTTGCAGCTCAGCAAGACAAGCCATCAATTGGGGCACAGATGCGCTGATGTTGGGCAGCTTGATGATGTTGGTGTCTGGCAGGAGTGTGAGTCGACCCAACTCGGCCAAGTTGTCGGGCAACTTTTGCTCAGGCGTTAAAAACTCGGGAAACTCACCCAAGATGCGAGCTGCGACAGAGATGTCGCTTTCGGCGACATGGATGCCAGTGGGCGCTGCAAAACTGCGAATGATCGGCAAAAAGGCGGCCGTTGCAAGCAAGGGGGCCTCGTCGGTGAGGGTGTAGATGATTTTTGATGTGTCTGATGCCATTTTGAGATCTCTTTTTTTAGACTGCTTTGTGAACTTGACCAGGTGTCAACCCTGTGATTCTAAGCGATCCAAAGAAGCGCTTGATCAGGACAGCTCACCTCAAAGCCCTTGGATTTTACCCCTTCACAGGAGCTCATGACCCCAGATCAATGACATAAAACCGACCCCACAGGGGAGCGACGCTTTTCGGGGGCTGTGCGCAAAATGGGGTGAATGAAGACGCAAGACAGGCCTAGCCCTCTTCTTTGGCAATCTCTCATCAAAGGTCGCCTAAGCGACAGAGTTTCTTTTATACTCAATTGGCTTGCATCTGCCAAGCACGACTTATTTTCCTTATGAGCTTTTCATTTCATGTTGGCTGAACTCAAACCTTACCTGACTGCAATCGTCATGCCCCCGTGTTCATTGATCCTTTTGATGATCATGGGTTGGTTGATGCTGGGTTCAAAAAAATACATGGGACGTGGAAAAGGGCTGATTGCCCTTGCAATCTTGGCGCTTGGACTTTTATCGAGCAGCAATGTGGCCATTTGGCTGAACAACCAGTTGCTGCCCCAATACGCAATGATCAGTGCCAACGAGGCGCTGAAGTCCCAATCGGGTGCCATTGTGATCCTCGGTGGAGGTGTGGAGATGGACTTGCCTGATGGGGTGGTTCAACTGCAAAGCCCTGCCTTGGACCGACTGCGCTACGCGGTCGAGTTGCACCGCAAAACGCTCATTCCCTTGCTGGTCTCAGGGGGCAAGGGCTGGGGCGCCAAGACCGATTTCGAAAGCGAAGCGCATGTGAGCCAACGCGTTGCCAATGAGGCCTTTGGCGTGGAGGTCAAATGGCTTGAGAGCCAAGCTCATGACACGCAAGAAAGTGCGCTCAATACCTTCAAGCTGCTTCAAGCCCAGGGCATCTCAAAAATTGTACTGGTGACCCATGCTTGGCACATGCCCAGAAGCACGCATCAATTTGAAGCTGCAGGCTTTGAGGTCCTGCCTGCACCCATGGGCCATATCACTGGAAGCAATGAGGTGTTTTTACAGTCCATTCCAAGTGCTGGGGGTTTGAGAACAAGCTTGATCGTCCTTCGAGAAGCACTTGGCATGCTCGTGATGAACCTCAAGTCCTGAATGTGTCTTCTTAAGTGCTTTTTGTGGGTCTTGGCCTGTCTTTTGTCCAGCGCATCGTTTGCGCAAAAAACCATCCGAGTCATTGTGCCTTTCGCCGCCGGTGGCCCTGTTGACCTCACGACGCGTTGGGTGATGCAAGAGGCGCAACAAAGTCTAGGCAACCCCATCGTTGTGGAGAACAAACCCGGTGCTGGGGGCAACATTGGGATGGAAGCGATTGCAAAAGCCTTGCCCGACGGCTTGACCTTGGGGGTCGCCACCACCGCCTCCAATGCCCTGAATCCTTGGCTCTTTACCAAGTTGCCTTACCAAGCACAAAGCGACTTTCAAGCCATCACCCAAATGATCCGCGTGCCCAATGTCTTGGTCATGTCCAGCGACAACAGTTTTCGCTTGGGTATTCATTCCTTGCCCGAGTTGATCGCCTACTCCTTAAAGCATCCGGGCGCCATGAACTATGGCTCAGGGGGCAACGGAAGTGCGGGCCACTTAAGCGCAGAGCTTTTGAAGAGCTTGTCCAAGATGGAGGCTACCCACATTCCTTTTAATGGCGCAAATCCGGCGCAACTGGCCTTGCTCTCAGGGCAGGTGGACTTTAACATTGACAACTTGGCCAGTGCCGCCATGGGCATCAAATCGGGCAAGTTAAAAGCCTTGGCCATCACCTCAGGACAAAGAAGCGCGTTGCTGCCCCTGGTGCCAAGCATCTCCGAGACCTTGCCCTCTTTTGAGGTGGACACCTGGTGGGGATTGGTGACGCCTAAAGGAGTTAAGCCCGAATGGATCGAACATCTGAACACGGTCTTTACCAAGGCCCTCAAGTCAGCAGAGATCAGGGCCAAATTCGCATCCTTGATGGCCGAACCCATGCCATCAAGTCCTGAGCAGTTCGAATCCATGATGAGTTCAGAGCGAGAAAAATACAAACGCTTGGTGCGCATCAGTCACGCAAAGGTAGACTGAGCCAGTTGCCTAAAGGGGGGCCGAGTGTTGCAGACATTTCCCCCCCCAAAAAAAAGACGACCGCTAGGATCGTCATTTTTTCAGCAATGAGCTTTGTATCTCAATGGCTGGTTTCAGGCTGAGGCAACAACTCGTTGAGCGCACGGGCATAGGCCATGCGAGCGGTTTGAGCAATGGCCATGTCACGCTGCAACTCAGAAATTTTTGCATCTGTGGCTTGCAAAGACAAGAGTTGAGCACGGGCGTCTTCACTCAAATCTGAAAATTTGTATTCTTTATCGTCGATTTTGATGGTATCCATGGATTCAATTCCTCATTAAAAAATTTATTTTAACCTTTTTCAGCGCCATTGTTGGACATGATCCGGTTGAAATAAGCCAAAAACAACGCCATGCACTACAACATTTGGCTTTGAAATCATTGGCCAGTGGCAATTTATTGGAAAAAAAACACGCAGTTCAGTCAATTCATGTAATATCCGTAAATCAGCTGTGTTTTCTTACTCAACGTAGCTTTACTCCTACATCAGCGCTCTTGCACATGAACATCTCCTCCAACGCTCCGATTCAAAGAGGTCCCGGCCCCAGTGCCCGTGCGCCAATGAGTCCTTCTGAAAAGTCCGCTGCGGGCGCTTCAGATGTGAAATCGATCGCTCAAAGTCGAGCCGAGCGAATCGATCGATACGCGCAAAATGCAAACGACATCTCGAAAATCAAAGAGCAAGTCAGTAGCGTTGCTACCAATCCCACCCAGTCTTTGACCGGTAGCGCTCAAGTCAAGAGCATGCAAGCAGGCATTCTTGGACAAAATGGCATTTTGAGCAAAAGCGTTCTTGGTCTACCGCAGCCACAAAATCTGCCCTCGACCTTGACCGTGCTTAAAGAGAGACAAAATGTACAAAAGCCCTTCGTTCCTGGGGCTTATTCCTTTGCCAAAGCCTATGCGGACAAAGAAATGACTCAAAGCGCTTTGACTCAATTGGGCAGCGCAACCATGGCAAAGAAAAACCCACCTGTCCCCAACCCAGCCTTGTCAGCACCTCCCCCAAGAGGTGCGCAACTTCAACTGTATTCCCCCAATTTGAAAGCGGGCAACAAGTCGCTTGACGTTCAAGACCACGGCATCAATGCGTTTTGAGGGGGGCAGTTATTTTTTGGGTAATTGGGCAAGGAAAACTCCGCACCCATGGCCTCAACCTCTTAAAAGTGCGTAAAGGTACCTAAAAGTGCGAAAAAAATAAGTCCACTTTTGACTCGCACACCTTGACATCATAGACCCAGGAGCTTGGACTCCAAACTTTTAATAAGCCCCAAGCTTTGAGCGCTCCAACGCTCAGGGGCGTGTCCATTGCATTGACATCCCCAAGATCGTCTCCGAACTGCGTCAAGAGAAGAGAACATTTGGGGTTGATCCTTTAATCAGACAGCCCCCTCTTGGCACCGCTCAGCGAACGACTGCGATCACGTCACGCTTGCCCGCTTTGAAGGTGTAGACCGTCAGTGCGCCATTTTTAACGTCGCCTTTGTTGTCAAAACTGATGGTGCCAGTCACACCCTTGTAACCCGTGGTTTGGGCCAATGCGGGTAAATATTTGGCGGGCTCATAGGAGCCGGCCTTGACCATGGCCGCCACCATCAAATTGAGGGCGTCATAGACATAGGGAGCGTACAACTTGACGTCCGTGTTGAAGCGCTTTTGATACCGCACGCCAAAATCGTCCAGGCCTTTTTTCTGATTGCCCTCTACCCCACCGGCTTCTGCGCAAACCACTTGACCATCCTGCATGGCGTCTCCAGCCAACTTGGCCAACTCCGTCGTACAAATGCCATCTCCTCCCATGAACTTGGCGTTGAGACCCAAAGCCTTCATTTGTTTGAGCATAGGGCCACCCACAGCATCCATGCCACCAAAGAAAATAATATCTGGCTTCTTGGCTTTGAGGGTGGTCAAGATGGGCATGAAGTCGGTGGCCTTGTCGTTCGTGTACTCACGCCCCACAATCACACCTTGAGAGGCTTTCACGGCTTTTTCAAACTCATCGGCCACACCTTGGCCATAGGCCGTTCTGTCGTCGACGACCGCGATGGCTTTGCCTTTTAAATCCTTGACCGCGTATTTGCCCAAGACGCCACCGAGTTGAACATCATCGGCAACGACTCTAAAGCTGGTGTTGTAGCCCTGCCTTGTGTACTTTGGGTTGGTGGCTGAGGGCGATATTTGCGGTATGCCCTCATCGAAATAGATCTTGGAGGCGGGAATGGTCGTTCCAGAGTTGAGGTGACCGATGATGCCTTTGACCTTCTCGTCCACGAGCTTTTGTGCAACGGCCGTGCCTTGCTTGGGGTCGGAGGCGTCGTCTTCGGCAATCAATTCAAACTTGATTTTTTTGCCCCCAATGACCGTGCCCTTTGCATTGAGTTCCTCAATGGCCATTCTGGCACCGTTTTCGTTGTCTTTGCCCAAATGCGCAATCGGACCACTCAAAGGAGCGACGTGTCCAATTTTGACCACCTGTTCTTGTGCCAAGGCTGGCAGCACAGTGCCCAAGGAGGCACACAAGGCCAGGACAAGCGTTTTTCTGATCGCCAAGAAGGCAGAGGAGCAATTCATAGGAGAGGTTTCCTTTTTTAAGCAAATTGAAATTGAAGCGAAAATGAAAATAAAACAAGGGGCCCATTGCAAGCAACCTACTCAGGCTTGGGTTCGCAAGCACGGCAAGAATGCACAGTGCGAAAGTTCAGCACGACCGTTCAGCACGAAAGCCCATCACACCTGTTCTTGGTGAAATTATGCACGTACTTTTGCATCTTCACCTGACACGGGGCCAAAGAAATTTGAAAATGAGAGGGCTTGATCTTTCGTGCCCACCAATGGGGCAGATGAACACACACTGGCACACACTGACACACACACGCACTCACAAACCTCATGCAAACCTAGGAGCGCTCTACCTTGGCCGCTTGAGCCAAGGCGTCAGACAGACAAGAGGAGATCAATTCAGGCAAGATCAACTCAAGCTCAGACATTACGCGAGACTGAACCTCTTGAGTCAAGGCGTGCATGAACTCCTCAGAGTGCGTGTTCTCATCCCTTGGGGCATGGAAGTTGCCCTCTTCATGTGCCACGCTGAGCGTGGGCACGCGGTCCAAAAAATGAGGCTCTCCAAGGACTTTGAGGGCCAACAGGTCTTCTTGAGCTTTGAGGTCTGAGCGAGAGCGCTCCTCACGGCCCAAGGGGTCAAGGGAATGGTTCATAGTTCACCCGTAAAAGGGGTTCATAAAGAGGCCCATAAAGGGGGCCCATAAAGGGTTTGCATCATGCATGCGCTTTTTGAGACAGGTCGTGACGCTTCATGCTGTAGCCCCGGTCTTGGTAGGTCTTCCAGCGCTTGCGAGCGCGCGCCTTGTCCTCTTCGTCTAGGCTCACCAATTCGATGACGCGTTCAAACTTTTCAAAGCCGTTGGCCAAGGTGTCGCCAAGACTCAGCAACACGTCATGGTGAGGCAACGCGTTCAAGACACTCACATCGCCGCAAAGCACGATGGGTGAACGAGCGAGCACATAGTCTGGCGCATCGATCATGCAATGGGCCACAAAATCATTCGCTCCAAGCTCCCAAAGGGCTTTGTCCAAAGCCTTCAGCTGCTCAGACTCTGCCCAAACCATCACCTTGGCACCTGTAGAAAAAGCTTTTCTCAAAAGGCGACACGCGTAGTTGAGCTTGTCCGGTGTGTTGAAATGAAAGGCAATCTCGGTCATTCAAGGGCCCTTAGGCTTTTTGACCTGGGCTTGCCTGGGCGGCATCTGCCGCTTGGGCTTGATCAATCAAGTATGACAGCAGCAAGGGAACAGGCCTGCCCGTAGAGCCCTTGGCGGGGCCAGAGCTCTTCCAAGCAGAACCCGCGATATCCAAGTGAGCCCAGTTCATCTTGCCCACAAAGCGCTGTAAGAATTTGGCCGCTGTGATGGATCCTGCCGAGCGATCGGCCACATTCGCGGTGTCCGCAAAGTTGGATTTAAGGCCCTCCGCGTACTCTTCATCAAGGGGCAGCCTCCAGCACGGATCGAGCGTTCGTTCGCCCGCACTCATCAACTGCTGCGCCAATGGGTCTTGAACGGCAAAGAGACCACTTCTCAAGTGACCCAGCGCAATGATGCACGCCCCTGTGAGTGTTGCGATGTCAATGATCGCACGCGGCTTGAAACGCGCTGCATAGGTCAGTGCATCACACAAAATCAAGCGCCCTTCTGCATCCGTGTTCAAGTTCTCAATGGTTTGGCCCGACATGCTCGTCACCACATCACCGGGTTTGACGGCGCCACCATCTGGCATGTTCTCGCAAGCCGGAATGAGGCCAACGACATTGATCTTGGGAGAGAGCTCCCCCAAAGATTTAAAGACCCCAAGGACACTGGCAGCGCCACACATGTCAAACTTCATCTCATCCATGGCCGCGCCTGGTTTGAGGGAAATGCCCCCCGTGTCAAAGGTGATGCCTTTGCCCACCAAAACGACGGGGGCGCTGGATTTGGCGGCCCCGTTGTACTGCATCACGATAAAGCGCAGGGGTTCTAGCGAGCCCTTGGCAACGGAGATGAAGGAGCCCATCTGAAGCTTGGCCACTTCTTTGGGGCCCAAGACTTGCACTTTGATTTTGGAATACTTGGTGAGTCCCAGAGCCGCTTTGCCCAAAAGGGTCGGTGTGGCATGGTTGGCGGGGCGGTTCCCCCACTCCTTGGCAAAGGCCATGCCCTGGACACGGGCATGGCCTTCCTTGAAGGCCTCTAGGGCAGAGGATTGATCTTTTTGTCCTTGGGCACTGCGGCCCAAGGCGGGCGCAAAGAGGCTCACCTTTGAGAGCGTGGAGACTTTGGCGCTGGGCTTGGTGGTGGTGTAAATATATACACTGTCTGCAATGGTTTGCATGGCCGTTTGCAGCCTTTGTCCAGTAACATCGCAGAGGTAAACACTCAAATGGACACACTTGGGCAGCGAGGCCTTTAAAACCCCCATGGCGGCGTTGATGGCGCTTTTGAGATCTTTTTCATGACCGTCCCCAAGGTGAGCGAGAATGAGGGCCTGGGCAGACACGCCAGGCACATTCCAAAGAATTTGGGTGCGGGCGGTTTTGCTTTGGAGTTGCTCAGAGTGAAGGCTATTGGCAATCCACTCAGAGATGCTCAAAGGCGTTGAGGGCTTGCTTTTGGCGCTCGAGGCTTTGGTTTTTTTGAGCTTGTCCAACTGCGCTTGATGGGTGGAGTCCACCAAAACCAAGAGAGCGTCGGTGTTGGCGCTATGGAGCGCGTCGAGTGCGGTAAATTTAAGTTCGAAGTTCATAATTCAAGTTTTTTCTGTAAGACCCCAATGTTATTCCATTCTTCGCTTCGCCAAGAGCTCATGAAAAGTTTCGGCGCAACATTGGTGATTTTGGTGACCATTGTATTGACCATGATGTTGATCCGAACACTGGGTCAAGCCTCCAGAGGCAATGTCAACCCCTCTGAGGTCAGTTTGGTCCTTGGCTACACCATGCTTGGTCATTTGCAAACCATTTTGACCATGAGTCTTTTTATTTCCGTGATCTCGACCCTCATGAGGATTTACAAAGACAGTGAGATGATCATTTGGTTGACCGGTGGCAACAGGTTAATCGATTTTATCAAGCCCCTATTCAGTTTTGCATGGCCCATTCTCTTGTTGATCTTTGTCTTGGCCATTTGGGTCTGGCCTTGGTCCTACCAACAAAGCCAAGAGCTCAAGGACCGGTTTGAAAAAAGGGGGGATTTGGAGCGTGTGGCACCCGGACAGTTTCAAGAGTCCTCCAATGGACAACGGGTCTTTTTTATTGAAAAGGACTTGGATGCGGACAAGGAAGGCAAGAACGTGTTCATTGTGACCCATGAGCGGGATCGACAAACCATCACGTCTGCCAAGTCCGGTCGCATTCAAAGCGTCAACGGTCAGCGGTTTTTGATGCTCTCCAACGGTCAGCGCCTTGAGATCTCCAACACCAACCAAACCCTCAAGTTAAGCGAGTTCCAAGAATATGCCACGCGCATTGACCAAGATGCCTTTGCAAAAAACGACCCCATCGCCCGAACCACACCGACTTGGGACTTGATTCAAAAACCAAGCAATTACCATTTGGGCGAGCTCAGTTGGAGGTTGGGGATGGGTTTTGCCGCTTTCAATTTGGTCCTCATTGGCCTGGCCTTGGCGCAGGTCAACTCCAGAGGCGCCAAAGGACGCCATGGTCTTTTGGCTCTTTTTATCTTCATTTTTTACGAAAACATGGTCAATTTAGGTCAAAACTGGGTCGAACAAGGCAGGCTTGGATTTTGGGGCTTGATGCTGGGCTTGCATGTCGGTGTGTGTGCCTTGGCGGTCTTTATTCTTTGGACGCGTCACATTGGGGTGTCTTGGGAGCTCAACACGGCGAGGATAGACGGTTTTTGGTCTAAATTCAAAGGCTTGAGGGCGTCTTCATGAAGACCTTGCAGCGGCTCATCTACGCCGAGGTCTTGGGTGCGGTGGGTTTTGTGATCTTGGGGTTTTTGGGGCTGTTTTTTTTCTTTGACTTGATCGACGAGTTGCAATGGGTTGGCAAGGGCTTGGGGCTTCAAGGCGAGAGAGATCCTGACCAAATCTACTTGGTGCCTCACGCCTTGACCTATGTGGCACTCATCATTCCGAGTCACATCTACGAGCTCTTGCCGATTGCCGTGCTCATAGGCACGATTTACGTGATGGCGCGCATGGCTCAAAGCTCAGAGTTCACCATTTTGAGAACCTCTGGCTTGGGGCCCGTGAGGGCTTTGAGGCTCTTGATCGGTCTGGGCTTGGCCTTTGTGGTCTTGACCTTTGCGGTGGGGGACTATGTATCTCCCTTTTGCGACAAACAAGCCCAACTCTTGAAGTCCAAGTACTTTGGTCAAATCTCAGTGGGACAAACCGGTGCTTGGCTCAATGAAAAGCAGGCCTTTTCCCGCCAAGCGGTCAATGTGGGCGCTTTGAACTCGGATGGTTCGATGAAAAACATCAAAATCTACGAGTTCAACAACCAAGGCCGCCTGGTGTCTCTCACGCACTCGGCCTCGGGGGACTTTGCGCAAAACGACGATGCCTGGATCTTAAATGAGGTCCACCGAGATGAGTTCCCAATGGACGAGAACGCTCAAAATCTAAAGCCCGTCACTCGGTTGCAGTCCGAGCATCTGAGATGGCCCACGACCATCAAAGCTGAAATGGTGGCCGTCTCACTTTTAAAGCCCGAGCGCATGGGCACCATTGACTTGTTTCAGTATGTGCAGCATCTTCAAGCCAACGCCCAAACCGCTCAGCGCTATGAGATTGAGTTTTGGAAAAAAGTCTTTTACCCCATCAGCTGCTTGGTGATGGTGGTCTTGGCCCTGCCCTTTGCCTATTTGCACTTTAGGAGTGGCAACATCGCGACCCTTGTCTTTGCGGGCGTGATGATTGGCATCAGCTTTTTCATGATGAACAATGTCTTTGGCTACATTGGCAATTTGAACCAATGGGTCCCGTGGCTGGCCGCAGCGACACCGGGACTGATCTACACCTTGGTCTCTTTGATGGCCTTTGGCTGGCTTGTGCTCAAGCAGTAAGGCCTCATTGCGGTTTTTTTCTTTTTTTTTGAAAGCCCACGTCGTTTGAAATCCATCATTCTCTTTGCCCATGGCTCTAAAGACCCTTTGTGGCATGAACCCATTAAGGCCATTGCCAAGGCCATTCAAGCGCAGTCTCCCAGCGTGATTGTGCGCTGTGCGTATTTGGAGATGACTGAGCCCGGCTTGCTGGAATGCGCCTCCCAATTGGTCGGTCTTGGAGTGACGCAGATGAACTTGTTTCCCCTTTTTTTAGGCGTTGGGCGTCACGCCCGAGAGGACTTGCCTACGCAGGCCCAAGCTTTGAGGCAAAACCACCCCCATGTCCAATTGAGGGTGATGCCCTCTGCTGGAGAAATGCCTGAAGTCGTGGCCCACTTGGCTCAAATGGCCTTGAAGGGCTTATAACAAAAGAAGACGCTTAGGTCTTGGTGGGGTCACGCTTCTTTCATGAACTCCGAGACCAAGCGGTTAAAGGCCTGGTGGTCCTCGACCTCTGGCAAGTGTCCGATGCCAGGCCACTCGAAGAGCTTGGCGTGCGGCAGTTTGGGCAGCAAGAGGTCGACGTTTTCAGATCTGGGGTTGATCTGGTCGAGCTCACCTTGAACCATCCAAACTGGCATGCGCATGAGATGGGCGTGATCGGGCGTGAAGAAACTGCTCAAACGAAAGGACACGGCTCTAAGAAGACCTGCGGGCTGGTTGGCGCGTGAGAGTTCAATGAGCATGTCTTTGAGGCCCTGTGAAGTGTGGGGCCCCACCAAGGCGTCCACACCGGCGTCGGCGTATTGATAACCGCCTTGCAAAATGCGTTGCGCCCTTGCTTCAAAGCTTTGTCTCCTTTGAGGGCTCACTGCGTGTTGCCCAACGCCCGTGCCCGTGAGCATCAAGCGCAGCACGTGCTCGGGATAATCGATGGCATAGGCTTGTGCCACCACCGAGCCAAAGGAGTTGCCACACAAAGTGACTTGCTTCAAATCCAAGGCATGAAGAAAATCCCCAAGCGCATTGGCGTAGTCGTGTTCGTTGGGGTGAGAGGACACGAAGGCGTCGCTCAGCCAGTAACCGGGTGCATTCCACGCAATGACGTTGAACTGCTCAGACAGTTGCGCAAACTGAAATCGAAAGTAAGTGCTGTTTGCACCAATGCCGTGCAAAAAAACAATCGGTGGGGCATCCCAGTTGCCTGCCTGCATGAAGGAAAAGCGGTCTCCAAGGTACCTCGATTTGGAAGCCTCAGCAATGCGTAAAAACTGAGTGGCGGGCAAAGGCGGGAGTGGCAACTCGGATGCGACTCTTGGCGCCTGAGCGCGCTTTTGTCTTGTTATTGGCGTGGTTTTCTCTGACATAATAAAAACTTAAACCTTTGCTTCGGGGAATTACACCATGCTCGCTCTTGTTCGATCTTTGCTCAGTCTAGGTTTTTACAGCGCAGCCATGATCTTGTCTTTGGCCTTGATCGGCTCCCAAAGTCTAGCCCAAGATTGGCCCACCAAGGGGGTCAAAATCGTGGTCCCCTACCCTTCGGGTGGAGGGGTCGATTTGCTCTCCAGGGCTTTGGCCTACAAGTTGCAAGAAAAGTGGCAACAATCGGTCACCATCGACAACCGTCTGGGGGCCAATACACTCATTGGCGTGGAGGCTGTGGCCTATGCCAAAGACCCCTCGACCTTGCTGCTCACCACCGATGCGAGCTTCACGATCAATCCACATCTGTACACCAAACTGCCCTATGATTTGGAGCGAGACTTTTGGCCCATCACGCAATTGGTCTCCTTTAGCCAGATGTTGGTGGTGGGGCAGCGAACCGGCATCAACTCCATGGCCGAGTTGATGGAGTTGGCCCGCACCAAGCCTGAAGCCTTGTCTTACTCCTCTTACGGACCGGGCAGTCAACCCCAATTGGCCACCGAAATATTTAAACAAAAGTCGGGCTTGTCCATTTTGCACGTCCCCTACAAGGGCATCCCACAAGCCATTGCGGCGGTCGTGGGCGATGAGGTGAGCATGAGTTGGTCGGGTGTGGTCTCTGCCAAACCTTATATTGCCAACAAACGCATCAAGCCCGTGGCTTTTGGTGGCAAAACCCGCTCGCCCAGTTTTCCCGATGTGCCCACCATGACCGAACTGGGCTTTCCCGAGGTTGACGCCAACGTTTGGGTGGGCCTCTTTGCGCCCAAGGTCCTCTCCAACGCGGTGGTTCAAAAAATCAACAAAGATGTCTTGAGTGTGCTGGGAGAGCCAAGTTTCAAAGCCAATGAAATTGATGGCAAAGGCTATGATTACTCCGGTCTTGGCCCTGAGGAGTTCAACAAACACATCAAGGCCGAAGTGCTCTCCAGAAAAGCGGCGGTCAAACTCTCTGGCGTGAGTTTGTGATGCACACCACCGATTCTCAAAACCCTGCCATGGCGCCGAAAGTCTGGCAAGAGATGACGCAAGGACAATTGGACTGGGCCTACGACCAGGCCAACCATGCGCCCAACCGAGTTGAGGTCTTGGAGCACATTGCACATCAAAGCGCGCTCTCGCGCGAGCAAGTGCCCAAGCCTTTGCGCCTGTCCTATGGCCCGTCTCCCATCGAGATGCTGGACTGGTATGTGAGCGAACAGGCGAACGCGCCGATCGTGTTTTTTGTGCATGGAGGGGCTTGGAAGTCGGGGACGGCACTGGCCAATGCACTTCAGGCGCATTGGCTTACAGCGTTGGGCTGCCATGTGGTGATCCCAGATTTTGATGCCGTGACCTCGGTGGATGGAGACCTTGCTCACTTGGCGCGTCAAGTTCAAAGCGCCTTGCTCTACACCTACAACAACTGCTCAAAGCACCATGCCGACCCGCAAAGAATCATTGTCGTTGGGCATTCATCGGGGGCGCATTTGTCGGCTTGCATGGTCACAAGGGACTGGGTCAGTGTCGGCTTGGAGCGCGCGCCTATCAGTGCTTTGTTGTGCTGCTCAGGCATGTATGACCTAGAACCCGTGAGCCTCTCAGCGAGAAGTCAATATGTGTGCTTCACACCTGAGCTCGTGCAGGACTTGAGTCCCCAAAGGCAGGCTCAACAATTCCAGATGCCAGTGGTGCTTTTGTGTGGGGAGAACGAGTCCCCGGAATTCATCCGACAGTTTCACGAGTTTGGTGACGCCTTGAGACTCAACAACGCCATGGTGTCGAGCCATGTCGTTCAAGGGGTGAATCATTTTGAGATTTTACAGACGCTCTTTGATCCAGAGTCCATTCACTCAAAGGCTTTGAAAACATTGATTGAGGAACCCCTTGAGCATTTGCCAGTGAACATTTGAATGGATATGCTTAAAAGGGATTCTAGGCAGTTTGCTTTAAACCCCCATTCGCGCTTCAAGTTAAGCGATGGACTTATCGCACGATGACATAAGATTGACTGATCATTGATTTGAATGGGTCAGATGTGCGCGACCAATTCACAAGATCGACTTTGAAAGGAAGGTCCGATATCACAAAAGCATTTTGCAGATCCGCTTCTTGCTCATGCGTCATTGAAGATTCTCCTAAAACCACCAGATCCAGATCAGAAAATTCTTTTTTATTTCCATCGACTCTAGATCCAAAGGCCCAAACACTTCGATCAGGAATTATTTCAGAGAGAATATTTTGAATAATCTCCCACTCAATGGGTTTCACATCAATGGGGATGTTTGTGTCAAGCATTTTTCAATTTGAGTGATGAAAGTAAAAATGTTGCCTCTTCAATGAAATCGGGAATGATTGATACAACTTCTATGGCTATTTTTTCGTCATAGGTGTGGCTACTTTTTGATCGCATTTCTCTAAATATTTTCCATTGGGACCAGTCGCTTTTAAGCAAAGACATCTCATTGGCACTTCTAATCAATTGCGAGAATTGCATAGCGTCATAAATCTCAGAGTTTGCAGAACTCAATTCCATGTGACTTTTAAGAATTTTGTGATTGATGTCGTAACTGAACTTGTAGCGCTGTATCAGTCCATCTCGAATTTGTGAATCTTCAATATTCGTCAAATAACGATCCCGGCCCTCAATGAGTTTGTGAAGGGCATTCTTTAGAGGTGATAAGTCGAGATGGCTTGTGTTCATCTAGGGGGGGGGCTTACAAATTACAATTCATGATTCACTAGGCGTGATCAATGACACATAGAAAGTTGCGTGTACACAGGTTTTTTTAAAGCCCAGGTCCCAATGCAAAGACCCTTTGCATTTTAAATGTCTGGCAATATCTTATCTGAATTTTTTTACAAAGGTGCACTTAATTTCAATGTCACCTTATAAAGTACCACAGTTCTAGAGTGCCAGAGTACACGCCTTGACGAGTTGTTAAATCCTTTGAGGTCTATTTTAAAGAGGCGCGTGCCCGCGCTTTTTTTAACGGTTTTGCTTGACTCTGCCTCCATGCATTCAATGAAGGGAACCTCACAAACCCAACTTATTACTATTTGATCTATCAAGTTTTTTATTTATAATTAGAAGTTATGAACTTGCATCAATTTAAATTCGTTCACGAAGCGGCCAAACGAGGCCTAAACCTCACCGAAGCCGCCAAAGCGCTTCACACCTCTCAGCCAGGCGTTTCCAAGGCCATCCTCGAACTTGAACTGGAGCTTGGGGTAGATATTTTTGCGCGTCACGGCAAAAGACTCAAAAGCATCACCCAGCCAGGACGCCATGTTTTAAAGAGCATCGACGTCATTTTGAATGAACTCCACAATTTGAAACGCATCGGCAATGAATACAGTGCAAAAGATTCGGGCACCTTCTCCATTGCCACCACCCACACGCAAGCGCGGTACGTTTTGCCTCAAGTGCTCACTGACCTTCGAAAAGCCTACCCCCATGTCAACATCAGTTTGCACCAAGGCACACCCAGCCAAGCGGCCCACATGGTGATGAATGAGGAGGCCGATGTGGCCATTGCCACAGAATCTCTGGCCGATTACGCTGATCTCGTGACACTGGCCTGCTATGACTGGCAACACGTCTTGGTGATGCCCCCAGGGCACCCTTTGAGCGTGAAGAAAAAACCCATCGCCTTGAAGGACCTCAGTGCCTATCCTTTGGTCACCTATCACCCAAGTTTCACGGGCCGACAAAAGATCGACCAAGCCTTCCAAGTTCAAGGCTTGAGCCCCAACATCGCTTTGGAGGCGATAGACTCGGACGTGATCAAGACCTATGTGCGCATCGGCATGGGGGTTGGCATCATTGCCGAGATGGCCGTTCAGCCCCAATTCGATTCGGATTTGGTCATCCGCCCCGCGTCCCATATATTTGGTAAGAATGTGGCGCGTGTGGCCTTTAGGCGAGGCGCCTACCTTAGACAATTCGTCTTGGAATTTGCCCAACTCTTGAGCCCCATGCTCTCTGAAAAATCCATCCTCGAGGCCATGAACAAAATAAAGCCCTAAGCCTAAAGACCCGCTCTTGGATACTGGTAGAACCCCCCTGATGCTTCCAGGCCCTTTGCCCTGAAAATTTCAAATTCCGCCTGTTCACGCATGCCCAAACGTTTAAAATACACCAGCACATGACGCCCATCTTAGACTCCAAACTGCCCCATGTGGGGACCACCATCTTCACGGTGATGTCGGCGCTTGCCCTAGAGCACAAGGCCGTGAACTTGGGTCAAGGCTTTCCCGACTTTGCGTGCGCGCCAGAATTGGTCCAACACGTCACCAACGCCATGCTGGAAGGCTTGAATCAATACCCTTCCATGCTGGGTGTGCAAGAGTTGAGAGTGGCGGTCTCTAAAAAAATCGAGGCGCTTTATCACAAAACCTATGACGCCAACAGCGAGATCACCATCACCGCAGGTGCCACACAGGCGATTTTGAGCGCCATCTTGGCCACGGTCAGAGCGGGAGATGAGGTGATTGTTTTGGAGCCTTGCTACGACAGCTACATCCCCAACATCGAGCTCTCAGGGGGCGTGGTCGTGCCCGTGCCTATGAAGCCTGGAAGCTTCAAGGTGGATTTTGAGGCCATCCAACAGGCAATCAGCCCCCAAACGAGAGCCATCATCATCAACTCCCCGCACAACCCAAGTGCGACCCTTTGGAGCGCTGAGGACTACCAGCGCTTGGGGCAGATGCTCAAGGACACCTCGATCTTTGTGATCAGTGATGAGGTCTATGAGCACATGGTCTTTGCGCCCAACCATCACATCAGTGCTGCAAGCTTTCCTCTTTTGGCTGAACGCGCCTTTATCATCTCAAGCTTTGGCAAAACCTATCACGTCACAGGCTGGAAGGTGGCTTATTGTGCCGCCCCAGCAGTACTCACGGTGGAATTCAGAAAGGTGCACCAGTTCAACGTCTTTACCGTCAACACGCCCGTGCAGCATGCTTTGGCCAGGTACATGCAAGACCACAGTCCCTATTTGCAGTTGCCCGCCTTTTACCAAAGAAAGCGCGACCTCTTTAGGGCAGGACTGGCCCAAACCCATTTCTCTTTGCTGCCCGCACAGGGCAGCTACTTTCAGTGTGTGCGTTTGGATGATTTGAAAGTTCCAGAAAGGACGCTTGGAGAGTCCAAGTTTTGCGAGTGGCTCACCTCAGAAATTGGAGTGGCCGCCATTCCTTTGTCGGCCTTTTATAGAGATGGCTTTGACCAAGGCATTGTGCGCTTTTGCTTTGCCAAAAAAGATGAGACTTTGCAGTTGGCCCTTGAGCGCTTGGCCAAACTCTAAGCGCTCAGAAGTCGCTCAGAAGTCCTGGCCCAAAAGGGCACCTCTTTACTGCTGAAGAAGCGCCCAGGCCTTTTCAAGGCGTTTGACGCTCACCGGTTGCGGCGTTCTGAGCTCTTGCGCAAAGGCGCTCACCCTCAACTCCTCCAAGAGCCATCGGTACTCGCGCGTTCTGTCATCTTCTTGCCCCTTTCTCGCCTCCATCCAACGCCAATACTTGGACTCCAAGGGCTTGAGTTCAGAGAGCTTGGACTGATCCCTTGCCGGATCGGACTTGTACTTGTCCATTCGCAAATGAGCCGCCTTGAGGTAGCGAGGCAAATGCTGCCACTGGCTGTAGGGGATTTGGGTGATAAAGCGCGGCGTGATGAGTTTACTCAACTGTCCATCCATGTCCTCGCTCACTTCACTAGGTAGCTTCATGTCCTTTAATTTTTTGCGACATGCTTGGTGCTCAGTCAGCACGAGGTGAATGCTTTTACAGACCTCTTGGGCAATCAAATTGAAGCGCCCACGGCCCTCTTCAAGACGTTGCTCAAAACCGATGGCGTCTCTGGGCCAAGGTTCACTCATAAAGGCCCTGTGAACCGTGACACTCAAGATGTCTTTGAACACCTCGTCGCTCGCGGCTTTGGGGCTGACTTGAAGGTACATCATGTTCATGCTGACCAAAGCGGGTAGATTCTTTTGCAAGTACTTGATGGACTCTTTGAGTTGGAGCACAAAGAGGCGCTCAAGGCCTTTGGCCAAGCGGGTTTTGGCCACATCGGGCTCGTCAAAGACTTCAATTTTGACGCCCTCTCCCGTGTCGACCAGGGCCGGAAACCCCACCAAAGACTGCGCACCGCGTTCAATCTCCATGAGTTCGGGCAAGGGCTCAAAGCTCCATGTGGTGTAGATTTGCTCGCTTGCAGCCGTGGCGTTTTGAGGGCCAGAGGAGTAGGTGTTGGATGCAGGGGTGTTCAATGCAAGGTTTTTGGAGCTTGAAGGGGCTCTTGACGTCTGCGCGGAGCCAAGCCTTGCGTGCAAGTCCTTTGCCTCTGAGACTAAAACGCTGCTCTCAAGCGCTCGGGGTTTGAGTGAGGCCAGCGCTTGGAAGGCGCCTCTGGCTTGGCTGCTCAATTGCGCCTTCAAGGTGCCTAAGTTTCGGCCTTGGGCGAGCATGCGTTGGTGCTCATCGACGACTTGAAAGTGACACAGCAAATGCACACTCAAGGTATCGGTCTTAAAGTCCGTGAGCTTCAAATCCAGTTGGGTCTTGTCTCTCACCAGTTTGAGCAGCGCTTGCATCAGTGAGCCCTCAGAAAAACGCGCTTGGTCAGACAAGACGTCATAAAACGCTTGGGCGCTTTCAGGCAAGGGGACCAACCTGGACCTGGGCCTTTGGGGCAGACTTTTAAGGAGCGCTTGGATTTTTTCTTTCAACATGCCTGTGACCAACCACTCGGCCCGGTCGTCGTGCACTTGGTTCAAGACAAAGAGGGGCAGGGTCACGCTCATGCCGTCTCGACTGGCCCCGGGCTCATGCAAATACTCCACCTTGCAGTCCACGCCCCCCATGCGAAGTGTCGGCGGAAACGACTGGTAGGTCACCCCTTTGGCCTCGTGGCGCATGAGGGTTTGTTTGCTCATGAACAAGGCAGGAGCGCTTGGGTGGTTTGACTCTTGCTCTTTGTACCACTTCTCCAAGGTTTGTCCGCTGTAGACGTGCTCAGGCAAGAGTTCATCGTAAAACGCAAAAATCAATTCATCATCGACCAAGACGTCTTGGCGCCTGGACTTGTGCTCCATGTCTTGTATCTCATCGATCAAGCGCTGATTGGCCGATAGAAACTTCAGCTTCGTATCCCACTCCAAGTGCACCAAGGCTTCTCGGATGAAGATTTGCCGAGCTGCGCGCATGTCCAGCCTGGCAAAGGGCACACGACGCCCGCTGTAGACGACCAAGCCATAGAGCGTGGCGCGCTCATAGGCGGCGACCTCGGCGTGTTTTTTCTCCCAATGCGGATCCAAGAGTTGTTTTTTAAGAAGGTGCCCACCGACCTCCTCCAACCACTGGGGTTCGATGTGGGCAATGGCTCGACCAAACACGCGCGTGGTCTCAACGATCTCAGCCGCAACGATCCAACGCCCTGGTTTTTTGCGCAAATGCGCCCCAGGGTGTTTGTAGAACTTGATGCCCCGCGCGCCTAAGTAATGCTCTTCCTCTTGGGGCTTAAAGCCGATGTTGCCCAGTAAACCAGAGAGCAAGCTCAAATGCAACTGCTCATAGCTGGCTGGCTTGGGGTTGAGTTTCCATCTTTGTTCATGCACCACGCTCAAGAGTTGGGTGTACACATCTCGCCACTCTCTGAGGCGCCTGGGGCTTAGGAAGTTTTGTCTCAAAAGCTGATCGAATTGGCGTTGACTCAACCGTGCTTGTGAGTGAGATTGTTGGGCTTGTCCTTGTCCTTGTCCTGGTGCTTTTCCTTGTGTGCCTTGAGCGCTTGGGGCCACCTGAGCCCTTGCAGGCAGAGGTCTTTGTTTTTGCTTTGGATCGCCCCTTAAGGCGCCCATTTGAGAGGCTACCTGCGCACTGACTTGAAGACTCAGTTGCGCATAGTCCTTGGGCCTCATGAGCGTTTGGGGGCTTTGCACTTTGGGGGCCTCCCCCCTTTGGGATGACTTGCTCTCTATGCGGTTGGGTCTTGGCTCGGGTGCTAGATTTGAAGCCCCTTTGGCTTGGACCACAGAGGATTCATTGGATGCAGGCCCATTTGATTCAGGCCCACTTGATGCAGGCCCATTCAATGGGGGTCTTTTCTCTGGCTTTGCAAACCCCTGGGCCTGAGCCTGAGGCTGAGGCTGAGGCTGAGGCGTTTCTTTGTCACCCCTGGCGGTTTTTAACCAATGCCAAAGCGCCACATAGCCCGTGAACTCACTTTTGTCATCTTTGAACTTGGCATGGGCTTGATCGGCCTGGGACTGTTGCGACAAGGGGCGATCGCGCACGTCTTGCACACTCAAAGCGGAGGCGATGATCAGCACCTCATTCAACGCGCCTCGCTCGCGAGCTTCCAAAATCATTCGCCCCACTCTAGGATCCAAGGGCAATTTGGAGAGCTCTTGGCCCAAACGCGTGAGCTGATTGAACTCATCCATGGCGCCGAGTTCATTGAGGAGTTGATACCCATCGGTGATGGCTTTGGGCTTGGGGGGCTCAAGGAAAGCAAAGCGCTCCACGTCTGCGAGTCTCAAAGACTTCATGCGCAAAATCACGCCCGCAAGCGAGCTTCTGAGAATTTCAGGATCCGTGTAGGCACTCCTCGCGTTGAAATCCTCTTGGGCATAAAGACGAATGCAAATGCCGTTGGCGACTCGCCCGCATCGCCCCGCTCTTTGATTGGCCGCGGCTTGTGAAATCGCTTCGATCAAGAGTTGCTCGACTTTGGAGCGGTAGCTGTAGCGTTTGACACGCGCCAAGCCTGAATCAATGACAAAGCGAATACCAGGGACGGTGAGGGAGGTCTCGGCCACGTTGGTGGCCAAGACCACTCGCCTATTCGAATGGGCGCTGAAAATACGGTCTTGTTCGGCTTGCGTCAGACGAGCAAAAAGGGGCAAGACTTCGGCGTTGGCGTTACCCACTTGCGCTTTCAAGTGCTCTCTTAAATGGTCCGCGGCCTCGCGAATTTCCCGCTCACCGGGCAAGAACACCAACACATCGCCGCCTTGAAGCGGGTCACGCCACAACTCGTCCAGGGCCTGAGCAATGGCCTCGTTCAAACCAAAGTCTTTCGCCTCTTCATAGGGGGCGTAGCGAAGTTCAACGGGGAACGTTCGCCCAGAGACTTGAATGACCGGGGCGGGCCCTTGGCTTGAGGCAAAGTGTCTGGCAAAGCGATCCGAGTCGATGGTGGCAGACGTGACGATCACTTTCAAGTCGGGGCGCTTGGGTAAGATTTCCTTTAAATACCCGAGCAAAAAATCAATGTTCAAACTCCTCTCATGGGCCTCATCGATGATCAAGGTGTCGTAGGCATTCAAGAGCGGGTCGCCCTGGGTCTCGGCCAACAAAATACCATCGGTCATGAGTTTGATGGAGGACTTGGGTCCCAGTTGATCGTTGAACCTCACCTTAAAGCCCACCACATCGCCCAAAGGCGTGCCAAGCTCTTCGGCAATGCGCTTGGCAACCGACGTGGCCGCGATGCGCCTAGGTTGTGTGTGCCCAATCAAACGCGGCTTGCTGCCCTGTGCTGCATTCATTCGCCCACGCCCCAAGGCCAAGGCCATTTTGGGCAGTTGAGTGGTTTTGCCAGATCCTGTTTCGCCAGAGACAATCACCACTTGGTGCGCCTCAATGGCTTGCATGATCTCTTCTCGTCTCATGCTGACGGGCAAAGAGGGAGGGAATTCGATTTTGAAAGAAGCGTTTGTCAAAAAAAGGCCAAAATTAGTTCACAATCAAGCATTATCTCAGTTGCAAGCCCCAAATCAAAAGTGCCCATGAGCTAAAAAGCCTTTCAATCTGCAAATTGTGGCGCTTTGAAGTGTCTTGACTTGGGGCTTGGAGGATCAATTTTTTCCTTATTCAGCATCACCCCTTATGTCTTTGGTTTTTAACTTTACCTTTGTACCCTGGTTCAGATCCGTTGCCCCCTACATTCACATGCACCGGGGCAAGACCTTTGTGGTGGCCATTTCTGGAGAGGCCATCCAAGCGGGCAAGCTTCAAGCTTTGGCGCAAGACTTGGCGCTCATTCAAAGCATGGGGGTCAAAATTGTGTTGGTTCATGGCTTTCGTCCTCAAGTCAATGAGCAACTCTTGGCCAAAGGCCACCAACCCCAATACGCCAATGGCACGCGCATCACCGACGACATTGCGCTTGACTGCGCTCAAGAAGCGGCCGGTCAGTTGCGCTATGAAATCGAAGCCGCCTTCAGCCAAGGTCTGCCCAATACGCCCATGGCGGGTGCGACGGTGCGGGTGATTTCTGGCAACTTCATCACCGCCAAGCCCATTGGCATTGTGGGTGGCATTGATTACAAGTCCTCGGGGCTTGTTCGCAAAGTGGATGTTCAAGGCATCAAGCAAACACTGGACATGGGCTCCATGGTGCTCTTGTCGCCCTTTGGATTTTCTCCTACAGGAGAGGCCTTTAACTTGGCCATGGAAGAGGTTGCAACCTCTGTGGCAACGGCCTTGCAGGCCGATAAATTGATCTTCTTGTGCGAAGTGCCAGGCATCCCCTTAAGTCCCATGGAGCCCGTGACAGAGGACAACCCGATTGACACCGAGTTGTCTTTGGAGAGTGCAGAAAAACTGCTCGCCCAACTGCCCCAAGCGCAGCGACCCGAGGACTTGGCTTTTTACTTGCAGCATTGCGTGCGGGCTTGCACGGCCGGTGTTGAGCGCAGCCACATCTTGCCCTTCGCCGTGGACGGCGCCTTGCTGCTAGAGGTCTACATGCACGACGGCATTGGCACGATGATTGTGGATGAAAAGTTGGAGAGCCTGCGAGAGGCCTCTCATGAGGATGTGGGTGGTATTTTGCAACTCATCGAACCGTTTGAAAAGGACGGCACCTTGGTCAAGAGATCCAGAACCGAAATCGAGCGTGACATTGGCCAGTACTCGGTCATTGAGCACGATGGGGTGATCTTTGCGTGCGCCGCCATGTACGTGTTTGAGCATGACAAGACCGCTGAGTTGGCCGCTTTAACGGTCTCGCCCCAAGCACAAAACCAAGGAGATGGTGAGAAAGTTCTCAAACGCATTGAGCAGCGCGCCAAGGCGCTCGGCCTGCAAAGCATCTTCGTTTTGACCACACGGGCCATGCATTGGTTCATCAAGAGAGGATTTGTGCCTGTCGAGCCTGAGTGGCTGCCTCAGAGCAAAAGAAAAGCCTACAACCCTGAACGTGGTTCACGTGTGTTGGTGAAGAAATTGAGCTGAATGCTGAATGCCTCTTGGGGGACGGCCCAAGCGCTCACACTCTGGTGGGGTTCAAACACTCGCGACGTGCGTCATAAAGGACCCACAGTGCACTTAAACCAAGGCCTACAAAGGCCAAAAAAGACCAATTGGCAATGCTCAAGCCCAACAGCGTCCAATCCACATTGGCGCAGTCTCCCCCGCCCTTGAAGATCATGGGAATGGCTTGTTTGAGTGGAAAAGCTTCAATCATGCCGTAAAAGTCTCGCCCGCAGCTCACCACTTCAGGCGGATGCCACTGCAGCCAGCTTTGAAGAGCGGCCACATAGGCCCCCAAACCACTCAAAACGCTGTAGGCTAGAAATCCAACACCTTGAAGCCACACCGAGCGGCCCCAACCAAAGGCCAACCCCAAAAGCACCATCAAACACATCGCATAGCGCTGCACAATGCACATCGGACAAGGCTCCAAGCCCACGATGTGCTGCAAGTAAAGGCCAAGCACAAGCAAGCAAGCAGGCAGCACTGCCAAAAGCAAAAGTGCTTTTCTGGGCTGATGCCCTGGGTTCATGAGAAATGCCAAGAAAGAGCGAAGGGTCATGGTGTGAGGGCTTCAAAGGGTAAAAAAATCAGGACAGTTCATCGCCATCTGCGGGCTTCATGATTTCTGCCGCGAGTTCGAATCTTGCTCGTCCCTCCATAAAAACAAAATGAAAATCAAGCCTCTTTTGAGGGTTTTTTCTTTTATAGACACCCATTAAAACTCTAATTTGATTTTGAATACTCATTGATCCATTTAAGCAATTGCCAATTTTGCGCTTGCAAGCCTATTTAAGCTCACACCCTGTTCTTGAGCTTCAATAACAAGGGATCTATGACGTTGAGGTGGAATTCTTACTCTGAATTCCCCACTGTAATGTCTCTCGGATAGAGGGGTAGGAATATTTTCCTTGTTAGTAAACATATCTTCAACCATACAATTTATTGTTTTTCTAATCCCATTCATGGCTTTCTCGGGAGTTGAAGATAACCAAGAGACAGAAGGAAATTCGGCGCAAAGTCCGATGTATTCATTGTCTTTAGAAGACCATGTTACTCTGAACGTGTAATGATTGATGTCTATCATTTTTTATTCCCTAAAGTATTTGAATTTATCTACGGTGCAAGTCAAATTTCTTTGACTTGATAAACCTTTGATTTCCCTCTTTGATTTTGAATGTTTATTCTTGAGTCACCAAGCCATGGTGTTTTAAAAATTATGTGGCCAGTGCCACTTTGTCTTGGTGAGCCAAAAAAGAATTAAAAACTCTTTTCAAAGCTGAAAAGCTAACCTGTTGCGGCTCTTCCCTCATTTTTTTTCTAATATTTTAGAAATTTGGGAATTCTTGTCTTTTGCTATCAATAGTGGAACCATGTGTCAAGAGTCTACATTCGGAAATGTTTAAAATGTAAACAGTTGAGCTTCTTGCAAAAGTGTTTTTAAGTTCAGAGATTGTTTGAATCAATCAACCAGGTCATTCAACCAGGTCAATCTGTCAGCAGTAAATACAGTTGTCCGGTTGGGTAGCAAATAGGTTGTCCGGTTTCATGATTAAAAATTTACGATAGAAGGTGGGCTTTTGAGCCATCCTTTTATCAACGTTTTTGCTGTTGGTTGTGATTATGCGGCCATTTTTAGATTCTCCTGGTTTTTGATATTTACTCCGTATCGGTCGTAGGTCGCCAATTTTCTTGGGCCGTGAAAGATCGAGAGCGTTTGATCAACATATTTGTGAACTTGAACTTCTGCTCTGACATAGTGATAGCGCATTTCATCTGCCGGGATTTGCAGCTTCATGCCTTCAAAGCTGACGCAATTGCTGTTGTCGACCTTTCGATCGTATTGCTCGCACAGGATGTCACACAGGGTGCCGTGAATGAAGTTGACGTAAGCTGAGCCCTCTAAGGTACTGGCCACCCCAAATTCCTTGTTGTACGCGACCATGTAAATCTGATCAAGGTAACGATTTGCTTGCTCCATCGTTGTGATACCGGCCCTGGCAAGCTCTTGAGGAAGTCGGCCTTGGTGGGTCTGGAAAGCTCGCTCGCTGCGACCCCGGGCTTGGGGGGAGTAGGCTGCAATGTGGGTAATGCCAAGCTGCTTGAGGGCTCGACCAACTTCAGTTAGGTTGACCTTATCCACCTTGCCCCCAGCCTCTGGGGTCGTGAAGTAATGGCTACCTCGGTCGGTGTAAAAGCTGGCAAATAAGCCGTATCGAGAAATGGTTTGCCCAAGCCCGTGAAAGCTGGACTGGGTTCCTTCTTGATCGCAAAAAAACATGCTGGTATGCACGCTAGTGGCGTCATCCATGGTCACGACCAAGTCCCACACCGATTCAGGCACCCAGCGGTGGGTACTGGCATCCTGATGGAGCATCATCCCAGGCAATGGGGCCCGCTCACGCTTGATGCGGTGCTTGCCAACCTTCTTGGATGCCCTCACAACCCCAGCATCTTGGAGCACCGTCTTGAGCCAACTGTAGCTCCTCTCCCCCTTGAACTCGGTCTTGTAAACAGAGTGAAAGTGAGCCACATTCCAGCCTTTGAAGGTGTTTTTATACAAATTGACCGCATAGTCAATCTCCTTCTTGCCCGCCTTCTTCATGGACACCTTACTGATTCGCAGGTCCATAAGGCCACTCAAGCCATCAGACTTGAAGCGATCAATGTTTCGTCTAAAGGTCCTTTCACATTGACCCAAAATCGCCGCCGCCTCTGATTGAGTCAATCTCCCTTCGACCCAATCCTCATAAGTGCTCTCAAATTTCATGATTCGTCCCTCCTGGAGCAAACGGGTGCGGCTTATGGGTTGGTCCTGCATAAAGACTCCACAAACCTAACATCCTACGCCCCTAGAAAACCGGACAATTCATTTGCTATAAACCGGACAACTCATTAATTACTGACATCAACCAGGTCAATCTTGACAAGGCTTGTCGGCTAGTGAATAATAATAGTTATTAACAGTTAGGAGAGCATCATGCCCACCAGCGTTGCCCTGAGCCCCCATTTCGAGACCTTCATCCGCCACCAAGTCGAAAGCGGGCGCTACAACAACGTCAGTGAAGTCGTCCGTGCAGGACTACGCTTGCTCGAAGACACCGAGCGTCAGCAGGCTATCCAACTCCAAGCGCTGAGAAATGATATCGCCGCAGGCAAGGCCAGCGGTGCAGCACTTGCTGCGGAACCGGTGTTTGATCGATTAGAAGCCAAATACGCACAGCAAGGGACTCGCCAAACTCGCTAATGCAGTTACTGATAACCCCCTTGGCAGCGTTCGATCTTGAGGAGATCGGCGACTACATTGCACAAGACAATCCGGTTCGCGCCGGAAGTTTCGTGGCTGAGTTGCGTGCGGATTGCGAAAAGATTTGTCTCAGCCCTGCGGGCTATCGGCGACGACCCGAGCTGTCTGATGACTTGTGCTCATGCACGCATGGCAACTACGTGATCTTTTTTGAGTCCACGACAGAGCAGGTCACCATCGTTCGCATATTGCACGGCGCGCGTGATATTCCTGAAGTCTTGAAGCCCACGTAAAGTCATTCAGTTTTGTAATGGCTCAGCGGGGTTGATGCTTTTTTTCTGCGACCCTTTGCTCCCTTTTTTGTCGATCGAGAAAGCGGATCGCGCTTTGGGCGAGGATGGCACCAATTATGGCCATGGGGCTTTGTTCGGGTCTTGAATCGATTTGTGCTTGTGGATGAGATTGCATGCTGAGGGCTCCTTTGGGTTCATGAAGTCGCATGGTTGCTTCCATCCCTAAACGCTATCAAGTTGATCCGAATTTCTAGTTACACGGCCGTGCCAAAAAGCTGTCTCAACATTTAGAATGATGAATTGAACCCCAAGCACTAGATCTGGATGCCCATCAGAAACTTAGACGGTCTGTGATGATGAATGTTCTGGCCCATCAAAATTTCAAATAACATGCGCCACTCAAGAGGCGTTTTGTTTTATGACTTAGACTTTGTATTGAAGCGGAAAATAATAAACATTCGCTCGTTGCCCAACATATACGGGTGGGGGAACATACTCAAATCTTTGTTGCAGATAATTTGGACTACCTCATTCGGCACACGGTCCATGCGAAGGCTTTCATGGAAAAATGCAAGCAATAAGCGAACAACAAGCACGCTTTGAGCACGCTAGGAGCACTTAAACCCTCTTTGTGCGTCAATCGTTTGTCCAAGCGAGGCTGATTTGTTTTAAGATAGCGTGTCTTATTGTGAAAAATGTGAAGGATTTATTCGTTATGGCACGCACGGTTCAATGCATCAAACTCAATCAAGCCTTGGATGGTTTGGATTTCCCGCCTTATCCTGGTGATTTGGGCAAACGAATATATGAAGGTGTCTCCAAGAAAGCCTGGGCCGATTGGTTGAAACACCAAACCATGTTGGTCAACGAAAACCGCCTGAATTTGGCCGATTTAAGGTCGCGTCAATACTTGGCTCGCCAAATGGAGAAGCACTTCTTTGGTGACGGTGCAGATGCCGCTCAGGGCTATGTCCCTCCAGCAGAAGCGGCGCCCACTTAAGGCGCGCTTGAACCCAAAACCCCAAGGGGACATGCGCTTATTTGAACCTTCATTTCTGGGCCCTTTGGGGGCAAAGACGCGTCTCTTTGAGCGACTGTGCTGTTCACAGGTGTGAATACCTCAAAGCCAGATGAGGCCAAGGGCCATCAAAGCGGGTCTGAAATCAAAGCGTCCTTGGGCCACGAGCAGGTCATCTGGTCCGATGAGCATGGCCCCTTTAATTCCCGCTTCAATGACATTTACCGCTCCAAAGGCACGGGTCCTAGAGGCGGCTTGGATCAGGCCAGGCACGTGTTCTTAGCGGGCTGTGGTCTGTTGGGCCAAGCCCCTTTATGGCAGCGCCTTGCACACTGGAGCATCTTGGAGACGGGTTTTGGTTTGGGTTTGAATTTTTTGGCCACCTACCATGCTTGGCTCAAGGACCCGCTAAGACCCACGCATTTGCACTACGTCTCGATCGAAGCGTATGCGGTTTCAGCCAAAGACATTGAACGCAGCACCTTGCCCTATGAGGAACTCTTGCCCCTGAGCAAAGAGCTTTTGACGCATTACTGGGGGCTCACACCCGGGTTTCATCGCATCACGTTGGCCAACGGTTTTGTACATCTGACGCTTTGCATTGGGAGTGTGCAAGACATGCTCAAGCAACTCGATGCTCACTTTGACAGCATTTATTTGGATGGGTTTGCGCCGCAAAAAAATCCTCAGATGTGGAGTGCCTTGACCATGAAAGGCGTTGCCATGCATGCCAAGTGGGGCGCCAAAGCGGCCACTTGGAGTGTGGGCAAAGACGTGAGAGCGCACCTTCAAGCCGCGGGCTTTGTGTGTGAGAAAACGCCGGGCTTGCCCCCAAAGCGAGAAGCGCTCAGCGCACACTTTGCCCCAGCTTGGCAAGACCACATGCGCGTGCATCGCCCAAAGCTTCAGGTCGTGGATCAACAGGAGCAGGAGCATGAACAAGCACATGCAGGTGCAGGTGCAGGTGCAGGTGCAGGTGCAGATGCACCATCTGTGATCCCTCAAACGGTGCTGATCGTGGGCGCGGGACTCGCTGGCGCGAGCACTGCTTGGGCTCTTGCGACTAGGGGCTTTAAGGTCCGAGTTCTTGATCAGCAAGCGCGCCCCTCTTTTGACGCTTCAAGGCGCTCTTTGAATTCACCCCCAAGGCCACTGAGCCAAGGTGCAAGTGGCCTGCCCTTTGGTTTGTTTCACCCCATGAATTCCAGCGATGACAACTTGCAATCCAAAATGACCCGGGCTGGTATTCGACATTTGTTAGGTACCCTGACATCGCTCACACGTCTTGAGCGGCAGGTGCACTTTGACACCAGTGGCGTGCTGGAGAAAAAGAAACCGGTTAAAAAAACGCTCAAAACCAGTGACTCCAGTTCTAAAGGGGGGCCTTTGCTTGAATCCAAGGCCTTGAGCTCTGAGTGGTTTGTGCACTGGTCTCGTTTGGCTTCAAGCCAAGAGGCCTCGCACCTTGAATCCCCCAGCCTTTTGGACGAAGCGTCCAAGCCCTTGTTCCATGAAAAAGCGGGTTGGGTCGATGTACAGGCTCTTTTGACGTCCTTGCTGGATCACCCCAATATCAGCATCTCGCAGCACGAAGAGGTCCATCTCATTGAAGGCCACTTGCATGAGCGCCACGATCCAAGCAGCGGCGAAGGCCTTCGCCGTACGTGCGAATGGAGGGTGCATACCTGCACGGTGGGAGCCAATGCAGAGCCCAATGCTCAATCAAATGCTCAAACAAATGCACAACTAACCACCCACAGCGCCAGCCACCTCATCTTGACCTCCTCCGTGGCCACCCCAAGCTTGATTGTGCATGGATTGAAGTTCTTGGGCGCTGGTGCAAAAGAGATTGAACAAAGGACGCAAGAACTCGCCCAAACTTGGCCCCTTCAAGCCATCAAAGGTCAATTGTGTGTGGGCCTGATGAAGGACTTGCAAACCCAAAGCGGCTCTCTTCCCTCGTTTGCGGTCAATGGTCAATCGAGTTGGATCGGGCACTTACCAAGCGCTTGGCTCAAAGACGTTCAAGACCCCAATCTACAAGCACAAGCACAAGCACAAGCACACGCACAAGCTAACGTAGACGTCAAAACAAAAACCAACACCAACACCAATCCCAGCCCCGAGCTCTTTTGCATAGGAGCTAGTTTTGAGCGGGACTTAGAGGTCATCGAAAACACGCTGGCCAGCAGACAAAGCAACCTTCACAAGTTCAAGATGCTCTTGCCCGAGTTGAGCCTCCACGACCAAGCCACCTTGTTCGATTGGAGCGGTGTGCGGTCGACTTGCCATGACCGTTTGCCCCTTGCTGGTGTGTTGAACCCTGAGCTTCCAAATTTGTTGGTCTGCACGGCTTTGGGCTCTAGGGGTTTAAGCATGAGTGGCGTCTTGGCGGAGCACCTGTGTGCATTGATCACCCATGAACCCAGCCCCTTGCCCCTGAGACTCATTCATGCCATCGCCCCAGATCGGTTTAAGACAGCAGATTAAAACGGCAGACTAAAACGTCAAAGTAAAACAGCCGATTAAACCAGCAAAGTAAACCAGCAAAGTAAACCAACAGCATTGAGCCCGGACAGCTCTTGGCGCTCATTTGTTTATGACGTTTAGTTATAAGTAAAGGACTAAAAGATATTTGGAGTTATGAGCGCGAACCCCGAAAATACGCCTCATGAACGATATGTACTTTGTCTTGGCGGGCTTTTTTGTGGGCACGGTGGTGGGTCTCACCGGCGTAGGAGGGGGGTCTCTCATGACCCCTATTTTGATTTTCTTCATGGGCGTCAAACCCCATTTGGCGGTGGGCACGGACTTGCTGTTTGCGGCCATCACCAAGTCCAGTGGAACGTATTCGCTTTGGAGAAAAGGTCTCGTGCCTTGGCGGGTGGTTGTGAGCTTGTGCTGTGGCAGCATCCCCGCGTCTTT
>CANJNC010000036.1 GCA_947475685.1 Comamonadaceae bacterium | reverse complement strand
CTCTTTGTCTTCCTCGGTGTAGGACCGCCTTTGACGGCGGCGATTTCCTGATTGGGCTAAGATAGTATCCATGTCTCCACGCTCCTTACGTGGAGACGAGAATACTTTCAAGATCGGTCTGATTCAACGTGTGTTCCCGAGACGCTTACGGTCTTTTTAGGCGTCCGATAAAGTCATATTGTCAAGACCTAGGCTCAATAGTATTCTCTACTCCGCTAAGGAGTAATGGACTAGTAGTTCGTTTTATTGAAAACGTTACATTTAATAAACCCCTAAATCAAACTTATTCCCACTCAATAACGTTTTTTTGAGCTTATAAATAGTTTGTCAGTGCAAGTATGGTTTAAAGGAAACGCCTAATTTCTTGGCTAATGTTTCTAATTTTTTGTCTTGTGTCCAAATCTCAGCTTCCGGGGTTATCAAGGTAGACGCTAATAATGAGATGTCTATTGCGCCACAACCTGAATCGTATAACCTGTTAGATTCAATTAGGTTCATGATCTCTGGCATGGTTGCGGTTTTGGCTTTTTGCAACTTGCCAATATAAGCCAATGTTTTGTAACGCGGTGCAGGTGGAGACCCACAAGCGATTTCCAATAAGATCAAAGGATGGCAAAGTACTTGGTCATTGCCAAGCAGATTAAGTAAACTTTTACTGCCATGTCTGAAATGATGTACCCAAACAGAAGTATCAACAATTACCATGTTAAGTGTCCAGAGGCACTTTTGCTTGTCTTCTTGGGATCGCTTTCATTTTGGGTGCTTTCCCCCCTAACGCTGCCAGTCTTTTGGCTGACTCCACGCGAATAAACACCTTAAGTGCTTCACGAAAGAGTTCTGATTTTTCAATATTTGGTTCTATAACTTCTAGTGCTTGAGCATACAGCTCATCGTCAATTGTAACGGTGGTTCGCATAGTTCAATCCTATGATTTGAATCAAAGTAGATGCATTTTAGCATCAAATTTGATGTCACCTTAGTCTCTCAATAGTTACAAGATATTAAAAAGCATGCCCTAAATACTTTACCCCTTAAAGCCTAAACCTAAAAAAGAGTTTACTGCTTTGCAACTACAAGTATTGACTTTGCTTTCAAATATTTTCAATCTTGGTTTTTGATGACAATATGGGCAACTCAAGCTTATGGGTCGCATGAATGATCAGCTCTGGCTTGTAAATTAAAGTTCAATCTTTGCACCTACTTCACTCAGTCGTCCAAAATCGACTTGAAAGAAGTCAGATACACGGGCTGCATTTTGCATCATTCAAATGAAAATTGAGATATGAAGCTTGCCAAATTCGAATTCGCTTTCTAAGGCATCTGCCCCTTTATTTCGCCTGAGTAAGGCTTTGACTCTTGCTTTCATTTCAGACAGACCAAATGGTTTGCTCAGCCAATCACCGCTCCTAAATTTAGGGCCTGAACTTTTTTTGAGCATCATTGTTCTTCGCAAGTTCAATGGCAAGCTGATTCAACAATTGATGGTCATGTTCTTGGTTTTTTCCAAAACGTTCAGCGCGGCTTGCCTTTTTATCTGCACTGATCAGCAGCATCATGCATGCAACTGTGCGCTCATCGTCTACAAGGCCATCTTCTTTCAATGTGTATTGAAATGGCGCGTGATAGTGATGCATGGCTTTATACAAAACGTTTCGGTCCTCAATAGGGAGCGCTTGGATGCACTCAAGATGGGTCAGTAAGCTTGCACCAACAGGGCCGTGTTGGCCATTGACCCTTATGACTTCATTATTCTCGTTGAGTTGAAATGTTTTGATCTTTCCTATGTCGTGAACCAACGCAAGCAAGATCGAGAGTGGATCCTCTGGATCAAATTCGAATTTTTGATTGGCTGGAGGCACTTTCGAGAGCCCGGTATCCAACCCCCGGTAGATGAATCGGTTTCTTTCAATCAATGCATAAGCTGCAACACGAAGAGAGTGGTCCAATAAACTACAATGTCCATGGTGATTGTTCATGCCAGCTGTGGATGCTTCAGCCGCTAATTGTGCGTTTTCGTCTGAGCATGAGCTTGAGTTCATGCTCGATGATGGGTACTCTTTGAATTGACACAGCAGTGCCAAGCAGTTTGTCATCGCATTGGCAATGAGGGGGTCATTAATTTTTGTGATCTCGATGAATTTGGTGATCAAGTGAGCAAATTCATAGTCTTGGCTTTGGAGGAGCCAGTTTGGGATCCCATTGCCGAGAGCTTTGCGAGCAATTGGGCTTTTTAAGATGCTTGTCAGCTCACCCATAGTGCAGTGCAGGCCAAAGTGCACATGTTCTCTAAGCGCGATCAATTGGTTTTGACGGGACGCAAGCTTGCTTTTTAAGTTCCAACATAGAAACAAGAGAGCGATGAACATTTCAAAGACAAGCAGTGCAGCAGATGCTTGAATGGTTTTTATCCCACTTTGCATGTCTAAAGCACCTCCCTTTTTCAAATCCTCGCAAAGGTCGTAGATGATCAAAGCGACCCACCAAATGGCGCACACCACAGCCAAATGACTTGGATAGGATTGCTTAGCCATGATGTCGTCCTTGAGAGGTCTAGTTTTAGGTGCAAGGCACTTCTTTACCTTGATGCACAGGTACGCACAGCGCCTGCATTTTTTGAAGCCGGTTTTTGTTTGTGTTGACCCATTGAGAGCTTGGGCCCCTGAGTTGCGCCAAGGTTTTGCGAGCTTGCCTATACATCAAAATGAGTTCACGCATATTGATCAGCAATTCACGTGCCTTGTCTGCATGCACCATAAAACCTCGGGTCTTGTGTTGGAATTTCAAAACTCGAGTGAGGGGAACTCTTTTAGATCGCCAAAAGCCCAAAGTAAAGTTTCTATTCCACTGCACAAACATGGGATAACGCTCGCCCGTGAAATGCAGCTCATCTGCTTTATAGGTATGCCATTGGATGCGAAGTCGCCCGTTGTGCACCGGCTGCAGGGTGTTGAGTTGTTGGTCTAGTTTGATCAACATTTCAAGCGAGTCATACATCAGCTTGACCATTTCATTGAACTTGATCAAGTAGGCCGCTTCAGAATGCTGACTTTCTTCTCGAAGGAATTCTTTCAAAATTTACTCTATGTATTACTTATGAACTATTAAGTATACATAAATAATCTTATAGTGTAAAAAATAATTAATTTTAGGGCGCTGGAAGAGAAATTTTGGCTGTTTCAGCGACTTGTCCCCACTTTTGAAGGTCCTCTCTCAGAATTTTAGAGAACTCCTCGGAGGTGGTTCCCGATGCCTGCACTGACATGATGTTCATGGCTTGGATGACGTCGGCTTGTCTCAAGACTTTGTTGACCTCTGTCTCTAAGATTTTGATGATGTTTGCAGGTGTACCCGCTGGGGCAAAAAGGGCTGTCCATACCTTGAACTCGACGCTTGAGAGGCCAACCTCTGCCATGGTGGGGACATTGGGTAAGCTTGGCATACGAGAAGGTGCTGTCACGGCCATGGCTCGCACCTTGCCCGTTTGAAGCGCAGGCAAAGCAGGTCCTGGGTCTGACATGGTCATGAGCAAGTCACCCGACATCATGGCGTTGATGGACTCCGTGGTGCTTTTGAATTGTATGAATTCGCCTGGTGTGCCCGTTTTAAGTTTAAAGAGTTCACTGGAAAACTGAAACAATGGGCCCGATCCTCCATAGTTCGACTTACTTGGATTGGCTTTCATAAAGTTGATCAAGTCTTGCATATTTTGAATGGGCAATTTTGCGTTGACCAGCAAGATGAGTGGAAAATTGGCAATCATGCTGATTGGTATGAAGTCTTTGGTGGGGGAGTACTTCAACTTTGGCATCAAGATGGGGGTAAAGACCATATTTCCAGAGGGCCCCATGAGCAAGTTGTATCCATCAGGGTTGGACTTTGCTACAAATTCCGAAGCGATGATGCCACCAGCGCCAGCCTTGTTTTCAACGATGACTGCCTGGTTCAAATTGACCGAGAGCTTTTGCGCGATCACTCGAGTCATCATGTCTACACCACCGCCTGCACCTTGACCGACAATGATATGGATCGCTTTGCTGGGAAACTCTTGTGCCGTTGCATCAACGCATGGCGCCAATGCCATCAAGAGTGTGCTCAAAAGAGGGAGGACTTTGATAAAGGTATTTTTCATTTGATTCAAACGCCAATAAAGAGTGAGGTTGCAGGAGTTGGAAACTTCAATTCAAAAAATCAATTGAAGATTTTGGCTTTTAATTCTTTGGACCATTGCTCTTGAGAAATTTTGGTGGGATTGTCTTTGATCAAATCTTCCGTAATTTTCATGATTTCATCAATTGGCGCACCAAGGTCGATTGGAATGCCAAAGGGTTGTTCAACATACCAAGGTGTGACGCAATACAACTCAACTCGATTTCCATCTGGGTCAAAGAAGTAAATGCTCCAAGCATTGCCATGCGTGATTGTGCGTTGGATGGGCACTTGCTCAGCTAATAAATTTTGATGGTACGTGATCAAATCTTCAAGGCTGTCGACTCTAAAGGAAATTTGATTGATGGGCGTTGTCTCTGGATCATCCTTGCGTCCTGAGGCCACCACCAATTGGTGATGCTCACTGGCGTTTCTGCTCATAAAAGCGATTTCTCCTCCAAGGTAATACTCTCCTCGGTCCGTTAAAACCAAGCCCAATGTTTTTTGATAAAAAGCAACCATTTGGTCCAAGTCTCGTACTTGTACGCCTACATGGGTCAGTTGTACGTTCGGTGGTCGTGTCATAAGGGATCCTTTCGTGGTTTGAACAAGGGGGCAGTTAGATTATTGTCTCTCAATGCGTTTGATATCAACGACTTTTTTCCAGCGTGCGATCTCTCGCTCTATGCGAGCGCGCATCTCCTCTGGACTTGAAGGTGCAGGAGCACCCCCAAATTCAGAGAATTTTTGTTTGATCTCAGGCGACTCAAGAATGGTGCGAATTTCTTGATTGAGTTTGTCAATGATGGGTTTTGGCGTCCCAGGAGAGACCGCGACACCAAGCCAAGAACTGAACTCGATGCTGGGCAAGATTTCTGAAACGGTCGGTACGTCGGGTGCAAATGGTGACCGGGCTTCAGAAGAAACTGCAAGGGCTCGAATCTTTCCGCCCTTGATTTGACTAAAAGTGAATGTGGCTGTTTCAATCATCACATCTGTCCTGCCACCGAGCAACTCCATCATGGCGGGTGCCCCTCCTTTGAATGGCACGTGCAGCATATTGATACCAGCTTCTATGCTCACCCATTCTCCAAGCAAATGATGCAAGCTACCGGCGCCAGATGAGGAAAAGCTCACCAGACCAGGTTTGGCCTTGGCCATTGCGATCATCTCCGCCAAGGATTTAATCGCAGATTCTTTGACAACGGAAATGACCATGGGGTAGGTCACGATGGTTGAGACCATGCCAAAATCCTTGATCGGATCATAGGGGAGTTTTTTGATCATGGCTGCCGAAGAGGGGTGCCCACCTGTAAGCAAAACCATATTGAGTCCATCGGGTGCTGATTTGGCAACAAAATCATTGGCAATCGCTCCTCCTCCACCGACCTTTTGTTCAACGATGAATGGTTGACCAAAACGCTCAGACATTCGCTGAGCAAGCATTCTGCTCACGATATCGGTGCTGCTCCCAGCAGGGAAACCTACTACAAATCGCAGGGATCGGTTGGGAAAGTCGTTTGCAGTATTTTGTCCCCAAACATTAAAAGTGAATGCAAATAAGAAAAAAACGCGCAAAAGGCTTGTGAAGGCTTGTTTCATAGATCAAGTTGTGATGTAAAAAAAGGTTGAGTCAAGGCATAAAGTTCGATCATTGCATTATCGTAAAGCCATCTGTCAACATGCCTCATCGTAAGCCCTAGGCTTGGACAGGAAAAAGCACCCAAGCAACTCAAAGGGGAGCGATTCTGGGAAAGAATGCCGGTTTTAGGGGTTTTTGCCAAGTGTGTAGGCACTTTGAGGATCGAGTCCTGCACTTTTAGTGCATTTACCCATACGCCGCAGAGGAAATTTCAATTAAGATCGGGATCGAATTAATTGCTAATGTTTTATTAGAAAAAATTGATTTAACACTTATTTTTTATGACAAAAGGACTGATGTGAAGATTCTCTATTTCAACGATTTCAGGTTGGGTATTTTAAAAGGCGATCATGTGGTTGACGTGACCTCATTGGTGGAGCATCTTCCACATTCGGGTCCAGGCGATTTGATGAATGCGGTGATTGAGCATTTTGATGATTTTAGGTCTCGCATTGAAGCCATGGTTGCGAAAGAGACCGGTGTACCTTACGCGGGCCTTAAAATCCGCCCCCCGTTGCCAAAACCCACGACCATTGATTGCATGGCTGTGAACTATATGGAAGATGGCACCAAGAGTGAGCCCGCACCGATCAATGCTTTTTTGAAATCTCCCACAGCCATCATTGGGCCTGGTGAAAAAATGGTTTTGCCAGATATGCCTGCCTCAGTGTTTGAGGGTGAGGCCGAATTGGCCTTGGTCATTGGTAAGCGCGCTAGCCGTGTTTCACAAGCCGATGCAATGAAACACGTCTTTGGTTACGTCAATTTTATCGACGGATCAGCCCGTGGCGTCAAACCTGATACCAATGTCTTTTATCAAATGAAGTCCAGGCAAACCTTTGCACCCATTGGTCCCTACATTGTGACGGCCGATGAGATCAAAGATCCCCAAGAGTTGAAAGTTCAACTTTGGGTCAATGGCAACTTGAGACAAAATTTCAACACCAATGACATGGCGCATAAAATTCCTCGTTGCATTGAATGGGTGAGTCATATTCATGACTTGCTGCCAGGGGATATTTTAGCAACAGGAACCAACCACCGTGGTTTGAATGCGTTCCAACACAACGACAAAGTGGAGTTGGAAGTTCAAGGCTTGGGTCGGTTGGAGATCACAGTCCATGATGACTTGCACCGAACATGGACACGTGAGACTCGCCTAGAGCGCGAACAAAAAGGCTTGTCTGTGATCAATGATCAACTGACAGGTAAATACGCACCGGCCAAATAAAACCTTCGTTTCTGGCTTGATTTTTACTTTAAAATCAAGTCCTTTTCGAGGTCCGTGTTGACGGTGATCGATAATCTAAAATCCCATGAAAGCTATTGGTTTTCATGGGTACTTTTTTTTAGCGCATCACTTAAACGTATTTTTTATCTCAGTTATTCATTAAGGTGTTAAGTCATGTCAGAACGCAAAAAAGCGCTGGTCACGGGTGGTGCAACGGGAATAGGCAAAAGTGCCGTGTTGGCCCTTGCTCGGGCGGGTTACGACGTTGCAATCAATTACGCTTCAAGCGCTCAGGCGGCCAAAGATACGCAAAAAGAGGCTCAAGCACTGGGTGCGCAAACTTTATTGCTTCAGTGTGATGTCAGCGATGAAAAAGCGGTCCGAGCGATGCTTGCTGAGGTAGAGAAGTCATTTGGGCATTTAGATGCATTGATCTCAAATGCAGGAACCACTGCCAAATGGAAGGTCAAAGACCTTGAGAGTTTGGACATGGATGAATGGGATCGAACTTTTGCGGTGAACGTCAAAGGATTGTTCCAAGTGGTTCGTGCGTCTGTGCCCTTGCTTAAAAAGGGGACAAATCCAAGTATCGTCAATACAGCCAGCATCGTTGGATTGCGTCCCGGACCTCAGCCCTTGCCGTATGCAGCTAGCAAGGCGGCTGTGGTGAACATGACCAAAACATTGGCTTGGAATTTAGGACCTGAAATTCGTGTGAATGCGGTTGCACCAGGTTGGATGGAGGGTGACTGGATGCAAAGGATGCTAGGCGATAAATACGATGACTTGATGGGCAAGCGTGCTCGGGCCACGCCCTTAAAGCGTTGCGTGACAGCGGATGATGTGGCAGAGACGATGATGAATTTAATTCAATCCAATCGCTTTGTCACAGGTGAAATTATTGTGATCGATGGTGGCTTTACCAGCTCAACCTAAATCAAAAATATTCTTTGGGAGTCGTTTGATATGTTAGAAGGTTTTGTTGCGTTTCCAGCCGAGTTTGTCGCCAAATACCGCCAAAAGGGCTACTGGAGAGACAAGTCCTTGGCGCAAGAGTTCAGTGCAGTGTATGGACAATTCAATGATCGAACAGCGCTCATTGATGGGGAGCATGAGTTCACTTATACCCAAATTGATCGCATCACCACCAACTTGGCATTGAATTTATTAGAGATTGGTTTAAAACCTTTGGACCGAGTTGTGCCAACTTTGCCCAATGTGCACGAATTCGTCTTGTTGTATTTCGCATTGCAAAAGATAGGTGCCATACCAATTGCTGCCCTTGTGACGCATCGTTTTGCTGAAATCAATCAATTCACTCAACTCTCACAGGCCAGCACTTGTGTTTACCCAGAGCGGGCTAGCGAATTTGAATTTTCCCCCATCATTGCACGCGTTCAAGAGCAAAATCCTTGCTTGAAAATTCGCATCGTCTTGGGGCAAGCAAAGCCAGGCGAATATTCTTTGAGAGATCTCATTGACCGTCCTGCAAGTTTGGATCCTCAACGATTGAAAGAAATCCGAATTGACCCGATGGACCCATGTATCTTTCAGCTCTCAGGTGGAACCACCGGGATTCCAAAGTTAATTCCTCGAACCAACAACGACTACGCCTACAACTCCAAGGTGGCAGCGTCTGTGTGCGAAGTCAATGCAGATTCAGTCTTGCTTTTGGTGCTGCCAATTGCCCACAATTTGCCCCTCGCGTGCCCTGGTATTCAAGGCTTTATGTTCAATGGTGCAAAAGTAGTTGTTCACCACAACACGCGCCCAGCGGAGATGTTTGCTTTGATTCAAAAGCACCGTGTCACGCACTTGAAAGTTGTTCCCGCCTTGTTGATTCGCTTGATCAATGACCCCAGTGCAACTCAATTTGATTTGTCCTCTTTGAAGTTCATTCAAAGTGGAGGTCAACGCATGCAGCCTGAGGTTCGTTTAAAGACCCGAGCCTTGATTCCTGGCGTTTTTGTGCAAGAAAATTTCGGGATGTCTGAAGGCACGTTGATGTTTGTAAGAACAACGGATCCTGATGAGGTCAAGATGCAGACCTGTGGCCGACCCGTGTGTGAGGATGACGAAGTGAAACTGCTGGATGAAGAGGACCGTGAAGTCCCCATGGGTGAGGTGGGCGAGTTGACTGTGCGAGGCCCCTACACCCTAAGGGGCTACTTTGGCGTGCCTGAATACAATGCACGTCAATTCACCAGCGATGGTTTTTACCGTTCAGGTGATTTGATGCGCATGCATCCATCTGGTAACTATGTGGTGGAAGGGCGAAAAAAAGATTTGATCAACCGAGGTGGTGAGAAAATTTCAGCCGAGGAAGTGGAAAATTTAATCCTCATGCACGCCAGCGTTCAAAACGTGGCCTGCGTGCCCATGCCCGACCCCAATATGGGAGAGAAAATGTGTGCGTTCGTGATTTTAAAGTCAAACACAAGCTTGGATCTCAAAACCTTGGTTGAGTTTTTATTGACCAAAGAAATTGCAAAATTTAAATTGCCTGAGCGACTTGAGATCTTGGGTGATTTTCCTGTCTCTACTTTTGGGAAGGTTTCCAAGAAAGCTTTGGGTGAGTTGATCGCTGACAAGCTCTCCAAGGAAACTGCGCATTGAGTCGATGGTTGGCGCTTTCAAAGACATTGAAAACCTTTAAACCCCTTTTTTTTATTCACTGATACTTATTTGAACTGAAACACCATGCGAATCATTGACCTGCATTGTTACCCTGGGACACAAACTTGGATTGACTCACAAGGGCCTTATCCGGCTGAATTGGCCCGTTACTGGAAACGAGATTGGGTGGCCAAAAGTGAAGAGGATGTGATTGCCGAGTTTACGCAAGCCGGTGTTGAGGCGTGTTTGGTGGCCTTGGACCTTGAGACCACGGTGGCCGCTGCGCCCTGTACCAATGAGTATGTGCATGGGATGTGGAAACGAAACTCCAATCGAGTCATTCAATGTTGGGGCGCAGTTGAACCCGCCAAGGGTGAGATTGCAATTCAACAAGCCAAAAAAGCAATCACCGAGTTGGGGTTCATCGGTTTTCATTTCCATCCCATCATGCAGCATTTTGCGGTCAATGATCGCCGCCATTACGATTTATTTGAAGTCATCAATGAGTTGGGTGCTGCCGTGATGGTGGACGTTGGAACGACGGGTATGGGTGCTGGCATGCCGGGTGGCAATGGAGCAAGAGTCAGGCATGCTCACCCTTCGCACATTGACGATTTGGCTGCCGATTTTCCCAAAATGAACATCATCATGGCCCATCCCGGATGGCCCTGGGTTGAAGAGACCACGGCAGTCGCTTTGCACAAGGGAAATGTTTATTGGGAAATGTCGGGTTGGGCTCCCAAGCACTTTCCTGGTAACTTGAAGGTGGACATTCGTGGACGTTTACAAGACAAGATCATGTTCGGTAGCGATTATCCAAGTTTGCCATATGAGCGCATCATGCGTGAGTGGAATGAGCTTGGTTACAAAGATGAAGTGATGGACAAAATCATGCACGGCAATGCCGAACGGGTCCTCGGTCTTTAAACTCAAACCAACAAATCAACCATGTCAACTTCCTTTGATCCATTAAAGCAAGGTGCGGATGCACCTATTTTGTTCTCTCTTGAAGGGCACGTGGCAGTGCTCACTTTGAATAGGCCAGCGACTCGAAATGCATTGAGTGGAGAGGAGATGTTTCGTGCTTTTGAAACTATTTTTGACTACATGAATCAAAATACCCACGTGCGTGCCAGTGTGCTCACTGGAGCGGGTACGGCGTTTTGCTCGGGGGGCAATATCACAGAGATGAAAGACAAGACGGGCATGTTCAAGGGCAACCCTTCTGAGGTTGCAAACAACTACAAGAACGGTATTCAAAGAATTCCCAGAGCATTTCAAACCTTGACGGTGCCCATGATCGCTGCCGTCAATGGCGCTGCTCTTGGCGCGGGCAATGATTTGGCCTGCATGTGTGACATCCGAATTGCAAGCGAAAAAGCGGTTTTTGCAGAAAGTTTTGTGAAGGTTGGCATCATTCCAGGAGACGGCGGGTGTTGGCTCTTACCTAGGGTGATTGGATATGCCCACGCAGCTCAACTGGCCTTGAGCGGAGACAGCATTGATGCCCATGAAGCTTTGAGAATAGGTTTGGTGACCAAGGTGGTGGCGTCCGACACTTTGCTGCAGGAGGCTTTGGCACTTGCGCAAAGCATTGCCAAGAATCCCCCTCAGGTCTTGCGCTGGACCAAGCAACTCATGCAAGAAGCCAAAGGCAGCAGCCTAGATCAAGCACTGGACCGTGCTGGAGAGTTGCAAGGCTTGGCGCACCAAACAGCAGATCACATGGAGGCTTTGAATGCCTTTTTTGAAAAACGAGCACCTGTTTTTTTGGGGCATTGAAAGCGCCCCTTATCCCATCCCCTTGATAAGACCCATTTCGCCTCAATGCTGCCCTTGGGCGCAATCCATGAAAGTCAACAAGCCATGAACACGCCAGTGCTGCTCAAAGAGAGCGTTAGTGAGGGCGTTGCAGTGCTTCGTCTGAATCGCCCACAGGTTTTGAACGCGCTTAATTTAGAGCTGCGCCGTGCTTTGGCTCATATGTTCATTGAACTCGATCAAGATGAGTCTGTAAAAGCCATCGTTTTGGCCGGATCGGCCAAGGCATTTTGTGCCGGTGCGGATCTCAATGAATATGTGGATGCCCACCCCATGGAAATTGTGGCTCGCCAAATGGGCTCATTGTGGAGCGCAATCAGTGGTTGCAGCAAACCCGTGGTGGTTGCTTTAAGGGGATTTGCCCTTGGTGGAGGCTTGGAGTTGGCCATGCACGGTGACATCATTGTCTGCTCAGACCTGGCCAAGCTTGGACAACCTGAAGTTCAAATCGGATTGATGCCTGGAGGAGGTGCGACTCAACGCCTCACGCGTGCTGTGGGTAAATTCAAGGCCATGAAATGGCTTTTGACAGGTGCATTGTTCTCAGCGAAAGAAGCCTTTGAGATGGGCTTGGTCAGTGAAGTGGTGGCCGACGAGGAGGTGGATGCGAGAGCTTACAAGTTGGCCAATCAACTGGCCCGTGGGCCTCAGCATGCCATTCGATCGATCAAACAATCTGTGCTGCAAAGCATGAGCGTGCCTTTGGAACAAGGCTTGGAGTTTGAGAGAAAGGCTTTTCAGCTCTTGTTTGCAACCAACGATAAAACAGAAGGCATTCGAGCGCGTTTAGAAAAGAGAGATGCTAGGTTTGATTGACATCTAAGAATTTCGGTTTCAAGAAAAGGCTTGGGTGTAAAAAAAGTATTTAAACCATCTCTGCTTGTTCTTGAAACTCTGGCATCACCAGCGCTTCAAAGCTTTCCAATGAAAATTGTGACTCTTGCAAACTGAGGTCTCCAAACGCAAAGCGCGTCAAGATGTAGTTCACACCAGAAATTTCTATTTCTCGCTGGAGTTGTTCGCTCACCTGGGCGGCTGTTCCGACCAAGACAATACCAGCTTTTACGGCCGTGTCGTAGTCTTCAGGAATCGAGTACTTGGTCATCGGGTTTCCATTGGCACGCCATAAGTGTTGCAAGCTTTGGTACCATTTGTCAAAGCCTTTTTTGCCCAGTGCATAAGCTTTGCCATGCGTTTCAGCGATCACGATGTGTCTGCCAAGTCCCAATTTGGGTAGGGGGCTAGGATCATTGGCCCGGGTTTTTTCTTGCCATACTTCTTTGTAGCGATCGGTGATGGCTTTGACAGGTTGGGCAGGACCGTTGCAGACGATATTGACATTGTTTTGTGCAGCCCATGGCACAGCATGGGGTTGAGACATGCCGTACCAAATAGGGGGTGTGGGTTTTTGTATGCATTCGAGTTCGATGGGGACATTTGTAAACTCAAAGTGCTCACCCTTGAAGTTGATCAGTCGCTCTTTAAGACCCATCATCACGATGTCAAAGGACTCAATGTAGAGTTTGCCGGAGTTCTCCGCGTTCACGCCGAAATAACTCATTTCATAAGGCGAGCTGCCCCGGCCAATGCCAAGCTCCAATCGTCCACCACTCATTTGGTCAAGCATACAGACCTCCTCAATGATCCTGATGGGATGCGTAAGGCTAAGGGTGTAGACCAAGGGGCCAAAGCGCAGTCTTTGGGTCCTTTGTGCCACAGCGGCCAAAAATACACTGGGTGAGGAGGCCATGCCAAGAGGTGTGCCGTGGTGCTCTGCAATGTGGTAGGCGTAAAAGCCCGCACGGTCATAAATTTCTGCCAACTTTAAACGGTTTTCGAAATGATCATGGATAGAGACTTGCCCACGATCGAGGTGATCAAATACGCCAAACTTCATAGTCATTCTTTCTTTAGTGGATCTAGGCCGTCGATCAATACAAAGGCGACACGGCAGATTTCATTGGAGTTATTCACCCAAGCGTGATTGGTGCCTTGTTGCACCATGATATCTCCAGTTTTCATATGCACCTCAGAGTCGTCCAAAAGCATATCGATTTCGCCCGACATCACAAAGGCATAGTCCACACTTGCAGTGCGGTGCATGAAGGCATGCCTTGCAGGTGTGCTGGCCGTGTCTGTCACGCCCATCTCTTTTAAGATGTCTTCTTGCGAGACTGCGGTGCGCTGAGAGCTGACAGGGGGAAAGTCCACCACACGTAGGACAGATCCATTTTTAGGCGGTGGCACGCCAATGGTTTGATCTGCTCGGTCTAGTCTGGTGTCTAACTTGGCTGGGGTTTCTTCGGTGACCCATACCAACGTGCTCACAAGACCCGTGCCAGGACGAACTTTTTGATTGGGTGCAAACCCGTCCATCTCAACAATGGCCTTGCCTTGGTCATCATGACCTGTGACGATTCTTCTGATTCTGTGATCCATGATTGGGGTGTTCGATTGATGATTGATTGGACTTCTTGGCCTTGGCAAGGTAGCGACCCCGCCCAAAAAAAATCAAAACTGATTCATTTTGAGTTTACCAGATCGCCCTTAATCTACTGTGGCGCCCGAGGCTTTGATCGCTGGCGCCCAGCGCCTATTTTCATTTTGAATGAACCTGGGCATGTCAGCGACTTTGATATATTCAGCAGGTTCAATGCCACCTTTTTCAAGCATGGCTGCGTAGGCGGGCGTGGCTTGATAGCGCTTGACGAAGTCTGAGAGCATTTCAAGTACATGCGGGGGCATGTTGGAAGGACCTGCAAAGCCAAGCCAACCCGACCAATCATATCCGGGGACCGTCTCGGAAATAGGGGGAACATTGGGTAGCAAGGTCGAGCGTTTGGACATGGAGGACCCCAAGCCAATCAAGGCGCCAGATTTAATATTGGGCCCTGCCAAAGCCCCATCAATGAAAGACATGTCGACTTTTCCAGACAAGAGGTCAAGCATTCCACTGTTGGAGCCCTTGTAAGGGATGTGGATGATATCAAGGTTGAGTTGTTTTTTCAAAATTTCCATGAAAATATGTTGCGGCGAACCGTTACCAGAGGAGCCATAACTGAATTTTCCTGGGTTCTTGCGAACCTCCTCAATCCACTCGCGCATGTTCTTTGCGGCAAATGAGGGATGAATCGTTAAATACAAATTGGTGACCGCCAATTTTGCGATGAGTGTCAACTCCTTGGATGGATCAATGCCAGGCTTAGACATCAGTTGGGGCGCCATGCTGAAAGTGGTCACAGTGGGTAAAAACAAGGTGTAGCCATCAGCAGGGGAGCTTGCGACAATTTTCGCAGCCAAAAGTGTGCTGGCTCCCGCTTTGTTGTCTACGACAACAGAAGTTTTCCATGAGGTTTGAAGCTCTTCGGCCAAGGCCCTGGCCATGACATCGACCAAAGACCCTGGAATAAAGGGCACAATGAGTTTAATTGTTTTGTTGGGGTAGGTGCTCGATGCATCTGCGATGGGTGCTGAGGTTTTTATCTCTTGTGCCTGCAAGTGAGCGTGAGAGAACAGCAAGGGCAAGATGCATGCGAGCAGATGAAGTCGCTTGGAGGGAATTGAATTGCGCAATGACACCGAGAAACCTTTGGTTGTTTTAAAAAAGTTGCAAAAAGTATGCTCTATTGTGGTGTGCATGAGCGCCTAGTCAATAGGGTTTACGGGGATAAGAGAGGGTCAAGGAGGACATTTTTTGACTCATAATTAATAGAAACCTTCCTTTTTGAAGTGGTACTAAAAATCAGGTCAATTCAAGCTTGAGAATTATTGGGGTAATTGGCCGCAATTTGGCCAATATAAATAGTCCTCATATGAGCCAACTCCTCTTGTCTAATGACCTGCTCTTGGAATGCAGTGCGCTCTTCAATCAAATTTAACTCAGTGAGGCGTCAACTTTATTTGAATTATTTATGAAAAACTTGATCTTTTTCAATCTGAAACGCCATCAAATCTTCACCAATCACCAATGGCCCAGAATAGGTTTTTCTAGCCATGTCAAATACTTCTTTTTCAGTGACCGCAGGTATGCCAGGGCCAGCGAGCAATACAAAGTGATAAAAAACTGCAAGTTGTGGTTTAACTTTACTAAACAGAGTACCCGCTTCCTCTGGTGAGGTGTGGTGATCTAAGATTACTTTAATCGCTGTATTTTTTAGTAGAGCTTCTTTTGCTGCAGCGACTTGGTGAATGATCAAGTTAGAACCCATGGCATGTTTGATCAGGTTTTCGCTATAACGTGTATCGCCAGAGATCGTCACTGATCGATTGTCATAATCGATGCGGTATCCAAACGCAGGTTTTAGTAAGTCACCATGATCGACTTCAATGGCGGTCACTGTGAGACCATCTTTTTTATAGACAACACCCGCATTGACTTCGGTTACGACGGATTTGATGTTTTCAGGTTTGAGTGCTTGATCGGCGATTCTTGCTTTGATGTCCCAATCATAGGCTTGTTCCAAGCCATTCATTAGTTGTTGAGTGCCTTTGGGACCATAAACAACAAAGGGACCGTTTCGCTGTGCGTAGTTAGTCTCTAGCCACCCCGTAAGCCATAAGTCGGGTAGTCCCACCACATGATCAGAATGCAGATGTGTGATGAAAACTGCATCAATCAAGCCCAACTTGATACCCAATTGCCAAATACGCTGAGTTGTTCCGCGACCACTGTCAATCAACAAATGCTTTCCACCTGCTTGTATCAAGACGCCTGGGCCAAAACGTGTCATTGACGGCGTTGGACTTCCAGTGCCCAACAAAGTGACGCGAAATTCTTGCGGTTGTAAAGGTGGCAGTTTGCTTTGTGCCTGGGCTAAAAAACTGACTAAAGAAAAAAATAAAATTAAAATGAAACGCAGCATTTTTGTTCCTTTGCTTTAAGTTGGTTAATTTAAATTCAAACCTGGCAACTTTAATTTCTCATTTGAGCTTGTATTTTTTAGCTGCCTGCGGTTTTTGACAATGCTAAAAGTCGCTGATTGAACCATCTCTTAAGCCAAACATCGTACCCTTATCGATGTATGGGTATTATTTGGAAGTATAAGTGAACCACCTTCTTTAGATTTAGTTTGGCCTGTCACTTGGCTAACTTTTTTTTACTCAGCGATACGGAGTGGCGCGTGGAAATTTAAATCTAGGCGCGGTGTTTGGACTAGGGATGGGTAAAAGTTCGGCGACACATCCGTTGGTCAAGATCGAGCGTTTAAAGTGCCCTGCAGTTTCAATTTTTCTTATTCAAATCGGCCATCAAGTCTTTAATAGAAGTAAAGGATTTAAGTTTTTCTTTTTCTCGCCTCTTTCATGGCTGCAATAGTTTCTTTATTTGGAATAAGTGGCTCAAAGGGGAGGGCTTTTTCTTTGGCTACTTTGGTCACCATGATTCGACAGGAGTTGGAAGGAGGTAGGCCCATGGCAGCCAATACACCAGTTAGCCTCTTTCTTAATGCCTTCACCAATTCTTGCACGTACAACAGTTTTGGCAGCCATTTTGGTAACCTCTTTTTTGAGCTACATTGTAGCTCAATGTAATATGATTGTTTTGTATCAAAGAATCATTTCACATTGACCTAAACACCCACGCTGAGCGCTTTTCGAGCTCCATACTATGGTGTTCTTTTGATGGTATCTGCTATCATGAAAGAAGGACAATTTGGGATGTTTTTTCATATCGATTCAATCAACACACACGCAAAGTGGTTTAGATGAGCAAAGTACCCTATCCAAGTCAGATCTCCTTAGATTGGCCAAAGAAAGACTTCTCCAGAGTGCCTTATGAGGTCTTTACCGATCCCCATATTTATGCCTTGGAAAATGAAAGAATTTTTCGCGCAGACGTTTGGAATTACCTGGCCCATGAGGTTGAACTCCCCAACGCTGGTGACTTCGTGACCAATTGGATTGGCAGTACCCAAGTCGTGGTCACTCGCGACAAGGATCAAAGCATCACCGCTTTTGAGAACTCCTGTGCTCACCGCGGTGCACAGTTGGTGACACAAGTGCGAGGACATATGGTGAAAGTGGCTTGTCCGTATCATTTGTGGACCTATTCTTTGAAAGGAGACTTGATCGGTGTGCCTATGGCCAACGGCGTCAATGGAAAAGGGGGCATGCCCCAAGGATTTGATAAAGCGCAGCATGGTTTAAGCACACTTCAGGTGCAGTGTCACGGGGGCTTGATCTTTGGAAGTTTTTCAAAAAATCCTCCTGACTTGCTTGAGTTTTTGGGGCCGCATTCCTTGTCTCAAATTGATCGTTTGTTGGTACAAAGAAAACCCAAGGTCTTGGGTTACTTGCGCCAAAGGATACCGGGCAATTGGAAGCTTTATAACGAGAACGTGCGGGACCCTTATCACGGCTCTTTGCTCCATCAGTTTCAGGTCTCCTTTGGTCTACAGCAACCCACCATGAAAGGGGGGATCAAATTGGATGGTGATTTAAAAAACACTTGGAACCATTCCATTTTGAGTGACGCAGACAAGGACCATCAAAAATGGGTTGAAAAAGCTTATGAGGGAACTGGCAAGTACAACCCCAATATGAAAATGGCCGATCCCGCTTTGACCCAGGTGCCATTGGATTTGGCAGATGGGTACAAGACCACCATCTTGTCTATTTTCCCAACCCTCATCATCGCGCAAGTCGATAACACCTATGCGATTCGGCACTTGCGGCCCAAGGGGCCGAACTTGGTTGAGTTGCACATCACTTATTTGGGCTTTGAGAGCGATACCCCCAAGCAAACTCAGGACAAACTCCTGGCGGCCAACCTCATTGGCCCGTCTGGCTACATCTCCTTAGAAGACGGTGAAGCCCTCAGACTGGTCCAAGAGGGCATTCAGTCTCGCGAGCCGGGGACTCACGAAGTCTTGGAGATGGGGGGTGTAGGGGCCATCCAGGACACAGATTACTTGTCCCAAGAGATCTCCATTCGAGGCTTTTGGTCGCACTACCACAAGATCATGGGTTTTTAAGTGAGGCTCAATCACAATGACAACTTGCCAATTGATTTCCTTCTGGGAGCGCTCCATTGAACGCGCTTGAATTGGATTACGCAAGCAGACACTTCTTTCATGTGTATGCTCAATATTTGGACCAAGAGCAATTCAATGAATGGATCGGTCTTTTTGACCCCCATCAATGCACTTACGAAGTCCTCTCAAAAGAGAACAAAGATTTGGGCCTGCCTTTGCCCATCATGGGCTGCTTTACATTGGGGATGATTCAAGACCGTGTTGCCATGTTGGCCAAAGGTGTGCTCACCTATCGACGCAGTGCTTTACTGAGACAAGTCAGCAACGTTCAAGCATCCTTTGGTCAAGACGGCCATGTGTTGGCAAAGGCCAATTTGGTGGTTTACCAATCCAATGAAGAGGGGGTCTCTTCGCTTTATATGGTTGCTAGATATGAGGCCACTTTGGAGCGTGTGGAGTCTAGACTTCTTATTCGCAAAATGCAAGTGATCGTAGAGTCCTTTGGAATCGACACGATGCTGGCTGTGCCACTTTAAATTCTGCTGAAGTACTCTTGGATCTCAAACTGTTGAGGATCTAGGGCACTCTCATAGCGCTTGAGTTCAGACTGTTTGAGGGTTGAATAGTATCGTACAAAATCTTCACCAAAGCTTTGCCGCATGAAAGCGCTGTGTTCAAATAAATTCAAGGCCAACTTGAACGTATTTGGAATTCGCTCAACCAAAGTGGAGTGTTCAGCCTCCTTGCTGTAAGGGGACTGAGTTGCAAGGGGTGCTTTTTGTTCATGAAGGATGCCATCTAGGCCTGCATAAATTTGTGACGCCATGTACAAATACGGATTGGCTGCAGGCTCACCTAGACGATTTTCAATTCGACTAGAGGGGTCCATTTGTTCTCCAATGACTCTGAGCATGGCGCCTCGATTGTCTCGTCCCCAAAGAATGGACTCGGGAGCCAAAGCATTGGGCTTGAAACGTGCATAGCCATTGATGGTGGGTGTGCACAAGAGCGTCGTGTCTTTGGCGTGCTCTAACAAGCCTGCCAAATAGTATTCACCGATGTCTGAAAGAGAGTATTGTGCGTCCAGTGGCCCTGCATCGGCTTTTAAGCTTGTTCTTTCAAAGGCGTTGGTGTGATTTTGCAGTTCAATCAAGGATTGATGCAAATGCCAACCGCTGGACATGATGGAGTCAAAGGGCGGTCGGCACATGAAGGTCGCATGGTAGCCGGCTCGTGCCAGGGCCTGTTTGACGCCATTTCTAAAAAGCACCATGTTGTCGGCCGCTTCCAGTGCCGGGCTTGGGCTAAAGACGGCTTCAACTTGACTTGGTCCCAATTCAGTTTCCAGTGAAATGAGCGGCAGACCCAAGCCTTGGGCCGTGTGCTGCACAATCCCCATGGGCTCGTCGCACAAGTCACTCCAAGCTTCGCTCAGTAAGCTGTAGCCTGGATGGATCAGTTGTACACCAGGTGCGTTGCCTGGCCAAGGGGCCAAATGAGGGTTGAGTTGTGTGCTTTGATCGGTGATTTTGTAGATGTGAAACTCAACCTCAAGCCCGCATTTCATTGCGTAACCATGCGACTTTAAGGTGCTCAGTGCACGCTTTAAAATGCGCCTTGAGTCCATGGGGACAGGCGTGCCGTTTTGAAACCATGCCTGGCACTGGAGCCATGCGGTTTTTGAAGCCCAGGGCAGTCGCTTGATGGTTTTGGGGTCAGGCAAAAGCGTCACGTTGTTGCCCTGACCAATGCCCTGCATGCCGTGTGTACCGCCAGGCTCGAAGACTTGAAAGGCTGTGCGATCCGAGCTGTCCTTTAACAGCAAGGTGCTCACCATCCCCACGCCAGATCTCAAAGCTTGTCTGGCAAATTCAAGCATCAATGTTTTCGTGCGCGTGGTGCCGTGAATGTCACACCAAGAAAACCGCACTTGCTCGATTTCCCATTCGTCAATTTTTTTTAAGCACGCTTGAATGGCATTTTCGCGCTCCTTGTCGTCTATGCCGCAGAGGGTGGAGAAGTGCATAAGTGAGTGCCTAATTATTGAACATCAAAAAAACAAGGGGGGCCTGAAGCGAATGGTCTTGCTTTGAGCTTGAGCACGCTTAAGGGACACTGAGTTCATCCGTAAGCCATTGACACATTTCTTGTTTGTGTTTGACCTGGTCTCTCCACCAGTTTGACCACTCCAAACTGGGTGCAACGCCATCAACAATATCTGGCCCAAAGCGCGAGCTTGAAATGAGTGCATTGGACACACCGGGAGGTGTTGCGCCGTTTTGTACGTCTTCAATGGCTTTTAAGAGCACGCGTCGATTTGCCATGATCAGCACATCGGAGGTGCCCAGGTGTTCTTGGGTTCGGTCTTGAATGGGGCCCATGCTCTCTACGGCCCACTGGTCATGGACGTTGATGTCCTCTTCTCCCATGCCAAGATAGGTTTGGCTCACCTGTTCCTTGGCATTAAAGCCCCAGTGGTTGTGAGCGCCTGATTTGGGAATGTAGTCAGGCAAGGAGATGAACTGAAGGCGCTGCGCTCTCATGGCCTCTTTGTTCAAGGGTTTGTCAAAACTTGTGAAAAATGAATACCAATACGTGTGTTCGTCATCCACGGGCACATGAAACTGAGTGATGCTTAAGCTTTCGGATAAAGGGATCACAAAGGTGGCTGGAAAAATAGCCTGTGTGACTCTCACGTGAGTGAGTTGTTCATCCATGCTTCTGAGTGAAGTGATCTCCATGCCATAGGGTTTGCTTTCAAAACTGATGTTGGGTTGACAAAACTCGCGCATGATTCGTGTCATGGGCCACTTTTGACCGTTGATCTCTCCCGCACTGGCACTTCGAAACTGCTTGCCTGCGTCGTTGTCTCCAATGCTTTGCAGGTCTTCGTCTTGCAAAAAACGATGTAAAAATGAAGGATGCGCTGGATCGATTCCGACTTCAAAGGCTTGAAGCCAATTGGCCTTCCAGCGGCCTTTGAATGCAAAACTGTGGCTAGAAGGTGCTTCAAAACAATCAAACCGGGGAAAGGGCGGTGGCGTTTGATTGGGGGGCCCCATCCAAGCGAATATCACCCCAGCTTTCTCAATCACTGGATAGTGCCTCTGTTGGATGTGCTCCTTTAGCCTTGAGCCCGTGGGCTCTGCAGGGGTGTCCAAGCAGTGTCCATTGACATCAAATTTCCAGCCATGAAATGGGCAACGGATACCGTCCCCCTCATACCTTGCAAAGGAGAGGTCAACACCTCGGTGGGCACAATGCTTGTCAATCAAGCCAAAGCGGCCTGAGAGATCCTTGAATAAAACCAAGTCTTCGCCAAAAACTCGAACGGCCTTTAAGGGTCGCTCTTGCATCTTGGGGTCAAGTTGGGCATTGAACTCGTCAAGCAGCGCAACCGGTTGCCAATAAAGTCTAAGCAAATCACCACATGGGCTGTGGGGTCCAACTTGGGTCAAGAGTTTATTTTGATCGGCTTTCATGGTTTAAAAGTTCCTATGGACGGCATGTTCTCACGCCCTGTCAATTGCCATGCCACTGTGAGCGCATCCAGAAGACGGGTGTTATTTTTTCATTATCCGACCGCTTGGGCCAACTTTGGCAAATAACTTAATTTTTTCTTTTGCTCTTAAGATCCACTTTTTTTCTGTCTGTGGCGCCAAGCTCAAAGGGTATGTATGAGCTTGGCCTGGGTTATTTGTTGAGCTGAGACAAGCAAGTTCTTCGCTTGGAGCAGGCAAATCCAAGCTTCAAGGGTAATTCTCATGAAAAAAAGCCCTCTTTTTTGATAGACTTTGCCTTTTGTTCATGAAGATTTTTTACTCTATTTTAGGAGAAACTATGAAATTCACTCTTAAAGCCGTGGTTTTAGTCGGCTTTTCAGCGCTCGCTTTAGGCTTTGGCTCAATGGCCCAGGCCGAAACGGTCAAAATTGGTTTTATCAGCTCCTACAGTGGCGCGGCTGCAGCTCAAGGCGATCAGCTTGACAAGGGCGTCAAGCTTTTTATGAAACTCAATGGAGATAAGCTTCCACCTGGGGTGAAGGTGGAGTTGATTACCAGAGATGACACGGGACCCAATCCCGATGTGGCCAAGCGCGTCGCTCAAGAGTTGATCGTTCGTGACAAGGTTCAGTTCTTGACCGGCGTGGTCTGGACGCCCAATATGGCTGCCATCGCTCCATTGACCACAGAAGCCAAAGTGCCCTTTGTGAGCATGAATGCTGCAGGCGCCAGGGTCATGGTCAATGCGCCCTACATGACCCGTGTGTCTTTCACGTTGTGGCAATCCGCGTATCCCTTGGGCCAGTGGGCCTCAAAGAAGTACAAGAAGGCGTACACATCGGTGAGCGATTTTGCGCCTGGTCATGAAGCGGAGGAAGGTTTCATCAAAGGATTCAAAGAAGGCGGCGGTGAGGTCTTGGGCAGTGTTCGCGTGCCTTTGGCCAACCCAGACTTTGTGCCTTTCATGCAAAGAATCAAGGATGCCAAGCCCGACGTGTTGTTTGGCTTCAATCCTGCAGGTAAAGCGGCCACAGCGATGATGAAGTCATACGCTGATTTAGACTTGCCAAAAGCGGGCATCAAGTTCATCGGAACGGGAGACATTGTGACCGATGAAGAGCTTCAAGGCATGGGTGACGTGGCCTTGGGCATCACCACAGTGCATCACTACTCCGCAGCCTCGGACCGCCCAGCCAACAAAGCCTTTGTGGCTGCTTACAAAAAAGAGTTTGGTGCCGATTTGAATCCTGGCTTCATGGTCGTTGCCGCTTGGGATGCGATGGATGCGATTTTTGCTGCCATTCGTGAGCAGGCAGGCAAAGTCGATCCAGACAAATCCATGGAATTTTTTAAAAAATGGAAAAGCACAACCAGCCCCAGAGGCGCATTCTCCATTGACCCTGAAACACGTGATGTGGTCAATCCCGAGTATTTAAGAGAAGTCAAAAAGGTTGGCGGTAAACTTGCCAACGTCGAGATTGAGACCATTGGGACTGCTGTGAAAGACCCCATGAAAGAGGCCGATAAGAAGAAGTAAAATACGTTAACTTGGCAGAGCAATCCTAAAATGCTTAGCCCTTAGGTGCAAGTGCGCATCTAAGGGCTATTTTCTCGATGAGAGCTCAATAAGCATGGAATTTTTTTTATCGTCCTTGGTGAGTGTGGCCTTTCATGGTTTGGCCTACGGCATGATTTTGTATGTCATCTCTGTGGGGCTGTCTGTGACCATGGGACTCATGGGGTTTACGAATTTGGCGCATGGGGTGTTTGCCATGACGGGGGGCTATGTGCTGGTGGTGTCATTGTCAAAGTTTGACATCCCTTTTCCTTTGGCCTTGGTCATGTGTTTTGCCTTGGTGGCCTTGGTGAGTGTGGTGCTTGAGCGCACACTTTACGCTCGTCTTTATGGCGAGGCGGAGTTGGAGCAAGTGCTCTTTACCATTGGGTTGATTTATATGTCTGTGGCTGTTGCAAGATTGATTTTTGGCACCTTGCAGCAACCGGTCATCTTGCCCGATTATTTAAAGGGTCAATTCCCCTTGATTGGCAGAGATTTTCCCGCTTACCGGGTGTTCTTGATCGTGTTCACCGCGGGGATCATTGCCGCGCTTTGGTTTGGTGTCGAGCGCACGATATGGGGCGCAAAAGTCAGAGCCTCAGTGGACAACCGCGCCATGGCGCAGTCCATTGGGATCAATACAAAAAGCTTATTTACCATGACCTTTGCCGTTGGCAGTGGCTTGGCTGGTCTTGGTGGCGGGCTTGGTGCAGAAATTGTCGCAATCCAACCCACCTACCCCTTTGAGCAATTGGTGTTCTTTTTAATTGTCGTCTCGGTGGGTGGCTTGGGCAGTTTGCGTGGTCCATTTGTGGCGGCCCTTTTAATAGGCGTCACCGACACCGCTTGTAAATATTGGTTGCCACAGTTTGGTGCGTTTTTTATCTATATCGCAACGATTGGATTGTTGCTTTGGAGGCCGCAAGGCTTAATGGGAAAGAGATCATGAGTCAACTTGTCGGTTACATGGTCGATTCGCGTGTTCGTTGGACAGAATATCTGCCATGGGTCTTGGCTTTATTGGTGTATTTTTTCTTGCCCGAATATTTGTCTTTGGGTGCAAGAGTGCTCACCTACATTTTATTTGCGCTCTCATTGGATTTGATCATTGGTTATGCTGGCATCATCACCTTGGGCCATGCCAGTTTTTTTGGGTTGGGTGCATACATCACCGGGATCTTGGCTGCGAAATTAGGCGTCACCGATCCGCTGCTACAGTTGCTTGCCAGTGCCTTGGGTGCTGGGCTGTTGGGCTTGATCACGGGTGCGGTGATTTTGAAGATGAAGGGGCTCACGCAACTGATGATGACGCTTGCGATTTCGGCCTTGTGTTTAGAAGTCGCTAACAAGGCGACCTTTGTCACCGGTGGTGCGGATGGACTCTCGGGCATGGAGATTGCACCCATCTTGGGGATGTTCAAGTTCGACCTCTTTGGCAAGACGGCCTACTTGTATTGTTTAGTTTTGCTTTTTGGTGCCTGGGGGATCATTCGCCGACTCATCTATTCGCCTTTTGGTGTGTCTTTGATGGGCATACGAGAAAACAGTGCTCGCATGCACGCCATAGGAGCACCCGTGTATAAAAAGCTCATGATGGTCTATACCTTGTCCGCTTTGATTGCGGGTCTTGCGGGTGCGTTGCTCGCGCAAACCAATCAATTTGTGGGGCTCAATGTTTTGGGCTTTGAGCCTTCGGGCGAATTGTTGGTCATGCTCATCTTGGGCGGTGTGGGCAGGCTGTATGGCGCCTTTGTGGGCCCTGTGGTCTTTTTGCTTGCACAAGACTATTTGGCCAAACAGTTTCCCGAGTACTGGTATTTTGGCATTGGCCTTTTGTTGGTGTTCGTGGTGTTGTTTGCCAGAGGGGGGGTGCTGGGCATCATGGATAAACTCTTGGTCAAATCAAGGACTCGACTAGCGGGATCGCAACCATCATGACGTATGCTTTAGAGACCCGTGGTTTATGCAAAAGCTTTGGCGCTTTGACGGTGGCAGATCACATCGATTTTCAGTTGGAAGTGGGTGCGCGTCATGCCCTCATTGGTCCAAATGGTGCGGGCAAGACGACTTTCGTGAATTTGTTGACAGGGGGGTTGACGCCCTCTTTGGGACAAGTATTTTTAGCGGGAGAAGAGGTGTCAAACTTGTCTCAGTCTGAGCGGGTAAAAAAAGGTCTGGGCCGCACTTTTCAAATCAATACCTTGTTTGGCAAGATGAGCGTATTGGACAATGTGGCCTTGGGCGTGTCTGAGAGGCTGGGCTTGTCCATGGGCAAGTGGAAAACAGCCAAATCCTATGCCAATGTCACCGAAGAGGCGATGTCTTTGTTGGAGTTGTTGGGGATGGAGTCAGATGCCCAAAAGATGGTCAAGGATTTGCCCTATGGCAAACAGCGCTTGGTGGAGATCGCCATTGCTTTGGGATTGAAGCCCAAAGTGTTATTGCTTGATGAGCCTGCGGCAGGGGTGCCCTCCATGGAGTCGCAACGGATATTGAGTGCGTTGGATATTTTGCCCAAGGACATCGCCATCATGATCATTGAGCACGACATGGATTTGGTGTTTAAGTTTGCCAAGAAAATCACTGTCTTGGTTCAAGGTGCCGTGCTTTGTGAAGGCACGCCACAAGAGGTCTCTCAAGATACGCGCGTGCATCAAGTGTATTTAGGAGAGCAGCATGCTTGAGTCCGATGCATCGTTGAAACTTTCTGGCGTTTGGGCAGGCTATGGTGAGACTTTGGTGCTTGAGGATGTGAGCTTTCAGGTGCCAGAAAAAGGCTCCATGGCCATTTTAGGTCGCAATGGTGTGGGTAAAACAACCCTCTTGGCCACCATCATGGGCCACACCCAAATGAGCAAGGGCAGCATTCAATACCGCGGGCAGGCGTTGCAAGGTTTGCCCGTTCATGAGCGCTCGCAAGGGGGAATTGGTTATGTGCCACAAACGAGGGATGTTTTCCCCTCCTTGACGGTGGAGGAGAACTTAAGGGTTGCTGCGAGAAGCGGTCAATGGCCTCTAGAGCGAGTCTACGATTTGTTTCCCCGCTTATTTGAGAGAAAAAGCAACATGGGCAACCAACTCTCGGGCGGTGAGCAGCAAATGCTCTCGATTGCTCGAGCCTTGATGGGCAACCCCTCATTGCTCTTGCTCGATGAACCCATGGAGGGCTTGGCCCCTGTGATCGTTGAAATGCTTTTGGGCGTCTTGCGCCGATTGATTCATCAAGAGTCGTTGACGGTTTTGTTGGTTGAGCAATCGGCTAAGTTGGCTTTGCAAGCAACCGAGCAAGTCATTGTTTTGAGCCGCGGTCAAATCATTCACCAGGGTCAAAGTGAGACTTTGCTGGCGGATGCACAACTTTTGTCTGAGTTGATTGTTGCGCATTGAAGCATATTCAGGCCTGCGTGGCTTTCAGTCCTTATTAAACCCTTGAAATCTTTATGAGCACAGATTTAAAAAACTCAAAGCCCATTGTCATTGTGGGGGGCGGTGTGGCTGGACTGTCAGCGGCACTGGCACTTGGACTCAAAGGTTTTTCGGTTCAACTGTTTGAGCAGGCCGATCAAATTGGCGCTATTGGCTACGGTGTTCAAATGGGGCCCAATGTCGTTCCCATGCTTCGCGCTTTGGGCATTGAGAAAGACGTGGTCGGCGCTTCTTACTTGCCCTCAGAGATTGATTTGTTGGATGCCTATACCGCTCAGACTTTGACGCACCTGCCCCTCAAGTCGGCTCTTTATATGGAGCGTTACCAAGGCTTGCCCTACTTGGCCATACACCGGGTTGATTTGCACGAGGTTTTACTAAAGGCCTGTGCAAAGTTGCCTCATGTCAATTTAAACCAATCCACCACGGTGGTGGATTATGCGCAAGATCGCGACGGTGTAGTGGCCATCAGCGCTGAAGGGAAAGAGTTCCGTGCAAGTGCATTGATTGCTGCAGATGGGTTGCGCTCTAAATTAAGAGGCAAGTTGCATCCGTGCGACGTGCCCAAAGAGAGCGGCTATGTGGCACATCGCTGTTTGGTGCCGATGTCCGAGCTGCCTGAACCCTTACGGGCGCGAGCTGGCGTGAGCATGTGGACGGGCAGAGGGTTTCACGTGATTTACTACCCCCTTAGGCACTCCAGTGTCTTGAACATCGTCTTGGTCGTCAAGCTGCCCTCAGGCGTGCAAGAGGTGAGCGATCGGGCTTATGCTGACTACATTGAAGGCATCAAATCGCAAGTGGTCCCTCAAGCACAATTGGCCATGGGCTACATGGATTTGAAGAGACGTTGGGCCATCGCCGATCGCGAACCCGTTCGGGGATGGAGCGACAAACGGGTGACGCTTTTGGGTGACAGTGCGCATGCAACCTTGCAGTCCTTTGCCCAAGGTGCATGCATGGCCATAGAAGATTCGGTGGTGTTGGCCCATTTGATGCACAACTCTTTAGGGGATATAGAGAGTGTGTTCAAAGAGTTTGAGAAAAAGCGGTTCTTAAGAACCGCCCGTGTGCAATTGCAGTCGCGAAGTTTGTGGGAAGACTTCCATTGCGAAGCGCACATGGCCTCTGTCAGAACGGCGCGTTTTACAGAGCAAAGCTCAGAGGACTTTTTCAGGTGCCTTGATTGGCTTTGGACGCCGATTGCCCTGACTTGAGGGGCATGGAGGGATTCACTCGCAGTAGGGCTGGCATGGATGCTTGGTGCTTTGAGGTGATTTGCTGTGGCTTGAGAACTTAAAAGCCAAACCCACATCAAAAAATGCACAAGGCTTGGGCAAGGCCACTTTTAAGGGGGATTGAGGTCAAGAAACCACTGGCTTATAAAATCGATAGATGAGTTTGTTTGCTCAGCATGATCTCTGAGGACGTCATCTCTGGGTTGATGGGTTTTTGTTTGCACATCAGTTGGTAAATCAAATTGCAAATGCTTTTGGCGGTAATCAAACTGTATTGTTTCGAGTCAAATTTCACCACAAACGCTGAGGAGCTGACGTTGAGGTAGATGTCAATTTTGTCTTGGACTTCTTGTCTTGAAATTTGAAGTTGAAGAATGTAATCCATCTCAAGTCGAACCATTTGTTGACTCATGGTCACGCCCTCAGCGGGATGGCCTATGCAGAGTTGTTCCTTCAATTGAGGCAACTCCAAATCCATCAGGCGTGTCAACTCATCCCCTCGGCCCATGGACTGAATGGCATACATGGCTTCTATGGGGTTGACTGCAACGGGCGTGTGTAGCGATGGTCTCAACTTGTCTTCCTTATTGTTATCGTTTCTATCGATAAGCAAGAAGTGTGACAGGTTTGATCACAAAACCCTCACCCCAAGTTGGTGCATTTAAAGTTAAGTTGGCCCCATTTCAGGCCCATCGTGGGCGAGCTTCAGCCTCCCGCGTGCGCAAACATTCGATTTGAATGTCCTTGAAGGGACGCAAGCCTGACGCTCGTGTCAAACTTGCGACAGGCGACATCAGTGGGCCTGGTGCTTGAGCGCTTTCATCAAACGCCTGCCTGAGTCTGACAATTGCGTTTTAAGTTCGCCTAGATTGGGGTAGATCAGGCGTCCGTGTTCTTTTCGGGTTTGCCCTGCAATGATCACGGTGTCGATATTGGCCAAACTCGTTTGCATGACCACTGAGCTGATGGGGTCATGCACTGGAGACATGTTCAAATCGTCGGCGTTGATCAAGACCATATCGGCTTGCTTGCCGACTGTAAGGCTTCCGATCTTGTCGTCTAAATTCAAGGCCTGCGCTCCTTTGATGGTGATCCATTCCAAGGCTTGTTTGCAATAAATGGTCGAGGTATCGGGTAGCTTTTGTTGGGTGTCTTTGGAGCGCGCATTGTCCAAAGCCCTTTGTGTGCCAAGTGCAAAGCGAGCAACGCTGAACATGTCACCCGAGATGCTCGATTCCAAATCAACGCCCAAGGAGGGGGCTGCCCCGAGTTGCAAGAGTCTGCCGGTAATGGCCATGCCGTGACCTTGGGTCATTTCAGTCTCAGGGGTGAGGGAAAATGTCACGCCCAAGTCGATCATCATCTTTAATTGTGCATCGGTCAAATTGTTGCCGTGGACAATATTGTTGTTGTTGCCCATCAAGCCCGCCTTGACCAGTCTCTCCCAGCCGTCGGGTGTTTTTGCTGCAGCGCCTGCGCAGTGCATGCTTGCAATGAGCTTGAACTCCCGAGCCAACTCAAAGTCATGAACAGCCACTTCATAGGTGGAGTAATGCGGGCCTAAGATTGCAAGACCCAAGGAGACCAGACTCGGATTTTTAAAGCGTGTCTTCAAGAGTCTTTCTACCTCAGCGCGAGGATGGGGAATTTCGCTGAAATGTTTTTGACCCGGTTTGGGGTCAGGCTTGGGAGAGCCGTGAAAGAAAATGGCCCTGATGTTGGCTGCCATCAGGGCGTCAATGGCTCGGTCCGTATGCGCTGGGGTGGGGTTGTTGTGGCACCAGTCACCTAGAGTGGTCGTGCCGCAGTTGATTTGATTGAGCGCACCCATGAGAGTGGCGATATACACATCATCGGGTTGAAAGTTCGTGGCCAGGCCAGCATGCATATTGGCAAAGTACTCCAAAATGGTCCAGTTGCTGGTGACACCCCTTAAGGCCGTTTGCCAAGTGTGCATGTGGGCGTTGACCAGTCCAGGGATCAGTATTTTCCCAGTTGCATCAATCACCTTGCTGGCTTTTTTAGTGTCTAAATTGTGGCCAATTTGGACAATGCTTTCTCCTTCATAGATCAAGTCCGCATGCTCGAGTTCGCCCAGTTTGGGATCCATGGTCAAAAGGGTGGCATTTTGAATGAGTGTTTGCGTCATGGTTTTGAAATACTTTCGTTCTTTGGCAGAAGGTGGGCTGAAGTCGTTGACGAGTGCAGTTCTTTAAAACTATTTTAGAGTAGAAGTTTGCGAAAAATCTCCCCCCCAACCAAGGGTAAAAACTAGGTTTTGGCTTAAATTTGCGTGAGACAGTTTCCTATGCCATGCGTTTTTGTTGCAATCTTTACATCAATATGGCTCAAAATGACAAGGCCCTTACATGAGAGCCTTAAAGTCTCTTTTGTTTTTGGCGTGGTATGAAAATAGGAGTTTGATATGAGTTCGGTTGATACAAGCACATCTCCAAGATGCACGAAAGCGATGACCCGTCCTTTTGTGTCGACCTTCATGGTAGGCGCTCTTTTGTTATGCTTGTGTGCTCAGGCCCAGTCTAATGAGCAAACCACCTCTGCTGCGCCAGCAGTGGTGATGAACGCGCTCAGCGCAGAGCCTAAAGATGAACACTTTCCCGTGGGTGAGGTGGTTCAAAAGATGAACGATAGGCAAATTGCACGATTTGAAAAAAAGCATGCGCAATTCAAACAGCTTTTGAATTTGTCGCCCGCTCAAGAACCCTTGTGGGACCACTTCACGCAATCGGTGCGTTCCATGGCCCCGCAAAAACCGACCTTGGACAGGGTCCAAATGAGAGAGTTGACCCAATTGCCGGCACCCCAGAGGGTACAAAAGATGATGGACTTACAAGAAGCACATCACGATCAAATGCTCTCAAAGATGAAAGCGCACTTGGAGGCCATGAAGGTCTTTTATGCACAACTCAGTGTGGAGCAGCAAAAGTCATTTGATCAATGGACGCTCAAGCATCAAAGGCCCGCGATGCGCGAGCGAGGCGGGATGCATCCCCCCATTTAACATCTCTGAGCAGAGCCCGCTTGGCATTGACCTTGGATGGGCTCTAAAGGCTCCAAGCTAGGCAGGGTGAGCCATTGACGCCGTGAAAGTCTTGGAGCCAGTACCCAAGACTCAAGGGGATTCAAACTCACACAGCCGTTTGAACTCTTCAGGGATTTCAATGGCTTTGATCTTGTTGGGATCCTCCGGGTGTTGGATACAAAACACACGCGTCTCCTCGCCCTCGCAAATCAAGTCCTTTTCTCGCATCACCACATGCTTGTGAATGAATACTTTGGCTCTCCACTCAGACACGCTCGTATAGATCTGAAGCGTTTGTCCATAGGTGGCGGGTTGATTGAATTTGGTGTGAATCTCTAAAAGAGGTGTACCCAAAATACCATTGGTTTTTTTCATTTCTCGCCAAGTTGGCAGGCCACAGCTTTGAAAGAAGTTGACCGAGGAGGCGTCCATCCATCTAGAGTAATTCGGGTAAAAGACAATGCCAGCAGGATCGCAATCCCCAAAGCTGATGGTGTATTCGTATTTAACGGTTTTGTGTTGCATGCTGGCTGAGATCCCTGAGTCAATGTGACTTGGTTATTCTAAAACATTCACGTGTCACGGCTGCATGGGTTTTGAGGACATTGAAATCCATTGAAAAAACCATTTTTTTTCTTAAAAACCCATGCAATGCTTGCTATAGCATTCAAAGTGCCTGTTTGAATACAAGAGCAGGGTGTAGATGCACAGTGAACGCCAAGGGAGACCCACATGAACGAATATGAAGCGCTTCAGCAAGACCGAGTCAAGCTGCAGCAGTGGTTGCATGCCCATGGGCTGATGGAGCTCTTGAGCGAGTTTCCTCAGGGGACAAAGCAGGCAAGGGCCCTTGGGTTAATGGGCTTGGGTTGGACCTTGAGTGCTGCAGGCATGGGGGAGGACGCTGCTTTGTGGGATGCTTTGTCCATCGCGCTCAGTGCATGGGGAGCGAGCGCGAGCTGCAAGTCTTTTTTGGCGCATTTAAAGTGGCCTGGCCTCTTTTCTTCTGAGCTGGGATTGCAAAGTGCTGAGCCTCCCATTTGGACACCCTCAGCGCACAACCCGCATGCTTACCTCATGGGCTATACGCTTGACAAAGGCACGCCCATTCAATTGTCAGGCGAACACTTGTGCAGACACTTTTTGGCAGCGGGGATGACGGGTGTGGGCAAGACCGTCTCGTCCACATTGTTGATGGCCCAGCAAATTTCAATGGGCGGTGGTGTGCTGTGGGTGGATGGCAAACTCGACCCCGAGAACATGGAGATGTTTTTTCACTTGGCCAAATGGCTTGGTCGAGAAAGCGATGTGCGCATTGTGAATCCAGCGAACCCCAAGCTTTCAAACACCTACAACTTCATTGCCCAAGGCAGCCCTGATCAGGTGGCGTCTCGGATTTTATCGACCCTTCCAAGTACGCAGTCCAACGCGGGGTCGGATTATTACAAACAAGCGGCCAATCAAGGTTTGATCTGTGTGATTGGTGCCATTCAATGGCTGGGGCTGGCTTACAACTGCATGGACTTGGCTATTTTGCTCACCCACCCCAAAGCCTTGTTGGAGTTGGATGAAAAAATCAATGCATGTTTGCATGTGCGCTCTCATCAGCATGATCCAAGCATTGCATCGTTTAAGTTGTTTTTAGAGTCCTGTAAAAGTTCACACCCCTTGAATGGAAAGACGCAAATCGACACCCGAAAATTAAGGGATTTGTTTGGAGGAGTTGCTGGGCGCTTGTTCGTCTACGGTTCGGGTTCATGTGGGGAGGTGACCAACACCTACCACTCAGAGGTGGATCTTTTTGAGGGCATGAGGCAAGGACAACTGATGTATTGCGCGCTGCCCACCATGGGGCAGCATTTGTCGGCGCAAAACTTTGGCAAAATTTTACTTGGTGACTTGCGCTGTGCAGTTGCCAAGTTGCAAGCCTTGCCCAAAGCGTCAAGGCCCGATCCACCTTTTTTGATCTGGTTGGATGAGGTGGCAAGTTACGGCAGTGCCAACGCTTTGGCCACGCCCTTTCAGCAAGCTCGAAGCGCACACATTGCCTTGGGAGTGGGTTTTCAAGAGCACGCCAGTGTGCAGGAGTTGGGCCCCTCTTTTTTGAGCACCATTTTAGGCAATACGTACAACAAGCTCCTCTTTAAGCCCTCGGATCCGCAAACCGCCAAGGCCTGGGCTGAGATGATTGGGCGACATCGTGTTTTTGAGACCAGTGTGTCCACGCAGCATTCGCGCTCAAAGGCATTTGATTTCTTAGGATTGGCTTGGGACTCCAAAGCCGCTCAATCGCTTTCACAAACACACACCCGCCGAGAGCGAGAGGAGTACAGGTTGTCGGTGGAGCGTTTGGCCAGACTTGACGTGGGCCAAGCCGTGCTTTTACATGGTGCCACGCAGTTGTATGATTTGCGCATTCCGAAGTTGAGTTTTTTACCTCACATGAGGCGTGAGCTTGGGGAGGTCGTGATCCAACGCCCTGCAAGCACATTCAAGCCCAAAAGTCGCGGGCTGGAATTTTTAAAGTCCACTGACTCAAGCTCACCCAAAGACGGCCATGCGCGCGCGCAAGAGGGCTTGTTCTTTTATAAAAAATACGAGCAATTCCTCAGTGAGCGAGTCTGTGCTGAGCAGCGCTTGGGTCTTGCCCAAGAGGAGCTTCGCCGTGCCAAGTTTCAAAATCTTGGTGGTTTGCATCCCCATGCTTAAAAAAAATCAAAGCGATCCATGGTGCTTGAGGCTGATTTCATGAAGTTTGTGCGGTTTTGGGTAGGGGGTTTATGGGTTTTGTTGATGCTCTTGTGCAAAGGGACTCGCTTGGTTCTTCAAAGTCATTGGAAAGTCTTGTGGGTGCTCTTGGGCCTGGCTCACACCGATGGGCCTGTCAAGCGTTCCGCGGGTTGGGACGTGGTGGACCAAGAGGCGTTGAAAAAATTTGGTGGTTAAGCGCCAATGACTTTAAAAGAAGTATTCTTTCGTTAAGATACAGGCTGTGTTGGTTTTATTTTTTTCAGAAAAAAGCGATGCTGAGCGATTCCATCTATTTGCCCCCACCCTTTGATGACAAAACCCCCGAGCATGCCAAGACGCTCATGCGCGAGCACCCCTTGGCTTTGGTGGTCAGCACCTCAGACACTGGCGCGCCCTTGGTGTCACATTTGCCCTTGAAGTGTGAGGTTTTGGACGAGCGTGGTGAGCAGTGGGTGCTTTGGGGACATTTCGCTCGCATCAATCCGCAAGTCCAGGCCCTTCAATCCAAGCCCCAAGCCTTGGCGATTTTTACGGGCCCCAATGCCTACATGTCGCCTTCGGTTTATCCCGACTTGGTGCGGGTGCCCACGTGGAATTATTTGACCTTGCATGTGCAAGGAGAGCTTGAATTTTTGGATGAACCGCAGACCAAAGACCAATTGCTCAAGCAACTCATTGCCGATCACGAACCCTCTTATGCCGCACAGTGGCGAGGATTGTCTGAAGACTATCAGCAAAAAATGCTATCGGCCATCATTGGGTTTAGGATGCCAATTTCTCACCGACAACTCAAGTTAAAGTTGAATCAACACCGCCCCGAGGCGCATCAAGCCATGTTTGAGCAATATTCTCAAGGCAATGAGAGCATGCAGTCTTTGGCCCGTTGGATGTCTCGCCTGGGTATGGTCGATGAGCCTTGAGACAGTGGTTTGTTTTTTTTCCAATCTTATGTTTGACCTCGCATGACGCACGAGTTCTCTCACCGCTCTTTGAACTTGCTCGATCAAGAGGCCATCGATGAGGTGAGGATGCGTGTGGCTTTGCAGCAAGCTCAACTCGCAGCCGGTCAAGGTGAGGTGCCTGTAGGGGCGGCCCTCTACAAGGGTGGGGCATTGATCGCTCAGGCGCACAATGCGCCCATTTCGCTTTGTGATCCGAGTGCCCATGCCGAAGTTCTGGTGCTTAAAGCGGCAGCGCAAGTGTTGGGCAACTACCGGCTTGAAGATTGCACCCTGTATGTGACCTTGGAGCCTTGCGCGATGTGTGCGGGAGCCATTTTCAATGCCCGTGTGCGTGAGGTGATTTACGCCGCTTCGGACGCCAAGTCAGGCGTTGCGGGGTCTGTGACCAATCTTTTTGCCAATCCACAGTTGAACCCTCATGCGCAGATTCGGGGTGGTGTTTTAAAAGCGCAGTCGGTCTCGTTGCTACAAGATTTTTTTAAAGCGCAAAGACACCTGCAGCGTCAAGACACCCATGCGTTGAAGGCTTTTTTGCGTGAAGATGCCATTCGAAAACCGATTGAAAACATGCCTGGCTTTCACGCCTTGTCGTGCAACTCCTCTTACCTGGTGTTGAACGCTTTGCCAGGCATGCGACTTCACTACTTGCACGCTCGCTCTAAAAGCGATGTCGCTTTGAAGAGCTATGTGTGCTTGCATGGTGTCAACACCTGCTCAAACGTCTTTGATCCCATTGCCCCAAGCCTGTGCGAAGGTGGTGCGAACGTTTTCGCGCCTGACATGATTGGCTATGGTGGCAGTGATCGTTTCAAGAAATCTCAGGCCTATGATTTCGCCTTGGCCATGAGGTCCTTGATAGAGTGGATGGATGCGAAAGATTTGCAAGAGATTGGTTTGATCACCCATGACGCCTCCATTGTTTGGGCCTTGGTCTTAAAGGCGATGCAGCCTCACCGAATTGTGTCGGTGCTTGCTTTGAACCCTTGCTTGAAAGACAAAAGAGCCCTTGCGCCTCAGGGTCTTTATGCGCGTTTGGGCGACTGGCTCAAAAAGGGTTTGCGCATTCAACACCTTCAGCCTCACTTCGCTGACTTGTCGCACGCGTTGTTTGAAACGCAATTAACGGCCTTGTCCAACCCTTTTGAGCAAGCCTTTGAACGCCATGTGTTTGGGGCCTTTGATGAGTTGTTTCCAAGCCTTGAAGAAGCGTTGGCAAGCGTTGGGCTAGAGATGACGGATTTGCTTGCGCATCTTTCACCGCAGTTCTTGGCTCAATCGGTGTTGATGAACTCCAAGCCGTGCTCACTCGTGGCAAGCGAGTCACTCGGTTTTGACTCTGTAGATGTGCTCTTGTCGCGGTTTCCCCAAAGCGAGGCTTTGCAGGACAGGGATTTTTTGAGTGCGGCGTGTTTTGAGCAATTGGGCCAATTCCTGAGCGCCCCTGTTCGCACTCTCAGCGCTTGATTTTTTGGGCCATGGCCAAGAAGAGGGCGATGAGCATGGTGGTTCCTTTTTGTCTTAAGCTCGAGCGATGGGCATGTCGGCCCAAGCGGTGGTGTAGCGAGGTGTGAGCCGTTCTTGCCTCATGGACCAGATTTTGTGTTGGGTGGTGATGCCACTGCTTGCGACGCTTAGGGTGCCACGCCCATAGCGTTGATTGAGCTTGTCTAGCGCTTGCATGAGTTGTGCGCAGTGTGCGGGCTGTGTGTGCTCACGTACTTCGTCTCCAAGTGCCAGCTCGCCTTGCTCAAGCCCTTCATCACTCAAGTCCATCAGCATCACGCCGGCTTTGGCGAATGAATATCCCGCTTGATAGATGAGCCTGAGCCCCAAGACGGCCGTTTGTACCAAGGTGCTTGTGTCTGCACTGGGGCGCACGAGCGGGATGGTGACACTTTGACTGTACTGAGGCCCTGATCGAAAGGGGCTTGTTCTGATGAAGACCAGGACTTGTGCGGCCTGACTGTGTTGGTGCCTTAACTTCTCTGCAGCCCGCGAGGCAAACTCTGAGACGGCTTGAATCAAGGGCTCCAAGCTCACCACCGCTTGCCCAAAACTGCGTGTGCAGGCGATTTCTTTTTTAGCAGCGGGCCATTCTTCCAAGTCGATGCAGGCCTGTCCTTGTAGCTCACGTACGGTGCGCTCCATGACCACCCCAAAGCGCGCGCGCAACGCACTGATGGACGCTTGCTGCAAGTCCCAGACGCTTTCAATGCCCAAGGCTTTGAGTTGTGTCTCGATGCGTCGCCCAACCCCCCAGACCTCGCAGACATCGGTGCGTTGAAAGAGGGCTTTCAGTTCATTGGTGCTCAAGCTTTCCAAGTGACACACCTGCGCAAGCTCCTTTGGATACAGGCCTGGCTTGCGCTCAGCAGTTTTTGCGATGTGATTGGCCAGTTTGGCCAGTGTTTTGGTGGCACCCATGCCAATGCAAGTGGGAATGCCAATCCACTGCAAGATGCGCTCGCGCATGGTGTGTGCTCTTTTGATCAGATTGCCGCGCACGCCTTGAAGGCCGACAAAGCTCTCGTCAATGGAGTAGACCTCTTGGCTGGGCCCTAAGCCGCTTGCAATGGTCATCATGCGTTGACTGATGTCGCCGTAGAGCGTGAAGTTGGCCGACAAAGCGACCAAGCCAGCGCTTTCTTGTAAATGTTGCACTTTGAACCAAGGCGCACCCATTGCCACGCCAAGTGCTTTGGCCTCGTTGCTGCGAGCAATGGCACAACCGTCGTTGTT
>CANJNC010000035.1 GCA_947475685.1 Comamonadaceae bacterium | reverse complement strand
GGCAAAGAGATGGTGATGCCAGGAGACGACGTGGCGATCACGGTGAAGTTGATCCACCCCATTGCGATGGAAGAGGGATTGCGCTTTGCGATTCGTGAAGGCGGCAAGACCGTTGGCGCGGGTGTGGTTGCCAAAGTGTTGGAGTAATTATGTCTTCAAAACAAAAAATTAGAATTCGTCTAAAGGCGTTTGACTACAAACTTATTGACCAATCCGCCGCTGAAATTGTGGATACAGCCAAAAGAACAGGCGCTATTGTTAAGGGGCCAGTTCCATTGCCAACTAGAATGAAGCGGTTTGATATTTTGCGTTCACCACACGTGAACAAATCCAGTCGCGATCAGCTAGAAATTAGAACACATCAAAGACTCATGGACATTGTCGATCCAACTGACAAAACGGTCGATGCCTTGATGAAATTGGATTTGCCAGCTGGCGTGGATGTAGAAATTAAGTTGCAATAATAAAACAGATGGCCTAAATAGAGAATTTAGGCCATCTATCTATTGCAATTAATCGGTAATTTGAGTTAGAATAGCAGGCTCTAGTAAAAAACTAGAACTTTATTAACCGTCTCTCACATATAAAACACAATTGCCAATTGAAGTGATTGTGGTGGGGGTTTTGGAGAAAAAAAATGAGTCAAAGTACCCGTTTGGGATTGCTTGGACGCAAGGTAGGCATGATGCGCCTATTTACCGATGAGGGCGATGCAGTGCCTGTCACGGTGGTAGATGTGTCAAACAACCGAGTGTCACAAGTTAAAACCCAGGAAAATGATGGCTATGTAGCCTTACAGGTTACTTTTGGTGAGAGAAAAGCTTCTCGAGTCACCAAGCCAATTGCCGGACATCTTGCAAAAGCAGGTGTACAAGCCGGTGAAATTATTCAAGAATTCCGTGTAACAGCTGATTTGGCCGCAAAATATGCGACTGGTTCCAATGTCCCTGTTACAGACGTCTTTGCTGTCGGTCAAAAAGTAGATGTGCAAGGCACTTCTATTGGTAAAGGTTTTGCTGGAACAATTAAACGTCACAACTTCCATTCACAAAGAGCATCCCACGGTAACAGTCGTTCACACAATGTGCCTGGTTCAATCTCAATGGCTCAAGACCCGGGACGAGTTTTCCCTGGCAAACGGATGTCTGGCCACATGGGTGATGAAACGGTTACAACACAAAATTTAGATGTAATCCGAATTGACGAAGTTCGTCAGTTGTTATTGATCAAGGGTGCAATTCCTGGCTCTGCTGGTGGATTTGTCACAGTCAGGCCAGCTATCAAATCTAGCAACAAAGGAGCGAACTGATGCAGCTCGAACTCCTCAATGATCAAGGCCAGGCGTCATCAAAATTTGATGCCCCAGAAACAGTTTTTGGCAGAGCATACAACGAAGATTTGGTTCACCAAATAGTTGTCGCTTACCAAGCCAATGCACGCCAAGGTACCCGTGCTCAAAAAGACAGAGAGCAAGTAAAGCACTCCACTAAAAAACCCTTTAAACAAAAGGGAACTGGACGAGCTAGAGCGGGTATGACTTCGTCTCCCATTTGGCGTGGAGGCGGTAGAACTTTTCCTAACAGTCCAGAAGAGAACTTTACACAGAAAATCAACAAAAAGATGTATCGTGCTGGCATGGCCTCCATCTTGTCCCAATTGGCAAGAGAAGGTCGTTTAGCGGTTGTAGACACATTGACGGTTGAAGCTCCAAAGACAAAATTATTGGCTGCGAAGTTTAAAGCGATGAATTTGAACTCCGTGTTGGTCATTTCGGATCAAGTTGATGACAACCTGTACTTGGCTTCTCGTAATTTGCCCAATGTTTTAGTCGTGGAGCCGCGTTATGCTGATCCGCTTTCATTGGTTCATTACAAGAAGGTTTTGGTTACAAAGGCTGCAATTGATCAACTCAAGGAGATGTTCGCATGAGCGCACAAAAATTTGATGAAGGTCGATTGATGCAAGTATTGGTCGCTCCTATAATTTCTGAAAAAGCAACAATGATTGCCGAGAAAAGCAATGCAGTTACCTTTAAGGTATTGCAAGACGCAACTAAGCCAGAAATAAAAGCTGCTGTTGAGCTGATGTTCAAGGTGTCGGTTAAAGGTATTTCTGTTGTGAATACCAAAGGTAAAACCAAACGATTTGGTCGCTCTATTGGACGTAGAGATAACGTGAGAAAGGCTTACGTCACGCTCATGCCTGGTCAAGAGCTCAATCTATCTGGGGAGGCTGCTTAATCATGGCCGTCATTAAAATGAAACCAACTTCACCCGGCCAACGCGCTGTGGTGAAAGTGACAAGAGATCATTTGTATAAGGGAGAGGGATATGCTCCTTTGTTAGAGCCGCAGTTCCAAAAAGCGGGTCGCAATAACAATGGACATATCACAACCCGTCATAAAGGTGGGGGTCATAAGCATCACTACCGCGTAGTTGATTTTCGACGAAACAAAGATGCCATTCCAGCAAAAGTTGAACGCATTGAGTATGATCCAAACAGGACCGCCCATATTGCATTGCTATGCTATGCGGATGGCGAAAGACGCTATATTATTGCGCCTAGAGGCTTGGAGGTTGGTGCTACATTGATGAGTGGCGCAGAAGCTCCAATCCGTGCCGGAAACACCTTGCCGATTAGAAATATTCCAGTGGGTTCAACCATCCATTGCATTGAATTGCAAATTGGTAAAGGGGCACAAATGGCAAGATCGGCGGGTACATCAGCAACATTACTGGCCAGAGAAGGAACCTATGCTCAGGTTCGTTTGCGATCTGGAGAGGTAAGAAAAATTCACATAGAGTGCAGAGCCACAATTGGCGAAGTTGCCAACGAAGAACATAGTCTGCGTCAATTGGGCAAGGCTGGTGTCAAGCGGTGGATGGGAATTAGACCTACCGTTCGCGGCGTTGCAATGAACCCAGTTGATCACCCACATGGTGGTGGTGAAGGCCGAACAGGAGAAGGTCGTGTGCCAGTTGATCCTTGGGGGAATATGACCAAAGGTTACCGCACCCGCAATAACAAACGTACACAAGTGATGATTGTGTCACGTCGTAAAAAGTAAGGGGTAACCAATGACACGCTCACTCAAAAAAGGCCCCTTTGTTGACCATCATTTGATGGTCAAGGTAGACAAGGCCGTAGCAATAAAAGACAAAAAACCAATTAAAACATGGTCAAGACGTTCAATGATACTCCCAGAGTTCATAGGCTTGACAATTGCTGTTCACAACGGCAAGCAACATGTTCCCGTTTACATCACAGACCAAATGGTCGGTCATAAACTCGGCGAGTTTGCTTTGACTCGAACATTCAAAGGTCACCCAGCGGACAAGAAAGTCCAAAAGAAATAAGGAGAGACCTATGGAAACACGTGCAGTCCTCCGCGGCGTTCGCTTATCAGTCGACAAGGGGCGCTTGGTTGCTGATTTGATCCGTGGAAAAAAAGTGGATCAAGCCCTGAACATTTTGACCTTTACACAAAAAAAAGCAGCCGGTATTGTTAAAAAAGTACTGGAATCTGCAATTGCTAATGCAGAACACAATGATGGGGCCGACATTGATGAACTCAAAGTCAAAACCATCTATGTAGAGCAAGGTGCAACGCTTAAGCGTTTTACCGCCCGAGCTAAGGGTCGTGGAAATAGTATTAGTAAACCCACGTGCCATGTGTACGTGACGGTTGGCAACTGAAAGGCCTAAGAAATGGGACAAAAAATCCATCCAACCGGTTTCCGCTTGTCGGTAAGTCGCAATTGGGCGAGTCGCTGGTATGCAAGCAACCGAGATTTTGCTGGCATGCTTGCTGAAGATATCAAAGTACGTGAATACTTGAAAGCCAAGCTGAAAAATGCAGCAGTCTCTAGAGTCCTCATTGAGCGTCCTGCAAAAAATGCGAGGATCACTATTTTTTCAGCACGACCTGGCGTTGTGATTGGGAAAAAGGGTGAAGACATTGAAAGCTTGAAAAAAGAATTGGCTGCTCGCCTTGGTGTTCCTGTCGCAGTGAACATAGAGGAAGTAAGAAAGCCCGAGATTGATGCGCAACTCATTGCCGACAGTATTACGCAGCAACTTGAGAAAAGGATCATGTTTAGAAGAGCTATGAAACGAGCTATGCAAAATGCAATGCGTTTAGGAGCTCAGGGCATCAAGATCATGTCTTCAGGTCGCTTAAATGGGATTGAAATTGCACGGACAGAATGGTACCGAGAAGGTCGTGTTCCACTTCATACATTGAGAGCGGACATTGATTATGGAACCTCTGAAGCCAAGACCACGTATGGAGTGATTGGTGTAAAGGTATGGGTTTATAAAGGCGATACCTTGGGCCGCAATGATGCCCCAGCTTCGATTGAGCAGAAAACAGAAGAAGAGCGTCGTCCTCGTGGACCTCGTAGAGATGCAAGGCCTACTTCTGATCGTCCAGCAAGAGCAGGAGCCGGAGCAGGCACAGGCGCTCGTCGCCCTGCAGGAACCAATGCCGCACCAGTTGATGGAAGCGATAAACCCGCTGAAGCTACGGATGCCCCTAAAACCACCGTCAAGCGCGTCCGTAAGGTGAGCGCGCCCGCATCCACTGGCACGGCTGCGGACGGTAAAGGAGAATAAGCATGCTGCAACCAGCACGCCGTAAATATCGCAAAGAACAAAAAGGCCGTAATACTGGAATTGCAACAAGAGGAAACTCAGTTGCATTCGGTGATTTTGGCCTCAAATCTACCGATCGTGGACGATTAACGGCTCGTCAAATTGAATCTGCTCGTCGTGCAATTTCTCGTCACGTAAAGCGTGGCGGTCGCATCTGGATTCGAGTATTTCCAGATAAACCAATTTCTCAAAAACCTGCAGAGGTTCGCATGGGCAATGGAAAGGGCAACCCTGAATACTATGTTGCAGAAATTCAACCTGGTAAGGTTCTCTATGAGATTGTAGGCGTACCTGAAGAGTTGGCAAGAGAAGCATTTCGTTTGGCGGCAGCCAAGTTGCCTTTGCGTACAACCTTTGTGACCCGCATGTTGGGTCAATAAACAGGAGAGCAAAAAAATGAATACAACTGAGCTTCGTGCCAAAGACGCTACTGCTTTAGAGGCAGAAATTAAAGAATTGCAAAAGTCGCATTTTGGTATGCGCATGCAAAAAGCAACTCAAAATTTGAGCAACACATCGCAACTTCGTCAAACCAGAAGAAGTATTGCACGTGCAAAAACGATTCTTGCTGAAAAGCAAGCAAAACCATAAGGAGATAGCATCATGACAGAAGCTAAAAAATCTCTCAAGCGCACGTTGATCGGCAAAGTAGTGAGCGACAAAAGAGAAAAGACAGTAACCGTTTTAATTGAAAGACGTGTTAAACATGCTCTCTACGGCAAGATTGTTGGCAAGTCAAGTAAGTATCACGCCCATGATGAAAAAGGTGAATACCACATTGGAGATACCATCGAAATTACCGAGAGCAGACCTATCTCTAAAACCAAGAACTGGGTAGCGTCGCGTTTGGTAGAAAAAGCTGAAACTGTATAAAAACCCTACAACTTATAGATCAATAGATTAGCAAGCGGCCCGGTTAAGGGCCGTTTGTTATTATGGAGGTGATAATGTCTGGTCGCAATTTAAAGGAGATAAAAAATGATTAAAGTAGGTGATGCTTTACCCAAGTTAACGTTGTCTGAATTCATTGAAGTAGAAACCAATGGATGTTCCATCGGTCCTAACCCCGTGGATATAGAAAAAGCAGTAGCAGGAAAGAAAATAGCAATTTTTGCTGTTCCTGGTGCATTCACACCGACCTGTTCTGCTAAACATGTGCCTGGATACATTGAAAATTATGAGGCGTTAAAGTCAAGTGGAATTGATGAGATCTGGTGTCTAAGTGTGAACGATCCGTTTGTCATGGGTGCATGGTCAAAAGATCAAAAGGCAACTGGCAAGATTAGATTCATTGCGGATGGAAGTGCAGATTTTGCACAAGCTGTTGGATTGACGCTTGATCTCAATGCGCGTGGCCTAGGTCTAAGAAGCAACCGTTACTCCATGCTTGTCAAAGATGGAAAAGTGTTGAGCTTAAATATTGAAGGTCCAGGTGAATTTGCTGTGAGTGATGCGAAAACAATGCTTGCTCAAGCAAAAGCTCATTGATAAAGAACGAAGAGATCTGAATCATTTACAAGTTGATTCTGATCTCTTTTGAGTTAAAAAAACTAGAGCGATTAAAACAATTAAAACAATGGTATTAACTTGAGAGATAGAAAGTTAAAAAATTAAATCGGTAAAAAGTGAAATAAGAGCGAAACGATAAGTAGAAAGAGGACGAGCGCAAACCATCTGGTCTTGAGATTGTCTTTAGATGGCGTGAAAGAAGCGGCTGAAATTTTATTGCCTGAAAGCATGGGTGTGATCAGGTCTTGCTTTAGTTTGAATTTGTAAAAAACAATTGCAAAAATATGGGTTGCAACGAGGGTGATTATAAGCATCTGTCCAACTTCTGAATGATAAAAGCTTGCCCATTCAATTTGAGACGTATTCAGGTAAGGCGTTAACGGCCCATTAAAAAGAATTTCATCATCGCTACATAGACCCGACAGGGCTTGTATAGCGAGGGCAAAGATCATCAATATTGCAGACCAACTCCCCAAAGGATTGTGTCCAGGATAGGATCGAGAATTGAAAGAGTTCTCTTTGAGATAAGAAATTACATGACGTGGATGCAACGAAAAGTGCTTGAATTGGGACCAATGTCCACCAAAAACCCCCCAACATAAACGAAATACAATCAAAGATAAGATACCAAGTCCAATTTGTGCGTGCAATCTCATCAAATCATCTCCTAGTTTGACAGTGACAAATGCAGCAACGATTAGAAAGACCAAGGCCGCATGAAATAACCGTGTTGGGAGATCCCAAATTTTGACTAGATTGGCCATAAAAAGTAAAAATATAAATTAAAACTCTATTTTAAGGGCCGTATTGACGGCCTTGGTTAAAAAAATAAAAATTGAGATAACATATAACCGTGTTTGTAAGAAAAAAGAGAACAAACTAAAATTAAGTTTGTTCATCAGAATAATTTGTCATTAACTAAAAGGAAAAACATGAAGTTAAAATTTTTTGGATATATTTTGACCTGCCTGACCTTGATGGCATCTTTTTCAGCATTTGCACAATTTGCTAAGCCAGAAGATGCGATCAAGTATAGAAAAGCGGTATTGACGGTTTTGGGGACTCATTTTTCAAGACTGGGCGCAATGGCTCAAGGAAAAGCTCCATTTGACGCCAAACAAGTGATTGAAAATGAAGTTGTGGTTGAGATGGTTGCTAAACTCCCGTGGACCGCTTTTGTAGAGGGATCGGACAAAGGAGATACAAAAGCAAAGCCAGAAATTTGGAAAGATCCTTCGAAATTTAAAGAAGCTCAGGAAAAATTCAACAATGAAATCTTAAAACTCAATGTCGCAGCAAAAAGCGGTAAATTAGAAGATTTGAAAACAGCCACTGCAGCGGTAGGCGGTGCTTGTAAGAATTGCCATGATAATTTCAGAGAAAAGTAAACATCGTTTGACTGTGAATTGGTGTGAGTGCTTTAGGATTTGTTCATAGGACATTTAACAATCAAGCGGGGCGCAACTTAAGGTTGAGCTCCGCTTTGCTCTTTGAGGATCTTTGTCATGTTTCACAAGTGGGCAACGCAATGTCAAAGATTTGTTTTTTTGCTGCTTCTAGGTTCGTGCTCGCCCAGTTTTAATTGGAGAGAGTACAGGTTTGAGGACGATCCGTTGACATTTTTAATTCCTTGTAAGCCGAATGAACAAAGAAAAGAAGTTTCCATTGACAAAGAAAAACAAGTCTTGGTCATGGCTGCTTGCAATGTGGAAAATACAAACTTCACGATCAGCCGACTCAAACGAGCTGAAAACATGAAGACTGAGGACATGATTGTCTTGTGGCAAAAGGCAAGCTTGCATGCTTTAACGGGTTCAGATCACATCGAAGCGCCAAGTAAAGATGTTAAAAAACTTAAAATTGAAAACAAAGAAGTGATGGTGTATGGCTTGAGCAACCACAAAGGCATCCAGGCGGACTGGAGATGGTTTGAGCAAGGCCAATGGGTTTATCAATTGGGCATCTATTTAGGGAAAAAACAAGAAAAAAATAAAGTTGATTTTGAAGCCCAAAATATGTTTTTTGAATCGATTCGTTGAGAAAGCAGACACTTGGACGCAGACCACTTAAATCAAAAAAAAGCCAGGTTTGTTTTTCTAACCTTTGCAGGCTGCTATTTTTTATCAACCTTGTTGAGAGCCATTACTGCGACGCTTTCACCTACATTGACCCAAGAATTTGAACTGACGTCGAGTGATTTGGGCTTGTTGGCAGGCAGTTACTTTCTGGGCTTTTCCTTAACGCAACTGCCCATGGGATTTTGGTTAGATAGATACGGCCCCAAAAAAGTAGAACTAAGTTTTTTAGGGCTGTCAGTCGTTGGGTGCTTTGCATTTTCAGTCGCCCACAGTTTTGAGCAGCTATGGGTGGCAAGAATTTTGACCGGTGTAGGCTTAAGTGCATGTTTAATGGCACCTCTGACGGGCTATAGACGCTGGCTTGATGGGTCCATTCAAATGCGTGCAAATTCTTGGATGTTAATGACCGGATCGCTTGGCATGCTTAGCTCCACTTTGCCAGTTGAGTGGATAGTTCCAAAATACGGGTGGAGACCTATATTTATGGTGTTGGCGATACTTTTAGTCATTGCGATGATCGCAATAGCTTGGATTGTTCCAAAGTGGAAAAATTTGAGTACAGGGGCCAACGATCAAAAACATAAAATCTATCAAAAAGATATTGAAGTTATTTTAAATACGAAGGGATGGACTAGCTATTGGTATCTTTTGATTCATCCGCATTTTTTATCAATTGCACCCTTAGGTTTTGTTGGCTATGGAGGGATGTTGGCCATGCAAACCCTATGGGCTGGTCCATGGATGAGAAATGTCAATTCATACTCACCTCAAGAAGCCGCGACTGGTTTATTTGGGATTAATCTTGGGATGTTGATTGCATTTTGGGCGTGGGGGTTTTTTAACCCAAAGCTCAATAAACTAGGTTGGTCACCCGGGCAGATTGTTAAAACCATCTATCCACTTAGTTTTCTAGTTCAATTGATATTTATTTTTGATCCAGCGATCACTGGTGCATGGACGTGGGTGATTTTTACATTATGTTGTTCCTGCGTTGCTTTGTCGCAAGCGGCTGTTGGGATGTCATTTCCTTCTCAAATTGCTGGAAGAGCTTTGTCGGCTTTTAATCTGGTGATATTCAGTGGTGTATTTTTTTTCCAATGGGGGTTTGGAGCGTGCATTGATTTTTTGCTCAAAAGAAACTTTGACCTAGTCCAGTCTTACCAAGCTTCGATGGCTGTTTTTTGTTGTTGCTGCATCACAGCATATGCTTTCTTCGTCCAACGAAGCGGGCATAATATAAGACAAATACAAGGTGATGCTCATGAGTAACCAATTGTTGATCATTGCACACGCACCGTTGGCTTCGGCGTTGAGAGAGTGTGCTTTGCACGTCTACCCCGATTGTGCTGAAAAGGTTGCAGCAGTAGACGTGCCACCTCAAGAGTTGCCAGAAGACACGCTGGTACGATGCAGGAAAATGGCACAAGAGTTTGGCCAAAACGGGTTGTTGGTGATGACGGATATCTATGGTGCAACACCTTCCAATATTGCCCAAAAATTAGTCGATGCAACAGATCATAAACTTGTAGTGGGTGTGAATTTACCGATGCTAATTCGAACAGTTTGTTATTTAGATGAGAGTTTAGATAATTTAGTCCAACGCGCTTTGTCGGGCGGTGTGAAGGGTGTGATGCAACTCGCAAGTTCAGCGCCACTATATCAAGTAGATAAAAAAAATGATTCAAACCAATACAACCATCAGCAATAAATTAGGTCTGCATGCAAGGGCCTCCGCAAAGTTGACAAAACTGTCTGCAAGCTTTCCTTGTGAGGTGTGGATGAGCAAGGGGGATCGCCGTGTTAATGCCAAAAGCATCATGGGTGTGATGATGTTGGCCGCTGGCATTGGCAGTGAGGTGGGCATTGAGTGCGATGGAGAAAATGAGCAAGAAGCGATGTCAGCACTGTTGGCATTGATTGAGGATAAATTCGGAGAAGGCGAATAAAATGACCTTCTCCATTCATGGCCTTGCAGTTGCTCGCGGAATCGCCATTGGGCGAGTCGTTGTGGTGTCTTCAAGCCGAGTGGATGTCGCACATTACTTTATAAAGCCCGAGCAAGTTGAGAGTGAAATTAAGCGACTCTCTTTGGCTAGGGATGCGGTCGTTAAAGATGTGCAAAGCATACAAGAAAATATGCCTAAAGATGCACCAGCTGAGCTGGCCGCTGTCTTGGATGTTCATCTGATGCTTTTAGAAGATGAGTTGTTGTCCGATGGCATCAAGCATTGGATTGGAGAGCGGCTCTACAACGCTGAGTGGGCATTGACCTCGCAGCTGGAGGTGGTTGCAAGGCAGTTTGATGAAATGTTGGACCCTTATTTAAGAGAGAGAAAAGCAGACTTAGAGCAAGTCGTGGAACGTATATTGCGCCACATGAAGGGGTTGCCCAATACCTTGCCGATGGAGCGCGCACCAAGACCTGGCAGCAGCAGGCAACAAGACTTGTTGCTAGAGGACAATGTAGATGTACCCTTGGTGCTGGTGGCGCATGATTTGTCGCCGGCAGACATGTTGCAATTTAAACAAAGTGTATTTGCAGGTTTTGTAACAGATGTGGGCGGTAAAACATCCCACACTGCAATTGTTGCTAGAAGTTTAGATATACCCGCAGTCGTTGGCGCGAGAGGCGCAAGCCACTGGGTCAAACAAGACGATTGGGTGATCATTGATGGTGATCAAGGAGTCATGATCGTAGACCCTTCGGCGTTTATTTTGGCCGAGTACGGGTTCAAGCAAAGACAAGCCTCCTTGGAGCGCGAACGGTTATCAAGGCTAAGGCACACACCAGCGATCAGCTTAGATGGTCAAAAAGTAGAGTTGCTGGCCAACATTGAATTGCCTGAAGACACGGTGTCCGCAATCGCAGTCGGCGCAGTTGGCGTGGGCTTATTTCGCAGTGAGTTTTTGTTCATGGGGCGAGATGGGCAGTTGCCAGACGAAGAACAACAATTTCAAGCCTACCTTAAGGCCGTTCATGGCATGAAAGGTTTGCCCGTAACGATTCGAACGGTTGATATTGGAGCGGACAAGCCCTTAGATAAACCCACAGAGAGAAGTTCCAAGGAGGACAACTACCTCAATCCCGCTTTGGGATTGAGGGCGATTCGCTGGAGTTTGGCGGACCCAGAAATGTTCTTGACGCAGTTGAGAGCCATCTTGCGCGCTGCAGCGCACGGGCAAGTGCATTTATTGATTCCGATGCTCGCTCATGCAAAAGAGATCAAACAAACACTGCATTTGATAGAGCAAGCCCGTCGCGAACTTGATCAAAGGGGCGTGGTTCACGGTCCAGTGAAGTTAGGTGCGATGATTGAAATTCCAGCAGCAGCTTTAAGTTTGACATTGTTTCTCAAGCACTTTGACTTTTTGTCTATTGGCACAAATGACTTGATTCAATACACTTTGGCAATTGATCGAGCGGATGAGGCAGTTGCGCATTTGTATGATCCCTTACACCCAGCGGTATTGGCCTTGATTTTAAATACCATCAAGGCGGCTCAAGAAAGGGGCAAGGGTGTGAGTGTTTGTGGAGAAATGGCTGGGGATCCAAGCCTCACCAAGTTGCTGCTTGGCATGGGATTGAGAAGTTTTTCAATGCACCCGACTCAGATTTTGACCGTGAAACAAGAAATATTGAGAACGGATATCAGCAAACTTAAAGATTGGGTTCATGACGTCATGATGTCTGAGGACCCAGCCAAGATTGTGACTTGACATGAACTTGCGTCAGAAAAAACCATGCGTTAATTAAAAAATGCCCCGATTTGCCGCCAACTTGTCTTTGATGTATACAGAAATGCCTTTTCTAGAGCGCTTTCAAGCCGCTCATCAGGATGGTTTCAAGTATGTCGAGTGTTTATTTCCATACGAGCATGACAGCCAATCCTTAAAACATCTTCTTCACCAAAATCAGCTTAAACAAGTTTTAATCAATACACCGCCAGCAGGTGCAAATGGCGCGCTGGTGAGCAAAATGTGGGACGTTGGTATGCGAGGGGTAGCTTCCTTGCCAGGCCATGAACAAGAATTTGAAGATGGATTTAAGATGGCACTTCGCTATGCAATTGCGATGGGCAGTGGACAAATTCACGTGATGGCGGGTTGTATTCCAAAAGAATTTCAATCAAAAAGTTCGGGGACTCCATATCCTCTGACAAGTTCGGATCTGTCAGAGCACGAAGGTCCCTTGTTGGACACGTATTTAAAAAACTTGTTTAAAGCAGCAAACCTGGCCGCTCATGAGGGCATTGATGTGCTGATTGAGCCCATCAATACAAGGGATATTGCGAATTATTTTTTGAACCGACAGTCTCAAGCTCACGCGATCGTACAGACCTTGGGCTTGTCTAATCTAAAAGTTCAAATGGATTTGTATCACTGCCAAATCGTAGAAGGCGATTTGATTTCAAAAATTAAGCATTACTTACCAACTGGACGCGTTGCGCACATTCAAGTCGCAGGTGTCCCCTCTCGTGAAGAACTTCATTTGGGAGAACTTAACTATTTGGATATTTTCCAAGTGTTGGACGAGACGGCATTGGCTTGCCAGTGGAAAGGTTTTGTGGGATTGGAGTATCGCCCTAAACACGGTGCTGAACCTGGTGGAACTTCCAAGGGTCTTTCTTGGTTAAAGTCGGCAGTCAATTGGCAAGACTAGCCCTAAGCTTTTTGGGTGAAATCAATCAAGGCTTTAATAGCCGCTGTTTCTGCTCTTAAGATGCGGGATCCCAAAGAGAGTGGTGTGAAACCTCTTTCAACCAAGGCGTCTTCCTCTTTGGGTTCGAGTCCACCCTCGGGCCCGCTCAGCACTTGAATGATCTTGCCATCCATGGCGCTTAAAGTCGATGGGCTCGCAAGCGTGTGGGTGGACAAAACGAAGCGGAGTTCGCCACTTGGACGCTCTTGCAGTAAATTGCCAAGCGTGATGGGTTCTTCAATCACGGGGATGCGGTTTCTACCAGATTGTTCACAAGCGCCAATGGCAATGAGTTGCCAGTGTTGAGTCTTTTTAAGGGCACGTTCGCCTTGGAGTTTGAGCACGGAGCGCTGGGTCATGAGGGGCGTGATTTTTTGAACACCAAGCTCAGTGGCTTTTTCAACCAACCAGTCCATGCGATCATTGGCGGGCATTCCGACGATCAAGTGGATCTTTTGAGCGTTTTCGCGCTCAAGCGTTAAATGTTGAAGCGTTTGAGCTTGAACGTTTTGGCGCCCCATGTGTTCAATGGTACAAGTGTATTCACCACCTAACCCATTGAACAGCGTCAGTTCATCACCAGGCTGAAGCCTGAGCACTTGAATATGTTTAACGGCTCTTTGCGGCAAATCAAACGAGCCATTTGCACTGAGGACCAAGTCGCAATAAATTCTAGGCATTTAATGTACAGGTGATGGAGTGAAGGATCAAGATTTCAAATTCTGCCAAAAGCAAAACCCTCTTGGGTTTGGATCTGTTCAACGTGGTCAATGAATTTCAGAAAGGGTCCTAATTCTCGGTATCTGAAACATGTGCTGCGAATGTAGTTGATGAATCTTGGGATGTCTTTTGCGTAGTGGTGCTTGTGATCACGAATGGAAAGCCTAGAGAAGATACCGGCTACTTTGAGGTGTCTTTGCAGACCCATCCACTCAATCTCTCTATAAAAGGCGCCGAAGTCGTTCCATAAACCATTTTGGTCTAAAAGACCTTGATTTTTAGCAAGCTCCCAATAACGGATGGAGACATCAAGAATAAACTCCTCGGGCCAGGAAACAAAAGCATCTCGCATCAAGCTTGCAATATCGTAGGTAATGGGCCCATAGACGCTGTCTTGAAAATCAAGGACACCAAGTCTTTCTTCATCCGAATCGAGTGAGAGCATGAGGTTTCTAGGCATAAAGTCTCGGTGAACAAAAACGCTTGGCGTGCTGAGATTGTGCTTCACAATTTGTTCAAAGACAGAAGGCAATAAAGTGGCCCACTTTTGTTCGAACTCTTGTTGATCTAGGTTTTTGTTTTGGGTGAGGTACCAAGTGTGAAATAAATCAAGCTCTTTAAGGAGTAAGGGACGATCATAATCAGGCAATACATGGGGTTTGCTCGCCACTTGCCAGGTGATCAAAGCTGCGCATGCTTTTTTGAACAATTCAAGCGTTTTCTCATTGGGCTCTAATATAGGGTTGGGTTGGCTTGGAGCTGATGTAAGCCCACCCCAAAAGCCCGTTGGACTTGAGAGAGCTTGCATCATGGTTTCTTTGCCCAGATCGCTCAAGAGCAAAAACCCGTGCGTTTCTTGCCAATCAAGCAAATCAGGGACCAAAAGACGGGCTTGACGCATCAGGTGACAGATTTTGACAAAACCGTGCGAATTTTCAAGATCAGGTGGCGCATCCATGATAATGAGGGAGTTGGCGGAGCTTAGAGCCTTGTCAATGCGAAAATACCGCCTGAAACTGGCGTCAGCCGAGGCCAATCGCAAGGTCTGGGGATTTAAATGATGCGTCTTGCAAAGAGGAGTGAGCCATTCTTGAAAAGCATTTTGTCGCTTGGAGTCGCTCCAGGCGATGGAAGTTGTATTAAATTGCATTTGAATGGGGTCTTGTACTCATGGATAATCTAATTGTACAAATCTTGAGTGCACTTTCAACGAAAGTCCAAGATGTCTTGTTTTACTTTAAACTCAAACTCATGAATTTCTTGTGTTGAAATTACCGCTTGTTTTTTGGGGGGGCTTATTAAGTGTCTGCAGTTTAGCGCAAACTGTGACAGAGAGTTCTGCAATGAGCGGTTTGGTCTTAAAGCCAAGCTCCTTGCTGAGCGAGCGAGTGTCGCCCAACAATAAAAACAAAGCACCTTCATTTTTTGAGGCGGACTTGATGTCTGGGCAAACGGACATCAAGACACATTTTGAGGGAAGCGTTTCAATGCGAAGGGCCGATACGGTCATACGTGCAGATCAACTTGACTATGATTCAAGTACAGATGTAATGAATGCCCAAGGAAAAGTAAGAGTCAATAAAGCTGGCAATATTTACCAAGGGCCTCAATTGAAGCTGAAGATAGAAACTTTTGAGGGAGAGTTTCTTCATCCAGCCTTTAGTTTCTTAAGAAACGGTGCCTATGGCCAAGCTCAGCGAATTGAGTTCTTGGATGCCCAGCATGCAAAAGTACATGAAACGACCTTCACCACTTGCCAAGTCAAGCCAGGGCCCAGTTGGCTGCCAGACTGGATTTTGAAGGCACAATCGATCGATATCAACAACGAGACCAATGAGGGTCAAGCAAATGGCGCATCTTTGCAGTTCAAAGGCATCCCCATTTTGCCAATTCCCTCCTTGAGTTTTCCATTGAGTTCGGATAGAAAGTCCGGATTTCTACCACCCACGATAGGTTTGGACAGCATTGGTGGTCTAGAGTATACGCAACCGTTTTATTGGAACATCGCACCCAATCGCGATGCAACTTTTCAAGCAACAACTTGGAGCAAAAGAGGTATAAATTTTGGAAGTGAGTTTCGATACTTGGAGCATCAAGGCCCCGATGAGCGTGGTTTGATCAGACTTGACTATATGCAGCATGATTTACTTAGAGATAAAACAAGGTGGGGCTATTCACAAACCCATCAAGGTGGTTTGGAGGTGTTGAATCAGCACTTGGGCTTGAATTTAAACATTAAGCGTGTAAGCGATGACTTTTATTGGAGAGATTTTCCAAGAGCCACTAACCCATTAACAGAGAGATTGTTGCCAGGAGACATCTCTTTGAATTGGGCCGTTGGCGAATGGAGCTCTAATTTAAGGAGTCTGCGTTGGCAGACCTTGCAGGATTTGACAGCACCCATTACCCCTCCATTTGATCGAGTCCCTCAATGGACAACTCGGTATCGTCCATCTCTTGGGAATTGGCAATTTTCAATGCAATCGGACATTACCAAATTCCAAGCCGACCGAAGCCTGGCATGTCAAGCAGGCAGCCTAGACTGCCAACCCAATGGCCAACGGGCGCTCTTGGTCAGTAAATTAAGCTATCCTGTCAATTTAGGCTTTGGAACGATCACGCCTAAGGTGAGTTTACTCAATAGAGCGTATGAATTTGATCGAGCACTGAGCAATGGACAAACTCAAGCCAATGTAACGGTCCCAACATTTAGCTTGGATGCCACGACCGTATTTGAAAGACCGTTCTCTTGGGCTGGGCAAACCTACACTCAGACCCTAGAGCCACGATTCCTTTATGTCAATACGCCTTTCAGAAAACAAAACTACTTGCCTGTCTATGACACGTGGAGAAATGATTTTAATTTTGCGACCATTTATACAGAAAATGCTTTTTCAGGATATGACCGAGTTTCTGATGATCGATTGTTGACGTTGGGCGCAAGTACTCGATTGATTTCTCAGTCTTCTGGCGAGGAACGAGCAAGGTTTGGCCTTGCTCAGCGCTTTAGATTTGCCAATCCAATGGTGTCATTGCCATCCGATGTGAATGTGTCCAAAGAGCGTTTGAGCGACATGCTTTTGGGCGCCTCAGTCAATATGGCTTCAAGTTTTACGGTTGACTCAACCCTTCAGTACAATCCTTCAACCAAAGAGTCCATGCAAACCAAGATTGGGGGGCGGTTTTATCCTTCAAACTATCGATTGTTGAGTGCGGCGTATAGCTTTCAGCGAGACGTCAATAGTGAAATGATTGATTTGGCTTGGCAGTGGCCTTTGAATGACTTATGGGGTAAAAAGGGCACAGATTTAGGGGTTGGTCGGGGCTTGGGGGAAGATCAATGGTTCAGCGTGGGAAGGTTGAATTTTGATGCGCAAAACCATGCATTGGTCAATGCCATCGTTGGAATGGAGTACGATGCAGGTTGCTGGCTGGGCCGGCTTGTTTTTGAGCGACTTCAAGTCGCTAGCAATCAGTCCAATCAGCGCATCATGTTTCAGCTGGAGTTTGTGGGTTTTAGCAAAGTCGGCATCAATCCATTGCAGACCTTGAAAGACAATATTCCTCGGTACCAAAATCTTCGTGAAACAATGAATGCACCTAGTCGGTTTGGAAAATATGATTGATACGATGAAACACAAAAAATTAATTGCATCAAACGCCATCCTATTTGGCTGGGTGTTTCTTATTTTTGGGTCTCTTGTGCATGCTCAATATCTTCGTGCACCAGGGGGTTCTTCGGGCCTTACATTCAGCTCCTCTGCTGCGCAGCCCACAACGCCTTCAAGTCAAGACGCCTCAAGTGTCAAACGCAGCGTAGAGCTTGCACCTCAAGATGCTAGGCGCCAATCTTCAGACTATATCGTTGCATTGGTAGACAGTGAGCCTGTCACAAATCAAGAGATTTTGGTTCAAATGCAGCAATGGCTTTCACAAATGGCCAATCAACGCGTCCAAGCCCCACCCTCTTCGGTGTTGCTCAAGGAACTCATGGAGAAAGTGATCAGTGAGAAGTCACAACTTCAATGGGCCTTGCAGCAAGGAGTTAAGGTGCAAGAAAGTGAAATTGATCAAGCCGAATCAAACTTGGCCTCTAGGAATAATCTCAATGTCGAGGAGTTTAGAGGTAAATTAAAGACCACGGGCATTAGTTTGAAGCAATTCAAGACTGAATTACAAAACCAGCTGACTTTGCAAAAACTAAGAGAAAAGGAAGTCAACTCTAGGATCAAAATAACAGAGCTCGAAATCGATCAATATTTAAAGGAGTTAAAAAATACGGTCAAGTCAGATCAAGTTCAAATTGAGATCGCTCAAATATTGATCCGTCTGCCGGAGACGACTTCCCCCGAGCAAGAGAAAAGCGCGCAAGAGACGATGAAAGCGGTTAAAGACAAACTGCTTGCCAAAGAAGATTTTTTTGAGTTGGCGCAAAAGTATTCTCAATCACCAGACAAAGCTCTTGGGGGTCGAATGGGTTTGAGACCCTTGGACAAATATCCAGAGTTATTTATCAACAGTCTCCAAGGGCTTAAAGTCGGTGATGTGGTGGGCCCCGTTCGGTCTGGCGCAGGCCTGCATTTACTTAAGTTGGTGGAGAAGTCTTCGATGAGCGATGAGCTCACTTCCAATCAAACGCGTGTGCGGCACATTTTGATGCGCGCCTCAGGGCAAGATAGCATGAATGCGATTCGTGTTCGACTCTTTAATGTCAAAAAACAAATCGATAGCGGGCAAGTTGATTTTGCGCAAGTGGCCAGGGAGATCTCACAAGATGGTTCTGCACCAACAGGGGGAGACTTGGGCTGGGCGACAACTGGGATGTTTGTGCCTGAATTTGAGGAAACCATGAACCGACTTAAGGTGGGGGAAGTTTCAGATCCAGTGATGTCTCGCTTCGGTGTTCATTTGATCGAGGTCTTAGAGAGAAGAAAAAATCCAATGACGATCAAAGAGCAAAGAGATGTGGCTAGAAATGCTTTGAGAGAAAATAAATTTGAACAAGCGTTTAACGATTGGGCTCAAGAAATCAGAGGCCGGGTGTTTATAGAGTACCGTGAAGAGCCGCAAACCTTGACGAAATAAGTCTAGTTTCTCATAGGACCACGTCAAAGGAGTTGAATTCAAGTTCAAACGGTTGTGAAACACATTGCTAAAAAAAGATTCGGACAGCACTTTTTGGTGGACGTTGGGGTCATTGACAAAATCGTCTCCGCCATCGACCCCCAATTAGGGCAAGCAGTTGTGGAGATTGGACCCGGTCAGTCGGCCATCACACGCCCGCTTTTAAATCGCTTGGATCAGTTGTGTGTGGTTGAGTTGGATCGCGATTTGGCGCAAATATTAAAGGGCAACCCACGGTTAAAGGTGATACAGGCGGACGTTTTAACTGTTCATTTTGGTCAATTGTTTGAAGAGTTGGGCACTAAGCCACTTCGCGTTGTGGGCAACCTGCCCTATAACATTTCTACGCCTATTCTTTTTCATTTGCTCAAGTTTGTGGAGATGATCCAAGACCAGCACTTCATGCTTCAAAAAGAGGTGGTCGATCGCATGTTGGCCAGCCCCAACAGCTCGGATTATGGTCGATTGAGTGTCATGCTTCAGTGGCGCTACGAGATGACGCGTGTACTTGATGTGGGAATGGATGCATTTGATCCGCCCCCAAGAGTACTGAGCGCCGTGGTCAAAATGGTGCCCAGAAAGCAGGCGGCTATTTTGGATGAGGCAAAGTTCTCAGAGATGGTTCAAGTGGCTTTCAGCCAAAGGCGAAAAATCCTCAGACATACGCTAGAGCCTTGGCTAGCGCAGAGAAGCTTCAAGGGAGAGTTTGATTTTCAGCGACGAGCGCAAGAGGTCGGTGTCAAAGAGTTTATCGAAGTTGTGCAATCTCTGTGCCAGTAGAGACAATTCTTATAGGATAAGAAAAAAGCCGCAACACGTTGCGACTTTGATCGAGATCTTTAAATTTTTCCTTAGGCGGCAGTCAACCAATAGCCCGCATTGAACGGGCTGCTCATGCGAAGCGCCAAGGGAGAGATGTCCACCAGTTTGTCCGTGGGCATTTTTTCGACCTCTTCAATGATATCGATGCCAGATACATCGGTAGTCGTGATCGGGGGGCGCTCAAAGTCCAAAACAGAAGGGACACGGGCCACTGAGAAAGAGTAAAAGCAACGAAACGGCACTTTGCGGTCTGACCAATAATCGGAGGTCTCACGAAAAATGTCGAGCAACTGCTCTCGGGCCTCTTTATCGAACTTGGCATGGGAGGGGATGTGCTCTAAAACCACGACAAAACCTGGCTGAGGGCCAGATTTGTGCAAGGGGTCGGTCATGCTGTCATACAAGGCATCGAAACTTTTACTGGTTTGAGCAGGGAAAGTGAATTGTTGAACAATGGTGTCCAAGACATCTTGTTTGCTCAGTGCTTGGGCTAGATTGGCGTACAAAAAGTGGTGACTAAGTTCTTGTGCAGCCAATTGCAAATCATTCACAGTGAATGCTCGAATTGACTGAACAATATTAGATTTGACTGTACGAAGTGGCGTATCCATCTCCGTTTGACTTTCTAGAAAAACTAAGGGGTTAGTTGCATGTGGCGAACCTGAGATAACCCCCAAACCTCAAAACAGATTGTCACAGAATTGACGTTTGAATGCAAGAGCTTGCTTAATAATTCAGCAAGAAGAAGGGTCTTTGGCCTTTTGTAAGCTGGTGCTTACTTCCACAAAAATCAAAGCCTGTTCGCATTCGCGTCTGCAACTGTCAAGGCTGTCATATTGACAATTCGTCGAACTGTGGTGCTGGCGGTCAAAATATGAACGGGTTTCGCTGCACCCAGTAAAACGGGGCCAATTGCAATGTTACCGCCAGCGGCTGTTTTTAAGAGGTTATAGGCGATGTTGGCCGCATCTAAATTGGGGAGGACCAATAAGTTGGCGTTGCCCTTGAGGTTTGAGCCCGGCATGATGGTTTCTCTGTGCACGCTGTCAAGGGCCAAGTCACCGTGCATTTCGCCATCTATTTCAAGCCAAGGAGCCTGTGCTTGTACCATGGCAAGAGTCGCTCTCATTTTGATGGCTGTAGGGGTATCGGCACTTCCAAAATTCGAATGCGATAAAAGTGCGGCTTTTGGACGAATGCCAAAGCGCATCATTTCCTGAGCGGCCATGATGGTGATTTCAGTCAATTGCTCGGCACTGGGGTCATAATTGATGTGGGTGTCGACCAGAAAAATTTGTCGATCTGGCAAGAGCAGGCCATTCATGCAGGCATAGGTACTCACGCCCGCGCGGTGGCCAATCACTTGGTCAATGTAGTTCAGGTGAGTCTCTGGGGTACTCCAAGTGCCACAGATCAAGCCATCCACCTCGCCTTTGTGCAACAACATGGTCCCTATGAGGGAGAGTCGTCGGCGCATATCGATTTTGGCAAGTTGTTCAGTGACCCCCTTTCTGGCGGTCATTTTCCAATAAGTTTGCCAAAAATCTCTATAGCGGTGATCGTGTTCAACATTGACGACTTGGTAATCGATGCCTTCTTTTAAACGAAGCCCAAATTGTTCAATGCGACGCTGAATCACTGCAGGTCGACCAATCAGGGTGGGAGAGGCCAAGTTTTCGTCCACCACCACTTGAACGGCTCTCAAAACACGTTCTTCCTCGCCCTCAGCGTAAGCAACACGTTTGTTGATGGCTTTTTTCGCAGACGCATAAATGGGCTTCATTGCCTGACCTGAGGCATACACAAAACTTTGAAGTTTTTCTCGGTATGCATCCATATCTGCAATGGGTCTTAGCGCAACGCCGCTGTCAGCCGCTGCTTGAGCAACGGCAGGCGCGATCTTGATCATCAATCGGGGATCAAAGGGTTTGGGGATTAAATACTCTGCTCCAAAGCTGAGGTCTTCACCCGAGTAGGCGGCGGCGACCACTTCGCTTTGTTCAGCTTGCGCGAGTTCAGCAATCGCGTAGACGGCAGCAATTTCCATCTCCGTGGTGATCGTGGATGCGCCTGCATCCAAGGCGCCACGAAAGATGTAGGGAAAGCAAAGGACATTATTGACTTGATTGGGGTAGTCGGTTCTCCCCGTTGCAATGATGGCGTCGTCTCTGACGGCTTTGACATCTTCTGGAAGGATCTCTGGGCTTGGATTGGCCAAAGCCAAAATAATGGGGTTCTTGGCCATGGTTTTGACCATGTCTTTCTTAAGAACGCCACCGGCGGACAGACCCATGAACACATCTGCGTCCACGATGACTTCAGCCAAGCTTCTTGCTGGAGTGTCTTGTGCGAATTGAATTTTGTCTTCATCCATGAGCTCGGTGCGACCTTGATAGACAACACCAGCCAAATCGGTAACGAAGATGTTGTGCTTAGGCACGCCCAGTTTCAATAGCAGTCCCAGGCAGGCCAATGCAGCAGCCCCAGCGCCAGAGGTGACAATTTTGACGTCTTTGAGATCTTTTTTGACAATTTTGAGGCCATTTAAAATCGCGGCTCCCACGACAATGGCTGTGCCGTGTTGGTCATCGTGAAAGACAGGTATCTTCATGCGTTCACGAAGCTTTCTCTCGACCACAAAGCAGTCAGGTGCTTTGATATCTTCTAAATTGATGCCCCCAAAGGTCGGCTCTAAGGAGGCAATGATGTCGACGAGTTTATCTACATTTTTTTCGTTGATTTCAATGTCAAAGACATCAATACCGGCAAACTTTTGAAATAAAACACCTTTGCCTTCCATCACGGGCTTGGCCGCCAAAGGGCCAATATCTCCCAAACCGAGCACGGCGGTACCGTTGGTGATCACAGCCACCAAATTGCCGCGAGCCGTATACTTAAAAGCCGCATTGGGGTCTTTGACAATTTCTTCGCATGGCGCAGCAACGCCAGGAGAATATGCAAGTGCCAAATCTCTTGGGTTGGTCAGTTGTTTGGTTGCTCGAACGCCTATTTTTCCAGGTGTTGGAAACTCGTGGTACCTCAGGGCTGCTCGGCCAAGCTCTTGTCGCGCGCGTTCACGCCCTTGCTCAATGGACAGATCAGGGGGTTGGCTTTTATTTTGAGTCATGAAAATAGATCCTAGCATTCAAGTGCACATCTGGCAGCGCAAAGGACAAGGTGAGCCCTCAAGCAGTCCAAATCTTGGAGAATCATGATTGTAGGTGTTAGAAGCATCAAAAATACAAAGGGAGCACAAAGTTGAAGTTTGTGCTCCCTGGGCGCAGGCCGAAGTGCCAAAGAAAGAGGGGATGTTCAGCCTAGACGCATTAAAGCTCAACCATTTCAAAGTCTGATTTGGATACGCCGCATTCAGGACAAGCCCAAGCAGCGGGCACATCTTCCCAAAGTGTGCCAGGTGCAATGTCCTCGTCTGGCAGTCCCGCCGCTTCATCATAAATAAAGCCACAGACAATACAAATATAAGTTTTAAAAGTTGTGCTCATAGGAGGGCTCCTCAATGTTAAAAAAATTAAATGCGTGTTCAGACATCAGGATGCTAAACGCGAGAGTTGGTCTTGGTATTGCATGGCATGTCGCTCCTCAACTTTGGCCAATGCAGAAAATCGTTTTTGGGCTTTTAAAAGGGTTTTGGCAAACTCACAGGCGTGTTCTTGAGATTCAGCGATTTGTTCGTCCATTTCCTTTGCTGCCAAGAGGTTACCTTCCTCAATGGCGACTTTCTTAAAGCCCGGGTACATGTGTGCATACTCATAGGTTTCCCCATCAATGGCCATTTGCAACACTTTAGCAGGCGTTAAAGTGTTTTTTGGATAAAGCAAATCCAAATGGCCAAAAGCATGAAGGGCTTCTTGATGGGCCGTTTCTTCAAAAACGGCTGCGCTTGCCGTGTCGCCCAATTCTCGGCATATTTTTGCAAAATAACGGTACTTGATGTGCGCCATAGATTCACCTGCAAAAGCAGATTCTAAATTGGCCATGGTGTTGATGAGCGGGGCTTGTGTGGGTGACATCGAGATCTCCTAGATAAATAAAAACAATCAGAACAAAGGTAATGATAGCTAAGATCAATTGATAAGGCCAATTGAAAATAACTAACAGTGTGATTGAATTTATGGAGGGGTCGACTTTAAGACATCAGTTGTTCGATGTCAGAGACACCAACGGGCACGCCTCTGCTAAGGAGTTGAACACCATTGGGTGTGATCAGGGCGTCGTCTTCAATTCGAATGCCAATGTTCCAGTACTTCTCTGGGACATCGGGGCTGGGTCGGATGTAGAGACCCGGCTCTATCGTGAGCACCATGCCCGCTTGAAGTGTTCGACTTGGCTGTGTGCTGGAGCTTGCGGGTTTCAAGGGATCTAATTCAGACCAGGCCAGTGTGCAAGCGGGCGTGTCTGGGTTTGGCGCTTGAACGTAAGAGCCGCAGTCGTGCACATCCATCCCTAGCCAGTGGCTTGTGCGATGCATATAAAAAGGCGTGTATTTTCGGTGTTCTATGACATCGTCTAAGTTGCCGTGAGCGCTTTGATTGAGAATTCCCAAGGCCATCAAGCCTTCGCATAAAACGCGCACACTGGCTTCATGGGGGTCGCTGAACTTCGCACCAGGCTTGGTGACCGCGATGGCCGCCTCCTGGGCTTTCAAAACACACTCGTAGATGTCTTTTTGGGGTGAGGTGAAGCGGCCATTTGCAGGGAAGGTTCGTGTGATGTCACTGGCATAGCCATTGAGTTCACACCCCGCGTCAATGAGGACCAGGTCACCTGACAAAATGGGCGCTTTATCTGCTCTGTAGTGAAGTACACAAGCGTTTGCGCCAGCAGCGACAATGGAGGTGTATGCAGGAAACTCAGAGCCATGCCTCCTAAACTCATGCAGCAGTTCGGCCTCTAAGTGGTACTCTTTGATGTCGACTTTTTGTTTGATGGCGTGAGAACAAAACTGCATGGCTTTGATATGTGCCAAAGAAGAAATGTCACAAGCCTTTTGCATGGTTTGAACTTCATGGGCGTCTTTGATCAAGCGCATCTCATCAAGAAGCAGGCATGCATTCTTTAAAGTATGTGGGGCGCGCACACCTGTTCGCACTTTTTTAGAAATCTCCTCCAGCCAGCGCTCTAGATGGTCTTTCATCGAGGGGTTCACACCAAAGGGAAACCAAATCGACTCATGGTTGCTTAAAAAAGCCGGCGCGATTTTGTCCAGATCGTCGATAGAAAAGGCTTGTGTAACACCAAGTGTTTGGGGTGCGTGTTCGGGACCCAAGCGGTAGCCATCCCAAATTTCTTTCTCTAAATCTTTGGGTTGACAAAACAAAATGCTCTCAGCTTGGTCATTGAGCAGCAAAAGTGCATTGGGTTCTTCAAAGCCCGTTAAGTAGTGAAAATAGCTATCAAAGCGGTATGGGTAATTTGAATCGCGGTTTCTACTTTGCTCGGGTGCAGTTGGAACAACTGCGACATCTCCCTTGCCTAAGAGGGAGGCTAAGTGTTGTCGGCGTTTTTGAAAAGGCGTCATGAAAATAGAAGGTGAAAGGTTAAGGATGATTCAACAAGGCCAAACGCTCAGGCGTACCTACGTCAACCCATTGTCCGCTCAATTGCGATGCCAAGACGGATTGCGCTTGGATGGCCCGTTTTAAAATTGGACCTAAGGGCGCTTTGATGCCGTGGGGATTTCCAAAAGGGATCTCGCTTGCAAAAGTTTCAAAAAAGGCGTGTTTATAAACACCAATGGTGCTGAATGTGAGTGTGTGCGATGGTTCAAACGGGGACAAAGACCGTGAAAGGGTCGCCATACCCGTGGAGTCTGTGCAAAAGTCACCCTGCGGGTGATGAGGGGGGTTGTCGACGAGCCAAAGATGCCCCAAAAAAGCAGATGCCTTGAGGGCAGATAAATAAGAGGAATCAAAGCGAAAGCTTGGACAAAAGATATCTGCGGCGACCACCCAAAAGGGGTCGCTCAACTGGGGCAGCGCTCGAACAATGCCTCCAGCGGTTTCAAGGGCCGAACCAAAGTCCACATCTTCAGCGGAATACGCCAGTTGCATGGGCGTGGCCCCTTGGGCTTGAGAGGGCGTGAAGGACGCTCCCAAAGCGTGCCTAATTTGTTCGCCCAACCAAGCGGTGTTGATCAGCACCTTGGCATAGCCACTTGAATGCAGACCTTGGAGTGTCCACTCAATGAGTGAGTTGTCACTGACTTTTAAAAGGGGCTTGGGTGTATGGTCAGTCAGCGGGCGCATGCGCTCACCGCGGCCCGCGGCCAAAACCAGCACCTGCGCTTTCATGGGGTCAGAGTCTAAAAAGGAGGACATTTGATAGAAGTCAGTGGGAGGCTTTGGGCGGGGGTGTATGAAAACACAAAAAACAATCCAAGGTGCATTTTAGAGAAAATGATCAAAACACACAAAAGAGAGGCTCTCCCAACCATGCGCCATTGCAAGTGAAAACACCCACGGCAAAGCCATGGGGATGCTCTATGATAAGCGCTGAAACAATGGCCTGCGAAAGAGCGGCATTAAAAAACGTGAGGCGAACTTCATTTGTACCACCATGAACAACTTTAAAAACACATTTAAACAAGCATTGAAAGATCGGCACCCACAAATCGGTCTTTGGCTGGGATTGGCCAACCCCTATACGACAGACATTTGTGCCGGTGCGGGTTTTGATTGGCTGCTCATTGATGGTGAGCACTCACCCAATGACATCAACTCCATCTTGGCGCAGTTGCAAGTCATCTCAGGCCATCCAACGGTTCATGCCGTAGCGAGAGTACCGGTCGGCCACGGACATATCGGGGTGACATTGATCAAGCAGTATTTGGATATTGGCGTGCAATCGATTTTGGTGCCCATGGTGGACAATGCACAGCAAGCTCGAGACTTGGTCAGGGCCACGAGGTATCCCCCAGAAGGTATTCGAGGCATGGGTGGCGCGCGGGCATCTCGTTGGGGTCGAATCAAAGATTACGCTCGCCATGCCAATCAAGAGATTTGTTTGCTCGTTCAAGTCGAAACCCAAGAGTCTTTGAACAACATTGAAGAAATTGCGGCGGTAGAAGGTGTCGATGGTGTGTTCATTGGGCCCGCGGACTTGTCGGCCTCAATGGGTTATGTGGGACAACAAGATCACCCGGCGGTCAGAGCTGCCATTGAAGGGGCCTTTGCAAAAATATTAAAGGCTGGCAAGGCGCCAGGCTTTTTGACCGCGGATGAAAAGCTCTCTAAGCACTATTTGAATTTGGGTGGCGTTTTTATGGCTGTGGGTGTGGAGGCGGTGATGCTGGCACAGCAGACGCAAGCTTTGGCCGAACGCTTTAAAACGAGCAACCCTTAAAGCGACAATCCCCTTAAGCGCCCCAGGCGTGAGTTTTGTTTTGAAGTGAACTCGGAGATCGTTTAATCAGGCGAGTCAATCACTTCAAAGGGCACTCGAGTGGCAAGGCCGCACATGAGCTCATAGGCCAAGGTCTTGGCGTGATGCGCAACGACATCGATGTCAAGCCTCTCGCCTGTTTGAGCTGCACCCCATAGCGTGACTTCAGCGCCGACGGGATCAATCTGGCCAAGCTGCGGCAAAGGACTTAAATCTACAGTGAGCATGTCCATGCTCACGCGCCCAAGGGTCTGTGTCAGATGTCCATTGACCAAAATAGGCGTGCCCGTGCTGGCTGAGCGCGGGTAGCCATCTGCATATCCGCAAGCCACAATTCCGATCTTCATAGGCTGAGTGGCAGTGAAGGTCGACCCATAACCCACGGTATCACCTGCTTTGAGGTCTTGGGTGGCGATGACTTTGCTTCGAAAAGACATCACGGGCTTGAGATCCCAGTCGCTGGATGTTTGGCTTGGATAATTGACGGATCCACCATACAGGGCAATGCCAACTCTTACCCAGTCTTGACTGAGGGCGTTGTCCAAGGGGTTTAAAAACAAGGCGGCGCTATTGGCCAATGAGCGCTCACCGATTAAATCTTGGGCGTGGTGTTCAAAGAGGGACTGTTGCAATTGAACGCCACCGGGCAGGTCTGCATCGCTGAAATGCGTCATGAGTGAGATTTCTTCGACTTGTGGCAAGGCGTTCAGACGGCTCCAAACGGATTTGAATTGCGCGGGCTTGAATCCCAATCGATTCATGCCAGAGTTCATCTTTAAAAATACCCGATGCGCTTTGTGAGTTTTGTGACGGCTTAACCAATCGATTTGTTCACTGCAATGCACCGCATGCCAAAGTTGGAGTCGCGAACAGTCCTCAAGCTCACGTGGACCAAAAACACCTTCGAGCAAAACAATCGGACCTCTAAACCCGAGGTCCCGCAGGACGTGTGCTTCACAAACCTCGAGCACACCAAAGCCATCAGAGCTCTTGAGCCCCTCAAATACCCGCTCAATGCCGTGTCCGTAGGCATTGGCTTTGACAACAGAGAGGACTTGACTTTGAGCTGATTTATGTCGAACACAAGAAAGGTTGGCTTTAAGGGCTTTTGTGTCAACAAAGGCTTTAATTGGTCTGGTCATGCTGAAAAAAGTCTGTCTGTCGTGTTATAAAGGCAAAAGTGAAGATACCTTAGCATTCTAAGAAAGAAATTCGTTGATTGAGATGACTTTTGATAATTCGTTTGAATCTTTGGTGAAACCGATGCGTGTGGGCTTTTAAAAGATGAAGCCGGGTTTTTACACCATCATGGTTGCACAGTTTTTTAGCTCTCTTGCTGACAACGCATTGTTCGTTGGCGCTGTAGAGTTGCTTAGAACGCAAGGCTATCCCGAATGGGAACGTGCAGCGTTGGTGCCCATGTTTGCTTTTTTCTATGTGGTCTTGGCCCCTTTTGTAGGGGCCTATGCTGACGCAAAGCCCAAGGGCAAGGTGATGTTCAACAGCAATGCCGTCAAGGTCCTTGGCTGCTTGTTGATGCTTTTTGGTTTGCATCCCTTGGTGGCGTATGCGGTGGTGGGCCTAGGCGCTGCAGCGTACTCGCCGGCCAAATATGGCATCCTCACAGAATTGCTGCCCGCCTCTCAATTGGTCAAAGCCAATGGGTGGATTGAGGGTTTGACCATTGCATCCATTATTTTGGGTGTTTTGTTGGGCGGTCAACTGGTGGGGGATTCGTTTTCTTCGTGGTTGCTGGGATGGGATTTCCCGTTCATAGACACGGGCATCGATACGCGTGCGGAAGCCGCCATTTCGGTGTTGATCTTGATTTATGCATTGGCTGCGTGGTTCAATACGCGCATTCCCATGACCGGCGTCGAGTTGCGGCCGTTGCCAAGTAACCCTGAGAGATCGCGACTGGGAAACTTGTGGTCTTTGGCCCCTGACTTTTTAGAATGCAATAAAAAACTTTGGCTTGACAAGCTGGGTCAAATTTCTTTATCGACGACCACACTGTTTTGGGGCGTATCGGGCAATTTGAGGTATATCGTTCTTGCCTGGAGCGCTGCCGCCTTGCACTACTCAACCACCCAGGCCTCCTCCTTGGTGGGTGTGGTTGCAATAGGAACAGCTGTTGGGGCGGTCTTGGCGTCTGTCAAGATGCGACTGGACCAAGCAACCAATGTGATTCCATTTGGTATCGCCATGGGGTTGATGGTCTTGGGAATGAACTTCATTCGAGATGCGTGGGTGGCGGCACCTTTTTTGGTTTTGCTGGGTGGTTTGGGCGGATTTTTGGTGGTCCCGATGAATGCCTTGTTGCAACACCGAGGGCACATTTTGATGGGTGGGGGCCGCTCCATTGCCGTTCAAAACTTCAATGAGCAAACCTGTATTTTGATTTTGGGTGGTGGCTACGCTTTTTTGACGGGAGTGGGGCTAGACGCTTATGAAGCATTGACGGGTTTTGGCATTTTGGTGGCCTCGGTCATGTGGGTGATTAAAAAATGGCATGAAAGCAATTTGTTAAAACACGCAGCAGAGATGGAAAGACTGCTCGATGAAGTCAGGCAAGCCGAGTTGAACAACTAAACAGAGAGATTGAATGGGCATGCAAAGCATCTTTGAATTCAGTGCAAAAGACATCAAAGGCGATGAGCTTGATTTCAGTCGCTTCAAGGACCAAGTGTTGTTGCTGGTCAACACTGCCAGTGCGTGTGGTTTTACGCCCCAACTCAAAGGCTTGCAAGAGCTTCATACAAGCTATTCGCCTCGGGGCTTGGTGGTGATGGGTTTTCCATGCAACCAATTTGGCGGACAAGATCCCAAAAGTGAAGAGGAGATTGCTCAATTTTGCGCCACCCAGTATGGAGTTGAGTTCTTGCTCATGCAAAAAATCGAAGTCAATGGCGAGGAGGCACACCCGCTCTTTAAGTGGCTGAAGGTTCAAGCCCCAGGTCTCTTGAACACACAGGCGATCAAGTGGAATTTCACCAAATTCTTGGTTGGTAAAAACGGACGGGTTTTAAAACGCTTTGCCCCTCAAGACGCCCCCTCGTCCCTATCTTCAGAGATCGAGCTTGCACTACAAGCGCAGCCCTAAAGGGCTGTGGGATTCAAGCGCCCAAGGCCTGCGATTTCGTCATGGCTGCATCAAGCCACTCAACCCAATGTTCAACGGGGACTGTGCTTGCACTTTGAAGGTGTGAGATGCAGCCTACATTTGCACTCAAGATCACGGCGGGCTTAGAGTCCAAGAGGTTTTGCAGTTTTCTTTCTTTAAGCGCATTGGACAAGGTGGGCTCTAAGACAGAGTAGGTGCCAGCGGAGCCACAACACAGATGGGCCTCCTTGGGTGGCAAGCTCAGCGCAAAGCCAAGTGCACTGAGCGTGTCCTCTACGCGGCCTTTGATTTTTTGACCGTGTTGAAGGGTGCAAGGTGGATGAAACACGGCTTGTCCCAAACTTTTAAGTACCTGGGGATGGAGAAGGTTTTGTAACGCTTGAACTTCCAAAGCAAGCACTTCACCAATGTCTAGCGTGAGTGCGCTGATCCTCTGCGCTTTGTCTGCGTACAAAGGGTCGTGCCTTAAAAGATGACCGTAATCTTTCACCATGACCCCACACCCAGAGGCATTCATCACGATGTAGGCGACACCCTGTTCAATCCAAGGCCACCACGCATCGATATTGGCTTTAATGTGTGCGTGCGCGAGGGACACGTCGTTCAAGTGATGTGCAAGCGCGCCACAGCATTGTGCCTTGGGCGCAATGATGGTTTGAACCGAGAGGGCATTCAAAACACGCGCCGTGGCTGAGTTCACGTTGGGCATCATTGCGTCTTGAACGCAACCCTCTAAGAGGAGCGCTTGTTTGAGATGTTTGGCGCTTGGCCACACGCCCGGATCTTTTTGCGGGGTGATTTTCGATCTCACAAACTTGGGTAAAAGTGGACGCAGTGTTTGTGCCACTTTGTAGGCCGGCTTAAAAAGACTGGAGGTCAAGCCCCTTTTAAGAAGCCAACGCGTGAGCTGAGCCCCAAAGGAGCGGGGAACCGCTTTTTCAACAATCTCTCGACCCACGTCAAGCAAGTGCGCATAATCGACGCCACTTGGGCAAGTGCTTTCACAGTTGCGACAGGTCAAGCAGCGATCAAGATGCTGTTGGGTTTTTTGGGTGGGCGTGGCCCCTTCAAGGACCTCTTTGATCAAATAAATTCTTCCTCTGGGTCCATCCAGCTCATCGCCCAGCAATTGATAAGTCGGGCAAGTGGCAGTGCAAAAACCGCAATGCACGCATTTTCTAAGAATGGACTCGCCCAATTGACCTTGAGCCGTGAGTTGAAATTGGGGGGCGAGTTGGGTTTGCATGGCATCCTCATTAGAGCATCTCGAGAGAGGGGATCAGGGTTGAGTGCGGGCGGTGTTAAAAACACCACCCGGATCGAAAGCGCGTTGAAGATTGTTTTGCAGTTGCATGACAGGGCCCTCAACGCCCGTGCTCAAGCCTTTAAGAGGGGGGTCGTCGTCTTCATGACCTTTGGCGGCACGCCAAAGGCTTAGCGAGCCGCCCAGGCCCAAGACCTCCTTTTGAACCACGCGCGCCTCTTTCTCGTCGGCCCACACCCAATGCAAGGCCCCAAACCATTCGCTCAAAGCGTTGCGCGCAAAGGTGGGGGGGCCTTGTTTCAAGGCCTTAAGGGGCAAGGAGATTCGCCATAGGGAAGAATCTTGGTGTGGGGGTGTCGTCAAAAATGGATGCGTTTGGTCGCGAAGGCTCTCCCAGTGTGCTTGCGCTTGAGGCTCACTCATCACCTCTGGATGTTGGCCCATGGCGAGCAGCTCAGATTGAATGCTGGCAAGGGAGGATTGCGCGGCGGCTTTGGCACCCTTGAGTCTGAGCACACACTCCACCCCATCAGAGGCATTGCTCAAAGCGCTGTCAGCCAAGAAAGAGCTTGCATTGAGGGGCCATGGGCGTTGTCCAAGGCCTTGAATGAAAGCCAAAGCTTGCCGCAAGGGCAGACGTGTTTTTAAACTGCATTCGCCCAAGGTCTTGGGCAGCACTTTCAAGGTGACCTCGGTGATGAGGCCTAGGGTGCCCATAGAGCCTGCCAGCACGCGAGAGACATCATACCCAGCTACATTTTTCATCACCTGTCCACCAAAGACCAAATGCTCACCCTTGCCATTGATCAAATTGGCGCCAAGGATAAAGTCTTTGAGGCCACCCACGCTGGCGCGAGCTGGGCCACTCAAGCCACAGGCGACCATGCCGCCAATGGTGGCATCCCCCTTGTCAAGCGCGTCTTGCCCTGGAACCCTCAGCCTTGGCGGCTCAAAAGGCAGGCATTGACCCTGAGCATCTAGCAAGGCCTCAACTTGGCGCAAAGACGTGCCAGCAGCGACTTGGACAAACAACTCTGTGGGCTCGTAATTGATGACGCCGTCAAGCGCACGGGTGTGCAAGGGCAGGGTGCTTAAATGCGCGGGCAAGGGGTGGTAAAAATCTTTGCTGCCCAAGCCGCGAATGCTTAAAAGTTGAGAGCGGGCCTTGGCTTGCAAGATTTGGTCTTGCAAGGCTGCGTGTGCATGGGCAAGGTCATTCATCGGATCCTTTTGAAGCATTCACCTTCAGGGGGCTGCACAAGGTGAACCCAAACGCAAGGACGCATGGACAGACCTGTGCGGCTTGCAAAAGGGGTTCATTCAAGCGCGGCTTCATGGGTGAGCGGCAAGCACTTTGACCATTTCGAGCACTTTGTTGGAGTAGCCCCATTCATTGTCATACCAAGAAATGACTTTGATAAAGGTGTCATCCAAAGCGATGCCAGCTTCCGCATCAAAGACACTGGTGCAGGGTTCTCCCCGAAAGTCGCTTGCCACCACTTTGTCTTCGGTGTAACCAAGAATGCCTTTTAAAGCGCCTTGACTTTGAGACTTCATCTCCGCACAAATTTCTGCATAGGTGGCCGGTTTAAGCAACTCAACGGTGAGGTCCACCACAGACACGTCTGAGGTGGGCACGCGCAAGGACATGCCGGTCAGTTTCTTATTGAGCTCCGGGATCACCACGCCCACGGCTTTGGCGGCACCGGTTGAGCTTGGGATGATGTTTTCTAAGATGCCACGCCCACCACGCCAGTCTTTGTTGGAGGGACCATCAACGGTCTTTTGGGTGGCTGTGGTGGCATGCACGGTGGTCATCAAGCCGCGTTTGATGCCCCATTTTTGATGCAAGACTTTGGCAATAGGAGCCAAGCAATTGGTCGTGCAAGAAGCATTGGAGATGATGGCTTGACCCGCATAGGTTTCGTGATTCACGCCGTACACAAACATGGGGGTGTCGTCTTTGGAGGGGGCTGACAGGATGACTTTTTTAGCACCCGCACTGAGGTGCTTGGATGCGACATCATGGCTCAAGAAGAGGCCCGTGGCTTCAACGACCGTGTCTGCTCCAATGCTGCCCCAGTCAAGTTCGCTGGGGTCTTTCAAGGCGGTCAAACGAATGGATTGCCCATTGACGATCAGCGTGTGGCCCTGGACTTGGATGTCACCCTTAAAGCGCCCGTGTACGCTATCGTATTTGAGCATGTAAGCCAAGTAATCAGGCTCGAGCAGATCATTGATGCCGACAATTTGGATGTCTTTGAAGTTCTCGATGGCGGCTCTAAAGACCATGCGTCCGATGCGACCAAATCCGTTGATGCCTATTTTGATGCTCATGATATTTTTTCCTGTAGGGATGGTTTTTAAGGGTTTGAATCTTTGATGGCCGCTTTGACCGTTTGGGCAACATGCTCAGGCGTGAAGCCAAAATGCTGGAACAAATCCGCAGCCGGCGCGCTCTCGCCAAATTGATCGATGCCGACCACCGCACAGACTTTGTATTTCCACCAAAAGTCACGCGCACCCATCTCGACCGCAATCAATGGGGTGTGCTTGGGCAAAACGTCCTGACGGTATTCATCCGCTTGTGCATCAAAGACTTGTGTGCAGGGCATGGAGACCACGCGGGTGGCAACGCCTTCTTTGGCAAGAAGAGCTTGTGCTTTGAGCGCCAAAGAAACTTCGGAGCCCGTGGCAATGATCACCGCTTGAGCGGGCCGATCCAGTCCAGCATCTTGAGCGTCTGAGACCACATAGCCCCCTTTGATGATTTGGCTTGCATCGCGTTTGGGCGCGTGGTTTAAATTTTGCCGTGACAAAAGCAATGCCGAAGGTCTGTCCTGGGTTCGAATGGCGTGACCCCAAGCCACCGCGGTTTCTGTGGTGTCGCAAGGGCGCCAAACATTCAATTGCGGAATGAGGCGAAGACTTGATGCATGTTCGATGGACTGATGGGTCGGGCCATCTTCACCCAAGCCGATCGAGTCGTGAGTGAAGACGTGGATCACGCGCAACTTCATGAGTGCGGCCATTCGGATGGCGTTGCGACTGTAGTCGCTAAAGGTCAAGAAGGTGCCCCCATAAGGGATATAGCCTCCATGCAAAGCCAAGCCATTCATGATCCCTGCCATGCCAAACTCACGCACCCCGAAGTTGATGTGGTTGGGGCGCTGCTCTTCGCCCACGGACGCGATGAGCCCACTGGGCGTGATTCTAAAAGCGCCTGTTGAGCTGGTTTGAGTGAGGTTGGATCCGGTGAGATCTGCACTGCCACCCAATAACTCACCCAAAGAGGCGGTCAGTTTTTCAAGGACCATTTGTGAGGCTTTTCGACTGGCCACACTTGGGGCTTCTTTTTCGAATTGATCGATCAGCCCTTTGACTTGCCCTTCAAAAGACACGGGCAGCCCGGCGTTCATTCGCCGAGTCAATTGGGTTGCGAGTTCACGGTAGCTTTTTTGATAGTCTTCAAAAAGCGTGTGCCAAGCGGACTCAAGTTCGGCACCCTTTTGTTTGGCATCCCAGTCTTTGTAGATGTCCGCTGGGATTTCAAAGGGGGGATGAGGCCAACCAAGCGCTTGTCGAGTCAATTCAATCTCTTGCTCACCAAAGGGCTCGCCATGTGCTTTGGAGGTGTTGGCGCGGTTGGGGCTGCCTTGGCCGATGGTGGTTTTGCAGATGATGAGCGTGGGGCTTTCACGATGAGCCTTGGCAAGAGAGATGGCCTCTGCGACCGCATTGGTGTCGTGCCCGTCTATTGGCCCAACCACATGCCAACCGTAGGCTTTGAATCGCTCTGGGGTGTTGTCAACGAACCAGGGTTTGACCGCGCCATCAATGGAGATGCCATTGTCGTCATAAAGTGCAATGAGTTTGTTCAATTTCCAAGCGCCCGCAAGAGAGCACACCTCGTGACTGATGCCTTCCATTAAACAGCCATCGCCTAAAAAGGTGAAGGTGTGGTGGTCAATGACTTTGAAGCCTGGCCGGTTGAACTCATGGGCGAGTAACTTTTCAGCCAAGGCCATCCCCACCGCATTGCTTAGACCCTGGCCCAAGGGGCCCGTGGTGGTTTCAACACCAGGGGTGAGGCCCACCTCAGGATGCCCCGGTGTTTTGGAGTGAAGTTGACGAAAGCCTTTCAGATCATCCATTGACAAGTCATATCCAGTCAAGTGCAACAAGGCGTACAAGAGCATTGAGGCGTGCCCATTGGATAAAACAAAGCGGTCGCGATTGAGCCAATGGGGATTTTGGGGATTGTGTTTCAAATGATGGCCCCAAAGTGCCACGGCCATGTCTGCCATGCCCAAAGGAGCGCCTGGGTGTCCGGAGTTTGCCTGTTGCACGGCATCCATGGCAAGTGCACGTATCGCATTGGCCATCTTGCTTTGAGAAGGGGTCATAGGGTTCTAGATTAAAAAGAGATCAGCCAAGCTGAGGGGAGAGAAAAACAAGGGCTTTCAGGGCCGAATAAAACATTTTATCTTTGGTTCGTCGCAATCCTTGAAATATTCAAACTTTGATTTTGATCAGGGGCTATCTTTTTTCAGCGTCAAAGAAGTTTTGGGGTATTTAGGGCTTGACTTGGGGTTACGATTGGCGCATGGCCAAAGATAAAACGCTCTTTTCTTGCTCCGAATGCGGTGGCACCAGCCCAAAATGGCTTGGCAAATGCCCGCATTGCGAGTCTTGGAACACCCTCGTTGAGACCGTTGCAGAGAGTGCCTCGGGTTCAAAAAACAGATACCAAAGTATGAGTGCGTTGGCGCCCGCGTCCCCTGTGAGCACCTTGTCTGATATCAAGGCCACGGATGTAGACCGCACGCCCACCGGCTTGGAGGAATTGGACCGTGTCCTAGGGGGGGGCTTGGTTCAAGGTGGCGTGGTGTTGATCGGAGGAGACCCTGGTATTGGAAAATCAACCTTGCTTCTTCAAGCGGTGGATCGGCTTCAAAGGGGGGGCAAACAGGCCTTGTATGTCAGCGGTGAGGAGTCCTCGTCCCAGGTGGCTTTGAGAGCGCGGCGCTTGGGACTCAAAGAAAGCCAAGTTCAGATCATGGCCGAGACGCAGCTCGAGCGAATTCTCTCGAGCTTGGACGCGCTCAAACCCAAGGTGGCTGTGATTGACTCGATTCAGACGGTGTATTCAGATCAGCTCACGAGCGCGCCGGGTTCAGTGGCCCAGGTGCGCGAATGCGCTGCGCACTTGACCCGATTGGCCAAAGCGCGCGACATCACGATTATTTTGGTCGGGCATGTGACCAAAGAAGGCGCATTGGCTGGTCCTCGGGTGCTTGAGCACATGGTCGATACGGTGCTGTACTTTGAAGGCGATACCCATTCCAGCTTTAGGTTGGTGAGAGCCATAAAAAACCGTTTCGGTGCAGTCAATGAAATTGGGGTGTTTGCGATGACCGAAAAAGGCTTAAAAGGGGTGAGCAACCCCAGTGCCATTTTTCTCTCGCAGCATCCCGAACCCGTGGCGGGCAGTTGTGTCTTGGTCACCTTGGAGGGAACACGGCCCTTGCTCGTTGAAATTCAAGCCTTGGTTGACTCTGGGGGCCCCAACCCCAGAAGACTTTCTGTGGGTTTGGAGCGGGACCGATTGGCCATGTTGCTGGCCGTTCTTCATCGCCATGCGGGCGTGTCTTGCATGGACCAAGATGTGTTTGTCAATGCCGTTGGGGGTGTCAGAATCAGTGAGCCCGCCGCTGATTTGGCGGCGCTCTTGGCCATTCACAGCAGCTTAAAAGGCAGAGCGCTTCCCCAAGGGTTCATCACTTTTGGCGAAATTGGCCTGGCCGGCGAGGTGCGACCTGCCCCAAGGGGACAAGAGCGTTTGAGAGAAGCGGCCAAATTGGGATTTACTTTGGCGTTGATCCCCAAGGCCAACGCACCCAAAGCGGCCATTGAGGGCATGCGCATTGTTGAGATTGAGCGTGTGGAGCAAGCGGTCAATTGGTTGAGAGAGCATTTCTAAGGCGGCGCAAGGCCTTTGGGAGCGCCCAATCAGGGGCTTTGTGGTGGGATTGCAAGCAAAGACCGTCGAACCTTGACGCCTAGGCTCTAGAATAAGCGATCTTTGTTTTTTTAGACGGCTTGAAGTCGGTTGATTGATGCGCTTAAACAATATTTTGATTCCTGCATTGGCCATTGTGTTGCTCATTTGGGCTTACGACAGCATGGAGTGGCTTGGCTTGGGCTTGGCGGTCACGGCCATGGTCAGTTGGTTCTTGCTTCACTACACGCGCTTGATTCACATTTTCAACCGTGCCGCTAAACGACCCCTGGGGTATGTGGACAGTGCGGTGATGATGCATGTGAAAATTAAAAAGGGCATGCCTTTGCTGAAAGTCATAGCGCTGACCAAAAGTTTGGGTCAAAAACAAGGAGAGATCACAAACCCTCCAGTGGACCCAGAAAT
>CANJNC010000034.1 GCA_947475685.1 Comamonadaceae bacterium | reverse complement strand
TTTAAGCGCCATGTCGATCCCCTCACCACGGTTGAAATAACCCCCTTTGCAAATGGGGCGTAAATAGATGGAGCGCGAACCGATGTAGCGGGTCATCATTTCGGCGTTGCCTTGAAACCCACCGCAGGCTAGAACCACTGAGCCTTTTATAAGTAGGGTGGGGGAATTGACTTTGCGCGCCTTCAGGCCCGTGATTTGACCTCTTTCGTTTTCAATCAATTCCCTCGCTGTGGTTTCATAAAGAATTTCAACACCCAATTTTTCAGCTCGGGCAAATAAAACGTCAATCAAGCCTTGACCCCCCCCTACAGGCAAGAGCCGAGGTTGAGATTTGGTCAAAAATTGAGTCGGTAAAAAATCAAACCTCGCACCGATGCTTTCAAACCACTTCACGGTGGGTCCCGCATTTTGTGCAAAGCTGTTGATGAAGTTGGGATCTAGCAAGCTCAAGCTTCGAATCAACCCTGTTTCGTGTACATCTGCACTTCTTTCCACCAAATCTGGATCAATGGCAGCGCTGCCATTTTCAGCCAAATGGGTCTCAAAGTCGTCGCTCACCTCAGAGTGACTTTTCATGCGCAAATAGGCCTCGGTGTAGCGACTTTGCCCACCTCGCTCTTCAAAGGGTGCTCGCTCAAGGGCAAGCACTCTCAAGCCAAGCTCAGCAGCGCTTACAGCGGCTGAGAGTCCGGCCACGCCACAACCCACAACAATCAAATCATATTCGTTTTGTTGACTCATAAAAAGCCTATCATTGGTAATGAAGATACAAGGTGGAGTTTAAATTTCAAGCCACAAGACAGGTCCAAGACGCTGGGATTATTCGGCTCATCATAGATCTGTCGAATTAAAGCGATCTTAAAACAATACAAATCAGACAAAAGTCAGTGTTTTGCCTGATTTGAAGACAAAAAATTGAAATAAATCTATCTGGCAACTCATCTCGAATTCTTCAGCTTGTCCAGTCTACTGCCTCAGGTGGGTTGACCAAGGCAGGTGAAGCTTACCGGCTAGTTCCCCAAAATCTCGACAGTGTGTTCGCCAAGCTTTGGCGCAGCAGATTCAAAAGCTGGGCGAATACCATTGAAGCTCAAAGGTAATCCACAGATGTTGCCGTTGCCATCGGGAGAGCTTTGAAAAATCCCCAGTGCTTTTGTATGCTCATCACGGACCACGGTATCGATGGGATTGATGGCGCTGCAGGGAACTTCAAATTGTGTTAGGACGTGGATCCACTCGGCGGTGGTTTGGGTCTTGAAGATAGGTTCAATGATGCTTAGTAAGAGGGGTCTATTTTGAACACGAGAAGAATTTTTAATGAAAATGTCTTTCATCAAAGGTGCAGGGTGTCCTAGGGCCTGACACAGCTTTTTAAAAATATTGTCGTTTCCAGCGGCCACCATCAAATAATCGTCTTTTGTAGAAAACGCTTGGTAGGGAGTCATCATGGCCAAGCCAGAGCCTTCCTTTTTGGGGACTTCTGCGGACGCATCATAAGAGGCAAATTGCACGCTCATCCAAGCCAATGCGGTTTCGAACAAGGACGTGTCGACGAGGCATCCGCGGCCAGATTTCTCTCTTTCTTTGAGCGCAGCTTGAATGCCGATCACGGCCCACATGCCTGCAGCTTGGTCGGTGATAGATACACCGACTCGAATGGGTGGGCGGCCCTCTTCGCCCATGATACTCATGAGCCCAGAATAGGCTTGCATCAAAGGATCGTATCCAGGGAGGCCCTTTTTGGGTCCGGTATGACCATATGCGCCTACATTGCAATAGATCAGGGACGGGTTTTCATGCAGGAGCGCCTCTGAGTCAAACCCCAACTCTTCCATCGCACCGAATTTAAGGTTATGGATGAGCACGTCGGCTTTGCTTTTTAGGAGTTGGCGAAGTGATTGAGAGTCTTTGGGGTCTTTCAAATTGAGAAGGACGCTTTTTTTACCCCGATTGAGTGCTTGGTAAACCGCTGAAACTCCATCTGTTCTAAAGGGAGGCATGCCCCGAGTGTAGTCACCTGTGGGCGGGTTTTCGATTTTGATCACGTTTGCGCCCAATTGAGCCAAAATCATGCCTGCGTAGGGCGCAGCAACGGTATGGCCAAGTTCTATGACATTGACGCCTTCTAAGGGCATGGTGGTCTTCATAAATGGAAAAAAATCTGATTTTTAAAATAATGTAGAAGATGATCTTGGCCTAAATCAAGGCGGTCTTCGCGTTACTGAATATTAATATGCGCCTCTTGAATGATACTTTTGAATTTTTCGGTTTCTTTGCTCAAATAGGTTTGTAGTTCTTTTGCTGGCTTGGGATTGATGCTGATGGCTTGCAGCGCCAAATTTTTATTCAAATCGGGATTGTCGATCACTCCTTTAAGTTTTTTCTCTAAAATGGTGGTGATGGCGTTGGGGGTCTTGATCGGTGCAAACACCCCGTACCAAGTTTCAATGGTCGTGTTGGCCAAAGAAGTCGTTTCCGACATGGCTGGGATATTGGGAGAGAATTCGCTACGGCTTTCCGAGCTCACGACAAAAACTTTGACTTTGTTGGATTCAATCAAGGGCTTGGCCGCTGCGAGCGTGACAATGCCTAAATCTATCTGGTTGCCAGCGACATCGGCAGCAAGTGGTCCAGCACCCTTGTAAGGAACGTGAGTCATGTCTACCTTGGATTTGAGTTTGATAAATTCACCTACCAAGTGTTGAATGGTTCCGTTCCCCGAGGATCCAAAACTCAATCCTCCAGGGGTGGATTTGGCCAAGCTTAAAACGTCCTCAAATGTATTGGCCGCCAAACTCTTTTTGCCAATCAAGACAATTGGCCCAACGCCAATTGATGCCAAGGCCCGAAAATCTTTGCTGACTTCGTAGGGCAGTTCTGGCTTCAAGAGTTTGTTGATGATCAGTTCAGAGTTGGCACCTAAAAGCAGCGTGTAACCGTCTGCCGTCGAGGTGGCCACCCTTTGAACGCCTATAGATCCTCCGCCACCGCCAACATTTTCAACAACAATGGTTTGTCCCATTTCCGCTGAGAGGAATTGAGCAACTTGGCGACCCACAATGTCAGAGGATCCGCCAGGCGCGTATGGCACAATCAACTTGATCGGGCGATCTGGGTAATCAGCAAATGACACTTTGGTGAAAGCAAGAATTGCAAGTGGCACAGCAAATACTGTTAGGAGTTTGATCAAGAAGATGCTTAGCATTTGAGCATTAGAAAGCTTGGTCAAAAAGGAGAGAAATTTATAAAAGAAGGGCCGTGTATTTTTCATATGATCTTTGTGTTTTTTAGTTGTATGCAGCATTTTCAAAAAAGAGATGATTGGACTTTTTGAATTCTTTTATTAATTGAAAAATGCTTGACTTCTTGATACAGACTAAGGCTTTAAAAGTCAATCGATAAAAACTGGTGAATCAGTGAATAAGTCCTACAGATTATCAGAAATATTGTGATTTGCGTACGAAAGATTAGGTGATTTGGGTTTTTCTCTATTTAAAAATTAAGAATGATCTTTTATCATTGTATGGAAACATTGATTCAAGAAAATCTTCGTCTTTCGTTGAAGACCAGACATCATTTTGGAGGTTTCTGTTGGGGCTTTGATATTGGTGACAAGGGAAAACGTGAGAAACATTTTAAAAAAATGATTTTCTAAGGTGATTTTTTGACTTTAATGGGCGCATTGAATTAATTTCTTGGAATGGGTGATTTAACTATTTTGAAGAAAAATAGCAACCATCTGGTTTTTTATGTTGAGAAACTGGTTTAACTTGAATTAACGCATTTTGATTCTTTTGGATCCGATTGGTATTTTCTAAGCGTATTTTTTCTTCATTGAATCGAATTTTTAAAGAGGAATATTTTGAACACAACTTACTCTAGCGATCATGCTGATGAATTCGCTGATTTGACTAGGTTTTTTTCACCTAAAAGAGTTGCATTGTTGGGCGCTACTGAGGACCTGTCTAAGTTTGGCGGTCGGTGTATGCGTCAGTTAATTGATTTTGGATTCAAAGGAGAAATTTACCCCGTAAATCCAAATCGTGAGAAGGTCTTTGGTTTGCCATGCTACAAGTCTTTAGACTCTTTGCCAAATTTACCAGACCATGTGGCTATTGTTTTACCCTCATCGATGGTTCTTGATGCAGTCATTGAATGTGGCAAACTTGGAATTCCTTTTGCAACAGTATTTTCTGCTGGATTTGCTGAAACGGGAAGTTCTGATGGAATTAAAGCTCAAGAGCAATTGCGACAAACTGCCAGAAAATATGGTCTACGTTTGATGGGACCCAACTGTAATGGTTTAATTAACTTTGTGGATGCATTTGCATTTACTTCCACCGCAACTATCAATGGTCCTCGTCAACCTTCGGGTGACATTGGGATAGTCGGTCAATCGGGTGGTGCTGCACAAGTGAATGTTATGTGGCGCGCTCAACAGATGGGGCTTGCAATCAGCTACCAAGTGAGTTGTGGCAACTGTGCCGACCTAGACATGCTCGACTATGCGGCCTTCATGATCGATTCGCTGCAAACGCGTGTAGTACTTATTTTGGCTGAACACATTTCCGATGGCAAAAAGCTCAAAACTTTAAGTCAAAAGGCGTTGGCGGCTCAAAAACCATTGGTCATGGTGAAGGCTGGTAAAACTTTGGCTGGCAGTAAAGCCGCGGCCTCACATACGGGTGCTATCACCGGTGAAGACGCCGTTTTTGACGCAGCACTTGAGCAATTGGGAATCTTAAGAGTAGATGACTACAATGAACTTTATGAGGTCGCCTCACTTTTGCGTCGGGGTCGTTGGCCTTTAAGTAACCGCGTAGCGGCGTCCTCTATCTCTGGAGGTAATTTGGTCATGTTAGCTGATCTGGGTGCGGTCTATGGATTGGAGTGGCCCACATACTCATCAGGGACTCAAGCCCAACTTTCATCTTTGTTGCCCGGTTTTAGTTCTGCTTCAAATCCCACTGATTTGACGGCGGCTGCGATTGGTCAAGCAGGTAAATTTGCCGCGGCAGCTGAAAAAATATTAAGCGATGAGCATATCGATTTGATGATTCCAGTTTTAACGATTGCCAATTCCAACGAAGTAAAAGCTCTGGCTGAGCTGTCGGCTTCTAGTAAAAAACCCGTAGCCATTTTATGGACTGGTTGCACGAGCGATGATGCGCTTTTAGATGCCCGCTTCCTTGTCAGTCAAGGCCATGCCGTATTTAGGGATGCCTTGCCATGTGTAAAGGCAGTAAGTCATGCAATTCGTTATGCGAGTTTTCTTGATGGGTTAGGTCAAGAAAAAATTTCAAGACCTCATGGTATTGATTTGATACTTGCAAAATCCATTTTGCAGGAGTCGGATGATATATATTTGAGTGAATTCCAAGCCAAAAAAATTCTTAAATGCTATGGTATTGACTGTGCGCAAGAGTATCTTGCTAAAACAATTGACGAAGCGCTGGAATTTACTCAAAAAATTGGTACTCCAGTGGCTTTAAAAGTCATATCGCCTGATATTTTGCATAAAACCGAATCTCAAGCTATTCGATTAAACGTATTGGGTGATGCAATGGTCCGAATATCTTATGAGGAAATACTTAGAGACGCAAAGAATTTTAAAACCAATGCTCGCATTGATGGTGTTCTTGTTCAGGAAATGCTTGGTAAGGGCGAGGAGATGCTACTTGGTGTTTCCAGCGACCCAACTTTTGGTCCAGTGGTAACGGTCGGAACTGGGGGTATTTTTGTGGAAATACTTAAAGATGTTGTTCATCGTTTGCCACCTTTTTCTAATTTGGATTCCCTATCGATGATCCATAAATTAAAGGGATTTGCAATTTTGGGTGGAGCACGATCTCGATTAATGGCGGACATAGACGCTTTAGCTGATGCTCTAACTCGTTTGTCTTGGTTGGCTTATGATTTTAGAGATCAAATTAAAGAAATTGATGTTAACCCAATTTTTGTATTTTCTAGTGGCCGTGGTGTTAAAGTGGCAGATGCGTTAATGGTTAGAGCTTAAAGTCAATGACTTGCGCTGAATAAAATATTAAGAAGGTTTTGTAATGGAAGACAAGTTATTGGTCCATCAAGATCTAGGTGGAGTTCGTTTAATCAGTTTAAATCGATTAAGTGTTGCGAATGCCCTAAATCAAGAGCTTTATGAGTCATTGGTGCAATCGCTTTACGAGGCGCAAAATCAAGACAAAGTGAGAGCAGTGGTCCTTACCTCTGCCAGCAAAAGTATCTTTTGTGCAGGTGCTGATATCAAAGAGTTCAAGACTGAGAATTTAGCTCATGCCAAGCAATTGCGTCGAGACTTACTGCTTCGCACTTTAGAGGCCTTTTTGAGTTTTAGCAAACCGTTTGTATCGTGTGTGCATGGCAAAGCAATTGGTGCGGGTGTTATGTTGCCACTTGCCACAGATCGGATTTTTGCATCGGAAACTGCACAGTTTTCTTTTCCGGAGATGGCCTTGGGCATGCCTTCTCCGTTAGGCATTGAGTTGCTTCTTTCAAGATTACAGCGTTCATTTGTTTTTGATTTAATACAAAGTGGCGAAGTTATTGGTACTCAAAGAGCACTGGAGATCAATTTAATTGATGCAAGTTACGGTGAGGAGGATTTACAAAATAAAGCGATCGAATGGGTCCAAAAAATACCATCTAATTTTGCCTTTGAGTGCAATAAAAAATGGATGAATCAAAAATTATTTGAGCGTGTTAAATTGTCTTTGTTGGCCTCGGCTGACTTTGATCAAACCTGATGTGTAGGGGTCTAGACTAGCGTTTGTACTGCATCAATCAGCAAACTCCACGTGTCAAAATACAATTTAAGATTTATGATTCGATATCGGGTTGGTTTGAATGCGATTTGAGTAGCGACTTGAGCAAACTATTTAGAGGCATTAAAGAAGTTGTTAAATATGGAAATTGAATTAAACAGTGGTCTTGAAGAAATTAGAGCCGTTATGCGCCGCTTCACTGATCAGGTGCTTGAACCTATTGCACTTGAAATCGATCTAACGGGTGAAGTTCCGACTCGTGCGTACGATGTTTTGCGAGAACAGGGTTATCTAGGCATGCGTTTACCCCAAGAGTTTGGTGGAGGCGGTCATGACTTGTTGACTTATTGCTTGGCCCTTGAAGAGTTTAGTAGATCGCATCGGGTTTTTACATTGATTTTAGACGCCAGCAGTGGGCTCAATCCAATTGCAATTTCTAAATTTGGCTCATCTGCGCAAAAAGAAAAATATGTGGCTAAGTTGGCAACTGGTCAGTTTTCTGCTGCTTTTGCACTTACAGAGCCTGGTGCTGGATCGGATTCCCAGGCGATAAGTACCAAAGCAAATGCGGTACAAGGTGGCTGGTTACTTAATGGTCAAAAGCATTGGATTAGTGGGGCACATAAGGCTGATGTTTTGCTTGTCCTGGCTGTTAACGACCCCAAGCTGAAGGCCAAAGGTGGCATTACAGCTTTTTTAGTAGACAAAGATACTCCGGGATTTAACATCACTAGAGTGGATACCACGATGGGTTCGGAGGCCATTAAACTGGCGGAAATTACTTTTGATAATTGTTTTGTGCCAGATGATGCCGTTTTGGGTGAAATCGGATTTGGTTTTAAGATTGCAATGGATTCTCTCAACAGTGGTCGACTGGGTGTCGCTTGTTCGTGTATTGGGGCCGCTCAGCGTCTGTTAGAAATGTCGGTAGCTCATGCAAAAGAGAGAAGTACGTTTGGTAAACCTTTGTCAGATCGACAAGCCATTCAATGGATGCTTGCAGATTCTGCGACTGAGATTACCCTTGCGAGGACCCTGACTTACGAGACCCTTAGACAGGTTCAGGCTGGTAGGCAAGTGGGCAGCGCGACCAGTATGAGCAAGCTTTATTGCTCTGAGATGGTGGGTCGTGTTGCTGACAGAGCCGTTCAGATCCACGGAGGAATGGGTATTGTTAAAGGTTATCCAGTTGAGCGTTTTTACAGGGATATTCGTCACTACAGGGTTGGCGAAGGTGCTTCAGAAATTCAAAGATTGCTTATTGCCAGAGATCTGCTTTCATGAATATCAGCCTTGGTAAGCAATCTGTGATCGTGGGTGTAGGCGAAAGTCCACTTGGTAAAACGCCGGCTTTAGATGCTTTGTCACTTCAGCGCAAGGCCGCTAACAGTGCCTTGATGGATGCTGGTCTTGAGCTCAAGGACGTGGACGGATTAATCACTTCGCCACTACGAGTTACAAATTGGGCGATGCCATGTGCGATGGTAGCCCAAGGACTAGGACTGACTCCTAAATACCTTATGACCATTGATATGGCTGGTGCTACTGGTTGTGCAATGATTCATCAAGCTATGATGGCAATTGCAAGTGGTCAATGTGAGACCGTTTTGTGTGTGGCGGGTCAAAATTTACTTTCATTCAGTTCCAATGGGAAAGCCATTGAAAAGATGGCTGATGCGGGCTGGGCACACCCAGACTATGAGGCTCCACTTGGCCCATTGGTACCTACTTTGTATGCGTTGATAGCGCAGAGGCATATGCATGAGTTTGGGACTTCTCAGCAGCAAATGGCAAAAGTAGCTGTATCCATAAGAGATCATGCGATAAGCAACCCATTGGCTTATAAGCGAGAGGCCATTAGCGTTGAGGATGTACTTTGCTCAAAAATGGTCACCTCACCCCTTAAAGTTCTTGATTGTGCAATTATCACAGATGGTGCTGCTGCCTTTATCGTGACTACAAAAGAAAGAGCGCGCGATTTAAAGAAAAATCCTGTTGATTTATTAGGCCAAGGTTACGGCTACTCTCATACGTTTATAGGTGAGACCCAGTGCCTTACAACCACGGGAGCTGTTCAGTCAGGAAGAGATGCTTTTATGCACGCTCAAGTTGATCGCAAAGATATCAACGTAGCGCAACTTTATGACTGCTTCACCATTACAGTGATTGTGGAACTTGAAGATTTAGGTTTTTGTGGAAAAGGAGAAGGTGGTGCATATGTTGAAGAGGTTGGCATTGGATTAAATAGTGTGATGCCCGTGACCACGCACGGGGGACTTTTGTCTTGTGCCCATCCTGGAACTGCAGGCGGTATGATGCATGTCATTGAAGCAGTTCGCCAACTTCGAAACGAGGCAAGGGGTCGTCAAGTGCCAAACGCCAAATTGGCTTTGGTGCACGGCAACGGTGGCATTATTGGTTTGCATTGCACTTTGATTTTAGGAAATTTGTAATGAATTCAAAAACCACATTAAATACGCATTTAAATCAAAGTCCTGTCTTATCAAGTAACCAAGGAATTGAAAAGAATTTTGATAAAAAGGACAATATTGGTTTATTGAATGCGAATGACATTTTTTCTACATGGTGGCAAAAAGTTAAGGGTTTGGGCTTTGCACTGCCCCAATGCCAGGATTGTTCTAAGTTTCACTTTTATCCGCAAAGTTCGTGTCCTCACTGCTTGGGCGAGAGAATTGAGCCTGGTGTGGCCAGTGGAATGGGTGAAATTTTTAGTTTTTCAGTTGTATACCGTGCTCCGAATAAAAAATTTTCACAGCAACTGCCTTATGTGATTGGCATTATTAAAACTCAAGAGGGGCCACATTTAATGGCTCGCTTAGAGGGAGTTGCCCCAGATTTGGTTGCTATAGGTATGAAAGTAAAGGTTAAAGCATCTGATCAATCGTCTTTAGAGACTTCAACTGAACAAAACTCCAACATTGATTTACCTGTTTTTGAGTTATGCGAAACTGATTTTGTTTAATTGGCTTTTTGTATAGGTAAGTTTTTATTGAAGTCTACTTATGTTCTTTAAAGAGAGGAATGGGAATGCACAAAAGAAATCAAATTCAAATGACTTTGTTCACTAGTTCATTAATTTTTCGATGTTTTATGGGGGCGTTGCTGTGTTATTTTCTTAATCAGTTGGCATGGTCACAAGCCTATCCCAATCGCGCTATAAAAGTTATCAATCCTTGGGCCAGCGGTGGGCCTGCAGACATCGTCGCGCGGCCTTTAATGACCAAACTCTCAGAGCGATTGGGTCAACCGATTGTCATTGAAAATAAAGCTGGAGCGAACGGAATAATTGGTTCCACCTTTGTAGCCAGAGCAGTTCCTGACGGCTATACGCTTTTGTTTTCACATGTCGGTCCAATTGCCATCAGTCCAGCCATGCAAGCGGATATGCCTTACAACTCAGTTTCAGATTTTGAGCCGATTACACAGGTGGTTTCTGCACCGACTGTGATGTTGGTAAGATCGGATTTTCCTGCGAAAACTTTTACTGATTTTATTGCGTATGCTAAAAATAAGCCCAATAAGCTTTCATATGGCTCAGTTGGGTTGGGTAGTACAACTCATCTGGCCGGTGAGATGCTTCACTCTATGGCTGGGATTGACATTTTGCACGTGCCATATAAAGGTGCCGCACCAGTAATTACTGATTTATTGGGCGGACAAATTGATATGGCATTTATCAATATTTCAGGTGCTGTTTCACACATAGATTCAGGTAAGCTTCGAGGCTTGGCGGTGACGACCCTAAAGAGATCGAGTTTGTTGCCTAATTTACCCACTGTCGCCGAGTTTTATCCTGGTTTTGAGGTTAATTCTTGGTACGGAGTCATGGCTCCAAGTGGAACATCAAAGCAGGTGGTTAATAAATTGCAACAAGAACTGGCCGCTATTTTAAAATCCCCTGAGGTAATTCAAATTCTTAAACTGGCTGGACTTGATGCTGAGGGCTCTACGCCTGAGCAATATGCGATAAAAATCAAAGAAGATTTACTTCGTTGGTCAACAGTGGTTAAAGCCACGGGTTTGTCTGCCATTAATAATTAACATTTTTTTATCAACAGGAACATATATGGGTTTAAAGATTTGGCACCAAAGCTTCACAGTTTTACAAGATTTACCGGCTTATCTAGAGTCTCTTAAGCGAAGAATTGCAATGGTTGTGAGACCCGATACGCAGGTAATTATGCATGGTCAGATTGAAGGTACTTATCCATCAGAGTATCCTGGGACGGATATCAAATACGATTTTCTCTACAGTTTGCATGGATTACAGTGGATTGCTGCAGCTAGAGAGGCTGAAAAGCAAGGATTTGATGCGATGGTTTTGGCTAGCATCCCAAGTCCAATGATTCGTCAGATCAGAACGCTAGTGAACATTCCCGTCATTGGTTATGGCGAGACAGCCTTTCATCTTTCAGGTCTTTATGGAAGAAAGGTAGGGATGCTGTTTTTTAATACAGAAAGAAAAGACTTTTGGGCAGAACAACTTCGCCAGTGGGGAGTCTCCGAGCGTTTTGTTGGCATTGCGCCGGCTGGAGTAACTTTTCACGAAGTGGCAGCTGCATTGCAAGATCCCTCTAAGCGAGATGATGTGGTTAAAAAAATTGTTGCAACTGGAGAGCGGGTGGCAGAGGAATTAGGAGCCGATGTGATTGTGCCTGGCGAAATGCCAATGAATCTATTGCTCGCAAACGCTGGCGTAAATTATATGGGGGGTGCCACCGTCATCGATGGCATTGCAACTTGTTTTAAGATGGCGGAAACCATGGTCGATCTTCAGCGAATATCAGGAATGCAACCTAGTAAGCGAGGATATTTTCACGATCGTCCAGATCCCAATCGTGTAGATCAGGTTCTAAAGTTTTATGGGTTAGAGAATTTAGGTTCTAGAATTCGCGAGGATTAAATTCGTTGGCTCTATTGAAATTCATTTATTGAATTTGTATGTCACGGGTTTTGATAAGTTTGCTAAATTTCAGGATTTCGGACCTAATAAATGAACTAAACGCAACTTCGTTCATGCCTTGTGGTTCTCCGGATAAGGCAAGGAGTTTTTCGCGAAACTCTGTATTTTGTGAGGCCAAAACCAAGGTGCTACTTATTTTGCTAAGAATTCTTGGGGGTGTTCCTGCTGGTGCCAATACGCCATACCAGCCGGCAGATTCAGTATGAATTCCTTGCTCATTCGCAGTTGCCAGTAAAGGTAAAAGAGGCAATCTTTCTTTACTCAAAATAGCTAGAGATCGCACAGAACCACTTTTTAGCAAGGGCAGTGCTGAGGCAGTACCCGCAACAAGGAAGTCAATATGTCCACCTAATAAATCATTGATCGCTGGTGCAATGCCTCGATAGGGTAGATGTGTAGGGTTGATGTTTGCTGCTTCACACAGTGCAGCAGTGCTCAGATGCGTAGAACTTCCAATGCCGGACGATCCATACTTCAGCGCTGACGCGTTTGCCCTTGCATAGCTCACGAGTTCACTTAGCGAATTAAAGGGACTGGTTTTATTAACCAGAACAATTTGCGGTCCCAAGTAGACAAGAGAAATAGGAGCTAAATCTTTTTGTAAATCATAAGGCAACTTGCGACCCGAAGCAGAATTTATAGCCATGGCGTCATTGCCGAGAAGCAAAGTGTATCCATCAGGAGGTGACTTGGCAACATAGTCCACTCCGATGATAGTCCCTCCACCGTCTTTATTAACAATAATGACTGGATTTGCCAAGTCTTGCTGAAGTTTATCTGCAATCATTCTTCCCATGATATCAGCTGCTCCGCCAGGTGCAAATGGCACGATCAATCGAATGGGTTTAGTGGGGAAATTTTGTGCAGAGACTATTGTAGAAAAAAATAACAGGCTAGCTACAGCAACCAATAGAATTTCTATAGAATTGACAGTTAACCGATATATATTTCGAAATTTTATAGAGGCCATAGGTTCAGAAGTTGGTTATGTGCTGAGTAGAAAAGTCAGGATAGTAGGCTATATAGAAATCAATTTCGAGTCAACATATACTTTACTATCAGAAAACGAAATTGTTCAGCGATCAATACTAATGAAAACCCTATAGCTTAAATTTAGTTTTAAAAATGTAAATAAAATTTAGGAAAAGGTTTATGCTCGTCATCTTTGACACAAATACATGTCAGATAAAATATGAATTGATCTGAGATGAAAAAAACAAATAATTTTTATCCTTTTTCTGCCAACTTTAATAATATCGGGAGTTTAAAATTTTATGCAAAGTACTCAGATGTTTGCATCTCTAAGTATGCATGGCCATGTTGGTGTAATATCCATGCAAAATACTGCTCAACATAATGCACTAAAACCGCTTCAAGTCAATGCCATGTTAGAAGCTATTAGGCAAAGCCAAATGGAAAAAGCTCGTGCTTTGGTGATCATTTCCAGTGGTAAAAATTTTTGTGCAGGGGCAGATATTGACGAGTTTTTGAAAGGTAAATTGTTAAATCCCAATGAGCCAGTTGACAAAAATGCACCTCTTAAACTTTTTAGAGCTTTAATTGAAGAAAATCGACCAATTGTTGCTGCTGTCGATGGTGCAAGTTTAGGCGGAGGGCTTGAATTGATATTGTGCGCAGACTTGGTCGTGTCGACACCAAGAGCTACATTTGGATTGCCAGAAGTGGGATTGGGACTTTTACCAAGAACAGCAATTGTAAGACTTTCGGAAATTATTGGTCGAAGAAGGGCGATGGAGTTAATCTTAACAAGATGCCGAATAGATGCTTCACAGGCGTTGTCATGGGGTTTGATCAATAAGGTTTGTGAATCAGAGCATTTACTGCAAGAAGCAATTCAATTTGCTGATAATATAATTTCCGCTCCTCCTACTATCATTGGTGCAGTTAAGCGAAACTTAGGCAAAGTCAAAATAACAGATTGGGATGCAATTCATGAACTACTTAGAGAAATGGACCCAAATGAGTGGCAAGAAGGATTAAGCGCTCTTAAAGAAAAAAGACCAAGTAATTTTAATCAATTTTGGAATTTTAAAAATTGATTTGATTTCATTCTGCTTAGTTAAAATTTAAATCACCTGTAACTTGTACATGCTTTAAGTTAAAGATTTCTACAGTGCAAAGCTTTTATAAAATCTTTGTAACAATTTTCCTAGTTTCCTGTGCTGGCTTTAATTACGGACCTGTTGGTCAAGCAAATTTTGAGATAAATCAAATAAATGATTATTCTGGAATAATTATTTTTGAACAATACAGCGGGAAAATTTTAGTGACCGGAAATTTCAGCGGTTTAAAACCATTGGCCAAGCATAGTTTCAAAATCTTTGATAAAGATGATTGCTTAAATATTAAAACTAAATCTACATATGCAAATGGGAGTATCCCTGATGCATCAAATGTTATCTATGCTGATAAAAATGGAAATGCTAATATTCATCTCGAAATTAATTTGATTAATCTTGGTTTTAATTCAAAAAATATAATTGGTAAAACAGTTATTTTTTATCAGGTTGAACACGTTACCCATGAAGACAATTCAATGAAATTAAATAATATGGCTATATGCGCAGATATTCAAGAAAATAAAACGCCCAAACAAATTAGAGCTGATGAACTTTTTGCTTTTTTATTGAATGATTCTAGAGTTGTCGGCGCAAATTAACCACGCGATCGCGCTTGATTTGATTCTCTTTTACCGTTTCGTCGATTTCCCGCATAACACCTCTCAAATCCAAGGGCTTATGTTTAATGACAAATTGGCCGCTGAGTTCAATGGCCTCCGTCAATAAGCCCCTAGCGTATAAATCCCAGATTTCAGGCCCATAATTAGTTGAGAGCAAGGATGTATCAAACTGTCCAAAGTACTGTCGTAAATTATTTACGTCTCGCAATAGCATACGTTGTGCGTGGTTATTTCCTGCCGCATCAACTGCTTGGGGTAGATCAATGATCACTGGTCCATCGGCGGCCATTAAGATATTAAATTCTGATAAATCGCCGTGTACTACCCCCGCACACAGCATCCTTACAACCTCTTTTATCAAGAAAGCATGATGTTTCCTGGCTTCTTGGGCTGGCATTTGAATGTCATTAAGCCGTGGTGCAGCATCCCCATTTGCATCTGTCACCAACTCCATGAGGAGCACGCCTTCACAAAAGTTATGAGGCTTTGGGACGCGAACCCCAGCAGCAGCCAATCGGTAAAGGGCGTCTACTTCAGCACTTTGCCATGCAGATTCTTGGGCTTGACGACCAAATTTTGTGCCCTTTGCCATGGCTCGAGCCTGACGAGAATTTTTAACTTGTCGATTTTCTGTGTAATCCACCGCCTGACGAAAACTGCGTTTATTGGACTCTTTGTATATTTTTGCGCAAAAAGTCTCGCCTTCGAGACGAACAACATATACCATGGCTTCTTTGCCACTCATGAGTTGTCTGACAACGGTATCAATGAAGCCTTCTTCAAATAAAGGTTCTAATCGAGCTGGTATTTTCATAGAAAGTATTGTGCCCTAGTTTTTGCCCATTGAAGTGCACATCTCGATCAATAGCACTGATGACAGTCGGTAATATTAGATTATTGGTTAAGAAAGCCGTTATTTAGGTTTTTTCGCTTAGAAAGACGCTCTTTTAGTACATTCCCTTCAAAAAAAGTCCCATGATGGTCTGTAGAGATCTATCTGTCAGAATCTTGTAACCTGTAATTGCTGAAAAAAACTACCTCTAATGGCTTAACTGTAAATTGAGTGTCAAGTTCTAGAATTATCAAAAGAACATTAAAAAACGTCTTCTTAGTAGGAAATAATTATTATTTTTTCAGATGTCGTGTAAGTATAAAACTCACATCACTTTGCTGATGACGTGAGTTTGAGGAAAACATATTATTGAATGATGTCACCCTTGACCGTTATTCTCCGCAATTTTCTCAGTTCTGATGCATCAAAATTTGAACGAGCGTGTAAAACACAGCGATTATCCCAAATGAGTAAATCACCAAGGCTCCAAATATGTTCATAGAGAAATTTCTTGTTTTCTTGATGGTCAAATAATAGATTTAATAAGTCATCACTCTCTTGGCCAGAGAGTCCAACAATAGACTCTGTCATCAATCTGTTGACGTACAAGGCTTTTTTCTTTGTAACTGGATGAGTACAGATCATCGGGTGTGCATAAGATTTAGTTTCATTTGAGCGATTTGTGTTCTTGCGCGAAATAATCGTAGGTGCACTTGAGCCAGGTTCATAAGAATTAACGGCTTTCAAGCCATTTATTTTTGATTTAATTTCATTGTCTAGGCTTTCATAAGCCATGTACATATTGGCAAAAACGGTATTGCCGCCGACTTTAGGAATGTTGATTGCGTATAAAAAAGTAGCCATTGAAGGCTTCTCTACATAACACATATCCGTGTGAAAATACATTTCTCCATCGGGTAAAGCACCAACGTATTTACCATTTTCTTTCTCGTTGGTGATGTACATGATAGCAGGGTGACTTTTACTGATTGCGTATTCGCCTTGAGTGTGGACCAATTCTCCGAAGTACTCGCCAAATTTAATTTGCTGAATCTCGTCAATGGATTGATTAGGAAAGCACAATACCCCGTGTGCATACCAATTATTTTTTATGAAATCGATTTCATCTTGATGTAATGGATTACTTAAATCTATCCCACTAATTTTTGCTCCAACATTTTTGTTAAGTAAATCTATTTTCATTTTTGATTGAGTGTTTTGATGAAAAGTATTTCATAGTCAATTTGGGAAATTCTACTAGTCGCTTGAAATATTACCCATATCAACAATTTTTTTCCATTCAGTAGACTCCCTTTTCATTAATTGCAACAAGTCATCCGATGAGCCAGGGTTTGCAATGATCCCTTTCTTTGATAGTTCATCTTGCATGTCTGAGGAGCTAAAAATGGCAACAATTTCCCGACTTAAACGCTTGACCACCTCAGTATTTGTGTTTTTCGGAAGGTAAGCACCTAACCAATCATAATCATTCAGATCTTTAATACCAGATTCTTTGAATGTGGGAATGGTGGGTGTCCAAACTGATCTCGAATCCCCACTGGTTGCCAACATACGAAGTTTCCCCGCATTCACCATCTGCAATAAAGAATGCAATGGAAAAAATCCCATTTGAACCTGGCCGCCCACTAAATCTGTAACTGCACCAGCGGAACCCTTGTAAGGGACGTGAACTAAGCTTGCTCCGGTAATTTGTTTGAACATCTCAGTTCGCAAGTGATGAGGAGTACCACTTCCGGGTGTTCCATAATTCAACTCGTTGGGATGTGACTTGGAATAATCAATTAATTGAGTAATTGATGTTACAGGTACTTCAGGATTGACAGCGATTGCCACCAACATTTTACCCAGTCTGGCGACTGTAGCGAAATCATTTATTGGGTCAAACGGTAAATTCTTATTTAAGGCTTTTAGCATAGCCATCGTGTTGGGTGCAATAAGAATCGTATTCCCGTCTGATTGAGCATTGGCAACGAAGTTGATAGCAATAATTCCACTGGCTCCGGTTTTATTTTCTACAACAACAGGTGAGCCAGTTCTTTTTGATAGTCTTGGAGCCATCAATCTAGCTGCGATATCGCTACCAGTTCCAGAGGTTGTTGGAACAATTAAGGTAATTAATTTACCTTCATTGGTTTGTGCGTGTAGAGTTAAAGCATTAAAGCAAAGACAAATTAGTAAAGTGATTAATTTCTGTGTCATTTTTAAACCTCAGTGCATACAGTTTCCGCCATCAACAACCAGTGTTTGACCTGTAATAAAGTCACTGTCATGTGAGGCGAAGAATAAAACGGCACCAGTTAGATCATCTGGCGTTTGAACTCTTTTTAAGGCGCGAACATTTGCCGCATCCGAACGCATTTTTAGAATAGATTCATTTGGATTTTCTTCTGACAAAGTACTCCCCGGTGCAACACAATTTACACAAATGTTGTAATCACCAACTTCATTGGCCAAAGTCTTAGTAAAGCCAATTATGCCTGCTTTCGAAGTGACATAGTGAATTCGACTTGGGGAGCCTTTGACTGCTGTACTTGAGCTGATATTTATGATTTTTCCGTAGCGGAATTTTTTCATTTCAGCGATGACCGCTTTTGAAACTAACCAAGTACCTTTGACATTTACAGACATCATCAAGTCCCATTCATCGATACTAATTTCATCAAATGGAGCCCGGGACATTGGAATTGTTGCAAAAATTGCAGCATTGTTGACAAGAACATCAATTTTCTCAAACTGTTTGACTGTTTCAGCGACCATATTAGCAACACTGGCCTCTGATGTCACATCAGTTTGTATGCCGATGGCTTTGTACCCCTTTGATTTTAATTCTGTAACTGTTTTTTCTGTGGCTGCTAAGTCCAGCTCAGCAATTACGACTCGAGCTCCCTCGGACGCGAGTCTTTCAGCATAAAATTTACCAATGCCGTGCCCAGCGCCTGTAATGATTGCAACTTGTCCATCTAAACGTTTCATTTTTGAAAATTTCTTATTGAAAAAAAGATCATAAATATTCGCTCAAAATTGATCCCTTGCCAATGGTATTAACCCTCCTGTGTCAGGGCTTTTATGGTTTTTATGTGCTAGGTTTATTACTGATAGACTCCATACTGACAGTTTATAAAATCAGATCTTTAAATAGTTTTAAAGACCAAGGAGTTATTGCTTTTGTTTAGGTTCTTTTGTATTCGATATTTATTTTTATTGATTTTCTTTTTTACCTTTTCCCCTCTGTGCAAAGCAGAAGATTCTCCTGGTATAAAAAGTTCAAGCGGCAAAAGTTTGCCTGTCGTTAAAGCAATTGAAAATTCACCTCCTCTTCTACACTCAACGGGCTCTATCAAAATCATAGTTCCTTACTCTCCGGGTACAGGAATTGATCTCATTGCGAGGTCTGTTGTTCCTGAGTTATCTCGGATAAGAAAGCAAGCTGTGATTGTTGAAAATCACCAAGGGGCCAGTGGAAATATTGGTGCAATGATGGTGGCCAAGAGTTTGCCAGATGGATTAACATTGATGGTGAATGCGAAAACTTTTTCCATTGCACCAATGCTTTATAAAAATGTGACCTATGATCCCGTTATCGATTTTACGCCGATTACTTTAGCTGCATATGGCACATCAATTTTGGTGACCCATCCAAAAAGTGGTTTTTCAGATTTTAGAGAATTTATTCAACGCGCAAAGGCTCAACCTGGCGCACTTACATACGCATCTGCGGGTCTTGGAACCAGTCAGCACATATCAATGGAATTGCTTAAAGATATTTCAAAAATCGATGTATTGCATATACCTTATAAGGGCTCAGCTGGCGCGCTGAATGATCTTTTAGGTGGACAAGTGAGTGTTAGCCTAGTACCCGTTCACGTGGTCATGCCACATTTGAATTCAGGCCGTTTGATCGCTCTTGCACTTGCCAGTGCTAAACGAAATCAGAAGGCCCCATCCGTTCAAACTTTCAGTGAATTGGGACTTGATGGTGCTGAAGCAGATATTTGGTATGGTTTTTGGGGGCCAAAGTCTTTGCCGACCTCACTGGTCAAGAGTTTAAATAATGATCTTAAAAGTATTTTACTTTCCCCTCAGGTCAGGGATGCTTTAGAAAAGCAGGGTCTTGATGTCAATACAAGCTCACCTGAAGAGTTGCAAAATATAGTCATTAAGGAAATTCAAAATGTCAGCCGCATCATTGAAAAAAATAAGATTTCATTGAATTAATTTTTTCTCTGTATTAATCATCCTATCAGTATGACACCTAAAGACGAAGTTGTAATTATTGGAGCCGGTCCGGTTGGTCTTACCCTGGCTTATCTCATGGCTCAGAGTGGTTTGAACATTAAAATATTTGAACGAAATAAACTGCTTCAAAAAGATTACCGAGCTTCGACTTTTCACTCAGGTACCTTGGATTTATTATCAGATTCGGGTATTACCAAAGGCCTCATAGACAGAGGAATTGCTTGTCCAGATTTTCAATACCGAGGTTGGAAGGAAGGGAGAATTGCTCAATTTGACCACGCGCTTATTGCTCCCTTTACTCGTCATCCGTTTCGATTGCAATGTGAACAATTTAAATTGAGTGAGTTCTTGTATCACGAGTTAGAAAATATGCCCAATGTTCAAATTTTCATGGGCCATGAGTTAATCAAACTGAATCAAAATAGCGATGAGGTTGAACTTGAGTTTATGCATTTAAATGTCAAGGAAATCGTAAAGACTCTTTGGGTCATTGGAACAGACGGTGGGAAAAGTGCTACTCGTAAGTCTTTGGGTCTTGAATTTAAAGGCTTTACTTACGAGGAGAAAATTTTAGTCCTTGGTACTCCATTTGATATGCGCAATTCTTTTGATAATTTGTCGTTTGTCAACTATTTTTCTGATCCTGTGAATTATGCACATATGCTTAAAATTCCAGACTTGTGGCGTATGAGTTTGCCACTTTCTAACGATTTAGAGGATGAAGTTGCACTTAGCGATGCTTATATTGATTCTCGTCTCGCTTCGCTGATTCCTAATTTAAGCAGTCGTCAAATAGAGGTAAAGGGTGTGTATCATGTTCATCAGCGTGTAGTTGATCGATACAGAGTGGGTCGGGTTTTTCTTGCTGGAGATGCCGCTCATTTAAACAATCCCAAAGGGGGAATGGGACTTAATGGCGGTTTGCATGATGCAGTGAGTTTGTCCAATATTTTCAAGGACTATTTTTTTGCTGATAGCGAGCATTTCGATGATTATGAGAAACAAAGACGTCACGAAGCAATCAACGCCATTCATCATCAAACACAAAACAATTACAACGCTTTGAAAGAGTCGGACGATCAGGCTCGTGAGAAATTGTTTAACAAATGGAGAGCGCTTGAAGCAAATGAAAAAGAATCAATTGAGTTTTTATTAAATACGTCTATGCTTACTTCATTATGGCGCTGTGGCTTACTTGAAAAGCCTTTGAAGACCATTTAATTGTAATTCTCTATATCTTTATATTCCGATCAATTCACTGAGGGCTCAGAAATTGATCAAGGTTCGATTTGTATATTGGCTTTTTTGATGACCTTGGACCAAGTTTCGATTTCATTGCCCATCCATCGATCAAGCTCCCCAATCGTTCCACCTAGTGGTTCTATATTGAGCTCTCTTAACTTTGATTTAATTTCGTTTGAATTGATACTTGCATTCAAGGCGTTATTCAGCTCTTGAGTCACTTCGCTTGGCGTTCCTTTTGGGGCTACAACACCCCACCAAGATCCGATTTTCATCTCTGGCAGAGGAAAACCAGCTTGTTCAAAAGTGACGACAGACGGTAGATTCACCGCGCGTTTATCTCCAGTGATGGCTAACGCGCGCAGTTTTCCTCCCTCGATCAATGCTTTTGCAGCACTTAAACCTACAACCATGCAATCAATATGTCCCGCTATTAAGTCGTTGATGGCAGGTGTTGCACCCTTATAGGGTACATGTGCAATATCAAGTCCATACTTGGATTTGAGGAGTTCCATGGCCAGATGGGTGGTATTTCCAGCACCAGCGGAGCCATAGTTAAATACACCAGGTTTTGATTTCACAGATGAAACCAAGTCATTGATATTTTTAAGAGGAGAGTTTTGACTTACTATTAAAACCAATGGGGCGGAGGCTACCAAGCCTACGCTAGAAAAGTCTCTTTGGACATCAAAGCTTAAATTTTTATATAGAAATGGATTGATCACAAGATTGATATCTCCAAATAAGATCGTATAACCGTCACCAGGTGATTTGGCCACAGCCATGATCCCAACATTGGCTCCAGCGCCTTGGCGGTTGTCAATCACAATGCTTTGTTTTAATATGTCTGCCATCTTTTCACCGATTATTCTTCCCAAGATGTCGGTTGGACCTCCTGCAGCGTAGGGGATGATTAATCGTATGGGGTGATCTGGATATGCAGCATTTGAATTAACAAAAGAAAATAAGAAAATTATTCCACAAACAATTTTTTGAAATAAACGTACGGGATGTTTTTGAATTTTCATAAGCGATGGTTAATTGATTTTCTTGTTTTCAAATCTGACATAATCAAGTCATATTCAATGCTTTTATTGCTCGTTTCTTCTGCACAATATGGATGCACTTCGCACTGCTCTTACTATAGATTAAAGTGCATATTGATTTTCATAGGAGATGTACTTAGTTGGTTGGCTGTATGATTGTTGGAAAATCTGTAAATTGCCTGATTTTGATAGCTTTGGCTGTAAAGCGCTTGTTATTTTTGATGTATTAAAGACCACACCTATGAAACTCACACTACCCAGTGCCTTGGACTCCTTTTCCAAAGCAACCAATTTGGATGAATTGTATCCTCTCATTCACCATCAATTTTTTACTGCAGGGTGGCATAAAAAAAGAGATTCTTTGTGGAAATCGCCCCGTACGGAGTTTAAGCCTATGCATTGGAGCTATCAATTGGGTAAGCTTGCTCTTGATCAAGCTGGTCACTGGATGGATACTGAACTTGCGGAAAGGCGAAATTTGCTTTTGTACAACCCAGTTGAAGACAACGACTATGATACTGTTCGAACTTTGGTTGCCGCTTATCAAATGATTAAGCCTGGAGAATATGCCAAACCCCATAAGCATTCTCCCAATGCGCTGCGTTTTGTTTTAGAAGCAAAACCCGGTGCATTTAGTGTTGTCGATGGGGTTAAGCTACCAATGCTCTCAGGAGATATTTTACTCACTCCTGGTGGCACAATGCATTCTCACTACAATGAAAGTGATGCCTGCGCCTATTGGATAGACATACTCGACGTACCGCTGATTCATCTTTTAGAACCTATGTTTTTTGAACCTTCAAAAGAATCCATTCAGACTGTCAAGGATTCACCTGAGCACCATGAGTATTGGTTTAAAGAAAAAGAATTATTAAACAATGTATCTTCTCTGCTGCCGAGTGATTCTCATAGCGGAGGATCAAATTCTCATACTCAAATCTTAGATTCTCAGTCTCATATTGTTACACAGTGTTTGAGCTACCATCATCTTCCGTTGAATGGTATTTTGAATATTCCTAGAACAACGGTAAGTCGAATTTTTTGTATCGCGCACGGCAGTGGTACTGTAAATTTGGGAGGCCTAGAGGTGAACTGGAAATTTGGAGACGTGTTGGCCTTGCCTTCTTGGCATGAAGCTTGTTTTAATTCGAGCGAAATATCTCGCATTTTTGAAATCAACGATTTGCCAGTTCTTCAAAAATTAGGTTTATTTCGGCAGTAAAAATACCAACAAAGCCCATCCTAAAATCCCCCTATTTGTTCATTGATTTTTATCAGGTTTAGATTATTCAAATGTAGGTTTAATCAAAAAATAGCTTGTTCTTTTAGCTGATAGCGATTTAATCTTTCATCTACGAAGGTTGTTATTTTTAAAAAATTGTCTCACCATGAAACTAGATGATTTCCAACGGCCTCATTGGACAATATGATTTTTTGTGACTTTTTAACTGGTTTTTTGGGAAGTGGTAAAACCACTCTTCTCAATCAAGTTTTAAGCACAGGAAATCCCCAGCGCTTTGCGATTGTTGTCAACGAATTCGGTGAAGTGGGATTGGATCAATGGGTTTATAGCCAACTCTCAGACAATGTGTATTTACTTGACTCCGGTTGTTTGTGTTGCACCATAACGCATTCATTGCGCGAGACCTTGATGGAAATCCATCACTATTCAACGCAAAAGGGTCTAGGCTCAATGATGAAGGTGGTCATTGAGTCCTCAGGCTTGGCAGATCCGCTCCCCTCACTTCATTCCTTAATAGGCGATCCTGTTTTGAAACCTTACTTTCAATTGGGTGCTGTTGTGGCAACAATGGACGCCATGAATGCCTTCGATCAACTTGATGCCTATCCTGAGTCAGTTCGACAAGTCATGGCAGCTGATTTTTTAGTGATGACTAAAAAAGACCTCGCAAGCACTGAGCAATTTGAACTGCTTGGCTTGCGTCTTAGAGCCTTAAACCCTTTTGCAACGTTGATTGATGCCCATGAGGAGGATTTGGTTTTTAGCATCTTTAATGAGACTCAAAATGCGAGCTTTAACTTTATAAAAGCGTTGCGATCAAGCCCTAATTTATCAAGCTATGGACTTCAATTGGGTGGCAATGCCCACTACATGCCTATCGCAAAGCACACTTCAAATACCAACTCATGGGCTCGTTTTATTGACAACAAGCCCACTTGGCCAGGACTTTCTGCTTGGTGGGAGATCATCAAAAATGAATATGGTGTGAGATTGCTGAGGTGCAAGGGGATGGTCTCTATGCTGGAGCCCGCCTCTCACGTGATGATTCATGGCGTAGGCAATCATTTCCATTCTCCAACGCCGATTTCGATTTGGCCAGATTCGGATACCAGAGGGCGTCTTGTATGCATTGGAATTGGATTAGACTGTGACTTTTTAGACGCCAGTCTCTTAGCTCTAACCCTCAAGGAGACTTATGCCAAGCCTAAGAATCTCATCGAGCTTTATCAATTATTGGATTTATGAAAGACACAACCATGAGCTCAAATCACGCTAGTTTCATTTTACGAGGCGCAAAAGTTGTCGATGCATTCACCCAACCGATGGATCAAGATATTTTGGTGATCCAAGGCAAGATTGCTGATCGTTTAACTCCTGGCACCATGGTGGATGCAAGTATTCCAGAGCTTTCAGCCCATGGTTTGATTGCCTTTCCAGGATTGATTGATGCACACTTGCATTTCGGTTTTGCTGAAAAAATTACTGAATACGAGTCAGAGACCATTTACGCAGCTCAAGGAGGATTTACAACTGTTTTGGGTTATTTTTTGAATAACGAGGACTACACAAATGTGTATATCCGCGAACAAGGCTATGCACAGAGTCGGTGCTATGTTGATTATGGGTTTCACTTTAGTGCTGCCAATGAATTGCACATTGCTCAAATGCCTGACTATGTAAAAAAATACGGCGTCTCTTCGTTTAAATACTTCATGAATTTCAAAGGTGAAGAGGGCCGCTATTTGGGACTAGATGGGACCGATGATGGTTTTTTTTATGATTTGCTTGAGAATGCTGCAAAACTGAAGAATGTGACCATTGTCTGTCATACTGAAAACATTGAGATTGTCAATCGGTTGAGAACCAAGATGCAATCCCTAGAGTCTCCTAGTCTGAAAGACTGGGCCAGTGCAAAGCCACCCTTTACCGAGGCCGAAAGTTGCGTTCGGGCCATGTATTTCGCTGAACAGTTAGGAGCGCAAATCTATATTCCTCACATCAGCACCCGACTGGCTTTGGATGAGGTGAGGAAGTGGAAAGCACGATATGATCGTATTTTTGTTGAAACTTGTCCCCATTACTTAACGCATACGTGTGAATCTGATTTGGGCTCTTTAGGCAAGGCAAACCCTCCATTTCGAAGTGCCGATGATGTCTCTGCAATGTGGGAGGGGTTGCAAGATGGTTCAATTCATGTCGTTGCCTCAGACCATGTTCCAAGAAAAAAGGCCACCAAAGAAAAACCATTTTGGCTCGCCTCGCAAGGCTTTCCTGGAACAGCGACGATTTTGCCGGTTCTCTTGTCCGAGGGTTACCATAAGGGGCGACTTTCACTTCAACGCATTGCACAACTGCTGACGCAGTCTCCAGCTGAGATTTTCAATATACAGAACACGAAAGGGTCACTGCAAATTGGTAAGGATGCCGACATCACCCTGGTGGATCTGAATTTGGAGCGTGAAGTCATTCCTTCTGAGCTTGGTTCTTATTCAGATTACAGCTTGTACGAAGGACAGCATTTCAAAGGTTGGCCTGTACGTACCATTTTGAGAGGATGCACCGTCATGCACGAAGGCAAGATCACGGGTCAAGCTGGTGCTGGACAATATCTGTTTAGAGCCCCTCATTAAAAAGAACATCTTTAAGGAGAATATTTTGAAACCTTGGGACAACGTCATCAGCCAAGATGAACAACGCGCTTATCGCGCTGCTGGATTTGGCAAACCTTCTGGTGTAGGGTGTCGACCTGCGCTCTTGATCATAGATGTTCAATACCGTACGGTAGGAACTCGGCCCATGCCCTTTTTCGAAGCAATCAAAGAGTTTCCCACAAGTTGCGGGGAAGTGGCCTGGGATGCTTTGGTGCATATTGAAGAATTGTTGGTACTTTTTCGTCAAAAAGGCTGGCCAGTTCTCTATCCTCACGTTGCCCCAAAGATTAAAAATGAAGGTGGGCGACTGGCTGAAAAAATCCCAGGCATCATGAATATTGCGGCCAATGGTTATGAATTTGTTGAACAAATCAAACCCCAAGACGGGGACGTGTTGCTCCCCAAAAAACACCCCAGTGCTTTTTTTGCAACTGCTTTGGCCAGTCATTTGATTGATTTACAGGCGGATACCCTGGTGGTCACGGGTTGCAGTACCAGCGGCTGTGTGCGATCGAGTGTCGTTGATGCTTTTTCCTTGAATTTCAAAGTAGCCGTTCCACATGATGCGGTTTACGATCGCAGTTTGACCTCTCATGCGGTTAATTTGTTTGACATGTCAGAGAAATACGCAGATGTATCCACCACCAAAGAGCTGATCTCAGTACTTCAACCGATTGGTTCAAGGGCCTAAATAGGCTAGACTATTAATAAAATTGTCATAATAGGTTCTTTGTGTTTTTACCCATTAAGGAGTTCTTGCGATGCATCAAAAACGACGCCCCTTTCTTTCTCTGACCTTGGCAGTACTCGGTTTGAGTGCCTTTTGTGCTTCCATTGCCACGGCCCAAACGAATGAAACCATCAAATTTGGCTTGTCCATGCCCTTGTCCGGCACGCAAGCTCTCTTTGGTGCCGATCAGGTGAAGGCTGCTCAATGGGGTGTGGCTGATATCAACGCCAAAGGAGGGGTCAACGGTAGACAGTTGGAGATGATTTTGATCGATACCGCGGCCGATCCCCAGCTTGGAATCAATGCGGCCAAGCGTTTTGTGAGTGTGGACAAATTACCTATTTTCCTAACGTCTTGGAGTGCTGTGGTGAAAGCGGTTGCACCCATTGCGAACCGGGAGAAGGTTTTAGAGTTAAGTGTAGGTGCCAATTCACCTGAGATTGCCACGCTTGGCGACTATGTCTACACCACTTTCCCTTTGGCCGATGTCGATGTGTCTGCTTTGGCTCAATACAGTCACAAAACCTTGGGCAAACAAAGCGCAGCCGTCATGTACATCAACAATGACTCTGGTGTTGAAGGCGCGAATATCTATAAGTCCATGTTTGAGAAATCTGGAGGCAAGATCGTGGCTTTTGAAGCTTATGATGCAAAAGCCACTGACTTTACGGGTGCACTTTTAAAAGTCAAAGCGGCAAACCCAGAGATCATTCACATTCAAGGCTTGATCACCGATTTGCCTCAAGTCATCGCCCAAATGCGGCAATTGGGAATCACCCAGCGCGTCTCTAGCTACTCAGCTGGTTACAACCCCAAAGTGATTGAACAATTGGGTAGCGCTGCAGAGGGGTTGATCGTGACCTCCTTGGCGCCGGGTGTCAATGACAATCCCAATGTGGCCGCTTTCATCAAGCGTTGGCAAACGACTGAAAAGCGCACGCCCAATGGATTGCCCTATACACAATACCTCTACGACAGTCCTTACATCGTGGCTGAATTATTCAGATGGATTGCGAAAAATAAGTTACCTGCAACAGGAGAGAATTTGAGAAAAGCCTTGATCACCATCAAAGACTTTGATTTGCCCATGACGGGGATGCTTGAAGTTGGAGCAGATCACCGGGTTAAAAAACCCGTCTATCTTTTAACGGTAGAAAAGGGCGCTTTTGTACCCTTGGCAACGATCAAATGACGACTTTTGAATGACTTTTTGATTCAATCGAAACGTTCGTTTTTAAAGGGTGGCATAAAGTGACCTTTTCCATCCTTTTGCAAATTTTATGGACTGGCTTGGCCATTTCTTCTTATGCGGTCCTTTTTGCAATGTCATTTTCATTGATTTTGAAGGTTGTGAAAATTTGGAATTTTGCCCAAGCCGGTTTCATGTGCATTGTTTTTTATTCTCTGTATGTGTGCCTCAATATCTTTGATTGGCCCATGTGGCTGGCGGTACTGGTCTCCTTTTTCATCACCTGCGTATCGGCCATTGGTTTTTTCCGTTACGGAATAGAAACCCTCAGGGCCCGGCATTCCACGAGCCTGACGTTTTTCATATTGACCCTTGTGGTTTCTCAATTCATGGGGTATTTTTTTGCGATGTGTTTTGGCACGGAACCTCTTAGCCTCACAAAAAATATCATGTCCCCTGTGATCATGGTTGGGGGCATTGTGGTCAGCCATTGGGATTTGCAGGCTTTGGCGCTCACTGCATTGACGGTGCTCACGCTGTTTGTCATCATGCATAAAACCCATATAGGCCAATTCATGTCGGCCGTTGCGGACCATCCGGCCTTGGCTCGACTGTATGGCATTGATGTCAACCGCATCTATCTCTACACCATTGTTTTGGCATGTTTATTGATGACGGTAGGTATGTATTTGTTCGGTCTTAAAGTGGCCATGCTGCCCAATACACCCCTTCAGATGATGTTGTTGGCGGTCATCGCAACCTTATTGGGTGGCATGGGACAGGTGTTTGGTGCAGCAGCAGCGGCCATACTTTTGTCTTTGCTTCAGTCTTTAAGCGTCTTTGTCATTCCCTCTGAATGGCAAAGCCTTTTGATATACGCATTTTTATTTCTAACCATCTTGTTTTTTCCTCAAGGGTTTTCTTGGCAATCCATGAAATCTTTTTTTGGTGGAGGTAAAACCTAGATGGAGTATGTGATCTCGGTGCTTGTGCTTATGGGTATCTATGTCATTTTGAGCTCAAGTTTCAATTTAATCATAGGATACGGAGGCCTGATCAGCATTGCGCATCCCATTTTCTTTGCCCTTGGTGCTTACACTTGTGGTGTACTCAGTGTGAACATGTCTATTTGGCCCCCCTTTGCTGTTGCCTTGGGCGGGTTGCTTGCATTGGTGTTTTCTTTGATGTTGTCGCTCCCCTCCCTTCGAATATCTGGGGATTATTTGCTCATCACCAGCATTGGCTTTCAACTCGGGCTCTTAGAAGTGATCAAACATTTGGGCTTCACGGGTGGCGCCTCAGGACTGGGTAACATTCCCAATGTGGTGGACTTTGGGGATCGAAGTACTGTGTTTGCATTGATTTCAATTGCGTTGGCCGCCCTGGTTTTTTTATTTATTCGTTGGCTAATTCGCGGGCCATATGGTTTGCTGATTACTGCCATGAGGGATGATGAATTGGTCTATACATCTTTAGGGCGCAATGCCATGAAGGTCAAACTCGTCATTTTTGGAATTGGCTGTGCATGTGCTGGGCTTGCAGGGGGACTTTATGCCTATTACTACCAATATGTAAATCCAGATCAGTTCGAAATCTTGCAGTCCTCTATGATTTTGACCATGGTCGTGGTGGGCGGTATGGGTTCTCAATGGGGGCCAGTGGTTGGTGCTGTTTTGTTGCTTTTCATGCCTCAAGCCATTGGATTTTTGAATTTTCCGCCAAGCGTAATGGCTCCCTTGCAAGGACTTTTGTATTCCCTTCTCGTGATTGTTTTTCTTTTTGTTCGCCCTCAAGGACTGATGGCTTCGTTTGATCGAAAGTCTTCAGGATCCTCTAAATGATGCCGATTTTAAAAATAGAGAGATTGTGCAAACGCTTTGGCGGTATTGTGGTGGCTGATCACATTGATTTGGAGATCCATGCAGGAGAGATTTTGGGACTGATTGGTCCCAACGGAGCAGGAAAATCCTCCCTTTTCAATCTGATCTCAGGTATCTATCCAATCGATTCTGGTGCGATCACACTCAAGGGGCACTCCTTGCAGGGCCTCTCTATAGTGAAAAGGGCGCAAAGTGGAATCAGTCGCACGTGGCAGCACATGAGGCTTTTCCCTTCCATGACGGTTTTGAATAATTTGGTTGTCGCAAGTCGTTATTACGAGGCTGAAAATTTGAGGGCGTTGTTTTTCCAGTCTGGTAAAGTCAAGAGCCTGCTAGCAGAAAAAGAGAAGGACGCCCTGAATATTTTGGCCCGAATGGGCCTTGCAAGTTTGAGCAATTCGCCGATCTCTGATTTGACTTTTGGACAGCAAAAGCTCATTGGTTTGGCCCGGGCTTTGATGAACGACGGTCCTTGCTTGTTGCTTGACGAGCCCATGGCAGGGGTGGAAGGCCAGTCCTATGAAACCATCAAGGATATTGTGAGGCAAGAGGCCAAGCGAGGACGAGCCATTTGTGTCGTCGAGCACAACATCTCCTTTGTCAAGGATTTGTGCAATTCTGCAGTGTTTATGTTCTCGGGCAAGTTGCTTGAGCGAGGAAGTGTGGATGATTTGCTGGCAAGTAAAACGCTTGAAGCGCTTTATTTTGGCGGTCAAAAAAATGATCCCGATCTGATGAAGGATACAGATCCATCATGTTGAAAATTGAGCATCTGAACGCCTCCTATGGCAAGCTTCAAATATTACACGATATCAGTTTATCAATAAAAGAAGGTGAACGAGTAGGTGTCTTTGGGCACAACGGAGCTGGAAAAACGTCATTGCTAAAGTGTTGTGTTGGCGAGCTCAAACCCATGAACGGTTTGGTGCATTGGCAAGGTGAGTCTGTGAATACCTCCAGGGTGGAGTTGAATGTTCGCAGAGGTATCGGTTTTGTTCCCCAAGGGCACAATATTTTTAAGGAGCTGAGTGTTGCTCAAAACTTGAGCATCGCAGGGCTCATGCACGATCCAACCCATGTCAGCGAGGTCTACCGACTTTTCCCCATACTCAAAGAGCGTCAAGATCAGCGTGGCGGCGCTTTGAGTGGGGGTCAACAACAAATGCTGGCTCTGGGAATGGCCATGATGGGCAAACCTAAATTGTTGTTGCTTGATGAGCCTACCACTGGACTTGCTCCAATCATTGTTCGCGATATGTTAGAGGCGATCAATTTGTCGAGTAAGGCTCTAGGGACCACCTTGTTGATCGTTGAACAAAATGTACAAGCCACATTGGATCATGTGGACAGAGCGATCGTGGTCAAGCAAGGTCGCGTCATTTTTGACGATCGCAGTGATCAATTGCGAGAACAAAAGAGTCTGTGGCACTTGTTCTAAGTCGTGCTCTGAGAATAAGTGTTTACCTATTCAGGTTTGACGCCAGAACGCTTGACAATTTCACCCCATTTTCGATGCTCTAGTTTGATAAAACCATCCAATTCTTTGGGCGGCATGTACATGCTGTCATTGCCCAAAACTTCAAGTGCGGCTTTGAATTTGGTTTGGTTGACAATCATTTTGATGCTATCGCTCAAAAAGTTGACGCTGTCGGGGCTGAGTCCAACAGGGCCCATGATCGCATACCATAAAACCATATCATAGCCAGGAACGCCAAGTTTGCTCAAAGGCAAAACACCAGGCAGCATGTTTGAAAGACTTGTACCTGATAAACCAAGCGCCACGACTTTACCTTGTTTGGCCAAGCCAGCGTGGGTGGTGATGTTGTCAATCATGAAATCAATTCGACCGCCTAGCAAATCTGTCAACGCTGGTGTGGTGCCCTTGTAGGGGACATGGGTATAGCTTGTCTCGGTCAGAGACTCAAAGAGGATGACTGCCAAGTGACTTGAACTGCCTGTGCCTGAAGACCCATAGGTCAATTGACTGGGTTTTGATTTTGCGAGAGCGATGAACTCAGCCACAGACTTGACTGGAAGCGTGGGACTGACCACCAAGACGTTGGGAAAGGAGGCGACGCCAGCAATTGACGTGAAGTCTGAGAGGGGGTTGTATTTGAGTTTGGAGTACAAATGAGGATTGAAAACCAAGGTACCCGTGGTGGCAAAGAAAAGGGTGTATCCATCTGCTGGCGCGTCTACCACGGCTTGAGCTCCAATCGAGCCACCACCACCTGCTTTGTTTTCGACAACAATCGTTTGCTTGATTTGAGTGGAAAGCGCGTTTGCCAATAGCCGTGCTGTTGTGTCGGTTCCTGCGCCCGGAGGAAAGGGGACGATGAGTCGAATGGGGCGGTCTGGGTAATCGGCCACTGCAGGTGCAGGCTGCAACAAAATAGACAAGACCCAAAAAGCAGATGAGGCAACGCACTTGAGGTGGAGGAGTCTAAACATATTGATTACCGTATTGAAGTTAGAGGGGCCAATGAGCTAGAAAGAGAGGGCAGGGTGATTCTCTTCATTCTAGGGCGTTTAAACGTTCTTTTGTTCAGACCTTTGGCCGAACAATTTTATTTCTCAGTATTCCAATTTTTTCGACTTCAAGCTCAACCACGTCGTTGGGTTTTAAAAACCGATTTAATTCCAATCCGCAGCCAGTGGGTACGGTCCCAGATGCAATCACCTCACCAGGATGAAGGGTTTCAGATACAGAGATGAAGGACAGTATTTTTGCGAAAGAATGGTGCATGTCTTTAGAGTTGCCTCCACCCCAACGCTCGCCATTGATTTTTACCTGCATCTCCAAGTTTTGAGGGTCCCCGATTTCGTCTGTGGTGACAATCCAAGGCCCGAGCACATTGCCGGTGTCAAAATCCTTTCCCTTCATGGGGCCCATGCCCAATGGGCGTTCATCCATCTGAGTGTCTCTGGCAGAAAAATCATTGAAGATGGTAAAACCAAAAATATGAGAGAGTGCCTGGTTTTCAGAAATATCACGCCCCCTTTTACCAATGACACAGGCCAACTCCAACTCGAAATCCATGAGCTCAGAATAAGGTGGCCATTGAACCTCACATTCATGACCGACTACGCTAAAGCGATTGCCCTTGTACCAAGTGGGTCGCTGATACCACAATGGCGACACAGGCACCGATGGACGTTTGGTCAAAAGCTCCCAGGTCTTCATGGCATTGAGCAAATGCTGTTCAAAGACCAAGCAATCTCTGATTTGTTCTGGTCTTGGCAGTGGAGACAAAATTGCAAGCCCATGAAGAGAGAGCACGGCCTGGGTGTTCCATGCCTTGACCAAGCTTTTTGCGGCGTCGAGTCCATCCTTGCCAGAGTTGATCAATGACAGCATGGACGTGAAGGCTGGCAAGTGGGCTTGGTGCTGAAGATGGTAGGCGAGGTCTAAATCCAAGATGCTTTGATCTTGTGCATTCACTGCACCAATGGCTTGATGCCCCAAGGGATGAACGAATGTGCAGAGTTTCATGGCTTATTCCTCAAAGATGGCCACTGCTCGAGCCCAGCCTGCTGAACCACCTTTGATTTTGACTGGAAAGCAAGAAATGGTAAAGCCATGTGCGGGAAGGACTTCTAAATTATGCATTTTTTCGATGTGACAATAGCCAATGTCTCGACTGGATTTATGCCCCTCCCAAATCACTGCAACATCTTTGACCTCGGCGTATGTTTTAGCCATGTGTTTAAAGTGTGCATCCCAAGACCAGCAGTCTGTACCTGTCAGTCTCACGCCTCTTGAAGTGAGATACATGGTGGCTTCACGACCCATGCCACATCCGGCTTCCACATAGTCTGGATCCCCAAAGCGCTTGCCAGCCGATGTGTTGACCATGACGATGTCGTAGGGCTTAAGGACATGGCCAATTCTTTTGAGCTCCGTCTCCACATCCTGGCCGCTCACCACATACCCATCAGGGAAGTGACGAAAATCAAGCTTGACGCCCGGACCATAAAACCAATCGAGCGGAATTTCATCTATGGTTGCGGCTTTTTTACCGTGGTCCATGGTCGATGCAAAGTGCCAGGGTGCGTCTACATGGGTGCCGTTGTGGGTATTGAGTTTGAGAAACTCGATGGCATAACCTTCCCCATCCAAGAGCTCCTCGGGCTTTAAGTCTTGGTAACGGGCTGCGACCAAGGGTGCAGTCGACTTATGGTCCCGATACTCGATGCTGGGCTCCAGGCCTGGGGGGTCAGACTTGACTGCATTCTCAATGGGTACAGACAGATCCACAAATTTTCTAGTCATGATATTTTTCACTTAAATTAAAAATTAAAAGTCGCTCAAACCATTGGCCAACCACTCACCCCAAACAAAACGATATCAATGCTCCATCAAACCCAACTCAGTGGCCTTGATTTGAAGTGCCAGGTATTTTGAATACGCACGGCACTGAGAGAAAGCTCCACCGGTGAACCATAAGCCGGGTTGAGCTGTTCTGGACCACATATTTTTTAGTTCTTGTTTCTGCGCATCAAACCCCCAAACTTCCCCAACCTTTTGGGCCACTTCCTCACCAAATAAAGTGGGGAGGATTTCTGATTGTGTTTTGTAACCCGTTGCCAGAACGACTGCGTCAAAATCAAGAACGCGACCATCTTTCATTTTCACTCCATTTTCATGGAATGATTCAAGGTCTGAGTTTTGGAGAATTTTGATCTCTCCCTTGGCGATCAGATCAGAGCACCCGACGTTGAAGTAATATCCTCCGCCCCGAGTTCTAAATAAAAAGGGCCATCCTGTGCCGTCAATGCCGTCATTGAGTTTAAAACCGACTTTTGCCAATGCATCTAGGATGGGTCGGTCATGGGTTTTGGCTTGATCGGTCAAGCGCTTGTGAGTGGCCAACATCAATTTCATTGACATGGAGGTGTTGATCAAGTCTCGATCTTCTAGCGAGGGGCCTTCGCCCAAGTACAAACCATCATAGAGCTGTGCGCTGGGTTCTACATTAACGACCAAAGTTGAATTCCTCTGGAGCATGCTCACCTGGGCGCCATGGCCATGTAAATCTTGAGCGATGTCATGTGCACTTGTTCCAGTTCCGACTATTAAAATTGGCCTCTTGTTCCATTGGGTACCTTCTGTGAACTTGCTTGAGTGAACAACCTGGCCTTTGAATTGATCCAGTGTTGGAATAGGCGGAATATGAGGAGTCCCACTCACGCTTGTTGCCATGATGATGTGTTTGGGTTGTAGGGTCCGAATTTGGCCATTATTGAGTTGCAGTTTGGCCTTCCATGTTTGGCTAGAGGAGTCAAAACTCGCACCTTGGAATGAAGTTTCCGTCCAAAAGGCAATATCCATGCAATCTACATACATCTCCAACCAGTTGGCAATGCGGTCTTTGGGCAGGTAAGCTTGCCAAGTTGAGGGGTATGGCATGTAGGGCAGGTGGTTGCTATGCACTTGGTTGTGCAGCATCAAGCCTTGGTATCTCAAGCGCCAGTTGTCACCAATGCGCTTGAATTTGTCAATGACCAAACAGTCTACGCCGAGTTGAACCAGTCTGGCGGCTACGGAGAGACCCGCGTGACCTCCGCCTACGATTAAAACGCTCGGTTCTCGGTCCTCAAAGCGTTGGGCTTGAGTTCTTCGATCTAGCCAATTGGGGCCATTGAAATCGCGGTTAAAGACGGGATCTGCTCTATTTGCCTTGATCGTTCGTTCGTCATGTCCATACAGGCTCTCCAAGGTCGTGTGAAATGTCCACGCGTGAGTAGGGTGGTCTCCATCATGTGCATATTTCAAACGCACCAAGGCTGCACCAAGCCCGATTTTTGTCTCAAAAGCCAAAATGGCTTCAATGACTCTCTCACCTGCTCTCTCAATGACACGTGGAGCCTGGCGAAGTGGGTCTATGCAAAAGTTCTTTGCCTGCATTTTGGGGATACTTTGCGCCAAATTTTGGGCGATTCGTTCTCGGCCACTGGTGGTCGAAAGTGTCCACGTCAACGCGATAACCTCACGCCAGTGCGAGTCCTCTTCAAACAAATTGATCAAACCTTGCTTGGAGGGATTTTGGCAAGCGATGTTGAGTTGGCTCAACCACGCTTTAACGACTGCATGGACATTTTGGTTGTCGCCTGAGTTCATGAGGTTCGGTCCAATCTTTACAAATAAATCTTAAAGGAGCAAAACATTTCAATTTTAAGGTGTGTTTCTAGCTGGATGTTAGGGTGAAAACTCGATTGACTTTGGAGGGAAAAAATGCATCATTGCAAGGTGAGAGACTGCATTTTTCTATGGGTGATGGAGGGCAGGGAGACCCTGAAATCGGGTTCAATGGTTTAACTATGCGACGTAAAAGGTTTTATGAGAATTTATCATCAAAGTTTAACTGTTTTGGAGGATTTGCCAGATTATTCAAAAAGAATGACCGATCACATCAAGCGGGTGGTTCGAGCGGACACAGAAGTGGTCTTGCACGGCATGGCAAAGGGTAGTTATGATGCCAATTATCCGGGGGGAGACATTCGGCACCGCGCCTTGTTCAATTTGCACTCTATGCAATGGATGGCGCATGCTTTGAATGCCCAAGACACGGGCTTTGATGCATTCGCCATGTGCACCATGCCCGATCCCTTGTTGACTGAGATCCGATCGATCTTGGATATTCCAGTGGTCGGTAGTGGGGAGAGTTGCTTTAAGTTGGCTGGAAGCTATGGGCAGAAATTTGGAATGCTGCTCTTCATTGATTTAATGGCAGAGCGCTATCGCCAACAAATCGATTCGATGGGTCTTTCTGCGTTTTCAGTCGGTGTTCAACCTGTGGGTTTTGGCTTTGCAGACGTTCTCAAAGGCTTTGACCATCCTGGTCCATTGATTGATCTGTTTAAAGTTGCCGCAAGAAAAATGATTGCTCAAGGTGCCGATGTCATTATTTTGGGAGAGATTCCACTGAGCTTGATTTTAGCCAGTGAGGGCGTATTTCGAATCGATGATACACCGATCATGGACTCATTGGCAGTGACGCTCAAGACGACAGAGTTGATGGTGGATCTAAAGAACATGACAGGCTTGAGTCCTTGTCGTCGAGGGTGGTCACAAGCTCAACCCTCAATTCAAAGGGTCAGATCCTTGATGGATTTTTATGGATTGAGTCGTTTTCTGAACTCTTGAAATTGTAAAGCGCGTTGGCTTCTTGCCAGAAATATAGGAACTTGAAAGTTTGATATGAAATCTTTGATAAAGTTTGCCGTTTTTATACTGTTCTTTTCGTCTGCTTTGGCTTTTTCCCAGTCTTGGCCCAATAAATCGGTTCGAATGGTCGTTCCCTATACGACTGGAGGAGGGACCGATTCTGTTGCCAGGAGCTTGGCGCAACAATTGTCTAAAACCTGGGGGCACAGCGTGGTGGTTGAAAATCACCCCGGTGCTGCAACCATGATTGGTGCGGATTTGGTGGCCAAAGCTGCTGCAGATGGTTATACGCTTTTGTTTTCTGATACGGCGACATTTGTCATCAATCAGCACTTATACACAAGAATGCCTTATCGACCTTTGGTTGATTTAGCGCCTATTGCTCAGGTCGTGCAATTGGCCCCTGTTTTGGCAATCAGCAACGCAGTGCCTGTCAATAATTTAAAAGAATTCATTGCCTATGCAAAATCCAATCCTGGTAAATTAAGCTATGCCTCTTTTGGAAGTGGATCGTATCCAAATGTCATTTCCGAACAATTAAAGCGCATGGCCAATATAGATATTTTGCACATTCCATACAAAGGATCTGCCGCTGCTGTGACGGACATGATTGGTGGTCAGTTGTCCATGCTGATGGTGACGTTGAGTGTTTTTGATCAACTCGAAAAAGCTGGAAAACTCAAAATTTTAGCGACGGCGACAGGCAAACGCTTGTCCCTTAGACCAGACCTCCCGACGATTTCAGAAGCCGGCGTTCCAGGCTATTTGGCCAACGTTTGGTTTGGAATGGCCGCAACAGCGGGCACGCCTGAAGCCGTATTGGACAAAATTCATGCCGATATCGTAAAAATTTTGAGTGAGCCCAATTTTGTGGACAAAGTTATCAAAGCTCAGTCCTTTGAGCCTGTGATCACCACCCGCTCTGAATTTACCAATTTCTTAAAAAATGAAGAGCTGCGTTGGGGTCAACTTGTTCGCGAGTCAGGTGTAAAAGCGGAGTAATTTTTTGGTTTTTAATTTCAAAGAAAAAAGCATATCAAAATAAGCTTAAATCTAAACGTGTTTTTACTTGTGTATTGAAATTGAAGAACTTTAAAAGTTAAAATTTAAGTTTGGTTAACTTTTATCAATGGGCCTCTTCGCCTTTTTCCCTCACGTGTACATTGGGTTGACCAAACATCAGATCAAAGCCCCATGTGTATAGAAATGTAAAAACCAAAAAGAATAAAAATAGTGCCAGGTCCATCAAAATCGCTTGCACGTAACCTATGTTAAACCACCAAGAAAATAACAGCACAAAACCAACTAAAAGGGGGATTTCGAATCCCAAGGCGTGAGCCACTCTTCTTAAAAGAGTCCGATGGATAGATGCTTGGCGCGACTCCCATTTTTCGAACATTGA
>CANJNC010000033.1 GCA_947475685.1 Comamonadaceae bacterium | reverse complement strand
TGAAGTCTCATCTCGGCCGCTTTGGCATGCGCACTCAAACCCTCTCCATGGGCCAAGACGCTGGCAATTCGACCTAAATGCTGCGCACCTTTTGCACTCACTTCAATCAAACTGCTGCGCTTTTGAAAGTCGTACACCCCCAAGGGAGAACTAAAGCGTGCCGTGCCTGAGGTGGGCAAGACGTGGTTGGGGCCTGCGCAATAGTCTCCAAGCGACTCGCTGGTAAAGGCCCCCATGAAGATCGCCCCCGCATGCCTTAAATGGGGCTCCCAGACATGAGGGTCTTTGGATGAAATCTCCAAGTGCTCAGGCGCGATCGCATTGCTGATCTCGCAAGCCTCTTGCATGCTTCTTGTCTGAATGAGGGCGCCACGGTTGTTGATGGACTTCAAAATGATCTCTGCGCGCGGCATCGAGGACAAGAGCTTTTGCATAGACGCGTGCACGCGCTCAATGTAGCTTGCATCTGGGCAGAGCAAAATACTTTGCGCCAACTCATCGTGCTCGGCTTGAGAGAACAAATCCATGGCCACCCAGTCCGCTGGGGTGCTGCCATCGGCCAAGACCAAGATTTCGCTGGGACCTGCAATCATGTCAATGCCCACCACCCCAAACACGCGCCGTTTGGCACTGGCGACATAGGCGTTGCCGGGCCCCGTGATTTTGTCGACCTTGGGCACGCTTTGCGTGCCATAGGCCAAGGCGCCCACGGCTTGTGCGCCACCTAAGGTGAACGCCCGGTGAACACCAGCCACATGCGCCGCGGCCAAGACCAAGGCGTTCCTCTCCCCACCTGGGGTTGGGACCACCATCACAATCTCAGCCACACCGGCGACTTGAGCGGGAATGGCATTCATCAGCACACTGGAGGGGTAGGCCGCCTTGCCACCGGGCACGTAAATGCCCACCCGGTCGAGGGGCGTCACCTTTTGTCCAAGCAAGCTGCCATCCTCGTCATGGTAGCTCCAGCTCTCGCCACTGGCCTTTTTTTGCGCCTCGTGATAGCGCTTCACGCGAACAGCGGCGGCCATCAAGGCGTCCTTTTGACGCGCGTCCAAGGATTGATACGCCGCCTCAAATTCCTTCGGGCCTAAACTCAGCTGGTCCATGTGCTGGGCATCGATGCCGTCAAGCTCGCGGGTATAGGCCAACAAGGCCTCGTCGCCTTGCTTTTTCACACGCGCCAAAATGCCTTGCACTCGAGACTCAATCGCCTCATCGGTGTCTGCAGACCAATGCAGGCGAGCTTGAAAATCTCGCTCAAAATGGGCGTCTGTGCTGATGAGTCTTAAGGGGTTGAGCTTCATGGGTGTTCAAGTTTGTTGGGCTTTAAGCTTTAAGCTTTAAGCGTTAGGCAATTCAAGCCCACACTTTATTGCTCTTTGTACCTTGCTTTGTAACTTGCTTTGTAACTTTATTTCTACCTTACTCTTGATCTCTTGGTTGATGAGCCTCTTGATCCAACTGTTCATCTATCTTCGACCGCCTTGGCAAACGCTTCAATGAGGCTCTTGATGTGCGCTTGCTTGAGTTTCAGGGCCGCTTGGTTGACCACCAACCTGGAGCTGATGGGCATGATGTGCTCGACCTCCACCAAATGGTTGGCCTTTAAAGTGCTGCCTGTCGAGACCAAGTCCACAATGGCGTCGGCCAAGCCCGTCAAAGGAGCCAACTCCATGCTGCCATAAAGCTTGACCACGTCCACGTGCACGCCTTTGCTGGCAAAGAAGTCTTTGGCAATATTGACGTACTTGGTGGCCACTTTCAAGCGAGAACCTTGCCTGACCACCGCCTCATAATCAAAATCTGCACGGGTGGCGACACTCATGCGGCATTGGGCAATTTTTAAATCCAGTGGCTGATACAGCCCAGCTCCACCGTGCTCGAGCAAGGTGTCTAGGCCTGTGACGCCCAGATCCGCTCCACCATACTGAACATAGGTGGGCACATCCGAGGCTCTCACCAAGACCACACGCACGTGCGCTAGGCTGGTGGCCAAGATGAGCTTACGGGAGGTCTCCGGATTTTCCAAGACCTCGACCCCTGCTTGGGCCAACAGCGGCATGGTTTCATCAAAAATGCGTCCCTTGGACAGCGCTAATGTAATCATTTCACTCTTTCTATATCGGCCCCGAGTGCTCTGAGCTTGGACTCCATTTTCTCGTACCCCCGATCCAAATGGTAGATGCGCTGCACACAGGTTTGACCTTTGGCCACGAGTCCAGCCATCACCAAACTTGCAGACGCTCTGAGGTCGGTCGCCATCACCTCAGCTCCTGAGAGCTCAGCGACCCCTTCAATCAAAGCCACTTTGCCATCAATTTCAATTTGCGCCCCCAAACGCACAAGTTCATTGACATGCATGAATCGATTCTCAAAAATCGTCTCCGTTACTTTAGCATGGCCCTTGGCCACGGCATTCAAGACCATGAACTGCGCTTGCATGTCGGTTGGAAATCCTGGGTACTCGGTGGTCCTGAAGCTTTGTGCCTTTAGATGCAGATGCGGATCCTTCGGCGCACTCACCCATAGACCCCCATCGACCTCTTTGATGCTCACACCCGCACTGAGCAGTTTTTCAATCACCGCTTCTAAGTGCTGTGCATTCGCACCCTTTAAAAACACCTCCCCACCCGTACACGCCACGGCACATAAAAAGGTGCCCGCCTCAATCCTGTCGCTCACCACGGTGTGCCGGCTGCCTTGCAAAGAGTCCACCCCTTGAATTCGAATTTTGGAGGTGCCCGCACCTTCAATCTTGGCCCCCATGCCCACGAGCATCTGCGCCAAATCAGGAATCTCTGGCTCTTGGGCGGCGTTTTCAAGCACCGTCTCACCCTTGGCAAGAGTGGCGGCCATCATCAAATTCTCCGTGCCTGTCACGGTCACCATGTCGGTTGTGATGCGAGCACCGTGAAGCCTGCTGTGCCCTCCTTTGATGGAGGCCATCATGTACCCGTGCTCGACCTTGATGTCTGCACCCATGGCTTGCAAGCCTTTGATGTGCTGATCGACGGGCCTAGATCCAATCGCGCACCCTCCTGGCAAAGACACGCGCGCATGGCCAAAACGCGCGAGCAAGGGACCCAGGGCCAACACCGAGGCGCGCATGGTCTTGACCAACTCATAAGGCGCCTCAGGCTTTAACGAATCGATGGCCGTCAATTGAATCTCACCTGCCAAAGCTTGATGGGTCTGCACGCCCATGTTTTTAAGCAACTTGAGCATGGTGACCACGTCTTGCAAATCGGGCACGTTTTGAAGAGTGACGGCTTGAGCAGTTAAAAGGGCTGCACACAGCTCGGGCAATGCAGCGTTTTTGGCGCCCGAGATGCTCACCTCTCCATGCAAGGTTTTGCCGCCCCTGATGATCAATCGGTCCATGGGCTTTAGGCTCCAGCGCTCTTTGTACTTTCGCTCTTTGCACTTTCGCTCTTTGCACTTTCGCTCTCCCACTCCGTGGGCGTGAAGGTCTTCATGGACAAGGCATGCACCTCATCGGTGTGCATCTTTTGACCTAAGGTTTTGTAAACGAGTTGATGCCTCTTGATGGCTCTCATGCCTTCAAACTCAGCAGAGACGATGGTTGCAAACCAGTGGCGCCCGTCACCTTCAATGGAGATCGAGGCGCACTGCATGCCATTAGAGATCAAGTCTTCCAAGTCTTGTGAGGTCATAGGGTTGTCACTTTCAAACCGAAAAAATAATTAAAGAAGATGTTCATCGCTGTCTGCACCTCAGCCCCTGATTTTGTAACCCGTCTTCAAGAGGTACAGCGCCAAACTTGCAATGGCCGTTAGCGCACCAAGCACCAAACCAAAACTCAACCAAGGCGAGACATCGCTCACTCCAAAAAAGCCATAGCGAAATCCGTCAATCATGTAAAAAAACGGATTCATGTGACTCAAGGTTTGCCAAAACGGTGGCAAAGAATGAATCGAATAAAACACGCCACTCAAAAAGGTCATGGGCATGATGACAAAATTTTGAAAGGCCGCCATTTGATCAAACTTCTCGGCCCAAAGACCCGCAATGAGCCCCAAGGTGGCAAGCATCGCAGCGCCTAAAAGCGCAAAGACCACAATCCACAACGGATACACAAAGCTCAATGGCACAAAATACAAGGTGACCAGCAAAACGCCTGAGCCCACCGCCAGACCCCTGACCATGGCCGACAATACATACGCACTGAACCAGCTCCAATGCCCCAGGGGCGACAACAAAATAAACACCAAGTTGCCCATGATCTTGCTTTGCACCATGGAAGATGAACTGTTGGCAAAGGCATTTTGCAACAAGCTCATCATGATGAGTCCAGGCAATAAAAACGACGTGTACTTCAGTTGATCATAAACTTGCACGCGGTCTTCAAGCACATGGCCAAAGATCAACAGATACAGCACCGCGCTCAAGACGGGGGCAGCAATCGTTTGGAAACTCACCTTCCAAAAGCGCAGAATTTCTTTGTAAAAAAGTGCTCTCCAGCCTTTCATGCCTTGGCTCCTTGTTTGCTGTTCATCACATCCAAGAAGACATCTTCCAGATCGGCCTTTCTCACCTCAATGTCCTCAGGCTTCAAATGGGCTTGCCTGAGAATAGCCAAATGGCGCTCGATCTCTTGGGCGTCGTGAGCGGGCAGCTGCACAATGCGCCCCGTGATTCTGGAGACAGCCTCCAACTCAGGGGGCAACTTTCCATCGAGCTTGAACCTGAGCACATTGCTGGCAGAAGACTTCAAGAGCTCACTGGTGGTGTTCAAGGCCACCACCTCTCCAGCTTTGAGCATGGCGATGCGCGAGCACAGGGCCTCTGCTTCCTCCAAATAGTGGGTGGTCAACAAGACCGTGTGGCCTTGAGCATTCAATTTTGCAATGAATTGCCAAAGCGTTTGTCGCAACTCCACATCCACCCCAGCGGTCGGCTCATCCAACACAATGACGGGAGGCTTGTGCACCAAGGCTTGCGCCACCAACACGCGCCGCTTCATGCCTCCTGAGAGTTGGCGCATGTTGCTGTGGGCTTTATCGGCCAGACCCAAACTGCCCAGCAACTCCTCGATCCACAAAGCGTTGTCGTCTATGCCAAAGTAGCCCGACTGAAACCGCAAGGCCTCCTTGACCGTGAAGAAGGGGTCAAAAACCAACTCTTGCGGCACAACGCCCAACTGCCTCCTTGCATGGGCCGGGTGCGTGCGCACATTGTGCCCCTCAATCAAAATTTCACCAGAGCTTGCCTTGGACAAGCCACTTAAGATGCTGATCAAGGTGGTCTTGCCTGCCCCGTTGGGGCCCAACAGACCAAAAAATTCTCCTTGCTCAATCTCAAAGCTCACCCCATTCAATGCGGTAAAGGGACCCTTTGAGGTTTCAAAGGTTTTGCTGACGGACTGAATGGAAATGGCAGACATTGAGGAGGGCTTCTTGCAGAGGGGTTGGGTTGGAGGGTTTGAAAAAATTTGAGTTTTGAAGGACTCAATGATGAAGCGACAAAAGAATCTTCATCAAAAAGCGACGCCCGCGCGAGATGAGCAAGCGTTCATGGGGCCCTTAAAAAAAGATCGACCCCATACACTTGGGCCAAGTTTTGAAGTTGTCCTGGCAACTGATCCACTTGGAGTTGAAGCCCCTTGGATTGCAGCTCTCTTTTAAAGGCCAAAAGAAGCGCCAACGCACTGGAATTGAACTCCTTTAATTCGCTTGCATCCACGACAACTGTCTTTGACTCAGATGCGTTCAAAGCGGGCAAGTCTTTTTTGAAACGCTTTAAGACCCGCTCTGCCTCTGCGTGGCCGATCTTCACGGGAAGTTTAAAACTGTTCATCTGTCTTGACTCAAAAAAGGGGCGAGGTGAATACGAAAAGGATTGGACCTTATTTTTTGGTCGAGTTATTTTTATTTCTCTCGATCAAAGTCTGGATCAAACCATCGAGCCCTTTGGCATTGATTTCTTGAGCGAATTGAGTTCGGTAGGTGTCCACCAACCACACACCCAGGACATTCAAATTGTAAATTTTCCAATTCGATTGGCCCGCCGCTTTCTCAAGTCTGTAGTCAATTTGAATGGGCTCAGCGCCTCCATGAACCTCGGTCCTCACCAGCACTTCCGTGTCTTGCGCACTGGCTCTCAAAGGCTTGACCACCACAGACTGGTCTTTGATTTGATTGAGCGCTCCGGCATAGGTTCTGATCAAAAGGGTCTTGAACTCCTCTTGCAACCGGGTCTTTTGTTCGTCAGAGGCTTGCCTCCAAGCGGGGCCGACTGCGGAGGCGGTCATCCTTTGAAAGTTCAAGTGAGGCATGACCTGGGTATCGACCAAGGTGCGGATTTTTTGCATGTCCCCATTTTTAAGGGACTTGTCGTTGCGAACGAGATCAAAGAGCTCTGAGCTCAAGCGCTTGATAAATTCATCCGCTGCTTCGTCTGCTGCAAAGACCGGGTGAGCAGCCATCAACAGGCCCACAAAGCAACAACTCAACACACCTAGCATGGTTCGTTTGGCAATCAATTTCTTCACGCTCATGAGATTCAATTTTTTCGGAGATGGGCCATCAGCCCAAATGTACAAGGGTTCCTGTTTTTTTGAGGTCCTCAGACCACCCAAGTCCAATGGGCAGTCTTCTTCAAGGCACAAGCCCTTCAAGAACACCAAACAGGATACAACCCCGTATTATCCCTTGTTCCGCCCACCTCAGGCGCAAAGGGTCATATTTTGTCAATCAAGTAGGCTCTTTGGGACAAAAAGTTGTACCCAGGCCAGACCTCAGGTCCTTTATTGGCTGAAATCTTCCTCTTTTTCAACCGGAGGCTCGCCATCATAGATGTCTGAGCGCCTCTTTTGCAAATAGACGTCTCGCACAAAACTGTAGCGGTCTAGTGCGGCCTCGTCCAACTCTTTCTCCAGCCCCAAATACCTGGCACGCTTGTCGGTCAAATTCAGCGCTGCAAGCTCATACATGTTTTCACTGGGCTTTACGCGTCTAATGGGCGTTGCTTTGATGTCCAAGCTCAGCATCGCAGTCGTATCCCTGAGCGTGGAGGGGCCAAAAAGGGGCAAGACCACATAGGGGCCTGAAGGCAGGCCCCAAACGCCCAATGTTTGCCCAAAATCCTCGGTGTGGCGCTCAAGTTTCATGGCAGTCGCCCAGTCCATCAAACCATACACCCCCAAAGTGGTGTTGATCACCACCCGCATGAAGCCTTCAGTGGCCTCTCGGGGTTTGAATTGAAGCGCGCTGTTGGCGGCAGACCAAACGTCCGAGATGTTTCCAAAGAAGTTTCTCACGCCCGTGCGAACCAAACTTGGCGCAACGTTCACATAGGCTTGCGCCAAGGGCTTGGTCACGTTTTGATCGATTTGATCGTTCAAGCGAAACATTGAACGGTTAAAGCTCTCCCACGGATCCTTGGCGTTGGCTTGCCTTTGGTTTTGTGCGACTTCTTTTGCCGCATCTTGCGCTTGGGCACATGCGGCAAAGAAGTTCAAAGCAATCAAAGACGCCGCAAGTACAGCCCAACGCGTCTTTGCGTTGAAGTTGTTTGCTTGCCCATTCAGGCTCAAATACAGTCCCATTAAGAATCCTTGTCAATTAGAAAAGTGCTCAAACCCCAAGTGCTTGAACTCAAAGTCGATTTATTTGGTCGCTGGCGTGGGTTCGGAGGCTTTGCTGTAGAGAAACTGACTGATCAAATTCTCTAGCACCACCGCCGACTGAGTGGCCTGTACTTTGTCACCTGCTTTGAGATTATCGGCTTCTGCACCGGCTTCGATACCAATGTACTGCTCACCCAAGAGGCCACTGGTGAGTATTTTAAGCGAACTGTCTTTGGGAAAAGCAAAGCGCTCATCCATCGCCATGTCCACGCGGGCTTGGTAGGCCTTGTCATCAAAGGCGATGCGCTCCACGCGACCGACAACCACACCGGCACTTTTAACGGCGGCTTGTTTTTTAAGGCCGCCAATGTTGTCAAAGTTGGCCGAAATGGAATAACTCTTTTGCCAACTCAAACTCATCAAATTGGCCGACTGCAAAGACAAAAAGAGAACGGCCACCAAGCCAATCACCACAAAAAGTCCCACCCACACATCGTTTTTAGATCTTTGCATTTTTTTCTTTCACTGCACTTTAAATATTGAACATCAAAGCGGTCAAAATGAAGTCCAAGGCCAATACGCTTAGGGACGCCATCACCACGGTGCGCGTTGTCGCTCTTGAAACGCCCTCAGGTGTCGCTTGCGCTTCATAGCCTTGAAACAAAGCCACAAAGGTGACTGTCACTCCAAACACAAAGCTTTTAAGAACGCCGTTACCAACATCTCTCCAGACATCCACGCCGCCTTGCATCTGCCCCCAAAAGGAGCCCGAATCCACGCCGATCATCACCACGCCCACGACCCATCCGCCCAAGATCCCTACCGCACTAAAGACCGCTGCCAAAATCGGCATCGCAATCACACCGGCCCAAAACCGGGGCGCCAAAATGCGCTGAATCGGGTCCACCGCCATCATGTCCATGGCACTCAATTGCTCTCCTGCCTTCATGAGCCCAATCTCGGCGGTGAGGGACGTGCCCGCACGACCGGCAAAGAGCAGTGCGCTCACCACGGGGCCGAGTTCTCTCACCAAACTCAAGGCCACCAAGAGCCCCAAAGCCGAGGACGATCCGTACCGCTGCAAGGTGTAGTAGCCCTGAAGGCCCAAAACAAAACCCACAAAGAGGCCAGACACCGAAATGATGGCCAAGGAGTAATTGCCCAGAAAATGAATCTGGTCTCGAATCAAAACAGAGCGCTTGAAACTGGCTTTGAAGGTGAGCAGTAGCCTTAAGAACAAGGAAAACGCATAGCCCAGTTCTCTAAAAAAGCGCTTGGTCCAAGCACCCAAATTGGCCAACTGGTCTGACAATGTTTGCAACAATGCTTGCATCACGCGCGCGCCTCATGGGTTGGAAAACGGTCCTTCGCGCTTGGCCCTTGGGCCTTCAAGCTTGCACCAAAGTCCTCTTCCAAAGAGGCACTGGGGTAGTGAAATTGAACGGGACCTTCGGGCGAGGCCGTGACAAACTGGTGCACCAAGGGGTCGGTGCTTTGACGCACCTCAGCAGGTGTGCCTTGCGCCACAACGCGCCCATTGGCCAAAATGATCACTTGATCTGCAATGTGAAAGGTCTCATCCAAGTCATGAGAGACAATCACGCTGGTGAGCCCCAAATTGTCATTGAGTTGTCGAATGAGTCTGGCAGCGGTGCCCAGAGAAATGGGATCCAAGCCCGCAAAGGGCTCGTCGTACATGACCAGATGAGGATCCAAGGCAATCGCTCTGGCCAAGGCCACACGCCTGGCCATGCCACCCGATATTTCGCTGGGCATCAAATCCTTGGCTCCTCTTAAGCCCACAGACTGCAACTTCATCAGCACAATGTCTTTGATCAAGGCCTCACTCAATGGAGTGTGCTCTCGCAAAGGAAAGGCGACATTGTCAAAAACGCTTAAATCGGTGAACAAGGCGCCAAATTGATAAAGCATGCCCATTTCGCGCCGAGCCGCATACAGTTGATGGGGCGTGAGACTTGAAATCTCTTGAGACTGCCACAAACACGCGCCCGATTGCGCAAAGTACTGCCCACCGATCAAACGAAGCACCGTGGTCTTGCCGCCCCCCGAAGCCCCCATCAACGCGGTGACTTTGCCTCTTGGAATTTGAAAGGACACATCGTCCAAAATCTTGCGCTCGCCATAGCCAAAGCAAACGCTTTTAAATTCAACCAAGGACGGTTCAGGCGAGGTGTTCACGAAAGGGGATGTTGCGAGTGGCGATGAAAGGTATGGTGAACACCCATTGTAAAGGCTTGATGACCCTTGTGAAGAATTCACAACACTTGTAGGAGTTCTCCAAGTCAGCCCCTCTCAAGACTCAAGGTGAGGTGTCTCAAACGAGCAAGGCGTCTTTTCATGAAGGCGGGCCTCTTGTTTATTCACATCCCTCCCTCCTAATTTTTGATCAAGTGCTTGATTTTGATAGACTTTTTTTATTTTTAGAGAAAATTTAGTATCTATTATTCATTGATCTCTTCGCTTTATCCCTCAACCCTGGTCGATGTAGGGTCCCTCACGCCAAAAGCATTTGAAACGGTGCAAGTCCTGTGGGCCTTTGGGTCCCTGATTGGCCACTCAGACATGCACCGCGGCATGCTCTCATTCAAAGCGGAAAAGCTTGGGGTCCATAGCGATGAAGCCGCCTTTGACACAGCACCTGCTTACTGCATGACACCCATGTCTTTCGCGCCAACGAGCAGTGCAAGACTGCCCAGTGGAAGACTGCCTCATGCAATACACCCCATTTCACAGCACATCGACGTGAGCCACGCCAATTGGCGCAAAGCCTTGGGAGCCCGGCACGGCTTTGCCTCTCTACACTGGCTGCGAGCCAAGGTGTCGATACAGAGTTTCAAGTGTGCATTCAGTCATTGCGCGCGCACATTCAAGAGGCCAGCGAACACATCAAGAGGCTGTCCTGATGCGCCACATCTCCTTATCTGGGCAGGGTGGACACGCCCATCAAGAACTCATCCACCGCCTTGGCCGCTTGTCGGCCCTCACGGATGGCCCAAACCACCAGGGATTGGCCTCGGCGCACGTCGCCTGCAGCAAACACCCGGTTCACATTGGTGAAGTAAGCGCGTTCGTTTTCAGTCGCTGCTTTGGCGTTTCCGCGCGGGTCTTTCTCAACACCAAACGCGTCAAGCACAGTGGCAACAGGACTCACAAAGCCCATGGCGAGCAAAACCAAATCGGCTTTCAAGATTTTTTCACTGCCCGCCATCTCTTGCATTTTGCCGTCTTTCCATTGAACTTCAACGGTTTGCAAACTTTTGACTTGACCGCCTTCACCCAAAAAGGCTTTGGTGGAAACGGAGAACACGCGCTCACAACCCTCATCATGGCTGGAACTTGTTCTTAGTTTCAAGGGCCAATACGGCCAGGTCAAGGGACGGTTCTCTTCCACGGGCGGCTCAGGCATCACCTCAAACTGTGTGACCGACAAAGCGCCGTGTCGGTTGCTCGTTCCAACACAATCGCTGCCCGTGTCCCCGCCTCCTATCACGATCACGTGTTTGCCCTCCGCGCGCAGTTGCGCCTTTAAGCTGTCACCCGCATTGACCTTGTTTTGCTGGGGCAAGAACTCCATGGCATAGTGAACGCCTGCCAACTCTCGTCCTGGAATGGGCAGATCCCTGGACTGCTCTGAGCCTGCGCACAAAAGCACCGCATCGAATTCCTTGATCAAGTGCTCTGCAGCGATGCTCTCCTTGGACCAATTCGTCACCTTGGAGTCTTTGGGCCAAGTGCCCACGGTGACACCGGTTTTAAAGACCACACCCTCTGCCTGCATTTGTTCTACACGGCGATCGATGTGCGTCTTCTCCATCTTGAAGTCTGGAATGCCGTATCGAAGAAGACCACCCACGCGGTCATTTTTTTCAAACACCGTCACCGCATGACCCACACGCGAGAGTTGTTGCGCGGCCGCCAAGCCTGCAGGACCTGAGCCAACAATGGCCACTTTTTTTCCTGTCTTGATGGTGGGCACCATGGGCTTGACCCATCCCTCAGACCAAGCTTTGTCGATGATGGCGTGCTCGATCGATTTGATCCCAACGGCGTCGTCATTGACATTCAAGGTGCACGCCGCCTCACACGGTGCGGGGCAGATGCGCCCAGTGAACTCGGGAAAATTGTTGGTCGAATGCAAAACTTCAATGGCGTTTTGCCAGTCGCCTTGAAAGACCAACTCATTGAAGTCGGGGATGATGTTGTTGACTGGGCAACCGCTGTTGCAAAAGGGCGTGCCGCAATCCATGCAGCGCGCACTTTGATCCTTGGCACTGGAGTCGTCCAAGGTGAGGACAAATTCTTTGTAATTTTTGAGCCGCTCGGCCACAGGTTTGTAACCTTCTTCGAGACGTTCAATTTCTAAAAAACCGGTGATTTTTCCCATGATTTCCATCCTCTTAAAACCCCCAAGCTATTTGGACTTGGGGCTATGTCATTGATTCATTCAGTCGATACAGCTCAGCGATACAGTTCAGCAATACAGTCAAAACGCTAAAGCGACTTGAGCATCCACTGAGCCAAAGCCCTCAATGCGTTTTGGCTTTGGAGGCCGCTGCGGGCTTGAGAGCCTTGATTGTTTTTACAGGCTCGCTGCTGCTTAAAACACTGCTCTTTGAGGCCATCTCACCCAAAGCACGTTTGTACTCATTGGGAAAGACCTTCACAAAGCGTTTTCTCGACTCGCTCCAAGCATCCAAGAGTTCGCGTGCGCGTTTGGAGCCGGTCCAGCGGTGGTGATCTTCTAAGAGCTTCTTCAAGTTGGCCTCATCACTTTGGCCCAAGTGCCAAACCGCTTTGGGCACACTGGCTTCTTGTTCAACGGTGCTGAGGACGGGCTCCAAGCTCACCATCGCGGTATTGGCTTTGGAGGCGAATTGCCCGTCTTCATCAAAGACGTAGGCGATGCCCCCACTCATGCCCGCTGCAAAATTGCGTCCTGTTTTGCCTAAAACCGCCACTGTGCCACCCGTCATGTACTCACAGCCATGGTCCCCGGTGCCCTCGACCACAGCCGTCGCACCTGACAAACGAACCGCAAAGCGTTCACCGGCTACTCCACTGAAGTAAGCTTCACCTGAAGTTGCGCCATACATCACGGTGTTGCCCACGATGATGTTGTCTGTGGAGACGCCTCTGAAATCCAAAGAGGGCCGCACCACCACGCGGCCACCCGAGAGGCCTTTGCCGGTGTAGTCATTGGCGTCTCCTATCAAATACAAGGTGATGCCCTTGGCCAAGAAGGCGCCAAAGGATTGACCCCCTGTGCCCTCGAGTTGAATTCTCAAAGTATCGTCCGGTAAGCCTTCAGGTCTGACCTTGGTCAACGCCCCTGAGAGCATGGCGCCTACCGAGCGGTTCACGTTGCGGGTGACCTCCATGAATTGAACTTTCTCACCCTTTTCAATCGCCGCTTTTGATTTCTCAATCAATCGGTGATCCAAGGCTTTGTCCAAACCATGGTCTTGGTTGAGCGCGTGGTAGCGCGGCACGTCAGCAGGCACCTCTGGACTAAAGAGCAGTCTAGAAAAGTCCAAGCCACTGGCCTTCCAGTGTTCAATGCCTTTTTTCATATCCAAGAGATGGGCTTGGCCGATCATGTCTTGCAGTGTTTTGAAACCCAATTGCGCCATGATTTGGCGCAACTCTTCTGCGATGAAGAAAAAGTAATTCACCACATGCTCAGGCTTGCCCGAGAACTTGCGCCTGAGCACGGGGTCTTGGGTGGCCACACCCACGGGGCAGGTGTTCAAATGGCATTTGCGCATCATGATGCAACCCTCGACCACCAAAGGGGCTGTGGCAAAGCCAAACTCATCGGCACCGAGCAATGCCGCAACGGCTACATCACGGCCCGTTTTCATCTGCCCATCGGCTTGCACACGAATGCGGTCTCTAAGCCCATTGATCACCAAGGTTTGCTGCGTTTCGGCCAGACCAATTTCCCAGGGACTGCCTGCATGCTTGATGCTAGACCATGGAGACGCACCCGTGCCGCCATCGTGGCCGGCGATCACCACATGGTCGCTCTTGCATTTGGCCACCCCTGCTGCAACCGTACCCACTCCGATTTCTGAGACCAGTTTGACACTGATGGACGCATGGGGGGCGACGTTTTTCAAATCGTGAATCAATTGCGCCAAATCTTCAATCGAATAAATGTCGTGGTGGGGGGGAGGAGAAATCAATCCCACACCGGGCACGCTGTAGCGCAATTTGCCGATGTATTCAGACACTTTGCCCCCAGGCAATTGTCCGCCCTCTCCTGGCTTGGCACCTTGCGCCATCTTGATTTGAATTTGATCGGCAGAGTTCAAATACTCCGCCGTCACACCAAAACGCCCGGACGCGACTTGCTTGATTTTGGAGCGTAGGGAGTCCCCATTTTGCAAAGGCATGTCCACTTCAATTTGAGAGTCTCCGATGACACTCTTTAGGCTCTCACCTGCTTTGATCGGGATGCCCTTGAGCTCTTGGCGGTAGCGAGCAGGATCCTCGCCGCCTTCGCCGGTGTTGCTCTTGCCGCCAATGCGGTTCATGGCAACGGCCAAGGTTGCATGCGCCTCCGTTGAGATGGAGCCCAAAGACATCGCACCGGTTGCAAAGCGTTTGACGATTTCGCTCGCAGGCTCGACGCTGTCGATAGCGATGGCTTTGCTTGGATCGATTTTGAACTCAAAGAGCCCACGAAGGGTCATGTGACGCCGGTTTTGGTCGTTGATGATCTGCGCGTACTCTTTGTAGGTGTTGAAATTGTTGGTCCGCGTGCTGTGCTGGAGTTTTGCAATCGCGTCAGGCGTCCACATGTGATCCTCGCCTCTGGCGCGCCATGCGTACTCTCCGCCCGCATCCAACATGCGAGCGAGCACCGGGTCGCTCGAATACGCGGCACGGTGCGCTTCGATCGACTCTTGCGCAATCTCAAAGACCCCAATGCCCTCGACCCTTGAAGCGGTCCCAGTGAAATATTTCTCTATGGTGATCGTGTTGATGCCAATGGCTTCAAAGAGTTGTGCGCCACAGTAGCTCATGTAAGTGGACACGCCCATCTTGGACATGATTTTGGACAAACCCTTGCCAATGGCTTTGACGTAGTTGTAAATGGCTTTCTCAGCCGACAATTCCCCGGGCAAATCTTGGTGAATGACCTGCAAGGTTTGCAGGGCCAAGTAGGGATGCACGGCCTCAGCGCCATATCCCGCCAACACCGCAAAATGATGCACCTCTTTGGCCGAGCCGGTTTCCACGACTAGACCCGCCGATGTCCTCAAACCTTCACGCACCAAGTGCTGGTGAATGGCCGACAAGGCGAGCAAAGCCGGCACGGCCACTTGAGTCTCACTCACCGCTTTGTCACTGATGATCAAGATGTTGCGACCCCCCTTGATCGCATCCACCGAAGACGCACAAAGGGACGCAAGCTTGGCCTCCACCCCTTCTTGTCCCCAACTCAAGGGATAGGTGATGTCCAAGGTGATGCTTTTGAATTTGCCGTTGGTGTGGTCTTCAATGTGCCGGAGTTTTTGCATATCGGCCACGTCCAAGACCGGTTGCGAGACCTCGAGTCGCATGGGCGGATTGACTTGATTGATATCGAGCAAGTTGGGTTTGGGGCCAATGAAGGAGACCAAAGACATCACTATCGCTTCGCGAATGGGGTCAATGGGTGGGTTGGTCACTTGGGCAAAGAGCTGCTTGAAGTAGTTGTAAAGGGGCTTGTTCTTACTGGACAAGACCGCCAAGGGGCTGTCGTTGCCCATGGAGCCAATGCCTTCTTCGCCATGGGTGGCCATGGGGGCCATTAAAAACTTGATGTCCTCTTGGGTGTAGCCAAAGGCTTGTTGCAGATCCAATAGACTTTCTTTGCTAGGGGTTGTGATCTTTGTATCGGACTTGCTTGGGTGTGCTTTGATGTCGTCCAAACGGATGCGAAGATTTTCGATCCACTGTTTATAAGGCTTTGAATTGGCCAAGCCGGCTTTCAACTCTTCGTCGTCAATCATGCGGCCTTGCTCTAAATCGATCAAGAACATCTTGCCTGGTTGCAGTCTCCATTTGCGAACGATTTTGCTCTCGGGCACAGGCAAAACGCCGGACTCAGAGCCCATGATCACCACATCTTCATCGGTGATGCAATAACGGGAAGGACGCAGACCATTTCTGTCCAAGGTCGCGCCAATTTGGCGTCCATCGGTAAAGACAATCGAGGCTGGGCCGTCCCAAGGCTCAAGCATGGCGGCGTGGTACTCATAAAACGCACGTCTGCGCTCATCCATGGTGGTGTGCTGCTCCCAGGGTTCTGGGATCATCATCATCATGGCTTGAGAGATGGGGTAGCCCGACATCGTCAAAAGCTCTAAGCAATTGTCAAAGGTTGCGGTGTCCGATTGGTCGGCAAAACTGATGGGGTAGAGCTTAGGGAGGTCTTCTCCCAAAACGGGCGAGGACATGACGCCCTCTCTGGCTTTCATCCAGTTGTAGTTGCCCTTGACCGTGTTGATTTCTCCGTTGTGGGCCACATAACGGTAGGGGTGGGCAAGCGGCCACTCAGGGAAAGTGTTGGTTGAAAAGCGTTGGTGCACAAGACCCAAAGCGGAGACGCATCTCGTGTCTTGAAGGTCTAGAAAGTACGTGCCCACTTGATCGGCCAACAACAAACCCTTGTAGATCACGGTGCGCGAAGACATGCTGGGGACGTAGTATTCTTTGCTGTGCTTTAAGTGCAAGTTTTGAATCGCCGCACTCGCTGTTTTGCGAATCACGTAGAGCTTTCTCTCCAAGGCATCTTGAACGATCACGTCGTTGCCGCGTCCAATGAACACTTGTCGAATGAGGGGCTCCTTGGCGCGCACCGTCGGTGACATGGGCATGTCGGCATTGATGGGCACATCTCTCCAACCAATCAGCACTTGACCTTCTGCTTTGATGGCGCGCTCCAACTCTTGCTCGCACGCTTGTTTGGAGGCTTGCTCCTTGGGCAGGAAAATAATGCCCACACCGTACTCACCCATAGGAGGCAGCGCAATGCCTTGCAAGGCCATCTCCTCTCGGTAGAGGGCATCTGGAATTTGAATCAAAATACCCGCGCCGTCTCCCATCAATTTGTCTGCACCCACCGCGCCGCGGTGATCCAAATTTTCCAAGATCTTCAAAGCCTGGCTCACAATGGCGTGGCTCTTTTGACCCTTGATGTGCGCTACAAAACCCACACCGCAAGCGTCGTGCTCTTGATTGGATTGGTACAAACCCTGAGTTTTGGAGTTGAGTAAATTGTTTTGTAAAGCCTTGGATGCCTCAGACATGGCAGCACTCCTGAAAAAAGAGACAATGGTTCAATGAACTGCGGTGTGTTTTTTTACGCAGCCAAGTAGGATAGCCATTTGCAACAACAATGCCAAGAAATATATTTAGGGTCAGATACCAATTAATATTAACCCATCGAGAATACATAAATATTAGGGTCAGATTAAAGTCATTCAATGTTTGAACTAAGGATTTAATATTTCTTTTTTTAGACGCCCTGAGGAGCGCTAAACGAGTTTCTTGGGCCGCCCAGGCTTTAAAGGACTCAAACGCCTCTTTGTCTGACTTTGTAAATTCGCAACAAATTCAGGACTCCCCAAAGGCCACCCTGACTCGAGGGCCTGCGCAATTTGCACCGCTTGTGACATGGTGGGCCCGTTTTGCACCATTTCGGCGTATTGGCTCTCCCGAGCAAAGGGTGTATTGCCCAACTCCCAAATGCCTTCGGGTGCATCGACCAAAGGGTCTCGCGCTTGGCCACTGTAGTGGTGATAACTTCCCCAAGGGTGCTCTGGCGCTTCTTGCACCAAACCAGCTCTGACGGGCGCCCAATCCAAGTACATCAAACTCGGCAACAACCAGTGACCCGCATCGATCACGGTCGAGCGAAAACGTCCCTGCCAAAGCGTGCCCGATCGGTCGTACTTTTTGTTGAACCAAGTCACATACATGCGACCAACGGCTTGCATGCATTTGGCCATGGCGTGTGTCTCAAAGGGCGTTAAGAGGACTTGCATGCTGGAGGGCAAGAACACATAGCCATGCACTTTCACACCATGGCGCAAGCTCTCTCGAAGCCAAAGACCGTGCAGAAATGAAAAATCTTCCTGTGCTTGAGCAAACACTTGGCTGTTGTTGCCCCTGATCATCACGTGGTGCAAGGCGCCAGGCACACACAAGCGAGTCAGCCTTGCCATGCGCCGCTCCCAAGCCTTTGGTGTGCCAAGACGCGCGCAAACGCACCAGGCTTGCGCGCTTTCATTGAGTGGTGAAGCTTCAATGCGTTCATGAAACCGCAGTCTCCTTGACTCTCGTGAAACGCAGATCGAGCAAAGACTCCAGACCAAACTGAGCGAGCAAGTCCCTTAATCTTTGCGCAGCCAATTTCTTTCTCTGTCCCGTGAACTTGGCCACGATCAATTCATTTTTCATGCTGTGCTCCCAACCCACCAACTCCGTGACCGTCACCGCATAGCCCAAGGCCTCCAAGTACAAACACCTCATCACATTGGTCAATTGACTGCCAAGCTCGCGGGTGTGCAAAGGGTGACGCCAAAGTTCGGCCAAAGGGGTTTTGTTCAAAAAGAGCGCTCGATTGCCCTTCAAAAAAGCAGCCGTCTCCGCTTGGCAACAGGGCACTAAAAAAATCAGCTTTGCGTTTTTTGCCACTGCAAATTCAATCGCATCATCGCTCAAGCTGTCACAAGCGTGCAAGGCCGTCACCACATCCACCTCTTTAGGCATTTCGAGAAGTGCCCCCGCGTCTTGTGCCAAAACGTTCAAAAACGTCATCCCTGTAAAACCAAATTGCTTGGCCAATTGAGCGGACTTTTCCACCAACTCGGGCCTTGACTCAATGGAGAAGACATTGAGGGCAAGTGGGCTCGTTGACGCAGCGCTTTTTGACGAAGCGCTCTTTTGCAAGTCGTTTTCTTTTCCAGTTTCTGCCTTCAAGCCGCTTGCGCGGTGAGCACCAAAGCGGTCGTACAAAATAAAACCCAAATAAGATTTGCCCGCCCCATGGTCAACCAAGCTCAGGCGATGGTCTTTGCCCGCTTGAAGACTTTCGGCACACTCGCGAAGGGGCCCTTCAAGCAACTGCACCAAGTGATTGACTTGCTTGAGTTTTCTGCGCGAGTCTTGATTGAGCTGCCCCTCACGCGTCAAAATGTGCAAGGCCTTTAAAAGCTCCACAGACTGCTCCCCCACCCACTCATCCAGATCAAGTCGAGCATGTTGAGCTTTCGCTCGGGGTGCTTTGACCCGGCCTTTAGGAGGTGTCACAGAGGTGTTCATGGGCTAGACGCTTTGCAAGTGGAGTGAAGCATGTACAGAAAAAACGATCGGGTCCTTGGATTTTTGCCTTGGATTTTGCCTTGGATGCTCCATCGACCCTACTGAACACGCTTAAAACCCACAAGCATACTCGCACTCCAAGGGCCAGGTGTCGTCTTTTGTTCACGCTCAGCACATTGCAAAAAGACAGGCGAGGGCGAAAGTGTGGCAAAAGTGTTCTCCTTGACTTGGCTCTACACTACAATTCTTCTCAAGCATGACAAGTTCATGACATGCACATCCATCCCTTGACACCCACCAAAACCCCAAGTTTTCAAGCCCTGGCTGTTTGACCCCTTTTGCTTCTTGGCCTAGACCACACATGTCCTTTTTAACTCTCGACGTTGGCAACACACGCTTGAAATGGGCGCTCTACGATAGTGCTGGCCCTGGGGCCAATCTTTTGCAACACGGCGCAGTTTTTTTAGAAAACATCGATCGACTCGCAGAGGACGACTGGAAAACGCTTCCCAAACCGACCGCCGCTTTGGGTTGTGTCGTGGCAGGAGAGGCGATTCGCAGACGCGTTGAAGAGCAAATGGACATGTGGGACTTGGTCCCCAGTTGGGTCGTTCCGAGTAATTTTGAAGCCGGTGTGCACAACGGCTACGATCACCCCACCCGGCTTGGCGCTGACCGTTGGGTGGCCATGATTGGTGCCTATGCCCGCATGAAACGCGACTCCCTCACCTCAGATGCGCCACTGCGCCCCATGGTGGTCGTGATGGTGGGAACAGCGGTGACCGTTGAAGCACTTGGCCTAGACGGACACTTCATGGGCGGACTGATCTTGCCCGGTCACGGCATCATGCTCAGAGCGCTTGAGTCGGGTACGGCGGGCCTACGGGTCCCCACCGGCGAGGTGAGGCCTTTTCCGACCAACACCAGCGACGCCCTGACGAGCGGTGGCACCTACGCCATTGCAGGGGCAGTGGAAAGAATGGTGCAACTCTTAAGAGAACACACCCACCAAGAACCCATGTGTTTGATGACGGGTGGCGCAGCTTGGAAAATGGCCCCTTCCATGACCACCCCCATCGAGCTTGTGGAATCTTTGATCTTTGAAGGTCTCTTAGAAATTGCGCTGCAAAGATCCACTTTGAATCTAGACCCCCTTGCACATGCAAATGGACATTCGCATCTGCAAGCTCTGCTGTGAACTGAGCTCCAAACTGCCCTCCCATTCGAAGCCATCGAAAAGTCTTTTGAAAAAACAATCCCAATCACGCTTGTGACACTCGCTTGACCTACTCGCTTGACCTACACACTTGAAATGCACGCTTGTCATGCATCTTTGGTCATCCAGGCCTGGACTTTGTGTAAATGCAGCTAATTGTTTTCGGACTGCTCTGTGCCTGGCTTGAGACTCAAAACCCTTGCGCGAAGACCCAAGTCCTCATAGGCCTCAAACCCCATGCTTTGAAGCATGGCAATGTTTCTCAAATAAATTGAATCGGTATCTGGATGCACACCGATCGCCGCTTGCACAAAGCGAGTCCTCAAAAGATGCAAGGTTGGGTAGGGAGCGCGGTTGCTCAGGTTTTCAGGGTCGTGCAATTGTGTGCCAGCAAAGACATACCTTGGATGAAAATCAGCCAACTGAAACTCATCTCTGACTTTCAGTTGTTTGAGCACACGATTCGCCGCCTTGACCAAGGCATTGAAATCTAAAAATTCTGGCACACAAAAAGGCGCCATGATCAAGGTGGTCTGGGTGATCTCTGGATCAGTTTGCTCTAAATGGACAATCTCACTCTCCAAGAGCTCCAATACATCGCTCTCTTTCGAAGACATGCAGACCGAATACTTGATTTGATGTTTGATGTGAACCGCATGGGCAAAGGGACACAAACCCAAACCAATCACCGCTTGGGTAAGCCAGGCTTGCGTGTCCTCAATCACCCAATCTCGATCAGTGGCCTGAGGACTCATCGCATGCGCCTTTAGTCTTGCTCTTTCATCAAAATCAAAGCAATTTTGACAGCCATCAACAACCCAACCATGGCCATCAAAGCGGTCAACCCCCATGTCCACTGCCACCCCCCCACCAGCATCGCCAACCAGGCCACCAAGGGTGGGCCAAAGAATTGCCCAAGGGAGGAACACTGCTGCATCCAACCCACCGTGATGGCCACACACTCGCTGCTCGGACTGAGCTTGACAGCCAAAGAGAACAAGGTCCCAGGCACAATGCCCCCCACGCAAGAGAAGAGCAAAATACTCACAAAGCGCCACTCAACGGGCAAAGACTCGCCCTGAACTTGCACAAAGGCCAAGGCACCACCCAAGGCCATGGTGATGAAACCCATCAACAGCAAACGTGAAGACATGCCCTGTGGTTTGACAATGTAGCGAATGAATTGAACAAATGGAGCTGGAGTGGACGTGGACGTCTGCACGGCTTCTCGCTCAAGCGCAGGAAGGGGCAAGCTTGGCGCTTGAACAGGCTCAAACGGAGAGCTTCGATAAGCGCCAAACCCTTGATTGGGCTGCATTTGTGTGCCCCAAGGGTTTTGACGCGCTTGCTCTTGCTCTTGCTCCTGTCTTTTCAAATCTTCCCGCATATTGGCTTTGAGAAGGGCCTCTTCTTTGTCTTCTTTGGCCCGTGCAACGGACTTTGCACTTCGCGCCAAAAAGAAACCCGACCCCACATTGCCCAAAATGTTCACCGCCGCCACCAGCGCCGTGATCACCCCACTGCTCGTTGCACTGATGCCCATTTCTGCGGTGATGGTGGGCAAGAATCCAATCACCGAAATCCATTGCGCAGAGTACAAACAAAAGCAAAAAGCAATGAGCCACGGCCCCTTGCTGCTTAAAGTCAAGCGAAGACGCGCCCCCCAGTGCATGGAGACCAAGCCTTCTGCCTGCGAGGTGATGCCAGCGGGCACTTGCGTCAACAACATGTAAAACGCCAAAAGCGTCACCCCCGACAAGATCAACCACCAATGCGCCCAACCCAAGGCATTGATGACCCAAGGACCCGCCAGCAAAGCACTCGCTGCTCCAATGGGCATGTAGGCAGCCCACCACCCCAGCATCTTGGCCAGCCTCTCCCCACTTAACAAGTGTTTAAGTAAACTCGGCGCGGGCATGATGGAGAGCAAAAAGCCCAAGCCTTCAAAAAAACGCGTCAACAGCAACGTGGCTGGTGTTTGCGCCGTCGCGCCCAGGGCGCTGGCCATTGACAAGAGCATCATGCCTGTGAGCATGCAGCGCTTTAAACCAATGACATCGGCAAAAAGCCCCACCATCAATCCTAAAAACATACCCGCAAACTGCACCATGGACAGTAAAAACCCCGCCTGCACCAAGCTCACCTGCAGCTCCTCTCTTAAAGCGGGCACGGCGGGTGGCAGTTTGCCAATGTGCATGGCCACACTGATGCCCGCCAGCACCACCCACACAGCGGGGGAGCGCCAAAGACTTTTTTGCGACACATCGCGCTCGCTGTGCTTCATGCCTTTAACTCTCGTTCCAGCGCGTTGTGCCACCCAAGCGCTGATGCTCTTTGGCCGCAAAGCGATCGGTCATGCCGGCAATGTAGTCGGCCACAGCCCGCTCCTTGTCCTCTCGGTTTTGGTGGGCCTCGGGCATTTGCTTGGGGTCATGGCGATAGGCCAAAAAGAGGTCTCGGATCATCTCTTTGGCTTGTTCCGTGGTCTTTTGAACACGGGGATGGCGGTACAAATTTTGTGACAAAAAGCCCTTCAATTCAAGGGAAGCCAATTGCATGGGTTCACTGAATTTGACCAGCATGGAGTGGCCCTTGACGTCCAAGCTGCTTGTGATTTGCGCAGCTTTCAAAGCCTCTTGCGTGTTGCCAATGACGTCATACACCTGATCACTCAGCATCAAACGAATGGTCTCAAACAACCAGCGACGGTCCTTGACCTGTGGAAACCTCTTTAAGGTCTCTTGGCTGTAGTGCGCCACGAGAGGCACGCTTTGGAGTTGCTCCATGCTCAAAAGTCCCGATCTCACACCGTCATCGATGTCGTGAGCGTTGTAGGCAATCTCATCAGACAAGTTGCACAGTTGTGCCTCCAAGGAGGGTTGCTCACGCAAGATAAATCGCGACCCCACGCCCCCTGGCTCCATGGCTTCTAGCTGCCTGGCGTTGGCCAAACTGCAGTGCTTTAAGATGCCTTCTCGCGTCTCGTAGGTCAAATTCAGTCCATCGTACGAGGCGTAACGTTCCTCTAAAAAATCAACCACCCTCAAACTTTGTAGGTTGTGCTCAAAACCCCCAAAGCTCTCCATGCAGGCATTGAGCGCCTCTTGACCCGCATGGCCAAAAGGCGTGTGGCCCAAATCATGGGCCAAAGAAATGGCCTCGACCAAATCTTCATGCAATTGAAGCGCACGCGCCATGGAGCGGGCCAACTGAGCCACTTCCAAAGAGTGAGTGAGTCGAGTTCGAAACAAATCGCCTTCGTGGTTCAAAAAGACTTGTGTTTTGTAGACCAATCTTCTAAAGGCACTGGAGTGCACGATGCGGTCTCTGTCGCGCTGAAAATCATTTCTCGTGGGCGCATCCTCTTCAAACAAACGCCTACCCCTGGATCGCAAAGGATCGCTGGCAAAGGGCGCAAGGACAAACGGTAAAGTCATGAAGGACAGGGGGCTTAAAGCTGAAAGAGGGTCAATTGAAAGGATTCAAGAACGTGTCACGTGGGACAAGTCATCTTAACGCACTGCGCATGCCAAGACATGCGCAAAACATTGAATAAAAAAAAGGTTTTCATGCGTTGAATCAATGGCCTGTGCATTTTTCGATCACCCTCACCACCACCTCTTGGGCGGCTTTACAGACCATAGCCTCACCAGGCTGCTTGATCACCACAAATTGAATCTCTCCACCCACGGCTTTTTTATCGTGGCTCATGTGCTCCAAATACGTCTGAACGCCCAAGCTCGGTGCGCGTGTGGGCAAACCAGCCCTGGCAATGAGTTGCGTCATGCGTGTGACAAAGGCGCGGTCCACCCAACCCAGTTCATGCGAGAGCTCACAAGCCATGACCATCCCACACCCCACCGCCTCTCCATGCAGCCACTCCCCAAAGCCCAAACCACTCTCAATGGCATGACCAAAGGTGTGGCCAAAATTCAAAATGGCCCGAATACCGCCCTCTTTTTCGTCTTGACCGACCACCCACGCTTTGATCTCACAACTTCTTTTGACAGCCACGGCCAAAGCTTGCGGATCCTTATTGATCAAGGACGCCAAGTGTATTTCCAGCCAATCTAAAAACACCATGTCCGCAATCGGACCGTATTTGATGATTTCTGCCAAACCCGCACTCAACTCTCTGGCTGGCAGACTTTGGAGCACACTCAAATCACACACCACTTGCTCGGGTTGGTAAAAAGCACCTACCATGTTCTTGCCCAAGGGATGGTTGACTGCGGTTTTGCCGCCCACGGAAGAGTCCACTTGGGCGAGCAACGTCGTGGGCACTTGAACAAAGGGCACGCCTCTCATGAAACATGCTGCAGCAAAACCCGTGATGTCTCCGACCACACCCCCACCGAGCGCAAAGAGCACGGTCTTGCGGTCCGCCAATGCACCCAGCAAGTGATCAAAAATGCCGTTCATGGTCTCCCACGTTTTATGACTCTCCCCATCGGGCAAGGCCAACAACTCGACACGCTCGAAATGGGGTTTGATCGTGTCGATCAGTTGCTGGGCATAAAGAGGTGCGACCACCGAGTTGCTCACCACCAGCGCCAAGCGCGCTTTGGGCAAGGAGCCCCAAATCTGTGGACTTGACCAAAGATGCTCTCCAATCCAAATGGGGTAGCTGCGCCCAAGAGGCAACTCAATGTCAACGCGCTCGATCTGAGCATGTGTTTCAGGTTCAAAGTTGGTCAGTGGCAAAGGCAATGGGGTCATGAGATAGTTCTTTTGTACAAGGGCTCTTTGGGTTCAATGGGTTTACATCTAGGGTGAACTGTTTAGCGAATGCCCCCAGGCTGTTGCGCGGTAGACGTGGGGGACGTGTTCAACCCCTCGGGTTTGTCACCGAGTTTTTTTAAAATCATTTGCAGCAAGGCTCCAACATGGGGCTTGGTGCTCTCAATGACGTGATGGGCCGTCTGGGTGTACAAGGGGTCTCTCACCTCAAAGAGGTCTCTTAGACGCATCAAGGGATCGGCCACTTGCAAAAGGGGGCGACTTTGATCGTGCCTTAAACGACGAAAAACATCTTCTGGCGAAGTCCTTAAGTAAAAGACCGTGCCCCGTTCCTTTAAATGCTCTCGGTTCATGGCACGAAGAACAGTGCCGCCTCCAGTGGACAAGACGCCCCTTGGACCTTGGGTCAATTGATCGACGACTTCGCACTCAATGTCTCTAAAGCGCTCTTCTCCCTCGACTTCAAAGAACTCGCGAATGGAGCAACCCAAGCGCTGCTCTATGGCGTGATCAGAATCGATAAAGGGCAAATTCAGTTTTCTGGCAAGATGTCGGCCCACAGTGGATTTTCCACTGCCGGGCAAACCAACCAATACATACACGGTGGGGTCTCACAAATAAAAAGGCGCAGGGGTTTGCACCAAGAGCCCTTATTTTAGAGTATTTGAAGATTGCATTTGCAACACCCTCCATTTGCACATACTTGTGTGTAAGGCCTGATGTAAGGCCTGTTGTGATGCGTGGTGTAGCGTCTGAGGCGCAGCTTGTAAAAAACCTTTGTGTCATTGGAAAATCACTGAAAATGGACCTTCTCAGGTTAGACTCTAGAATCCGTTGGTTTTTCAAAGACTCTCCAAGCCTTCAAGCCCTGTATGAGCGAGCAAAACACCCCTCAGATGCATGAACCCCTTTGCTTCAAATTGAACCCCAGACCCGCCTTTGACACAAGCCCACAGCAGGTTTAAAAAAAGCGCCTCCTCCAAATGACCGACTCCAAAAAGACCCCTGCGGCTCCTCAAGCCCAACCCTCCTCCAATTTATGGAGCCTGATACTTGGCTTTTTTGCTTGGAGCATTGGCTTGAGTGTGGCTGGCGTTTTGGCCATTTTGATGTTGGTGGGCGTGGCCCTGGCCATGGCGTACCCACAACTGCCCACCGTCTCTGATTTGTCAGACTACCGGCCCAAGCTCTCGATGCGGGTCTACTCCATTGAGGGCAAACAGTTGGCTGAGTTTGGTGAAGAAAGACGAAACTTGACGCCCTTCAAAGACATTCCTCAAGTGATGAAGGATGCCGTCTTGGCCATAGAGGACTCTCGCTTTTATCAACACGGTGGGGTGGACTACATTGGCCTCATTCGCGCAAGTTTGGCCAACTTGGGACACGCCAAGAGTCAAGGTGCGTCCACCATCACCATGCAGGTGGCCAGAAACGTTTATCTGAGCTCTGAGAAAACCTTCACCCGAAAAATTTACGAGATCTTGCTCACCTTCAAACTCGAGCACCAACTCTCGAAGGATCAAATCTTTGAGATCTACCTCAATCAAATCTTTCTAGGTCAGCGGGCCTATGGTTTCGCTGCTGCGTCGGAGACCTATTTCGGCAAGCCCTTGAAGTCCGTCTCCATAGCTGAGGCGGCCATGCTCGCAGGCCTGCCCAAAGCACCCTCGGCCTACAACCCCTTTAGCAACCCCAAGCGCGCCAAGTCCCGTCAGCGCTACATCATTGAGCGCATGCTTGAAAACGGCTTCATCAGCAAAGCACAGGCTGAGAGCGCCAAAGAAGAAGACTTGAAATACAAAACCCTTCTCACTTCGAGTCAAACCCACGCAGACTATGTGGCCGAGATGGCGCGTCAGTTGATGTTTGCACAATACGGTCCCGAGGTCTACACCCGAGGCTTGAACGTCTACACGACCTTAAGGGCCGATGAGCAAGAAACGGCTTATCAGTCTTTGCGTCGAGGCATCATGGATTTTGAGTCCCGCCAAATCTACCGTGGGCCTGAGCGCTACATCGATTTGCCCCCCTTGAGCAAAGCGGCAGAATTGGAAGACGCCGTGGGGGACGCCTTGCTTGAGCAAGGCGACAAGGGGGACTTGTTGGCGGCCATCGTGATCGAGGCGAACCCCAAAAAGGTTCGTGTGATGAGGCAAAACAGTGAAATCATCGAGGTCTTCTCCGATGGCCTCAAACCGGTTCAATCGGGTTTGAGCGAGAAGGCCGCGCCCAACATCAAACTCAGGCCCGGTGCAGTCGTGCGCATCACCAAAAACGAAAAAAACCAATGGATGATCACCCATTTGCCTGAGGTGGAAGGCGCCTTCATTGCCATGGATCCCAGAGACGGCGCCATTCACGCTTTGGTCGGTGGCTTTGACTTTGAAAAAAACAAATTCAACCACGTCACCCAAGCCTGGAGACAACCGGGCTCTAGCTTTAAGCCCTTCATCTATTCGGCCGCGATCGAAAAGGGCTTTACGCCTGCCACGATCGTCAACGATGCACCGCTCTTTTTTGACGCAAGCGTGACTGGCTCACAGGCCTGGGAGCCCAAGAACTACGACGGCAAATTTGAAGGTGCCATGCCTCTTAAAACGGGCCTGGCCAAATCCAAGAACATGATCTCCATTCGCATCTTGCAAGCCATTGGTGCACCTTACGCTCAAGCATGGGCCACGCGCTTTGGCTTTGATGCAGAAAAGCACCCCCCTTACCTCACCATGGCCTTGGGCGCAGGATCTGTCACCCCTTTGCAGTTGTCGGTGGGCTACAGCGCATTTGCCAATGGAGGCTTTCGCGTCAACCCCCACTTGATCACCAAAGTGACCGATCAAATGGGCAAGGTGCTCTCCCAATACACGCCCATTGAGCTGGATGAATCGGCCAAAGCGGTGGAGCCTCGAAACGCTTTTTTAATGAGCCACTTGTTGCAAGAGGTGGCCCGAAGCGGCACCGCCTCTCGTGCAACCCAAGTGCTCAAGCGCCCTGATATTTATGGCAAAACAGGCACCACCAACGACTCCATGGACGCTTGGTTTGCGGGCTACCACCCGACCTTGGCGGCCGTGACGTGGATTGGGTATGACACGCCCAAAAAACTCGGCGACAAAGAAACCGGCGGCGGATTGGCCTTGCCCGTTTGGATCAGCTTCATGCAAAAGGCTTTGCAAAACGTCCCCATCGCAGAAATTACAGCACCTGAGGGGCTTATAAGAGACGGGGCGGATTGGTTCTACCAAGAGTTCACCAGGTCCAGCGGCATCGCAAGCCTGGGGCTGGGTGGATCAGATGCGCCAAGCTCAGGCACGGGCTCCAACGCGTCCGGCCCTACTTACCCAAGCTACCCCAGCAACCCTGGCAGTGAGAATTCGAGCAGCGAAGAAAAAAAACGCATCATCGATATTTTTAAAAATTAAAGCAGAGCCTCACCACTCAAGTGGCAAAAGCACTTAAATCCACCCCTTGAGCCGTTTGAGCGCCCAGGTCTGATTGCAGTTGCGCCCAAAATTCCCCCTGCCCTTTGGTGTCCATCCAAGCCGAGTGGTTGAGCTTGAAGTGGTAGCCCCCTGAACGGGTTGCAAGCCACACCTCATGCAGGGGCTTTTGCAAGTTGACCACGATTTGGCTGTGGTTGGCGAGTGTCAAGGTGATCATCGAGCCCACGCGTTGGTTGTCAATGTCCAAAGAGGTGTTGTCGTTCAAGTGATCGCAGGCCAACTCAAGTTGTGTGAGCAAATGCTCTGCATGGTTCAAAAACTCTTGGTCGGTCATCTCGGGCTCTCCTTGGCAACGATGGGCTTGATCAGGCATGATGGATTCATGTCGCAACTTGCAGTTTAGCTTGGATCAGAAAAGCCTAAAGCTTTGGAGGTCAATGGCGTGTTGCTGTTCGCGGGCATTTGAGTGGGTCTGCTAGTCAAGCTTGAGTAACTTTTAAGTGGCGTTTGAGTGGCGTTTGAACGTTACAATTTGTGTTTTAAAGTCCATGACTTAACCCCCCTTTAAGCATTACACCCCAGATTGAATCCATTGCTAAAAATGAACGATAAACCCTTCAAAGCGCAGCATGACGAGGCTCAAGATCAAGCCCCCAAGGTGCAGCGGCGCTTGGCTTTTGGAGGTGTTGGGCTTGTATTGGTGTGTTTACTTTGCGCTTGTGGCCAAAAGGGCCCCTTGTTCATGCCCACAGATCGGCCCCTTGCCCCTTCAAGCTTCATCCATCCAAGGGGTGAGACTCCTCCAACCTTTGCGGCACCACAAGTGGCGAGAGCCTTGCCTGCACCCAAGCGTTGAGCACGTCCTGCGATCATTTTTTGCAACAAGCCCCAAGCCTTTTATTTATCCAAATTCAACTCTCATGACACAAAGCAAACACTTGCCTGGCGCACCCCATGTGCACTATGAAGCGGATCAATTGATGGTGGAAGGCGTCTCTCTCAGGGCGCTCGCCAAAGAACACGGCACGCCTTTGTTCGTCTACTCCAAAGCCTCGATGCTGAGCGCCTTAAAGAGCTACCAAGACGGGTTTGTGGGACGCCAAGCTCGCGTGCACTACGCCATGAAAGCCAACAGCAGTTTGGCCATTTTGCAGCTCTTTGCGAAACACGGTTGCGGCTTTGACATTGTCTCCATTGGAGAGCTCGAGCGCGTCAAAGCCATTGGTGCAGACCTGGGGTTGGTGATCTTTTCCGGTGTGGGTAAAACACGCGCTGAGATTCGCCAAGCCTTGCAAGAAGGCATTTTTTGCTTCAATGTGGAAAGCGTCTCAGAGTTGGACGTCATCAATGAGGTCGCCTTGGAACTCTCCACCAAGGCCGCCATCAGCGTTCGAGTCAACCCCAATGTGGACGCCCAAACTCACCCCTACATCTCCACTGGACTCAAAGGCAACAAATTTGGTGTCGCGCATGAAGACACCTTGAGACTGTACCAACATGCCCAAACGCTCCAAGGCATCGAGATCAAAGGAATCGATTGCCACATCGGCTCTCAAATCACCCAGGTCGGCCCCTATCTCGATGCCATGAACAAGGTGCTCGATTTAGTGGACGCCATTGAAGACTTGGGCGTATCCTTGTCGCACATTGATTTTGGAGGCGGCTTGGGGATTCAATACGAAGGTGAGCGTCCACCAAGCGCCCAAGACATGTGGGCCGAGCTCTTTAAAGTACTGGACCAAAGGGGGTACGGAGAGCGTCAAATCATCGTTGAACCAGGTCGTTCACTCGTGGGCAATGCAGGTGTGTGCATCTCAGAGGTGCAGTACTTAAAGCCGGGAGAGCAAAAAAACTTCTGCATCATCGATGCGGCCATGAACGATGTGCCAAGACCTGCGATGTACGAGGCCTTTCACGAGATCGTGCCCCTGCTTGCTCACCAAAGTTCCCCCATGGCGGTCTATGATGTGGTGGGTCCCATTTGCGAGAGCGGGGACTGGTTGGGGCGCGAGAGAAGCCTCAATGTTCAGGTCGGTGAGCATGTGGCCATTTTGTCGGCCGGTGCCTACTGCATGAGCATGTCAAGCAACTACAACACCCGAGGTCGCGCGGCTGAGGTCTTGGTGGACGGCAACGCGAGCCATCTCATTCGCAGGCGAGAAAACACGCAAGACCTTCTTCAGTTTGAACGCTTGCTAGACTAAAAAAAATCAATTCGCATTCAAGGCCTTTGACGTTTGAGCTTCACGACTTGAGTCTTGGGTTTTTAGCTCTGATGCTCCAAATCACGCGAAATAAGAGCAAGAGCGCCAAGATTGAACCGTACAACCACACGTCTTCAAGGCGGTGCTTGGACGCTCGCATCCAATAAAAGTGCAAGACCGCCAAAGGGGCAATCACATACACCAAGCGATGTAAAAACCGCCATCTCTTGGGTCCCATCCACGAGATGGCTTGGTTGCTTGATGTGAGGGCCAGTGCGCTCAAGAACACAAAGCCTGTAAAACCGACATAGATAAAGGGGCGCTTTAAGATGTCTAGATAAATATCTTCCCATTCAAAGCCCATGTCAAGCCATGCGTAGCTCAGCATATGTAGGAGTGCATAGGCAAACACATTCAGACCCAAAATTCGCCTAAATCGCCCAAAAGCGGGCATGCCGCTCAAGAGTCTCAATGGCGTCAAGGCCAAGACGAAGCACAGGGCTCGAATGCTCAAGTCTCCACTTTGACGGATCAAGGCCTCAGCTGGGTTGGGCCCCAAGTCAGCGCCCCAAACACTTCCAAAGGCGCTCAAAAGGAGCAGCGCTCCGGGACACGCACAAAGAAGGATCAACAAGGGCTTGGCCCAAACGCTCAACAACTGCGCTTGAAAGCGCGCTCTCCAAGGACGTGGTGCCACGCTTAAAAGTTTTTCTTCAAATCCATGCCCGCGTACATCGAGGCCACTTGCGTTTCATAGCCATTGAACATGAGCGTTTTTCTGCGCTTGGCAAACAGACCATCTTCGCCAAGTCGCCTCTCCGTGGCTTGGCTCCAGCGTGGGTGGTCCACATTGGGGTTGACGTTGGAGTAAAAACCATACTCATTGGCAGCAGCCTTGTTCCAAGCCGTCGCCGGTTGTTTGTCCGAGAACTTGATCTTGACAATCGATTTGCCGCTCTTAAAGCCGTACTTCCAAGGCACCACCAACCTCACAGGTGCGCCACTCTGATTGGGCAAGATCTCTCCATACATGCCAAAGCTCAAAAGCGTCAAAGGGTTCATGGCCTCGTCCATGCGCAAGCCTTCTTCATAGGGCCAATCCAAAATGCCTGAGCCCACAAAGGGCATGGTTTTGGGGTCCGCTTGAGAGATGAAATGCACATACTTCGCACTGCCCAATGGCTCAACGCGCTTGATGAGTTCAGACATGGAGTACCCAATCCAAGGGATCACCATGGACCAACCCTCCACGCAACGCAGTCGGTAGATGCGCTCCTCTTGCGCGCTCATTTTGAGGAGGTCTTCCAAATTGAGTTTGCCCGGCTTTTTGACCAAGCCCTCGATCTCCACACTCCAGCCCTTGGTTTGCAAGGTGTGGGCGTTTTTAGCAGGGTCGGACTTGTCGGTGCCAAACTCATAAAAATTGTTGTAACTCGTGGCGTCTGGATAAGGGGTGACTTTTTCCATCACGAAGGCGCCACTGACTTTGGAAGGAACACTTTGAAGGGGTGCCAATTTGCCAGGCCGAGCTGGCATGGAGGAAGCACCTTGTGCAAAGGCACTGTTGACTCCCCACTGAGCGCCGCCTAGGGTGCCAAGTCCAAGGCCCATGGCCAAACCTTTGATCAAGGCACGCCGGTTGTCGTAGATGGGCTTGGACGTGATTTCACTGCCCAAGGGGGCGTGGTCGACCTGTTTGCGAATGAGAATCGTCATCGGAGTGCTCCAGTTCAATGAATCTAAAGATGCATTGCAGATTGTATGTATCTTATCTATTTTTCTGTAAGTCCCTTTTTTTCTTCGACCTAAGAACTCCAAGCCCCCTCTGCCATCTTGGAGCATCCACTGTGCACAGGTCATCGGTGACCCACGCCTTTGTGAAGCAGTTGCAATGTTTGGGGCTCAGTTCAAGTGGGATCAGCCTCAAAGCTATCGAGCTTAGACCCCCCCAAGGCAATTATTTTTCAACTCTTTGAGTTCTCCTGCGAGCACCATGTTAAAGATGGCTGTTTGGACCCTGGTTTTTTGATCAAGTTTTACAAAAGGTATTGTAAGCATTGAACAAAAACCAAATTGGTGTATACTAAAAATAGCTACCAAATTAGGTGATATGTCAAATACAGCCAAATTGTTTGCATCCGGTCGAAGCCAGGCGGTGCGACTGCCCAAAGAATTTCGTTTTGAGGGGCGCGAGGTTTTTATTCGTCGCAATCCACTCACCAATGAGGTGGTTTTGACGCCCAAGCCAGAGTCGTGGGCTGCTTTAGTTGAATTGGTGGACAAGGGGGGGGTCCCTGACGACTTTATGTCAGACCGGGAGCAGTCACTGAATTTAGAAAGAGACTTGTTTTGAGCCGTTATATGTTGGATACCCACATGGCGAGCTATGCCCTTAAAGGGCATCCTCGAGAGGCTCTTCAAACATTGGCGATGCAACCGGTTGGGAGCGTCCTTATTTCTTCTGTGACCAAGGGAGAATTGCTCTATGGTGTTGTTCGCAAAGGAAGTCCTGAGAGGCTGGTGGCTTTGGTGAAGGAATTTTTACTGGGTGTGAGGGTCATGCCTTGGGATGAGGACACGGCAACAGTTTACGCAGACATGCGAGCCAGTTGTTCACAACAAGGTATCACGCTGGGTGCATTGGACATGATGATTGCGGCGCACGCAGTTGAAACTCATAGCGTCCTAGTGACCCACGATAGAGCATTTTCTCAAATACCTGGTCATAAATTGCTCATCGAAGATTGGGTGAAAGCGAACTCAAAAAGGGGGTTGCTTTAAAAAAACAAAGGCTCCCCATTTCACACCCATCGCCTGGAGCCGTTTAATAGGGACAAAAGAATTAAAACAGTTTTGCCAATTATCTTAAACCAGCCACGTAATCAGCCAATGCTTTGATTTCGCGGTCATTGAGTTTGGCTGCAACTTGGCTCATCTGTAAATTGTTGTTGCGCTTTCCGTCCCTGTAAGCCGTCAATTGAGTCGACACATAGTCTGCGTGCTGAGCACCCAAACGGGGGTATTGTGCGGGGTTACCAGCACCATTGGGACTGTGACAACCTGCACACGCAGGGATTTGACGATCGGATACACCACCACGGTAGATTTTCTCGCCAAGAGCGGCCAAGTCTTTGTCTTTGGCAAATCCAAGCTTGGCGTTGTTATGAGACAACCATGCCGCAATGTTTTTCATGTCCTCTTCAGACAGGGCTTGACTCATGCCCATCATGATCGCGTTGGCTCGCTTACCCGTTTTGTATTCGGTCAATTGCTTGACCAAATATTCAGGGTGCTGCTGAGCAAGCTTGGGGTACTCTGGAGATCCCGAATTGCCATCTGCACCGTGGCAAGCAGCACATACGGCCGTGTAGGTGGCCTGCCCCTTGGCCAAGTCTGGTTTATTGGGAGAGGCTGCTGGCTCTTTGGCCACGGCCACTCCAAAACATAAAGTCAGGGAAACGGTTGCTAGCAATGTGGAAAATAACTTCATGACAATCAAAAATTTTAAGTGGGCACACAACCAATAGATTCTACAATGTCTTATCAGGGCAGACCCTAGTCCTCCCATAAAAGCCCATTTTTTTTCATGATTCAAGCCACTCAAGACCCAAGCGTTCAAGCACCAGACCCTCAAAGCTTAGAGGTCAGCGCCCCAAAGGCACCCGTGCTTGATCACGACGCTCAAGTCAAATCCGCGCTTGGATGGTTGCACACCGCTCGGTTTTTAACGACTGCGGCTCAGCTGCACCACCTGCCTGCCTATGCTTTGCCAGAAATCGCCTTTGTCGGTCGCTCCAACGCTGGAAAATCGACCTGTATCAATATCCTGACTCAGCAAAAGCGCTTGGCTTTTGCCTCTAAAACACCTGGGCGCACGCAGCACATCAACCTCTTTGCATTGGGTCGCCAAGCTCTGACCGACGCGGTGTTGGCCGATTTGCCCGGTTACGGCTACGCGGCTGTTCCCAAACAAGACAAAATCCGCTGGCAACAAGTCATGGCCAATTATTTGATGTCCCGCGAAAACTTGGTCGGCGTGGTGCTCTTGTGCGACCCCAGACACGGACTGACGGAGCTTGATGACATTTTGCTCGAAGTCATCAGGCCCAGAGTCGAGGCGGGTCTCAAATTTTTGGTGCTTTTGACCAAAGCGGACAAACTCAATAAAACCGAGGCCAACAAGGCCTTGTCCATTGCCAAACTTCAGGCAGGAGGTGGTGAAGTGCAACTCTTTTCTGCGCTCAAGAAGCAAGGCATCGATTCCGTGGCACTCAAAATGTGGCAGTGGACCCACGAGGGCGCTTGATTCTCCAAGGGGATGAGGATTTCGGTCTTTCTACCCTCCGACACTGAGGCAAGCACATCATTGGGTTTGATGTGCTTTGATATGCTTTGGTATGCCCAGCTTATTTAGAAATTAATCTTTTCCGTACAAAGACGCCCTGCCCTCAGGCCTGGTTTTAAAGCGCTTGTGCAACCAAAAATATTGGTCTGGCATCTTTTGGATTTCTTGCTCCAACCACTGGTTCATGCGCGCCGTATCTGCAGCAAAGTCTTCGCTTGGGAAATCTTTAAGAGGCGCATGCACTTGAATTTCATACCCATCGTGGGTCATTTGGGTGGTCATTGGAATGACCTTTGATCCACTCAATTTGGCAAACCTGGACAAAGACGGCACAGTGGCCGCAAGCACTCCAAAAAAGGGCACAAAGATGGATTCTTCTGGCCCAAAATTCATGTCTGGCAAGAGGTATAAAAGCTCTCCCCTTTTGATCCCCGAGACAATTCTTTTGACGCCGTCTTCTCGGGTGAACAAATGCACCTCTCCAAATCTTGAGCGGCTTTCTCGCATCCATTGATCCGCCGCCTTGGAGGACTGGGGCGTGTAGATGGTGGACAGCGCCCCTTGCCTTTGCATGCTTAAAGCAGTCCAGCCCACATCCAAGCCCACAAAGTGTGGGGCAAAGACCATCAGAGGCTCTCCCAGATGATTGGACTCACTGTTGTTCAATAAAGCAGCTATAAGATCCGAATCCCCCACCCATTTGATTCTGGACTGAATGGTTTGTGCTCCACCCTGCCAAAGCCAAGCGCGGTCCAACCAGGCTTTTGCAAAGAATACAAAGACCGCTTGAACGGCCTCTTCAATCTGCGCCTCACTCCAGTGCGCAAAGCACAGTTTCAAATTCACACGCGCAATGTGCGCGCGTTTGGGAACCCATCTGTACAACACAGCACCCGCAAAAGACCCAAGACCTCTGAGCACACCCAAAGGCAACATGGACAGCAGCGTCATCGTGAAAATCAAAAGACGGCGCATCAATGCCCGTCCTTGAATGCTTGCTTGGATAGTTGATTTGAGGTTTGACTCAGCACCCCCTCACGTGGTTTTTTAAATCGGTCATAGCCCCATAAATACTGAGACGCGTTGGCCAAAATCATCTGCTCCATCGCCTGGTTCATCGCTTGCGTGGCCTGAGTCACGTCATACCCCAACCCTACAGAACGTTCCAAAGGATCCGAAGGAGCATTTGAATTGTTCTTTTGCAAATAAGCCTGCATGGGGCAGAAGTGACCTCTAAAGCGTCCACCAGGAAGACGCTCGCACCAACCCATCAAGACCGTGGCTTGGGTTTGATGGGCCAATTTCATCGCCAAGGTCATGGTGTAGGCGGGTTGGTTCAAGAAGTTCACCCAAACGCCTTGACCCAAAGGAGGCACTTGATCGGGCAACAATGCCGTCATGCCCCCACGCTTTAAGGTGCGCAAAATCTCTCGCACACCCGAGGCGGTCGTTGGAACCGTTTGCAAATGTTCACGCGTTCTTGCATATTCAAACAACGCCAGCAACCACTTCTTTCTAGGCGGCCTGTACAAGGCCACCATGGGGCCCTTGAGAGGACCAAAGCGAGCCGCCAAGATTTGTGCCCCGATCTCCCAGCATCCCAAATGGGGCGACAAAATAATCACCCCTTTGCCCTTTTCAAAGGCCGCTTGAATGTGCTCGGCCCCCACCCAATCGACGTATTTTAAGATGTCGTCTCTCAAGGGTCTGCACCAGACCCAGGGCAACTCCGCAACCATGGCCCCAGTGTTCATCACCGCTTGCCAGCGGCTCCTCAAACTGAGCTGAGCCAAGTCCGCATTGCGATTGAATTGCAAACGGTAACTTGGGGACAAGAGCCAAACCAAGAGCCCAAAGCCTCTCCCCAAGCCTTGCATCCAGCTCAGTGGCAATTGGGCCAAGATTTGAAATAAAGTGAGCAAAGAGAGGTGGCCGTTCTTGAATAATTTGATAGGTAGCGTCTTTGAATCTATAAGCCCAGGGAATCCCAACAAGCCGGATCGTCCGCCAAGCCTGAGGTTTGACCCACACCCTTCATTTTAATGCGCTTCCCAGGCATGCCCCAAGCACTGCAACTTGGGGGTCAGCCAAGACAAGGGGCGATCAAATGCAAGAAAACCCTCAATTTTTGTTTACAATAACGCCCATGTCGCTGAGTTAATGAAGCAACTTGCAGGGCGACGTCGGAACTGAGGGCTTGCTTTTTTAGATTTTAAAAAAAGATGTCCTGTTCTTGGTTGGAGTTGAGGTTGAGCATTGACTTGTTCCCTGGACTTCCATTTTTTTTCTGCTAAAGCGTTCGCCCAAACTGTATGACAGAGTAGGCAACGCGCCTTTGATCCACCTATCAACCTTTTAAAGGACTCACCCATGTCACAGGACTATCTCTTTACCTCTGAATCCGTCTCAGAAGGACACCCCGACAAAGTGGCCGATCAGATCTCTGACGCCATTTTGGACGCCATTTTTGCCCAAGATCCCAAAAGCCGTGTCGCGGCTGAAACCTTGACCAACACCGGCTTGGTGGTGCTCGCAGGAGAAATCACCACCAACGCCAACGTCGACTACATCCAAGTCGCCCGTGACACCATCAAGCGCATTGGGTACGACAACACCGAGTATGGCATCGATTACAAGGGCTGCGCCGTCATGGTCTGCTACGACAAGCAAAGCAATGACATCGCGCAAGGTGTGGATCACGCCTCAGATGATCACCTCAATACCGGCGCGGGTGACCAAGGTTTGATGTTTGGCTACGCCTGCTCAGAAACGCCTGAACTCATGCCTGCTCCCATTTACTACGCGCACCGCTTGGTGGAGCGACAAGCGCATTTGAGAAAAGATGGCCGCTTGCCCTTTTTGCGCCCGGATGCGAAAAGCCAAGTGACCATGCGCTACGTCAATGGACAACCGCACAGCATTGACACGGTGGTGCTCTCCACCCAACACAGCCCTGAGCAAAGCGATGGCTCCAAAATGAAGGACTCCTTCGTTGAAGCCGTGGTTGAAGAAATCATCAAACCCGTGCTGCCCAAAGAGTGGCTCACAAACACCCGTTACTTGGTCAACCCCACGGGCCGCTTTGTGGTGGGCGGCCCCCAAGGAGACTGTGGTTTGACGGGTCGCAAGATCATTGTCGACACCTACGGTGGTGCATGCCCCCACGGTGGTGGCGCTTTTTCTGGAAAAGATCCCACGAAGGTTGACCGCTCAGCGGCCTACGCGGCTCGCTACGTGGCCAAAAACATTGTGGCCGCTGGCCTGGCCAAGCAGTGCCAAATCCAAGTGGCCTACGCCATTGGGGTGGCCAAGCCCATGAACATCACGGTCAACACCATGGGCACAGG
>CANJNC010000032.1 GCA_947475685.1 Comamonadaceae bacterium | reverse complement strand
TTTTCTGCATGCAAAGCCCCCGCTGGCGGCACCTCCACCACGTGGCAACCCCACTTGGTCTCCGTGCCATACAGTTGGATGTAATGACCCTTGCCTCCCGTGCGCTTCCAAGGCATCAAGGGCAGGTTTTGCACCTTGCTGATGCCCACACCTCGAAACACAGGGATGCCCTCCTCTTGCATGAAGGCGTCATAGGGTGTGGGTTGTTTTTTAAACTCGCCGAAACCGGCTTTTTTGTTGCCCGCTGGCTCGTGCCAGTGGCTGGTGTCTTTGTCGTGGGGCATGGTGTCTCAATAACGTTGGAAAAAAGTTACGGCGGCGGCAAAAAATAAGAGAAACAGGGCGTCTTACATCCAAAAACCGCTCCCAACATCATAGATTCTTTGATTTTTTAGGTCAATCAGGGCATGCCTGACCGCCTTTTAGATTCTTTTGCTGAGAAACAAAGTACTGGCGTTGCCTTTAAGCCACAACGCCAAACTTTTCGGGAAAATACGAATTTTGATAATTTTTATTTTTTTGCTTAATAAGGTGTTGTCTCTCTAAATACGCTTGCTTGCATATTTAAATGACAAAACATCTATTCATCATCCCTTTGGAGAACCCCATGCTTTATTCTCGTTGCGCAGTTGCAATTGCGACGCTCACTCTCGCAGGCCTTGCTCAACAAGCTTGCGCCATTCAAGTCATTGGCGAAAACTTGGAGGTCTATGGAACGCTATACCCTGAACTGAACAACATCTCCTACAGTGCAAGCTCCCCAACGGGCACGCCCTTGAGCTCCATGAACAAGGGACTCGTCACACCAGGAACGGGCACGGCCGCCGCTGGCGCCATCACCAAAGATCAAACCAATTGGTCACAATCCTACATTGGCGTCAAGGGCTCCAAGACCTTTGGGGACGTCAAAATTGGCTATGACTTCCAAGGGGTCATTGCACCCAATAAAACCCTGGATTCCTCCATTGCCACGGGCGGTCAACAAAGCCTCTTTGGTGACATGCGCGATGCATTCGTCTCCGTGGGTCACTCGAGCATCGGAAACTTCCAATTCGGTCAAATGGACACCATTTACAAAGAATACGGGGACCGTGTTCGCATGCTGGGTGTGAGCTCTAGCAACTTCACCTCCACCTCGGGCGTGCTCTCTGGTGTGGGTTGGAAGGGAGCCACAGGTGCAGGAACCACTTCCTTTAACACCCGAGTCGGTAGCCAAGTTCGTTGGGAAAGTCCCGTTTACAACAACTTCAACGCAGGCATCACCGTTCGCAAAGACCCCAACCGAACAGCCACACAAGACACCTCCTTGTCCGCAGCAGCGCTGCGTTGGACAGACGGTACGTTCTACGCCTCCGTGCAGCAAGAAACGCACAACAACTACCACTCCTTTAGCGGCACGGGACTCTCGGCCTTGGCGAGCACCAGCATCTACAACTTGGGCACTGCCAACTCCAAAGATTCAGGTCAACGCTTGTCTTTGGGCTACACCAAGGGCGCCTTGAGTTTGGGTGCTGACTTTGCAAATCTCAAATACACGGAAGAGGCCTCTGCTGCAGGTAAATTCTCGGCCTACAAAACCAACACTTACCAAGTCAGTGCAAACTACGCAGCCAATGCGCAGTGGGATTTGGCCGCCAATGTTGCACGCGGTGCGGCTGGCAGTTGTGACGTCTCCGGTGGGGGCAACTGCTCCACCGTGGGCCAAGGGGGTACCTTGCTCAGCTTGGGTGCGAAATACAACTTTGACAAAAACATCGGTATCTTTGCGATGTATGCTGTGAACAAGTCCAACGCAAGCGCGACATTCGCCAGCAGTGCGATTGGTGGCAACACCACCAATTTGGGATTGGGCCTCTTGCTTAAATTCTAAGAGCCAACTCACACGTTGACAGAGAGGGTGCCAAATGGGCACCCTTTTTTTGTCTTTTGAAGTGAACAGGTAAGCACTTGCCGCTTTAAATGCAAGTCTTTGTGCAAAGGTTTAAACTCTAGCTTGATCCAACCCATGTGCCTTGATCCATCGCGCAAGCTTTAATTCACGGCCCATGGTCCTTGCGATGAGCCAGACATTTTGGCCCTTGGATAGAAGCCCTATCGCACTCAACGCCCTTGGTTGAATAAACCCTTTTTTTCAACAGATTGACCGCTCGCATCATGCACCTGATCCTTATCGCTTGGCGCTCTCTCGTTCGAGACACCCGCTCTGGAGAATTGAAGCTCTTGTTTTTAGCCGTCACATTGGCTGTCACGGCCTTGACCTCGGTCGCTTTTTTGGGAGATCGCTTAGAGCGCGGTTTGTCTCGCGATGCGGCCAAACTCCTGGGAGGCGATGTGGTGGTGGCCAGCGACCAAGAAACGCCCCAAGAATTTGTGGCACTTGCTGAGAAACTTTCTCTTCAAAGCGCTCAAACCATCACCTTCCCCACCATGGCCAGATCTCCCAAAGAACAGGGCGGCGCCGCGCGACTGATTGCCTTGAAAGCCGTGTCTGGAAATTACCCCTTGAAGGGTCAAGTTCTCTTGAAACGGCCCTCAGCGCTCAAAAATCCACCTCTTGGCCAAGCCTGGGTCGATTCGCAAGTGCTTGAGAGTTTGAGTTTGAAGCTTGGGGGCGATCTTTTTTTAGGTGACAAAAGCTTTCGCATCACTGGCGTGATCGACAACGAACCCGATCGCGGTGCGGGCTTCATGAATTTTGCACCTCGCGTGATGATCCATGCAGCGGACTTAACGCAGACCCACCTCATTCAACCCGCAAGCAGAATCAATTGGAGACTGGCGGTCACGGGAGAGTCCGAGCGCGTTCAAAACTTTCAAAACCAAGTGGCAGCAAAAATATCCTCCTCCAAGCTCAGAGGCATTCGGCTTGAAACCTTAAAGGAAGGCAGGCCTGAGATGCGCGTGACGATTGAACGCGCTTCAGAGTTTCTTCACTTGATCGCCCTTTTATGTGCTTTGCTCTGCGCCGTGGCCGTTGCCTTGGCTGCAAGAGGCTTTGCTCAAAAGAGAACCGATGACTGTGCCATGTACCGCGTTTTAGGGCAAAGCCAAAGGAGCATTGAGCTTGGGTTTTTATTTGAATTTTTCACGGTCGGCTTGGCTGCAAGCCTCCTAGGCAGTGCGCTGGGATACGGCGTTCATGCGGGCTTTATCCGTTTGCTAAGCGGCTTACTCGGTACCGACTTGCCAGCACCTTCATGGCGTCCGATGCTCCAAGGCCTAGGCATGGGCGCGACACTCCTATTGGCATTTGGTTGGCCGCCCATTAGGCAACTGGCCAAGGTGCCAGCGCTGCGTGTGATCAGGCGAGACCTGGGAGAGATCAAGGGCAGTTCTTTGAGCGTTTTGGTTTTGGGTTTGCTTGGGTTTTGCGCACTCTTGATCTCCTTTAGCGAGCGGCTTAAATTGGGGTTGATGGTGGTGGGCGGCTTTTTTGGGGCCCTGGCCTTTTTTGCGCTGGTGACCTATATGTTGATTTTTACCCTCAGACGACTCCTCCAATCCAAGCCCTTGCCCATAGGGTTGAATTTGGCACTCAAACAGCTGTGTGCCAGACCCGTCTTTACCATGATTCAAGTCAGCTCCCTGTCGGTGGGCTTGCTGGCCATCACCTTGCTAATTCTCTTGAGGACCGACCTCATCAGCAGTTGGCAAGAAAGCTCTCCTGCCAACGCGCCCAACCGATTTGTCATCAACATCGCGCCCGATCAAGGGGAGGCCTTTAAAGCCCAGTTGAGCCAAAGTGGGGTGACTCAATTTGATTGGTACCCGATGATACGAGGACGCCTCGTGGCCGTGAACAACACAGCTATTTCGAGCGAAAACTTCACCGACGATCAAGCCAAGCGAATGGTCGATCGCGAGTTCAATTTGTCATTCAGTCCCAACTTGCCTGAACACAACCGCATCGTTGCTGGTCAATGGACTGCGCTTGAAGAGAACGCACTGAGCATTGAGCAAAATATCGCCAAAACCTTGGGGCTTCAAATGGGAGATGTGTTGCGCTTTGAGATTGCGGGTGTGACCAAAGAGGCTCGAATCACATCCATGCGACAGCTCAATTGGACGTCCATGCGCGCCAATTTCTTTGTCATGTACCCCGTGGCTCACCTGGAGGGCTTTCCAAGCACGTTCATTGCTGCCTACAAAGCGCCTGCAAGAGACGGCTTTGACAACCAGTTGCTCAACACGTTTCCCAATGTCACCAACGTGGACATGAGCAGCACCTTGGCTCAAGTTCAAACGGTTTTGGGCCAAGTCATTGCCGCCATTGAGGGGCTCTTTTTATTCACCCTTTGCGCAGGCATGGTGGTGCTTTTTGCGTCCATCACCCTCACCCGACAAGATCGTCTGACCGATCACGCCGTGCTCAGAGCTTTGGGTGCGCAACAATCTCTCTTGGTGAAGGTGCAACGCACCGAGTTGCTCAGCATCGGCGCACTCGCAGGCACCCTCTCGAGCATGGCCGCATGGATTTTGGGTGGAGCTTTGGCCCGGTATGTGTTTGAATTTGCTTGGAATCCAAGCCCCTATTTAATCCTTGAGGCTTGTCTCTTGGGCGCTTTGCTGGCGTGGTCGTGTGGCAGCTGGAGCCTTAAAGGCGTGTTGCGTCAACCCGTTGTCCAAACGCTTCGGGTGCTCTCGCGCTGATCAAACATCTTTGAAGCCTTTGAGCTTGTTGGGCCAAAGCTTGCGCCACCTCAATGAAAACACCTATGCGCCTAGGCTAAACTGGCTAGACCCCTAGCAGCTCCCTTTTAAAAACACACAGCCAAGCGAAAGCCTGAGCCATGCACGACGCGCAGCACACCCCAGACGATCAACCCCAAGCGCCTCAGATCACACCCTATGAGCAACTTGGCGGCGAGGCCTCACTCAAGGCCATCACGGCTGAGTTTTATGCGTTGATGGACAACAGCCCCAAGTACAAAGCCTTGCGCGCAGTGCATGGGCCCGATTTGGGCCGAGCTCAAGAGCGCTTGTTTTGGTTTTTAAGTGGCTGGCTTGGTGGGCCTGCCCTTTATATTGAAAAAATCGGTCACCCCATGCTCAGAGCTCGTCATTTGCCCTACCCCATTGGTGAAATTGAACGCGATCAATGGGTCTCTTGCATGTATGAGGCCATGATGCGTCAAGGCATTGATGAACCAACCAGGGACAGCTTGGCCCCACACTTTTATAAAACCGCTGACTGGATGCGCAACAAAGAAGACGGCGCCTCCCCTTAAAGGCTCAATTCGAGCCTTTAAGTAAGACCAACAAGGCTCCAGCCCCGCCTTGATCGGGTTTGGCTTGAACGAAGGCGAGCACTTCGTTTTTTTGAATCAACCAAGCCAAGGTCTTGGATTTGAGCACGGGCATTTTTCCCGGTGAGCCCAGGCCCTTGCCGTGAATGACACGCACGCAGCGCCAACCCATTTTCATCGCTTCGCGTATGAACTGACCCAAGCAATTGCGTGCCTCATCTCTTCTAAGTCCATGCAAATCAATTTCAGACTGTATGGTCCAGCCCCCCGTTCTGAGCTTTTTGGTCACATCCAGACCAATGCCTGGTCGCCTAAAGCTCAGTTGATCGTCCACATCCAAAAGGGTGGTGGCATCAAACTCATCGCTTAAGCTCTCCCTCATCACCGCCTGGTCATCCAAATGCTGCTGAAAGGCCAGGGGTTGAGGCGTTTGCACCTGCAAAGACGCACGCGCCATATGGGCAATGGGTTGAACCGCCCCCACCGCCCTAGAAAACAGGTTTTTTTCAGCCAACTCCTTTTTCTTTTGAGCCTCTTGCGCTCTTGCCGTCTGGAGTTGCCTTTGCTGCTCGAGCTCCAAGTCGATCTTGAGTTGGCCCAGTTCTTTGAAGGATTTAGATTTCACAGCGATTCCAAGATTTTTTTAATGTGGTGGCCATGAGTGAAGCTTGAGATTGTCTCAAACTAGCAGGAGCAAATATTAACTTTTTTGCTGGATTTTCAATTTTATTCATCCATTAACCCCTATTGAGCACTTGTCATGGGAAAATATTGAAAATTGAAGGCGCTGTGCCTTGTACCGCAACCCTCCTTTGCAAGCCCCTATGTCCACACCCACCATTGAACCCCACTCCTTTGTCACCTTGCATTACCGACTTTCGGGCCCTCATGGAGACCTCATCAACACCTTCCCTGACAAGCCCGCCACTTTGACCCTAGGCCACAGCGAACTCTCTCCTGCCTTGGAGCAAGCGCTGTTGGGCCTAGAAGAAGGCGTGCACACCACCTTGAGCATTGCAGCAGGTGAGGCCTTTGGACCCCGAAACCCCGACATGCTTCAATGGGTCAAGCACGGCTTGTTGGCGCAACTGAGTGAGCCCACGCAGGTCTATCAAACGGGAGAGGTCGTTCAATTTCCAACGCCCCAAGGCGATGGGCATTACGCAGGCACGGTGATTGAGCGCAGCCAGACTGCTGTTCTATTTGACTTTAATCACCCTCTGGCCGGTCAAGCCGTCACCTTTGAGGTCAAAGTGCTGGGAGTGCTTTGATGCCCACATCCCATCAAGAGCGAGAAATCTATTTGGCCGAGCCCCGTGGCTTTTGTGCAGGCGTGGACAGAGCCATTGAGATCGTTCAGCGTGCTTTGGATAAGTTCGGCTCCCCCGTGTACGTGCGCCATGAAATTGTGCACAACACCTACGTGGTCAATGACTTGAAATCCAAGGGGGCTATTTTTATCGAGGACTTAAAGGACGTACCAGTGGGTGCCACCTTGGTCTTTAGCGCACACGGTGTGCCCAAAGTGGTTGAGAAACAAGCTCACGAGCGGGGCTTGAATGTGTTTGATGCCACCTGTCCCCTGGTGACCAAAGTGCATGTGGAAGTGGCCAAGTTGGCCAAATTGGGCTATGAATTCATCATGATTGGCCACAAGGGACACCCGGAGGTGGAAGGCACCATGGGTCAACTCGAATCGGGCATTCACTTGGTAGAAGATGTGGCAGATGTGGCAAAGGTCAGCCCCAAACAATCTAAGAAATTGGCCGTTGTCACCCAAACCACCTTGTCCATGGACGATGCAGCAGAGATCTTGGCTGCGGTGCAAGCGCGGTTTCCCCTCATCAAGTCCCCCAAGCAACAAGACATTTGTTATGCCACTCAAAATCGCCAAGACGCTGTCAAATTCATGAGCCCTCAAGTCGATTTGGTCATCGTCGTGGGCTCCCCCACGAGCTCCAACAGCAACCGATTAAGGGACGTGGCAGCCAAGGTGGGCACGCCCAGTTTCATGGTCGATGACGCCTCAGAAATTCAGTCAGAATGGTTTGAGGGGCGCTCAAAAGTGGGCCTCACAGCGGGTGCGTCTGCGCCGGACATTTTGGTGCAAGCGGTCATCGCTAGAATCAGAGAAATGGGCGCAGTCAGCGTCAGACAATTGGACGGCATCCAAGAGACCATCAAGTTCCCTTTGCCCAAAGGCCTCAAATCCGACTCCAACTGATGGATGCGCTTTATTTTTAAATTTTCTCTCCCTCACCCCCACTCTTTTTTATGTTAGATATCAATCAACTCAGACGCGAACTCGACACGGTCATCGCACGACTTGAGACGCGCAAATCTCCTCAACCCTTTTTGTCGGTCGAGCAGTACCAAGCGCTAGAGGCGGAGAGAAAAACCATTCAAACTCGAACCGAACACTTGCAAGCACAGAGAAACTCGCTCTCCAAGCAAATCGGCCAGATGAAATCAAAGGGAGAGCAAACGGACGCCGTCATGCAACAAGTCTCTGACATGAAGACCGAGTTAGAGGCCTCTGCCGCGCGTTTGGAGTGCATTCAAGAAGAACTGATCGCGCTCTTGAGTGCAGTGCCTAATTTGCCGCACACAAGTGTGCCCCTGGGCTTTGATGAAAGCGGCAACGTAGAGGTCAAGCGATGGAGCCCTCTTGGCACTGAGCCGCCTGCCCTTGGCTTCACACCCAAAGACCATGTCGAGTTGGGGGAGGCCTTTGGCTTGGACTTTGAAATGGGCGTGAAACTCACCGGCTCGCGCTTTACGGTGATGAAGGGCCCCATTGCCAGAATGCACCGCGCGCTTGCGCAGTTCATGCTTGACACGCAAACCCAAGAACACGGCTACACCGAATGCTACACCCCCTACATTGTCAACGCTCAAACCCTTAAAGGCACGGGCCAACTGCCCAAATTTGAAGACGATTTGTTCGCCGCCAAAAAGGGCGGCCAAGGCAAGCCTGAGGATTTGGCTCAAACGCCACACGCCACAGAAGCTCAAGCCGATGCAGCCGCACTGTACTTGATTCCCACCAGCGAGGTCACCCTCACCAATTTTGTACGCGATACGGTTTTGAGTGAAAGCGATCTGCCCATCAAACTGACGGCCCATACCCCGTGCTTTCGCTCGGAGGCGGGGGCACACGGACGAGACACTCGGGGCATGATTCGACAGCACCAATTTGACAAAGTCGAAATGGTCCAAATTGTGCATCCCGAGACCAGTCAAGAGGCCTTAAAGGAGATGACCGCCCATGCAGAGGCCATTCTTCAAAAACTGGAACTGCCCTACCGTGTCATGTCACTGTGCACCGGCGACATGGGCTTTGGTGCGGCCAAGACCTTCGATCTTGAAGTCTGGTTGCCCGCTCAAAACACCTACCGCGAAATCAGCTCCGTCTCCAATTGCGAAGCTTTCCAAGCCCGAAGACTTCAAGCGCGCTTTAAAAACGGTCAAGGCAAGAACGAACTCGTGCACACGCTCAACGGCTCTGGCCTTGCCGTCGGGCGGGCTTTGGTGGCTGTGCTGGAAAACTACCAGCAAGCCAATGGCAGCATTGTCGTGCCCCAAGTGCTCAGGCCCTATATGAACGGGCTTGAAGTCATCGAGTAAGTGCAGCAGACGTTTTGGACACTCCATGCCCTCATTGCCATTGCTTTTAAAAGGATTTCCCATATACCTGTCATGCATTCATGAAGGTCACGCCTTGTCATGAGAATTGACAAGTGGCTATGGGCTGCACGCTTTTTCAAAACCCGTTCACTGGCGAGTGAAGAAATTCAAAAGGGCCGGGTCAAAGTCAACGATCTCCAAGCCAAACCCTCCAAAGAAATCAAAGTGGGCGACGTGTTGATCGTGCGCCAAGGCGCCTACTTTAAAACCGTCAAAGTGCTTGCAATGAGTCCAACTCGGGGATCTGCGAGTGTGGCGCAACTGATGTACGAAGAAACACTTGAAAGCATGGAGCAAAGAGCTCGGCAAGCCCTCGAGTTCAAAAACAACCGTGAACCCGCCTTGAGCATTGAGCACGGTCGACCCACCAAAAGGCACCGACGAGAAATTGACAACGCTCAACACGACTGGAACGACCGCTGGAGCGCCTCCGTCGACTAAGCCCCAAGACATGGGTCGCGACGGTTTTTTTTCAAATCTTGGGCCCACTCAGGCACCTTGTTTGAAGGCCTTGGGCACGGTGTTGCATCAAGAAAAAACGGGAAAGTTGTCCTATAACAACAACTTACTTTGATTTACTACACTAAGTTGTTAATATCCTCAACCCGGTGTCATGTTTTTGTACCCTGCAGTCCATTGACGCCCGAGACATTTTCATAATACTTTGGTGTTCAAGGAGCAGTGCGATCATGGCATTCAAAATCTTGGTAACGAGTCAAAAAGGCGGTGTGGGCAAGAGCACCATTGCAGCCAATTTAAGCGCCTATTTGGCCTATCAAATGGGTTTGGCCACCACCTTGATTGATTGGGATCCCCACGGCTCTTCTAGCAACTGGCTCAGACGCGCGCCCAATGTGGGTGTTTTGGTCCAACACCTGACCTTGCCCATTGAGATGGGTGGCAACCGTCCTGTGTTTGAAGCCAGAATGCATCTTCGACGTGCCACCCAAGGAAGCGACATTGTGGTCGCCGATTTGACTTGGACCGATGCACTGGCGGGTGAATTGATGTTTGAATTTGACATGGTCTTGGTCCCGACCTCTGTGTCTGAGATTGAACTGTCAGCGACCTCGGGGTTTTTAAGCAAGAACCGTTGGGTGTTTGATTCGGCCATCGCCAAGGCGCCCGCTTTGTTGGTCTGCCCCACCCGCGTGCTGCCCGAGCAACTGAGCTCCAACATCTTTACGAGGCAACGCTTTCCAGTGAGCTTCATGTTGGCGCCTCCCATTCTTGAATCTCAAACCGCCCGTGAGATGTTCGAGCAAGGCTATTTGATGAATTTGCCCAATGCCTGTGGCGAGTCCTTTCAGTCTTTTGCACAAGCGGTTGTGGCCGCCAAGGACATTCGCTTGAGTATGCTGGCGCAAGAGGCGGCATCCAAGTCCCTTAAACCGCAAGTCTTGCCTAAGAATTCTTCTTTGCTGCAAAAACAAAGCGAGCGCACCGTCTCCACACCCTTTCCCAAGGCCTTGCCTGCCACCTTCAGTGTGGTCCCACCTACCGCCACCTATTCTGTGCTGGGGCGTCATCGGCAAAGAAAAGTTCTCGAAGAGAACGAACAAACCAAAGTGTCTTCGGGTCTGAACATTCCTGAATTTTTAAAGCGCTTTACCCGTTCATCCACCACCAAGGTGTGAAGCTTTATCCGTCAAGCCATCGTGCATTCATCTGCCCGCCCCTATGCCACATCAATTGGAAGACATCATGGATCAAGACAAATTTCTTGCTTTTAAAGGCTTAAAGCAATACTCGCCCGACTCAGGATGGGAATCTGTCGGCGGGGACGACGCGGATCCCTCGGGCTCCTACGATCCAACAAGCGCCTTGGGCGCCCAAACAGTGGGCCCCAATGCCAATCAGCATCAGGCCCATCTCTCTCAAGGCCGCACCCTAGGCACAGCCAACAAAGCCAAGGCGCCTCGCGCTCAACAAGACGACCCCTTGATCAATGAGTTGTTTGAGCAATTAAGACAACCGGTGGAAGATGAGCTCTCTAGCAGTTGGAAGTTGATCGCTGGCAACGTGAATTTACTCACCCAGCGCATGGATCAACAACGCTTACTTAAAGCGCAACTTCTCGCTTTGGAAGAAGAAACCCAAACACTGCGGACCCAAATTTTGGCGCACTTGGAAGATGTTCAAAAAACGGCAGACAGGCAACTCTCGGTGGCACGGCTCAGAGTCGAGGTCTCCAACATGGCAAAGAGCAAACTGTCCGATAAGCTGCAAAAAATTTGATTGCGCTGCTCACGCACGCCAAGAGGCTATTTGCATGGTCTTGTGTCGCTGTTCGTCTTTGAAGCACAGCCCATGGTTTTGAATTGTTGACCCTTTGGCGGGTCTCTTTTTCCTTCAATCTCTGAACTCAATCCAAAGACCCGACCTATGCTTGAACGCCTCAATCAACATTACCCCATCAGGTTCACCGTTTTTTTCTTGGCCTTGGCGGGTCTTAGTCTTTCAGCCATCAAGTTTTTCTTGTTTTCTCAAGGCGGCTTGGAATTGGCAGTTTGCTTGGTGCTGACAGGCATTGGTGTACATGATCTTCAACAAAAGCAGCACGCCGTTCTTAGAAACTACCCCATCATTGGGCACTTGCGCTTTTTACTCGAGTTCATCCGCCCAGAGATCAGGCAGTACTTCATTGAGAGTGAAAACGACGAGACGCCTTTTTCTAGAGCGCAGCGCTCCATTGTCTACGCAAGAGCCAAAAACGTCTCGGATAAACGCCCCTTTGGCACCCAAGTCAATATCCACGCATCGGGCTACGAGTGGATCACCCACAGCATCACCCCCAGCAGGATCGAGAGCGCCAACTTTCGGGTGATGGTGGGAGGGGATCAATGCGCCAAGCCCTACGCCATGAGTTTATTTAACATCTCAGCCATGAGTTTTGGTGCTTTGAGTGCCAATGCCATCATGGCCTTGAACCAAGGCGCAAAGTTGGGTGGTTTTGCACATGACACGGGTGAGGGCTCGATTTCCGAATACCACCGTGTGCACGGGGGTGACATCATTTGGGAGGTGGCTTCAGGCTATTTTGGATGCCGAGATGAGAACGGACATTTCAGTCCAGAGAAGTTTGTCACCCATGCCTTGAGCGAACAAGTCAAAATGATCGAAATCAAACTCAGCCAAGGCGCCAAACCGGGTCATGGTGGCGTGCTTCTTGGGCCCAAAGTCACCCCTGAGATTGCGAGCGCCAGAGGGGTACCCGTTTGGACCGATTGCGTGTCTCCCAACAACCACAGCAAATTCTCAACCCCCATTGAGCTCATGGGTTTCATCAAAGAGTTGCGTGAGCTCTCTGAAGGCAAGCCTGTGGGCTTTAAACTGTGCATCGGTCACCCCTGGGAGTGGTTCGCCATCGCCAAGGCCATGGTGACCACCGGCATTCGACCCGACTTCATTGTGGTCGATGGATCCGAAGGCGGCACGGGAGCGGCCCCCTTGGAGTTCTCCGACCACATGGGCACACCCTTGCAAGAGGGCTTGAGACTGGTTCACAACACCTTGGTGGGCTTGAACTTGAGAGACAAGATCAAACTGGGTGCGAGCGGCAAAATCATCACCGCCTTTGACATCGCCCGAACACTGGCCCTTGGCGCAGACTGGTGCAACAGCGCGCGCGGCTTCATGTTCTCCATTGGTTGCATTCAAGCACAAACTTGCCACACCGGAAACTGCCCAACGGGTGTGGCCACCCAAGACCCCAAGCGTCAAGTCGCCTTGGTGGTGGAGACCAAAGCAGAGCGCGTTAGAAACTTTCACCACAACACGCTGCACTCTTTGCTCGAATTGACCGAGGCCACGGGCTTGAAAGCGCCAAGCGACTTTGATCTGCACCACTTCATGCGCCGAATGAATCAAAACCAATCGCACTCTCTTTCAAGCTTGGTTGCAAGCCTTGAGCCTGGCGCCTTGCTCACCAGCAAAGGCTTCAAAGCCACGGACAAAACTTGGCCTGGCGTGTTCCAAGAGTATTGGTCCCACTCAACTGAAAGCAGCTTTACGGAGATCAAACCCAAAGCGAGCAGCACGTCAGAAAAACCAAGCAAAGCGGCTCCCTTCAGGCAAGCGCCTGAGAGCCCAACGCCCACACTCATTTAAGCGTTCAAGGCGCTCGTGGCACAAGACCACAAAGCACTTTCAAGCCCAAGGATCTTCGGATCCTTTTTTTATGGCATGTCTTGGTTCAACACGCACTGCGTCCGTGTTTCAACACATCTGCCTTGGGCGCAAAAAGCCTCTGTCCTGATCCATTAAAACCATACAAGCGTTACAGCGCTTTACCTTTATTACAAGGTAAAACGACTCAAGTTTTTTGACTTCGTGCTTTAAACTAAATTCAATCCTTTCGAACAGATGGTTACATTTGCCCATAATCACTGAATCGGACCCACTCCTAAATACTTTAGGGCTTGAGTTCAAAAATATTTAACTTTTTGCTGGAACACTTTTATGACCACGATTGCATCTGGAAATTCAAACATCAACGCTTTGATTGCAGGCAATGCCATGGCCGCTGCAAACACGGCCATGGCCACATCCACCCAGCGCTTGTCAACCTTCAAGCGCATCAACAGCTCGGCCGATGACCCGTCCGGCATCGGCATGTCCAACACCTTGAACGCAAAAATATTGGGTCTGGCGCAGGCCAATAAAAACATCAATCAAGGCATTGCGATGACGCAAATCGTCGACACCTCTTTGAGCAGCATTCAAACCACTTTGGCAAGCATGAGAACCTTGGCCCTGTCTTCAAGCACCAGCGTTTCGGCAAACACCCTTGCAGCCAACCAAGCCGCCTTCGCGCAATATTTGGCTCAAATCAACACCATCACCACGCAAGCGACCTACAACGGCTACAGCTTGATGAATGGCTCTCTCAGTAGCGCCCCTCTTCAAGTGGGCGCGGAAGCTGGCAACACCATCTCTTTGAGCTTGCCCACCACAACGACAGCCGCTTTGGGACTGGGCACCCCACTGGCCCTGAGCTCGGTGGGTTCGAGCACCACGGCCTTGGCCTCAGGAGACTTGATCCTCAATGGGTACACGGTTGGAGCGAGTTTGGCGGCATCGGACAATTTGTCTTCAAGCGGGAACGCAGGAAGTGCAATTGCAAAGGCGGCGGCGATCAATTTATTGAGCTCATCGACCAAAGTGACCGCCACTGTAGGCACCACCACCGTGGGCGGCACTTCCATGACCACCTTGCCTGGAGCTGCCACGGCTGGCACCTTCACCTTGAATGGCAAAAGCATCAGCGTGACGTTGAGCTCAACCAGCGATTACTCGGTCAACCGAGCAGCCGTGGTCACTGCCATCAATCAAAACACGGGTCTGACTGGCGTCAGTGCAACGGACGGGGGCGACGCCACCCACGGCGTGGTTTTGCAAGCGAGTGACGGGCGCAACATTGTCTTGGCCTTTTCTGACGCCAACATCACGGCCACCAATACTGGACTTGCAGCCGCTGGGACCTATGTGGGCTCGTACTCCTTGTACAGCAATTCAGGCAGCTCGATCGTGGTTGGAACGACCCCTGGCAACACCCTGAGCAATTCGGATTTTGCAATTGGCACCTACACGGCCAATGTCGCACAAGTGTCCAGCAAAGCGCCCACCGCTTCGGCGTTGGCGCCCACGGCTTTGAGCAGCAGTGACCTCGTCATCAATGGCCGCAGCATCGCCGGTGCGCTGAGCACCGATGACACCGCCACCTTTGCCTCAACCACATCGGTCACCAAGGCGTCCAGTGCCATTGCGAGTGCCGCGGCCATCAACAAAAGCTCGGCCAACACGGGCGTCACGGCCACAGCCAATGCCAACGTGTTGGTGGGCAGTGGTTTTACGACGCCAACGGCCAGTGCCACGTACTCCTTGTACTTAAATGGCAGCACCATCAGCTTGGCCCTCACAACAGCAAGCAGTTTAAGCACCATCGCAGCAGACATCAATGCCTATACAGGCAGCACCGGCGTGGTCGCAAGCTCCAACACCTCTGGCTTGACACTGACAGCCACAGACGGAAGAAGCATTTCGATGGGGATGGACACCACCGCAGGCGCAACGGCGGCGGGTCTTGCTGGCCTTGGGATCACGGCAGGCTCCAACACAGTAGGCACAGCACTTGGCTACATTTCAAGTGTGACACTGAGCTCTAGCAAACCCTTCACGCTGGCCAGTGGGACTGCAGGCAACACGAGTTTTGAGAAACTGGGATTTAAAAATGGCACCTATGGCGGCACGACACAAAACTTAAAACTCACCAGTGCCGACATCTCCTCAAGCGCCACAGCCACCACGGCCTTGAGCATCATCGATGGTGCCATCTCCCAAGTCTCGGCTCTTCAAGGATACAGCGGTGCAATGATCAACCGATTGGGCTATCAAAACACCTTGGCCACCAGCATGGGCACCTACAACTCATCGGCCTATAGCAATTTGACCAGTGCCGATATCGCAGCGGAGACCACCGCACTTGCCAAAGCTCAAATCATCCAAGCCTCGGCCACGGCCATGCTGGCACAAGCCAATCTGTCAGACCAAGCGGTGCTGAATTTACTCAAATATGAATTCATGAGCCATTGATCTAAAGCGCAGTCCAACGCCTTAATCGGTGTTGGGTCTGGGGTAGACGAGCATCTTTTCTCGAGCAGGCTGATACTGGGGCATGGGTGCAGCAGCAGGCGGGGCCACGACCTCAGCGGGCGCAGGCGACGCAGACGCTTTGACTTCCACTTTGGGCTCACTTTCAGGCTTGGTCTTCCTCTCCACTTTGGCCTCAGGCAATGGTTTTGCCTCGGGCTTGTCAACTTTTGGAGTCGGTTGTTTGGCAGGTGCGGGCGGAGTTGGAGGCGCAGTTTCTCTCGCTTTCATAGCGGTTTGTTGCAACTCGCTTTTGAGCTTTTGCAGCTCAGCTGAGAGGGCCTGCTGGCTCAGTCCAGGAGAAGATGGTGCGGCTTGAGGACGATTGGTGAGGGCCACAATTTTTGCATCCAAGGCCTGAAGTTGCTTTTCAATGGAAGTGAATTTTCCGTCCAAGCCTTTGCCAGACTGGTCGGCAATTTGTCCAGGTACGGTTGATACGGCTTTGGTGACTTCGTCAAACTTTTTCTCAATGCCACCTTGAGCTTCACTGAGCTTTTCTAGTTTTTCCGTGAGTTCATTAAAGGACTGCGTAGACTCGGTGAAGGTGCCCAAGGTGGCATCCAAATCCACCACCCGTTTGCCAACGGCCATGGACAAGGCATCGAGCTGAATGATGTTTTGACGCATTCGAGTCGAAATCGCAAAGAAGGTTCCCACCGAGATCAGAATAAAGATCAACATCGCACCCAACATGATTCTTGAGTGTGACACGCTCCTTTGATGCGCCGCATTGATGCTGGCCATGACCTTTTGCAAGTCACCCGAGACGTCCGCTGCAACCGATGCTGAACGTGTCGAGGCCTCAGCTGAATTGAGCACCACCCCAGTCAAGTCTTCAAGTTGTCTGGCAAGCTCATTGCTGTCCAGGGTGACCTCTTTGAGCTCTTCCAAACCTGCCTCTATTTCTGCCAGGTCCAAATGCAGGTCAGCGCCATCGTTGAACTCGAGGTCAGCGTGCTGTTCAGTTGATGCTGTATCTGTACTCATGGGGCTTGACTTGGTTAGTGTGAGGAAACATGCATTGAGAGTGAATCAGCCAATGAACAGCAAGCCTAACACGCCTTAAGACCAAGGGGTCTTTGTTCAAACCCTTGTTCGCTTGAAAGCGTCTAGCCTCGCATTGAGCTCATCCACCGATTGACGCAATGCATCAATTCGAACTTTATATTCTTCATCCCATTTATCGGCACTGAAAACCGTAACTTTAGGTGTGGCATTCTGAGCATCGACTGCGAGTCGACTCCCAGGACTTCTTTGCATGAGCTCGATGGCATGCTCGTCGCCATCTAAAAGGTCGGTGCGAATTTGATCCACCACCTCGGTGATATCGTCCAAGGTTTTTTCAATGCCCTCCACGTGAGCGCCCTTGGCGCCCACAAAGGGCATTAGATCTGCAGGTACACCCATAGGATTGACAAAAGAAGGCGGAAGGGCGTGGCCATCATCATGGTGGTCTTGGATTTCCGTATTCATCCTTTGTGTCCTTTGAATTGATCAATGAAGCATCGACTCTTGCATGGCTTAACTTTAACACGTCAAGTCTCCCGGCTCACACGGTGCCAACCCCACACTTTCTCCACCCGCAACTTTAAGCTGCTCTTGGGTCCAAGGCCCTCACCGAGGCTATCAAGATTTCAATTCCCCCGGAACTGGGCCTTCAAAGACTTGGATGTCCTGAGCCATGCTCCGCTTAAAGCGGGCGTTGTAGCGATCAAGGCCTGCGCATCCTCTTTGGAGGAAATTGGGCCTTTGATCAAAATATAGTAAGTCTTGGCAGAATTCGGGTTCTTGGTGAGCAAGACTTGAGCGCTCCCAAAGGCGGGTTGGGAGGCCTTCAGAGCCAGTATCTCAGCTTTTTTTGGCGTGGCCGCCAACTGTAGGACCCAAGCATTTTCTGGCAAGGCATTGACCCAATCCAAATCGGTTTTGGGAACAGCGCCAATCGCACCACCTTGAGGGGTGGAATTGCCAGAAGAGGGCTCTTTGGGTTCTTTGTATACCGGCTTGAGCGACTCTTTGGCTTGCGCTTTGGGGTCTTGAATGGGAGACGTGTCCTTCAAAATCGGAATCCTCAAGGGCTCCTCTTTCAGCGTATTTTTGCCTGGTGATAAAGGCGCCACCTTCAAATCGGGCTTCTCGGTCAAAGGCGCCTGGGTCTCTTTAGCTGTGGCAGGGGACGCTTTGAAAGGTGCATTGGGCACATTGTTTTGAACCGTCCCAAGCTCAGGCTTGGAGGCTTGAAGCTTCGGGGCGGTCTTGCTTTCATCCTTGGGCTTGTCCTTGAGCTCTTGGGCTGTCAACACAGCTTCTTTGTCTGGGATCAAGGACTCCCCCAATTTGATCGGCATCTTGGTGGTGCTGGACATGCCAACGGTGGGCTGCTTTTCACGCAACTGAGCGTCTTCTTTGACTTCAATGTCTTTGGAGCCAGGTTCAGTAGGGGTGGCGGTTTGCTGCTTGACTTCTGCGCCTGGGTCCGCCGCCTCCTTGTCTTGGTTGACCGCAGAAGATGCCTCAGTGGCTGTTTTGCCCGCCAGCTTTTTCTCCCAACTTGGACCAGCCAAGTACGACTTCATGCTTTCAACTTCTTGCAAAATGCGTTCTTTGTAGACTGCACCCAAGACACCCATGGAAATCAAGAGTCCAAAAAGCAAGCCCCAACCGAGCCGACTCCCCTTTGCAGAAGGACTTGAAGTGTCTGGGGCCGCCGCCATTTGGGCTGCATCCTCTTTGTCCAACTGCTCTTGGACTGAGCGCACGGCGGCCATCAACTCCTCTTCGGACAAGACAGGTTCCGTCCTGCCCAAACCCGCTTGATTGGAGAGCTTTGTCAATTCTTTCGATGCCGTCCCCAAGGGGCTTTGGTTGAGAAAATCATCTCCTTCTTGAGCACCCAGCAAGGACTTTTGACGAGCCTTGAAATCTTTGGCACTCATGACTTCCTCTTTTGGCGCTGTGCTCCAATCTTGCCCAAGCGAGAAATTGGATGGGGTGAAAGGGTGCTCACTCTCCAAAATCCATTGGACCAAGTTTTTACCAAAGGACTGGAGTTTTTTCTCAAAAGGCTCACGCTTATTGAAGATGAGCACCACAAACAAATTGCTGGCTGGCAAACCATTGATGAGCCTGGCCAAGAGTTGCAACTCAAAGTCTTGGATGAATTGCGTGTCTGGAAAAATCAAAAATCGCTTTTGCGGGGGCTTGGCCGACTTGTCCAAGGCCTCATCCAAGGTCAATTCGGACAAAATTTGATTGAACCGTTGAACCAACTTCTCCGCATCTGCAGACAAGCACAAGTCCACTTGTGCATTTGGATCGGATTTAAGGTGCTCGTAGATTTTCCTGGCGTAAAAAGCCAAGGCCACCTCATCGTCTCCCAAAATGGCCAGATTCAAGTCGCCCGCGCTCAAGGACTTGAGCATCATCTCTAAGCGAAGCTTGTCACTCGGGCTTTGGAAAAAATCGGTCAAGTCTTGGCCTTCAAAGAATACGTCGCGGGATTAAGAAAATTGCACTCATGCAGCTGTCATGCTACTGCATTGTCCATCAAGTAGCCGTTTTCATCAAAACGCATATTTTCAGGTATTTTGGGCTTGGGTTTGACAAATCTTGAGGACTTTGAATACGCATCGTTCAAGCTAAAGACATAGGCAATGACTTGGGCAACGGCATGGTACAACTCCTCAGGAATGATCGCGTCAAGTTTGGTGGTGAAGTAAAGCGCACGGGCCAACTCCGGGGCCTCAAAGATCTCAACGCCTTCCTCTTTGGCGATTTCTCGGATTTTTCTGGCCAATTCATCTGCACCCTTGGCAATCAATATGGGTGCTCCGTCAGACGTGGGGTCGTATTGCAAGGCCACGGCAAAGTGCTGTGGATTGGTGATGACCACATCGGCGTCTTTGACCTTGCCCATCATTTTATTGTTTGCCATCTCTCTTTGACGCCGCCTGATCTGCGCTTTGATCTCTGGACGACCCTCCGAGTCTTTCATCTCGTCTTTGACCTCTTGTTTGGTCATTTTTAATTTTTTATTGACTTGGTAGATTTGAAGTGGAACATCCAAAAGCGCAATGAACACCAAACCCATGCTCATCCAAAAACATGCATCCACAATCATGCCACCGGCTTGCTTGACCGCAACGTTCAAGTCCATGCGGTTCAAATTCAGTAAGGCCTCCATGTTGTGCATGACGGTGAAGTACAAGATGACCGTCACGATCGAAAACTTCAGAATGGATTTGCCAAGCTCAATGAGGGCTTTGATGCCAAAAATTCTGGCCAACCCACTCAAGGGATTGAGTTTGCCAAAATTGGGCATCAACAGTTTGGCAGAAAAAATAAATCCGCCCGTCAAGCCCGTTGACAATATCGCCAAAACCGCCAGGGTGATCATGATGGGAAAGATGATCACATACCCATCAAGCACACTTTGCGCAAAAATAGCAGGCAGCAACTCCGCTTTGTCCATGACTTTGCGATCAAACTGCAATTGATACACAAAGAGTTGACCTAGCTTGTCAAACATCCACTGCCCAGAGAAGGTAAAAAACAGCGTAGCGGTCACCAACAAAACGGCCGTGTTCAATTCGACCGATCTTGCGATCTGACCCTCTTCGCGCGCTTTCTCCAAACGCCTGGCCGTGGGCTCTTCCGTTCGCTCTGATGAACTTTCTTCAGCCATGGATTAAACCCATTCTTGTTTTGCTTTGCTTATAAACACTGCTCAATGCCATCATGGATGCATCAAAGCACGCATTTGGTTAAAACTCTGAACCCAGAGCCAATCAATTCTTGACAACATGCTGGGAATGGCCAACCACAAGACCAAAAAGCCGGTGAACATCATGGCTGGAAATCCAACCGAGAAGATGTTCAAACTAGGGGCGGCGCGCGTGACAAAGCCCAGCCCCACGTTGACAAACAGCAAGGTGATCATGACTGGCAAAGAGATCAATACCGAGCCCACATACACAATCGAACTCCAGGAGATGATCTTGCCCATCAAATCTTGGCTGAACATGGTCTTGCCGATGGGGAAATATTCAAAGGAATCCAGCAAGATGCCAAACACAATCAAGTCTCCTCCGGTTGATACAAATATCAAGGTTCCTAAAATCGTGAAAAACTGAGAGGTCAAGGGCACATTGCCTAAGGTGGGGTCAATCATATTGGCGATGGACAGGCCCATGGAGTTGGAGACCGCTTGACCGGCGACCACCACCGAGGCGGTTGCCAACTGCATGATCAACGCCATGGTAAAGCCAATGAAGAGCTGGTTAAAGATCTCTCTCAAGCCTTCAATGGTCAAGGGATCAATTCGGGGCATCTCCAATCGCAACTGCAAGACCAGAAAAATCGTCAACACCAAGGCCAGGGTGATTCGCACGCGCAAATTGACCGCTCGAATGGAGTAAATGGAGGCGAAGGTTAAAAAAGCTGAAATGCGCAACAAGGGCCAAATCAGTGAATAAAACTGATCGACCAAGTTGGCGGCAAGCAAATTCATCTAGGGCTCAACCAAAAAGTGTGGGGATGCGGCCAAACAGCACTTTGGTGTAATCGACCAAGGCATTGATCATCCACCCCCCAAACACACTCAAGGTGAGCCCCAAAGCCACCAATTTGGGGATGAAACTCAGGGTTTGCTCATTGATTGACGTTGCGGCCTGGAAAATGCCCACGAGCAAACCCACGACCAATGCAATGCCAAGCAAGGGTGCGCAAATGAGCATCGTCATCCAAAGCGCTTGCCGTCCCAAATCCACCACCATGGCTGTATCCATTGAAGACCTCTTAAAAAAATAAATCTGACAGAACTCAAAACGCTTTGGCGCTCATTTAAAAATAAAACTCGACGCAAGCGAGCCCATCAAAAGCGTCCAACCATCCACCAACACAAACAGCATCAACTTGAAAGGCATGGAGATGATCATCGGAGAAAGCATCATCATGCCCATGGACATCAACACACTGGCCACCACCAAATCAATCACCACAAAGGGGATGTAGATCATGAATCCAATCATGAAGGCACTCTTAAGTTCTGAAGTGATGAAGGCAGGCATCAAGGTGGTAAAGGGCACATCATCGGCACTCACCACATCTCTTTTTTGCGCGATTTGCATGAACATCGTGATGTCGTCCTCTCGCGTTTGCAGCATCATGAATTGCCGCACGGGCGCCTCGGCCTTCGCCAACGCCTTTTCAAAGGACAATTTTTCGTTCATATAAGGCGAAAGCGCATTTTGATAAATGTCATCAAATACAGGAGACATGATGAAAAAGGTCAAAAAGAGAGCCAGGCCAACCAACACCGTATTGGGAGGCGTTTGACCCGTGCCCAGTGCTTGCCTGAGCAAGGACAAGACGATGATGATGCGCACGAATGAGGTCATCATCAACAACATGGACGGCAAAAGCGTCAATGTGGTCATCAAGGCCAAGAGTTGCAAACTCAAGCTGTACTGTTGACCGTTTTTGCCGCCCGTCACATTGACCATTGGAATGCCTTGAGCCAAAGTGCTTTGCGTAAAACCCACCAAGACGGCCACCAAAAAGAGGCCCGCAAGCATATGAAGGACCGCTCTCATCCAAGAACGATCTTGCTCAATTTGAATTGAGTTAAACGGTTTGCTTGATTGCAAGCTAAAACTGCTGCGACCCGCAACTTCCAATCGCTTGAGAATTTTTAAAGCCGTTTGAGCAAGCGTTGAGAAAAATGTCCTCATGACTAGGGTGTACTTTCTGAGTGATGGGAAAAACCAACTGTGCCCTCGGCAAGCCTGTCCTCATTCGAAGTCGTCTGCCAAGTGTGAAGGGTCCGAATGTCTTGGCTGTTCATGCTCAAAAGCATCCTTTGGTCATCGACTTGGACCAGCATCATCTTGTTCTTCAACCCCATTGGATAGACCTCCAAGATCTGTATCTTTTTATCCAACTGCTTTGCAAAGGGCGCGCCCCGCTTTTTGTTGAGCCACCATAAAAAAGCCCCCAAAAGCCCAAAAACCCAAATTGCACTGAGCGCGTAGCGACCTAAATCGTGAAGTTCACCCAAAAGTCACCTCTAAATTCGGTGAATTGAACGCAAAGACTCGGCATCCCTGTTGCAATCCTACGCTTGAACTATTCGAGCACCATCTCAACAAACGGGTCATAGATGAGTAAAAATAGGCTCTTAAAATGCATGAAGCCTCAAGCACATCAAAGGGCCATGAAAACGGAGATGGTTTTAGAGCCATTTTTTATAGACAATAGATTTAATCGGCATTATCGCGCACGAGACACAAAAGATGAAAATTTTTACACCTTTGAACCCGCAAATTTCGCACAATTGCCGTATTTTTAGGCTGATTGGCGCCTTGTGGGGTGGATTTTTCTGTTTTAACGCGCTTGCCGTCAACTGGCAATCCATGGGACTCATGGACCAGGGGATCTTCTACATTGATCGCGACTCCATTTCAAGCCCTGAGCCCGCTCACAAACACATCCGCCAAGTTTGGAGCATGCTTGACTACAGAGACCCGCAAAAAAATGCGCTGGGGAAAACCTATCGATCCACGCGCTCATTGATTGAAGTCGACTGCGACAACAACCGATCCAAAACACTCTCTTTGTCGTTGCATGCTGGCGCCAGGCTCACGGGAGAAGTCCTGACCAGCGAAGGCGTCATTGCGCCATGGCAGTCCATTCCACCTGACACACCCTTGGTTCACATCAAAAAAGCCATTTGTGATCGATAAAGAGTTGAGCACTTGATTTAACATGAACCCTTTGCGTCCGACCTTTGGCCAGTGATTCCATTCTATGCCCCTTAAACCCCAAGAAGTTGCGCCCAACAATGCTCTTAGACGCCACATGCTTGCATGGCTGGCAGACGCCATGCATGCGCAAGAGACGGGTGGCCTGTCTTGGCATTGGAGTGCCTATCGCGCACGCCACGCATGGGCTTCGAGCAAAGAGGCCATTGAACAATTCTTACTGACCTACAAACCCCAAACGCATGAGCTGCTGCTCATTGGCGGGAGTGCTGGCTGGATGATGTCCTCGAAATGGCTCAGCCAATTTAAACAAATCACCATCATCGACATCGATCCCTTGGCACGGTTTTTCTTTCAATATGTGCACGGTGGGGCCTTAAAGAGGAGCGGCACCACTTGGCGCTTTGAGCGTCGAGATGCCTTGCAAGAGTTGCCCCTTTTGCTTAAGATGCATCCCAACGCCTTGGTCTTTTTTGACAACGTTTTGGGCCAACAATGCATCCGCCTTAAAGACGAAGCTTTGGTGGAACGGATTCTCAGCCGGATCAAACAAACATTAAACGGGCGTGCTTGGGGAAGCATTCACGACGTCTACTCGGGACCCATTGACTCAGAGACTTTGCCCACAAAAGTCACCCCGATCACGCCCAACAAAATTTCAAGCTTCACCTGCCAATTGGGTGCAATGACCCATGGGATGCCCCTCATCCATAAGGGCATCGACAAGCAAACCGCGCTTGGACCGGATACCGACCCCGAGGCAGACTCCCAACCTCAACACATGGTTCTCAATGGCGTTAAAAAAAGTTTTGAAGATGGCTCTCAAATGCTTTTACAAGCTGTCAATGCCACGGGGGAGTGGAAAGATCACTTAAGCGTCGAAGTGTTTGCGCCCAACACGCCCAGCGTCATGATTCCTTGGTTTTTTAAACCCACCTACTGCCACTGGCTTCAAGCGGGCTTTGTTCAAGCTCAAAGCCATTGAGGATGTGTGTGCTTCATCCCTTTTAAGTTTTGAAACATTCAACGCCATTTGCACTCACTATTTTTCTGGACCACCCATCATGAATGACTCGATCGATCACGACTTGACGACATTGACTCCATCTCAACACCCTGTTTTGTGTGTCGATGACGAGACCAATATTTTGTCCTCCTTAAAGCGCATGCTCAGTCTTGAGGGCTATGTGGTGAGCACCTGCCAAAGTGGCAAAGAGGCGCTGGAACTGCTCAAAACCAGCACCTTTGATCTGATCATCACCGATCTAAGAATGCCAGAGATGGACGGCATTGCACTTTTAAAAGAGATCAAGCTTCTCTACCCCCTCATGACTCGGGTCATGCTCACTGGAAACGCCGATTTGGAAAGTGCCAAAGCGGCCATCAACGATGGCGAGGTTTACAAATACTTAAGTAAACCTTGGGATGAGCAAGAAACATTTGCCGTGATCAAAGATGCCATTTTGCTGACCCTAAGACAAAGAGAACACCACTTCTTGAATGAAACGGTTTCAACACTTGAGAGCCGAATGCATGAATACTTCATCACCACCATCAAAATTTTCTCCAATTTGATGGAAATCAGGGCACCGAAGTTGTTGGTCCACTCTAAAAATGTCGCCTACCTCTCTAGCCAAGTGGCTAAACGTCTGGGGCTGAGCGAAGAGGCTGTGCAAGAAGTCTACATCTCCGGGCTTTTACACGACATCGGTAAAATTGGTTTCAGCGACCGACTTCTTCGAACCTCGTGCTTTGATTTGCCACACAGCGATTTTGAACTCTACAGCAAACATCCCTCCTTTGGCTTTGCCTGCCTTAAAAGTTTGGATCCCATGAAAAACATTGCAGCCAATATCCGCTCGCACCATGAACGAATCGACGGCGAAGGGTTTCCTGAGGGCTTAAAAGGCACAGACATCAGCCAAAGCGCGCAAATTTTAGGCATGGTTGAGACTTACTTTGAATTGATGGAGGGAGAACTGACGGGCACGGCGATGAGCTCGATGCAAGCCATCAAGTCCATGTACGCACAAGTTGACAAGGCCTTTGATCGCACCATCCTTGAGGCATTTTTGATTGCCGCCAAAAAAATGGCGCTCAACCTTGAGCAGCAAATCAATACACCAATCCCAAACCCGGCCCCAGAAAGCGCCTCATTGCCAGCGTCGGCTTTAATCGCCCCTCAAGCGCCCGAGACCGCCCCGGTCAAAAAATCCAGTTACCGCCCCGGGCGCGGTGAAGACCCCGCGAAGAAAGACTTTACTTTCAAAATTCTATCTGCACTGATCAACACCTATTCGGGCGCCAAAATCGATGACCGACGAGACGAAAAGTCTGGTTTTTTATGGGTCTATTCGGGCTCCAAAAGAAGCGATGAAAATCAAAAGCTCGACGACTGGCTGAAAAAAAATGGCTTCATCTACGACGGTAAATTAAGTGGCTGGTATTACCCGTTTGATTAACCCAACGCCCAGCGCTTGGGCTCGGTTCTAGGCTTTAAGCTCTTGCATTCATCGCGACCGATTTCATATTGAACAGCGTCAAACCCAAAGCGTCCATTTGTTTTTGTTCCAGTTGACGGTGATAGGTTTTGACAGCCAAGAGGTCTTGCTCGACCAAGGTCTGCATCTTGAGGCGCTCTTGATCGGCGAGTCGCAAAGCTTGAAGGGCCTCATCCAATTGGGTCCGCGCTTGGCCAACGTCTTTGTCAAGGCGATCTCTCAAATGAAGCAACTGCAGCACAAACTGTCTTGCGTTGTTGCTTTCAATCAAAGATTGTGTGGTTTGCTCTTTTTCGCGGATTTTTTGAGCGTATTCATTGGACATGCTGACCAATCTCTCTTTGCTGGCTTGCAGCTTTTCGAGATGTTCGCGTGCAGCCTTGACCGCTTGCTGGTTCAAAGCCACGATGTCCTCGGCTTTGTTTGCAAGCACACTCCAACACTCTCTGGGCTTCATATGCAGGCCTTAATTTTCATGTGATTCATCCTCATCCCTCTTGTGTCATGAGCTGACGCATCTCTTGACGCGTGGTTTCATAGTCTTGCGAAATGTGCATGTCTTGGCGTAAAAAATTCACCAGTCTTTCATGCAGTCTGATGGCCTCATCCAACTCCAAGTTCGAGCCCATCTGGTAGGCGCCGACTTGAACGAGGTCCACGTTTTGTTGATAAATGGACCAAAGCCTTCTCAATTTATTGGCCTGCTTCATATCATCTGTATTCAACAAGGTCTGCATCAACCTGGATATAGAACCATTGAGCTCAATGGCAGGGTAGTGAGCCGAGTCGGCCAATTTTCTTGAGAGCATCACCTGCCCATCCAAAGAGGCCCTGGCAATGTCCACAATCGGGTCTGAGGCGTCGTCTCCCTCGGCCAAGACGGTGTAAATGGCCGTGATAGAACCCACCCCATGCCGTCCAACGCCACCTCGCTCAATCAAGTTCGGTAAAAGTGCAAACACCGAAGGGGGATACCCTTTGGCCGTGGGCGGCTCGCCAATGGCCAAACCGATTTCCCGTTGGGCATGGGCCACTCGAGTCAAACTGTCACACAGCATCAAAACGTTCAGCCCTTGATCTCTGAAGTACTCGGCAATCACATGGGTCATGTGGGTGGCTTTTAATCGCAAAACTGGCGAGACATTGGCAGGTGCGGCCACGACCACCGACTTGGCCAAACCCTCAGGGCCCAAAGACTCGCTGATGAACGCTTGTACCTCGCGACCGCGTTCACCGATCAGTCCAATGACAACCACATCGGCTTTGGTAAAGCGCGTGAGCATGCCCAAAAGCACACTTTTGCCCACGCCAGATCCTGCCACCAAACCAATGCGCTGACCTCGTCCAATGGTCAATACCCCATTGATGGCTTTGACACCCACGTCCAGCACCTCATGAATGGGCCCTCTCTCCATCGGATTCAAGGGCTTGCCCATCAGGGCCAAGCTGTCTTTGCATTTGGGAGGTGCCTTGCCGTCCAGCGGAAAGCCTCTGCCGTCGATCACTCGACCTAGCAACTCAGGACCCAATGAAACTTGGGAGGACAAACTCATCACCCGCACCATGTCCCCGGGGCCCACGCCCACAGGGTCATTGAAAGGCATTAAAAATAAGGTCTTGTCATTAAAGCCCACCACCTCGGCTTCTATGCGGTGGCCGTGTTGACCAATCACTTCACAACATGCTCCCAAAGGCGCCATCAATCCGCGCGTCTCCAAGGTCATGCCAATGAGCCTCACCAAGGTCCCCGTTCTTTGGGGTTGAGGCGCGCGCAAACGAGAGATGTTTGCATCGACTTCTTGGGCAAAATCCAAAACACCAGACTGCATGATTGACCTTTAAATTATCCGCCTTGGATCATCTTCTTCAAAACACCCGCCACACGACCTTGTTCTTGCTGCACGATCATTTGCACGAGCATCAACTTATCATCAAAAGAATTGGCGTTGTTCATGAGTTCAGGCGGAATGGAAGGGGGTTTTGATTTCTTTTTCTCTGCAGCCATCCTGGCCTTCATGGCCTTCACAGGATCGTCTTCTTCATTATCTTCAGGAGAAACCACCACATCTTGGGCGGGTGCTGCTTCAGGCGCCTCTTGGGCGACTTCTGCAAGAGCTTGTTCTACTGCCACCTCTTCAACGGGCGGCACAACAGGCGCTTCCACAGGAGCCTCAACAGGCGCCTCAACCATTGGCACTTCCTCAACCGCTTGTGGTTTAGGTGCAGGTTTACTTAAATCGGGCAACTCCAAATTCGGATTGGAGGCCATCATCTCCGCATATTCTGGGTTGTCGTAATAGTGTCGCCCGTTGTGAATGCGCCAAGCATTAAAGGCAGAATTGACGGAGCTTTGCGCCGCGTCCTCAATGGCCAAACGATCCACTTCTTTTCGACTGAACGCCAAAAGCATGGGACGCACCACGAGCAACAAAAAACCCAAACACATGACGGTTCTTAAAACCGCATTGATCCAATCAATCATCTCGATTCTCCTCAAATTTGTCCGCTATGAGAGAAGGGCGTTGGCGAACGTCTTCAAAGTCGCTGTCCCTTTGCGCCAAGGGTTGTTTAAAAAATGGAGACTGTTCTCGCCAGAGTTCGGGTTGTGCCAATAAATTCTGTGCCAAAGCCTCCAAGCGGTGTCCGATCAAATCGTCGACTTGGGTGTCATCGGTGATGACCCGAACACTGCCTGGCTGCATGCTTGAGACCGCATGCAGCTGAATGTTGTTGAACATTTCACCACTCAACTCTTGCAGTCTCGCTTTGTCTTGAGAATTGAGCTCGACCGTGATGCTTTGGTGACTGTGGCTTGAAAGCTCATCCAAGCAGCGCTGAATCAAGCGCTCAATGGAGGCGCCCGACAAATTCAACTCTGCCAAGACCAATTGCTCGGCAAGGTGAACCGAGAGTCTTTTCAAAGGCTCAAACAGTCTTTGCGGGTGGTTGATGAAGTCGTCCAGTTTAGAGGTAACCTCCTCCAAGGTCTTGACTTGCGCTTCCAAAGATTGTGCATTTTGCGCTTTTAAAAGTTCGCGTTCGCTCTCTAAGGCATCCTTTTGAGAGTTCAAGTTTTGAGTCAACTCATCTATTTTGACTTCTCCCTCCACCACTTTGGCTTGCAAGGACGTGCGCTCCTGCTCCAAAGCCTGGATTTGATCGTTCAGTCGAGTGTGCTCTTGCTGCATCTCCTCAGAGGCTTCATGCTGAGCTTGCTCAAGACCTTTTAAAAGTCCCGCTTGAAAACCCTCCTCGAAATTTTGAGAGGGCAACGACTCTTCTCTTTCCAGGGGATCGGGATTGCTTGCAGGCCGATCCTCAGTTGTGAGCGAGTCATCGTCAGCCTTTGAATCGGCTTGCTCTGCCTGTGGATGAGTTGTTGACTCGCCGCTTGAACTTTGAACTGACTCGATTGATTCAGCCTTCTCGCTAAAATTAGAGCTGTCTTCATTGGCATTTATTTCTGAGGGCCTGTCCTCGTCAAGAACACTGGACTTGCCACTTTGAAGGGACTCTTCGGCATTTTTGGCTGATGGAGTCGTTTGTTCCATGCCATGCTCTAAGGTATGCTCTAAGGTATGCTGCAAGTCATGATCTGGGGGGCTTTTGGCTGTAAGCGTTGGGTTCAATTGAACCTCCGACGCTGGCACTGGCACTGGGGCACCATATGTCTCCAGCACAAAAGCACCTGGATTGGTCACCACTTTGGCCATGCGCGGGGGAGCTAGCTTTCTAAACAAAGCAGTTTCATAAGCCACCTTGGGCACATTGTCCCAATCTTGCCCACTAAAGCCCGTGTCTTCAAGCTCTTCTTTGAAGAGCAAAGGGTCCACGGCCCAGGGGGCAGATTGCGAAGTCGGATGACTGAGTTTAAACAAAGTCCGCTCCACCTAAGATCAACTCTCCAGAGTCTGAGAGTTTTCTGGCCAAGCGCATGATTTTCTTTTGGGTGTCTTCCACGTCTGCCATGCGCACCGGGCCTTTGGCCTCCATATCGTCCACGAACATGCCGCGAGCACGCTCGGACATGTTGTCCAAAAAGCGTTGTTTGACCTCTGCGCTGGCGCCTTTGAGGGCGGTCATCAATTGATCGGGCTCCACGTTGCGCATGAGAACCTGTATACCCTTGTTGTCCACAGCAACCAAGTTCTCGAACGTGAACATATTGTCTTGAATCTTGAGCATGATGTCTGGATCCAAATCGGCCAAGGCATTCATGATCTCAGACTCCAAACTGGTTTTGGTCAAATTCATGATTTTGGCAGCGGCCTCTATGCCACCAAAACTCGATGATTTTGATGTGGCTGTTTTTGCAAATTGAGCCAACATGATGTTTTCAAGCTCAAGCATCGCAGAGGGTTGAACCGTGTCCAAACTGGCCACCCGTTGAATGACCTCTGGCCTGATATCGGGGGGCAAATAAATCATCACATCCGCAGCCACATTGGGCTCGAGCAAGGACAAAATAATGGCTACCACCTGAGGGTGCTCGGTGCGGATCATCTCCGCTATGCCCCTGGCATCCATCCAACTCAAAATATCCAACCCCTTAGAGGCTTGATTGGGCATGATTCGTCCCAAGACGGACGCGGCCTTGCTCTCACCCAAGGCCTTTTTCATGACGTTTTCAACATAATCCGAATTGCCCAAGCTCAGAGACGTTTGCTTTTTAAGCATGTCCACAAACTCGTCCAAAACCACGTTGACCGCGTCTTGCGAGAGTTCGGCGGCTTGAACCATCGCCGCCCCCAAGGCTTGAACTTCCTTGGGACTTAAATATTTGATGATGTCTGCCGCCTGATCCTCGCCCAGCAAGAGCATCAAAACGGCCGCTCTTTGCGTTGAGGTCATGGCCTCCATCTCAGCCCTGAGCGCTGGGGACCAATTGGCGGGTAATAAATTATTGACTTCAGCCATAAAAAGCTCCGAATCCTGTGTATCTGATTTGACGTGTGTTCAATTGATTATTTGATCATGTTCTTTAAAACACTGGCCATTCTGGCTCTCGTATTTTCTTCAGAAACAATCATCCTTATTAAAGCAACTTTATCGTCGTATGTGTTGGCTGTGTTGAGCATATCTGCAGAAATACTTGGTTTCTTGGGTTTCAAGTGAGACATTCTCGCTTTGATTTCCTCCATGCTCTCGCCTTCTTCGATTTCAATTTCATCGCTGGCTTCTAGATCGGCCGCAGCTTGGGCAGCTTCCTCCTCTTTTTTAACACGCTCGGCCTCTTGAGCTTCCATACGCATTCTTTCTTCAGTTTCCTGTTGAGCTTGGCGTCTTGCTTCATCAAGTAGACGCAGTCTTTCAGCCTCTGCCGCCTCTTCAGCCGCAGCTCGGTCTGCCACCACCTTGGCGGCGGCCGCTGCCACTGCTTCCGCAATGCGCTCGGCTTTGATTTTCTCATTCGCTGCCGCTTCTCTGGCCGCTGCCTCGGTGGCTGCTGCGGCCATGGCCACTGCATCAAAGGGAGGCGCCGTGAGTTTTCTGACCATGGGTCTGACCACCACGACCAAGAACAACAAAAAGAGCACAGCAATCACTGAGCTGTTGGCGACGCCTGCAATCGTTTCATCTTTGTACCAAGGTATGGCATCTGGGTCAATTTGTGGCTCAAAACGTGTAGATATCACGGTCACGACGTCACCGCGCTGTTCGTTGTAACCGACCGCACCACGAACCAATTGATTCAAGCGGTCCAATTCTTCTTGTGTGTAGGGAATGGTTGTCGTAGGAGCAACGCCATCGGCAGGCTTTTCAACCTTCATGCCAGCGGGAATGGGTCTCTCGTTGATCAACACACCTACACCGATCTTTTGAATCGTGCCCATGGCTGTTTTGGTATGACGAACCGAGCGGTCCAGCTCATAATTCTTGGTACTTCTGGCAATGGTTTGAACGCCTTTTTCCGTCACACCCTTGGTGATGTCCGCTGTCGTGTCCGGCGTTGCAGCTGGGTTTTGGGGTGGATTGGGTGGTGTATTGGTCAGTGAACCTGGAATACCTATGGCGTCCTTGAAAGTGGCACGGTCTTCCACATACAACTCAGAACGGGTTTTGGGACCCTTGTCGCGCTGGTCAAAATCTTCGGTGGTGATTTCTTGTTGATTGAAATCCATGGACATGCTGACCTGCGCAGACACATTGATCTCACCCACGATAGGGGCCAACAACTGAATCAAACGGGTTCTGTAGAGGTCTTCCATTTGCTGCTTTTGCTGCAATTGGGCTGAGGTCAAACCAAGAGGCTGCTCGGTGAGCATCTCATTCATCAAGCTGCCAAAATTGTCAATGACAGACACATTCTCAGGCGCTAAATAAGGCACGCTTGATGCAACCAATTGAATGATGGCACTGACATTGGCAGAAGAAACGGTCCTACCTGGCGAGCGTGTAATGACCACCGAAGCTTTTGTAGGCACGCGGTCTCTCACAAACACACTTTGCTTAGGCGCCGCCAAATGCACACGTGCGCTTTTGATGCCTGCAATTTGTGAAATGCTTCTGGCCAATTCTTGTTCCATGGCGTTGTTGTAGCGAACCTGCTCCATGAATTGTGATGTGGTCATGGCGGGCATGTCTTTTAAGCCATCAATGCCTTGCACCTCTGTTTTGGGCAGGCCTTTGGAGGCGATCAGCATGCGAGCCTCTTGGTACTTGCTCTCTGGCACCATGATTTGACCGCTGCTCATATCTAGTTCAGGCTTGAGTTCAGCGGTTTTTAAAGCCTCCATGGCCACTTGCTTGTCCGCGTCCGATAACATCATGGTCAAAGGCTTCATCGGTGTGGCTTTCATGTTCATCGAGGCCAAACCAAATGCCGCCAAAACAAACATGATCACAAACAGGGGAAGGAGTTTCTTGACCGTCGGTTGCCTCACCATGTCTTTGACCATGCCCATTGGATCGGTGAGCATTTGGTTGCCCACAGCCCTTGCCAAGTCGCCTGGTCTCAATAGACTCGATCCTGGAGGTGCTGAGGGTCCTGGTAAAACTGGAGACGGGCCACTCAATTGTGCTTGGGCGGGATCGGTCACCGATGTGTTCATTGTTGCGCTTGCTGTTGCCATGATATATGTACTCTTTCAGCTTTAAACGGGCATGTTCATGATTTCTTCGTAGGCCTTGACCACTTTGTTTCTCACTTGGAGAGTGGCTTCAAAGGACAGGGAGGCTTTTTGCATACTGAGGACCACGTCCGTTAAAGGCACATCCTCGCCTCTTTGATAGGCTTCGCCCAATGCGTCGGCTTTGACATCCGCAGCATTGACCTTGTCGACCATGGTCTTGACCGATTCAATGAAGTTAGGCGTCTTGGCTGTGTTGACCCGTGTCAACTCGCTTTGCGAAGTCAAGACTCTTGAAAAAGCAGATTCGCCCACATTGACGTTGGGGCTGACACCTTTGGCTTGTGTTTGATACTGTCGTATGGTCTCCAGCATCGACTGGATACTGGTGGCTGAAGTTGCATCAATCATGTAGGACTCCTTTTAGGCTGTGACGCTTATTCGGCCAATGACACGCTCATGCCACGCTCACGCAATTGAGCAAGCTTGTAGCGAAGGGTGCGCGGGCTGATGCCAAGTTTCTCGGCCGCCTCTGTTCGACTATGGGTCGACTGAAGAACAGCCAAAATGGCTTGGTGTTCACTGGATTTCACAGCATGCGCCAAGTTAATGGGTTCGGCTGATAGTGAGGACGCAAGTGGAATACTGACGCTTGCCTGTCCATTTGTCGATGAGTTGTTGGCAAATGAATGGCTTTCACCAAAATATCCTGTGGTTTTTTCTTGAGCAAAGGGCCCTGCTGGCGCCACAAAACGCTCTGCTTGGGCATGAAAGTCAACATGACTCATGCCATTGGCGCCATTGGTCGATGAAGGCCTCAAATTGGCAACTTCTTTGATACCACTTTCAACATAAACCGATTGGGGTTGGCTAGACAAGCTTTCCGCGCCTGTTAGAAATTCGTTGATCTGACCATCTTCTGACAGCAAAGGCGCGTCAGGGTTCATGAGCAACTCATGGCTTTGCGCTTCATCAAACATCAAGTGCCCTGAGGAGATGGTTTTACCAGAACACAAGACCACCGCTCTTTGTACGACGTTTTCCAATTCCCGCACATTGCCAGGCCAAGGATAGGACTGAAGGGCCACTTGTGCATCCGCTGTCAAGGTATAGGGCACGTTGTCCTTGGCATGCCTTGCAAAGGACTGTGTCACCAAGGGTATGATGTCGCCCGGTCTTTGCGCCAAAGGCAAAATCTTCAACTTAAACGTGCTGATACGGAAATACAAATCCTCCCTGAATTCACGTTCCAAAATGGCTTTTTTCAGATCTTTGTTGGTGGCAGCCACAATGCGAATATCCAAATCAATGCTGCTCTCGCTTCCCAAACGATTTAATTTCTTTTCTTGCAAAACTCGAAGCAATTTGGCTTGAAGTTGAATGGGCATTTCGCCAATTTCATCTAAAAACACGGTGCCGCCTTGAGCTTGTTCGAATAAGCCTTTGAATTCCTTTTGAGCGCCAGTGAAAGCGCCCTTTTCATGACCAAAGAGCATGTCTTCAATCAAATGCTCAGGCATCGCTGCACAGTTCATCGCAACAAAGGGGCTCTTGGCTCTGGGAGAAGACTCGTGGATGACTTTGGCCAAAACCTCTTTGCCGGCACCGGTGGGGCCGACCAAAAGTGCAGCAACGTCAGTCTGTGCAACTCTTTGCGCCAGGGCCAGCAAATGCTGGCTGATGGGATCAACAAAAACATAACTCTTTACCTTGATGTCTGAGGCCGTTAATCCTTTGACAGCTTCTCTCCAAGCCTTTGGATCCCATTCATCGCTGGGCAGCACATGAAAAGCACCTAGGCGCATCGCATCGACAACGACATTCATGCGTCTTCTCTCGACACGGCACAAAACAGGGACGTTGTGACCCAATTGATTCACAAGCGTCAAAACTTCTTGAAGCAACTCTGAGCTCTCCACCAAACGGATGATCAGCACATGCGCCTTTTTAAGCGCTGCGTTGAGTTCTCCCAAGGTATTGACCATGGACACGCTGATATCAGCCAACTCCAATTGCGCGCGCTCGGTCGCGTCAATGGGCTTGAACGGGTCAAGCCAAACGGCATGGGTATGATTAACGGATGAAGGATTCACTTTGATCAGCCTTGTAATGAGGTAAGACTGATTAGCAAAGCGTGTGCCAGGCTAAATATTAGAACTTAAATATATTTAAGTGTGTAAATTATAATACTTTATATTTATATTAATGAGGCTTGTCGGATAATTGACAGATGCTCAAGAGAATTAAACCAACCAGCTTCGAGTTCCAACAGGATTCAAAATGCGCTGCTCAAACAAGGGTTTCTTGGCCACGCCTGACTTTTGATGGCGCTGATCTACCCCGCCAGTGCTCTTTGGGTAAAAGCATTGGCACGCTTGTCCATCGGCCTTGAACACCTCGCTAGAGGGCAAAGATTTAGATTTAAAACCCATTAAACGACAGCTGTAAGGGCGTTGAATATCCCAGCTGATTGCAAAATGCTCGCACTGCCAGCAGTTTGGAAGGGCATTGTCCAAGTGTGTATTGTTTGATTGGTTCATGATCAGCGACTCCCCCTTTTATCAAAAGAAATCAAACACCTTTCATTTCATCAAATCAAGCAATTCTTCTCTCGACCATCCATTAAGCTTGTAACAGTTTCAAGACAGATTGCTGTGAGGTATTGGCTTGCGCCAAGACCGCAGTCGCAGCTTGTTGCATGATGGAGGTCTTGGCCAGCTGTGTACTCGCAGACGCATAATCTGCGTCGGTGATCGCACTTTGTGAGGTGGTCATGTTCATTGACGCGTTGGTCAAGTTGCTCACCACATGGTCCAGTCGGTTCATCACTGCGCCCATTGTCGCACGGTTGGCGTTGACTTGGTTCAATACAGAATCCAACTTGGCCAACACATCATTTGCACCTGCTTTGGATCCAATGAAGCTGCGCGTCATGGGAATGCCATTGATGATGGGGTTACCGTTGGGATCTTGTTGCCCGAGTCTTCCAGCATAAACACCATCTGGCGCGTTGGCCACAGGGGTCAACACTGGAGAGGCGATCGTGGCACCACTGGCAGAAGAGAATTGCAAGTTACCATTCAACACCGTGACCGACAGATCCATGTTCCCATTTTGAGAATTGATCTGATTTTGAATGTCAGCCGCCAAGTCGTTGACGGTTTTGCCCGTGCTGGTCAAGTTAATGCTTTTGGTCACACCTCCTAAAGAAATACTGAAATTTCCAAAAGGGTTGGATTTGGGGATGCCTGGGCCCATTGAGACACCAATCAAGGTTTGTGGACCTTTGGGCGCGTTGACAATCGTTCCAGGTGCCAGGGGATCCAAATTGACGTCCCAAGTGATTTGACCTGTGATGGGACCATTGGCACCAAAGTCAGCCAAATCAATGGTCACGGTTTGCTGTGAGTTCGCTCCCACTTGGAAAGCCAAACGCCCGGTTCTAGGTGGACTCATTTTGGCAGTGGCAGCATTGACTTCTCCACCATAACTACCTTCTTGGAATCCAAGTGTGGTGAAATTGCTGATGCTTGGGTTGTATCCGTTGCTGCCAGGTGTTACTTGGATGGGTTTCGCAGATTTTAAAGTCACGCCACCATAAAGTGTGTTGGCGGATGCATAAGTTGCACCAGCTCCAACCGCGCCTTTCATACCTGCAGGATCTCCTCCAGCTACACCCAAGCCAAACATCGAAGCTGTTAAAGCGACACCACCGTTAGGTACCGTTGTATCGTACCAAACAGAGACGTTTCTGCCATCTTCAGACGTCAGGGTAATTCCACCACTCACATTCAAGGCGGCCAACACCCCTGTGCTTCCCACTTGAGGATTGATTGCATTTTTAACGGCATTCAAACGGTCGGTGGAATTGGTTGACGACAAGTCAACATAAAGCCCTTGACCGTTGATGAATAGATTAGCTGTTTTGGTTGGATCTGCAGCTCTTGTATTGACCACATCCAAAACCGATCCCGTGATCACCACAGGATTGGCGGAAGCAGACACGCCTGTTTGCTGCGTGCTTGCATTGATCGCAGCAGCAATCGCAATACCAGAGGCTTGCTTAGAACTGCTCACCGTTTGTGTGTTGCTGAATGCATCATCTGCAGCCAACGAAGCACGAATGGCAATGCCATTCAAGATCAGATCATTGGCACCCAAAGATTTGATGTCGGTGGCATGCGTGAAGGTGACTGTAGAAGCATTTGTCAGTGCCGATGTCACGGGCAAGCCCAAGGTCACCACACCATTGTTAATAGCTTTGACCGTCTCTCCAACTGGAAAGCCAGGTCCAGAAACCAGATCCCCAACGCTAATGCCAGTGAGGCTTGTGGGCGTAAACGTGTTTGCACCGAGTGCAACTGCGCCATTTGGGGTGGTTGTCGAGAAAGGAACAACCGTGTCTCTTGGAGCCGTGCTCAAAGCAGAATTGATTTGGCTGGTGTAGTTGGCAATCTGAAGACCCGCATTGTTGATGTTACCTTGGCTGGTCGTGCCCACTGTCACTGGCATATTAACGGCACTCTCTAAAGAATAGGTTCCAGCTTGGATACCTTGCTTTAGACCTGTATTGGCAGAGAAAGCAGTGATCGCTCCAGCAGTATTGTCAGCCGTGTTGAAAGAAATTTGAATGTTTCGACCATCATCTGCAATCAAACTCACACCTTGTGTGTCGCTGTTGGTGTCAGTGGCTTTGACGCCAGTGTACTGCGTGATGAAATTGATCGCTTTGACCACGGCCGCTCTGGACTCACGTGGATTGTTCGGAACCGAGGTGATCACAGGACTTGTATATCCGTTGATTGAAACTGTGCCTGAAACTGCAGCGCTACCCAAAGTCATTGAGGCGCCAGCCATCAAGTTGGGATTGACGACAGCAGAAACGCCCGTTTGAGGAGACACCAAATTGATGGCGGCGGCTTTCGCAATGGCACTACCCGCAGCATTGAAGACCTCTGACTTCGTGTCTGTATTGGCAAAAGACGCCCCGACGTTGACCCCATTGATCACCAAGTCATTGGCTGTCAATGGGTTCAAAGTTGGAAAATTAGAGCTCAATGTTATGGTGTCACTAGAAAAATTGACAGCTCCTCCGCCGGCTGTTTGTTGCGCAATCAAAATCGTTCCAGTGGTCGCCGTGAACACATTGGGCCACGCAACTGTAGCTGTATTGATGGTGATCACGCCCCCAGCGGCCGTGAATGGCGTGACTGCCGCTCCTGCTGGATTGGTCAATAAATTGAGAACCGTACCATCGGGCTTGGTGAAGGTCGCGGTTGAAACAGTTGTACCAGCGGCATCTGTACTGAGGGTCAATTGACCGGCAATACCGAAGGTTTTAGAACTTGCAGTCCCTGCAGTGACAGTCATGGCACCCACACTGTTGTTGGTGGTTTCCAATCCATTCTTGTATGTTCCGGCAGCAAAAGGCGGACTGGACTGATAATTGATATCAGAGACAGTTTTATAAACAGGCTTGATGCCAACTCTCTCACCAGCAGAACCATTTAGTATGGGAAATCCATTCCATTCCGTGTTGTTTGAAATTTGAACAATCTGTTTTTTCAGCTGTTGAAATTCCAAGTCCAAATAACTTCTTTGTGAATCACTGTTGGTATCGTTGGCTGCTTGAACGGCCAACTCTCGCATGCGTTGGAGCATGTCTGTGATCTCGTTGGTTGCACCCTCAGCAGTTTGAATCAGATTGATCGCGTCTCCTGAGTTCCTCACAGCCTGGTTCAGACCGCGTATCTGACTGGTCATTCGAGTTGAAATAGCCGCACCCGCAGCATCGTCTCTGGCAGAGTTAATTCTCTTACCCGTTGAGAGTTGCTGCATGGCAATTGTCGAATTTCTGTCAT
>CANJNC010000031.1 GCA_947475685.1 Comamonadaceae bacterium | reverse complement strand
TCGAGCGGACAAATTTCGCTGGGTAAAGAGTTTGCTGGCCGTCAGGTGTTGGTTGAATCACCTGCCAAGGGCGTTTGGATTATCCGTACGGCAACAATCATTCCTGATCATGAGGAGTGGCTGCATGAAAAGCGTACCAAGAGTAGCCTAAAAAAAGCCATAGCGTGGGCTCAAAAGAATTCACCCAAAGCATCGAATCCAGATCAACTTACGATAGCCAAAGCCAATGTCACCAAGCGCAAAGTACGTTCAGCTTGATTTGAATACTCCTGAGTTTCAGCAGTCCTGGTTTGAACTTGAGGCTGATGACGCCGAGCGTGTCAGGGCCGCTTTGAAGAAGATTTTGAAACTCACTTGGCAGGACGTCTACAAAGACAAGGGGCTTCATTGGGAAAAAATTCAGAGCATTCAGCCACCAACTGGTGTAGATGCGCTCTACACATTTCGGCTGAGCAAGTCAGCAAGGGCAGTGGGCTACCGCTATGGCAACTATTTGCGTGTGCTGCTGGTAATCGCTGACCACGATGGCGCTTATGAAAAGAAGTAAAAAAGCATTGAAAAATTCAATGCTTTTAGAGTTGGCTTCTCGATCTGGGCTCGAACCAGGGACCTACAGATTAACAGTTTGTACCAAATCCGCATCTAAGACACAGTGCATCTGTATCCAAACTGGTTATTGAAAATCTGCCTTGATGGATCACCTTGCTCGGATTCGATTGTTCCTAGCGTTGTGCTCCAACTCGCACAGTAAGAGATCTTCCATGAGGGGAGGAATATAGACACCAAACCGACCGCGCAAACCCTTCTTCAATCCGTACCAACCACCAATCGGATTCGCTGCTGAGCGACCCCAGGCTTCAACTGTTCCTTCTTTGGCAGGCTTTTGCTCGTCAGCCCCGCCAAGGTCATCCCAGTCACCAGCGGTCTTCAGCATCTGCAGTAGATCGTCAATGCATCGCACGTCATAGAGCAACACCGTGCTGCCCACAGTGCAGACCAACACCTTCTTCCCGTCCTTTTCGTCAGTGTGCATCGTGTACTCGGAAGATCCTGGTGGTGTTTTTAGCATCCATGGGTCGTCTTTAGTTCGAGAGAGCTCTGTTTTCATGAAATTCTTTCAGCGGATAGGATGAAAGCATTATTGTGACGCGCCTGCATATCCTTTTGCAAGGTCAATTCCAAACCCGCCTTCAGCAAAACCACCCACCTACCCTGATCCAGGAATGTAATCATAGTAAATACTTTCGTTGCGTAAGATTGGGACAGGGTGATTGACTCTAGTGACAGCCCGTCTTGAACCCCCCATTGTCAAATTAAGCTGTCAAAACATCTCTTAAAAACTTTGAAATATCGGCCAATTCATCAGGATGTACTGAATGACCCATAACATAGGTCTTCCATTGCACTGAATAACCCAAGGCAATCAGAGCATTTTTAGACACTTCGGCTCTGTCCATCACCACGACTTGATCTTGAGTTCCGTGCGCCATGAATATGGGTGTATTTGCATTGCCTTGGCTGCGCTCATGCGCCAACGTATCGGCCAAGGGCAAATAACCAGACAGTGCAACGATACCGGCCAATTTTTGCTTGTACCGCAAACCTGTATGCAAAGCCATTGCACAGCCTTGCGAAAATCCCGCTAGAACAATATTTTGATGCGAAATACCTCGGCCAAGCTCTCGATCAATCAAGGCGGCAATGGCATTTTCTGAACGCTTGATGCCGACTGCGTCTTGTTGACATATTAAGTTGGCCCCCAAAATGTCATACCAAGCGGGCATCACATAGCCACCATTGACGGTGACCGGTATGCTGGGCGCATGAGGAAATATAAATCGAATGGCTTGGCATCCATTTAATTGGAGCTGTGGCACAACAGTTGCAAAATCATTTCCGTCGGCCCCAAGCCCATGCAACCAAATAACGGTAGCTGTCGGATTCGGGCCAGATTCAATTTCAACATGTGGCAAAAAATTAGGCATAACTTGCATTTTACGGATCCGCTTCGTTCAGGATGGATATCTTCTTCTTTGACTACCTGCTAGGCTGGGGCCTTGGGTGGATTGGATTTTATGTTCAGCATCACTCCTTAGGTCGAAAGATGAACCAAATCCCTCCTTTGATCGAGTACCTATTTTTGTTCCACACTTGATGGCGTTGGTCAGATTCATGCCATCCGCCGTGCGATCAAGCGTGCCATGACTGATAAAAAAATAGGCATACACGCTGAACTAAGTTTTCACCACAGAACCCCTGATTAACAGTCTGTGTTTTTAGACCCAGGCTTGAATGACATAGTCAAATGCAGCCTGTGCGTTGGTTAAGTCAACTCTTTGTAGCTTGATTTTCCAAGCATTCGCTTCCTTCACCAAGCTGTGTCTATAAGTTCCGGCGAAGTGTCGAACGTGATCTCTTCTCAGTTCCATCATTTGAAATTTAGAAAATACTTCTATGGTGTCATCTGTAATGGATTCAATGCAAATGTTTCCAATAACGTGGTTCGTTTCCCAAAGGGCCGCCTGTGACCAGGCATTGGGGTGCTGCACGCGACCCATTCTGACTTCCATCAATAATTTATCCTCTGCAAATATAGAAGGCTCTCGGCTCCAGTCGGTCTGGGAGGAGTTGGAGGGCATCCAATAGATGCCATCATGGCTAAATAGATCGATAAAATTTTCCCAAGCTTTAGAGTCTAAAAGTGCAGCTTGGCAATAGAGAAGTTGCTCAACTTCTTGCCTTGTATTCCAGTCTATTTTTTGAAATTTAGGTATGTAACCACTGGCTGGAAGACGCCCACGACCCATGTGATCTGGTGCAATCGACTCAGCACCCGTCATGGACTGGACGGCCTCTATGACAACCCCAGTGCCTAGGGCCTGCTTAACAACGGTTTCGTTCATTTTCAATACCTCAGTGATGGTGTTTCAAGCCGCTTTGAATGCGGGAGTTAGATAATTCGCCCATGCTTTAAATTGACTGCGCATCACCACTTCCGATGTGCCGTTGTTGGAGTAAAGAACGCCATTTTTTTCTGTATCTTGACCATAATTTCTGTGAAAACTCACCCATTCACCCCCCTTAGATTGAAGTCCCAATTGGCCCTTGGTCCAGTTCTCTAAGTCATCCGCATTGATCATGGTCGCAGGCGAGTTGACCAAGTTGTAGTACCAAAGAGCGCGTTGATAAATGGCCTCGGGGGCTCCTTTGAGCCTGAAATGCCAGATCTCGGAGACAGTCTTGTTGGGGGCAACGGGTCGTAGACAACGCAGTTGTTGAAGAGGCGACTGTACTGAGAGATAAGGGTAGATCAACACATGGTGAATACTTCTTGAAAGATATTCCTCGGCCTTTTCGGGGCCATATGCGCCTTTGAGAATGTTTTCATATTCGACAGTATCGGGGTCTGTGGGTCTAAGTCCCATATAGGCCTTCAAGATGCCGTGTCCATTGGGAAAGTTAACAGTCTGAACGGAGTCCCATTGGTCAAAACTTGACGCAAACGTTGAGAGATAATGAAAGAACAAAGGGGCAGAGCCTTTTTGCGACTTCAGTCGCTGCTCAACACGCCTAGCTGAAACGCCTGTTGATTGGTGAGTCACTGAAGGGTGCAAGGCATCGAGTTGGTTCTCCATAAAAAACTTCCAATTGGAGTGCTGTACAACACGGTGACAAACAGGGACTGCTTCGACCTCCCCCACTGGAGAGCGATCACACATGTCATCAAAGGCTACTTTCGCCTCTCCAAGGAAATCGATCAAAGAAGGCCCGGTTGACTTCAGGCTTGCAAAAACAAAACCTCTGTAGGCGTCCACGCGCTCAGCGGCGACCATGCTGGCCATTGGGTCCTCGGTAGTGAATTTGGTACCATCGTAGCCTTTCATCAAAGGGATGGCCCTGACTTTGCCATTCAAATGAAAGGTCCATGCATGGTAGGAGCAAACAAACGCATTGCCGGTATTGCCACTTTGGTTGCCAATCAACTCAACACCCCGGTGCGGGCAGCGGTTGTACAGCACATTGATACCACCCGTTTTGTCTCTCACCATGATCATGGGCTGACGGCCAATATCAAAAGTAAAGTAGTCGCCCGTGTTCTTGACTTGAGACTCATGGCCGCAATAGACCCAAGCCGACTCAAAGATGTGCTCCATTTCAAGATCAAAGAGGTGCTGATCTGTGTAAACGCTTTTGTGGACCCGATCGGGTTGTACAAGTTGGTCTAGTCCGAGTGTTTGCATGCGGTCTCCTATTGCACTGGCGAGAAAGTGAAGAAATGAAAACCGATCCTGTGCTTGAAAAGAATCATGTTAAATTTTCATGGGAAAGCGTTAAAAAATAATTTTTTTAACGCTTTAACGTTTGTAATGTACTATTCGCTTGAGTAAATATCAAGAACTTGATAAACAATTTCAATTACTTTTGGTTATGGATTATAAAAAAATTCAACTTTTCTTGGCGGCGGCCAGGCATGCCAACATGACCGTTGCCGCTGAGGAGTTGGGACTTTCGCAACCTGCTTTGTCCAAAGGGATCAAAGTTCTGGAAAAAGAGCTGGGTGTTCAATTGCTCGAGCGAGGCCGATATGGAGTCGTGCCAACGCCATATGGTGTGGCACTCATGCACCATGCGCAAGTGATAGAAGCGGAGATGAGAAACGCCAAAGAGGAAATTGAGGCCTTGAAAGGGGCGAAGACCGGGCATGTGTTGGTCGGTTGTGGGCCAACTGAAGCCAATCGGCTCTTGCCCTTGGCTTTGAACGAGTTTGCTTTGAAGCACCCCCATTTAAAGTGCACGGTCCTTTATGGCTTGAACGAGTCCTTGATGCCGATGCTAAAAAACGGGGAACTTGACTTCACCCTGTCTTCCATCCCCGCTCAGTTGGTCCATACCGATTTGGTTCAAGAGACCTTGTTCTCAGAGACCGCAAGTGTGGTGTGTGGGGCTAATCATCCGTTGTTGCTGGAGAAAGTCATCAATGCACACATGCTGATGCCATACCCGTGGATTTTGCCCAGGAAAGGGGAGATGGAAAGGGCCGCCTTTGATGACTTTTTTATTCGCCAAGAATTGATCCCTCCCCAAGCGGTGGTTGAGACCACCTCAACGGTTTTGATGAAATCTTGGGTCATGCAAAGCGATGCGCTCACCTTTATTCCTAAGGAGTTGATTTTTTGGGAAGCTCAAGCGGGACAACTCGTTGAATTGAAGATTCCCGGCGCATCCTGGGCAAGATTGGTGGGGTTAAGCCGAAGAAGAAAAGGGTCTGTCAATCCAACGGGTCGGCTTTTGGTTGATGTGTTGAGGCGAGTGGCGAGAGAGACGTTCAGTCGATGAAAGTCTTGTTTTTTTAATCCTTGGCATTTGGACCTCAAAAGGCCTAGTCGCTCTATGAAGAAAGACGACACTCTCAGGTTTGTTTTTTTGTCAAACGCCTAAATACCTGCTCCAAAGACTGGTGTCGCTAGAGAGTTCCTCAGAGGAGCCCGTCCAAGCAACTTGTCCGCGCTCTAAAATCACATGTCGATCGGCAATTTCAACCAAACGGTTGACGTATTTGTCAACAATGATCAGGCTTTGACCTCTTTGTCGGAGGAGTTTCAAACAAGACCAAATTTCCTCTCGAATCAACGGAGCCAGGCCTTCTGTTGCTTCATCCAAGATCAAGAGCTTTGGGTTGGTCACGAGAGCGCGGCCGATGGCAAGCATCTGTTGCTCACCCCCAGATAAGTGTGAACCCAAATGGCCTTGTCTTTCCTTGAGTCTTGGAAAAAGCTCAAAAACGCTGTGTGCGTCCCACTGAATTTGAGCATCGTTTCTTTTGGCTGTGAAGGCGGTCATGTGTTCAAGGACGGTTAAATTTGGAAAGACCTGCCTGCCCTCAGGCACGATGGCCAAACCCAGTCGAGCAATTTTATCTGGGCTCAGCCCATTGATCCTTAGACCATTGAAATGGATCTCACCTGCTTGGATGCTCTTCAGGCCAAGCAAGCTTTTAATCAGTGTCGTCTTGCCCATCCCGTTTCGACCCAGCAATCCAATGGTCTCACCCGGTTTGATGATCAACTCGATGTCAAAAATAACTTGGCTTTGGTCATAAAACGATTGGATATGTTTCGCGTGAAGAAGCGCCTGAGTCATACGTGCTCGTCCCCAAGGTAAGCGGCTTTGACTTGAGGGTCTGATCTGATCTCTTCGGGCGTGCCCGTTGCGATCAAAACACCGTTGACAAGAACAGATATGCGATCGGCCAGTCTAAAAACGGTGTCCATGTCGTGTTCAATTAAAAAGATCGAAGCGCTGCTTTTGATTTTTTCAATCAACGAGATGATCAACTCCGACTCTTGGGGGCCAGTGCCTGCCATGGGCTCGTCTAACAAAAGCAATTTTGGTTGGGTTGCGTAGGCAATACCGAGCTCCAAAATACGTTGTTCTGCATGAGAGAGGTCTGCGGCCAATACGTGTGCTTTGTCAAGTAGTCCAATGGACTCTAAGACGCTTTCACTCTCCTGGCTCAATGGGTGATCGTCCTTGATGTTGCTCCAAAATGAAAAACTGCTGCCTTGTCTTGCCTGAACGGACAGGGACACATTCTCTAGGCAAGAGAAAGATTTAAAGAGTCGAGTGATCTGGTAGGAACGCACAACCCCCTTTTTGACCCTCTCATCAATGCGCAGTTTGGTGATGTTTTCGCCTCTAAAGAATATCTCACCCGAGTCGCAAGGAACTTGTCCTGACAACTGGCCCACCAGTGTGGTTTTGCCTGCACCATTGGGGCCAATCAAGGCGTGAATTTCGTTGTCGTTCACACATAGACTGACGTCTTGGGTGGCCACCAATTGACCATAGCGTTTGATCAAATGGCGTGCTTCAAAGAGTGCAGGGTGGCTCATGGTTTGATTGCCCGGGCTTTGTGTTTGAACGGCCCAACTTTGGAGACCCTACTCCAAAGTACGGAAAAAGAACTCAAGCCCTTGGGTGCCATCAAGATGACAGCCAAAAGAATCCACCCTACATAGAATTGCCAGTGAAGGGTGTATTCAGCGATCACGCTCTCTAGCGTCAAAAGAAGCAATGCGCCCCATAGACCCCCCGAAAGAGTGCCAACACCTCCTAAAATCACCATGACCATTAAGATGCCCGATTGCGTCCAGTGCAATAGATTGGGGCTGACGTACTTTTGTTGGTTGACCATCAAAGCACCAGCCAATCCCCCAATCGCGCCCGCAATCACAAAGATGGCCAGTTTGTATTTAAACCCATGAATGCCAATCGAGTCCACGCGCACGTCATCGTCCTTCAGAGCCTTGATGACTTGTCCAAACTTGGAATTCATGATGCGATGAATGAAATACAAACTCAACAAGAGGAAAATCAACACCACAAAATACAAGTGCACATCGCTTTTGCTACTGAGTTGAACGCCAAAATCCAAACGACTTTTGATGCTTAAACCCTCGTCACCTCCAAACACCTTGATGGAGTTACTCAGGTAGTAAAGCATTTGGGCAAAAGCCAAGGTGATCATGATGAAGTAAACGCCTCGCGTTCTAAGGCAAATAAACCCAATCATGAAAGCAAAACCGGCGCAAAGCATGACGGCAAGAGGGATGTCAATCCATGCGTTTTGATGACCTTGACTGATCAAGATGCCTACTGCGTAAGCGCCTATGCCGACATAAGCCGCATGCCCAAAGGAGACCAGGCCTCCATAGCCAAGGATCAAGTTAAGGCTGCAAGCAGCGATGCCATAAATCATCATCTTGGTCAAAGTTCCCAAGTAATAATCCAGCCCCAATTTGTCCAGCAAGTATGGCATTGCCAAAGCCAGTCCCAATATCAAACTCAACCCAATCGCATGGATCAGCGTTTTGGGGTTGTGAGGGATCTGCGGTGGAGTCGAAGACATGGTGGTCAGGCGATGAAATTGCTCATGGGGCTATGATCTTTGGTTAAAAAGACCTTGAGGTTTGATGAACAAGACGCCAGCCATCAACACATAGACCAGTATGGACGCCACCGCTGGACCAGCTGCGCCAGCCCATTGGGGTGGTAAAAACTCTCTAAATAAGAAGGGCAAAAGGCTTCGGCCCATGGTGTCTACACAGCCCACCAAGATCGATCCAACAAAGGCACCCCAAACAGACCCAATGCCTCCAATCACAATAACCACAAAGGCCAAGATCAATATGTTCTCACCCATGCCCACTTGCACGGCCAAAAGGGGCGAGAGCATGGCGCCGGCAACTGCACAAAGGGCCGCTCCTAGACCAAAGACAGATGTGAATAGGGCGTTGATATTGATACCCATGGCCATCGCCATGGATCGGTTAGAGGCTCCCGCTCTGACCCAAGCGCCCATTTTAGTTTGACTGACAAGGAGATAGAGTAAAAGCGCAATCAAGAGGCCTGTGGCGATGATGACCAGACGGTAACTTGAATACATCAGTCCAGGCATGATCTCAATGGGACCCGATAAATAATCTGGAGCCGACAAGGGCAAATCCGTTCCCCAAATCATTTTGACCGACTCATTCAAAATGAGGATGAGCGCAAAGGTTGCCAAAACCTGAGACATGTGGTCCCGTGCATACAAAGTTTTCAGCAAAGTCTTTTCTAAAAGCATGCCAAACAGGGAGGTCAAAATGACCGCTAGAAAAACGCTTAGAAAGAATGATTGTGTGAATTGAACAATCCAAGCCGTTAAAAAGGCGCCAATCATATAAAGGGCACCATGGGCAAGGTTGATCATGTCCATGATGCCAAATACCAAAGTCAAGCCAGATGCCAAAAGAAAAAGCATCAAACCAAACTGCAGGCCATTCAAGGCCTGCTCCAAAATCAAAATACCAGTCATAAAAAATGCATAGACAGCGTCAGATGCCAGCCCAAGGAGCTGGGATCATTTCATCTTACAGTCTTGTACGTAGGCGTCCCCGTGATTGGTCATGATCGGTTGGCCAATGATCTTGTTGACCAAACGTCCCTGAGCGTCTTTGACCACTTCGCGTACATAGTAGTTTTGAATGGGATAGTGGTTGCTATTGAATTTAAAGTCACCACGAACAGAGGCGAATTTTGCTTCCTTTAAGTTTTTTCTGACCAAGTCCTTGTCGCTCAGATTGCCGTTACTGGCTTTCACAGCAGCGTCTATCAGCATGGCCGTGTCGTAGCCTTGTGAAGCGTACAGGGTGGGAAGACGCTTGTATTCTTTTTCAAATTCTGCAACGAATTTTTTGTTGGCTGCGTTTGGCAGATCCATACCCCAGTGGGACGTATCAAAAACGCCCAACATGTCTGCACCCACGCCGCGAATGATATCTTGATCCGCACCAAAACCAGGCACGATGAGCTTTGTCTCTTTCGCTAAACCGGCGGCCATGAATTGCTTGATGAAATTCACACCCATGCCACCAGGAAGAAAGGTGTACAAAATTTCTGGTTTTGCAGCGCGAACCTCAGCCAATTCGGCGGCGTAATCGAGTTGCCCCAATTTGGTGTACACCTCGTTGACCACTTTGCCTTTGTAGTAACGTTTAAAGCCAGCCAAGGAGTCTTGTCCTGCTTGATAGTTGGGTGCCAAAAGATAAGCGGACTTGAATCCCTTGTTCGTGGCGTATTGGCCAGCCGCTTCATGATAGGCGTCATTGGGCCATGCCACGGCAAAGAAATTGGCGCTGCACTCTTTGCCTGCCATTGGGGAAGGGGCGGCGTTGGGGCTCAAGTAAAAGGTGCTGCTTTCATTTGTTTCTGGCAGCGCAGCAAGCATGATGTTGGAGAAAACGACGCCGGTTAAAAAATCCACTTTTTCGCGCTTGACCATCTTCTCAAACTGCTCCTTGGCAACATCGGGTTTGAATTGGTCGTCGCTCACAATCACTTCAGCAGGCAGTCCCCCAAGCTTACCTCCATTGAGTTTGACCGCCAGTTGAAATGCATCTCTGATGTCCACGCCCAAAGCCGCCGAGGGTCCGGACAAGGTGCTGACAAATCCAACTTTGACTTTATCGGCCGCTTGAATGGAGGAAAGCGTCAACAGTTGGCATGCACCAATGACGCTTAGAGCTAAAACTTTTTTGAATTTCATGAAAACTCCTGAAAAAAAACGCAATGGCTAAAGGGTTAATTTTTAACAAATTTCAAAGTGCAAGCTCTAAAGGGTTTACCCTTTGGTTTATCAATTGCAGTCTTGCCGAATGAATCTCTTTAAAACAAACCGATCAAAAAAGAAAAGAATCTTTGATGAAGTAAACATCATATATCATTTGCCCAGTAGAACGATTGACCTGAGTCATTTCTACAGGAATTTGGCGTCTATATTGTCCATTTTGATCGGATTTTTTTATGGCTGAGCGGTCTTTTGTTGAAGAAGTTAAAAAATTAAGACTCAAGGACGGTGAGATCTTTAGTGGAGAGGGTATTTTGGCTGTCACAAAGGCCTTGCTTGAGTCTGGAGTCTCTTACGTAGCGGGTTACCAGGGTGCACCCATTTCGCATTTGATGGATGTTTTAGCCGACGCCAATGATATTATGGAGGAGCATGGCATTCGCTTTGAAAACAGTGCAAATGAAGCCACCGCCGCTGCAACCTTGGCGGCAAGCGTCAATTATCCTATCCGGGGTGCGGTCACATTCAAGTCAACCGTGGGAACGAATGTGGCATCAGATGCATTGGCAAACTTGGCCTCGGGGGGTGTCAAAGGCGGTGCGTTGATCATTGTTGGCGAGGACTACGGCGAGGGTTCTTCCATCATGCAAGAGCGCAGCCATGCGTTTGCCATGAAGTCACAAATATGGCTTTTAGATCCAAGACCTAATTTGCCCAGCATGGTGCGGGCTGTCAAGATGGGCTTTGAGTTGTCTGAAGCGAGTTCAACGCCTGTGATGCTAGAGCTCAGGATTAGAGCGTGCCATGTGCATGGTTTTTTCACGGCCAAAGACAATCAAAGAGCTCAATATACCCTGCGTGAAGCCATGGACACGCCGCAAAGAGATGTAAGCCGAATTGTCTTGCCGCCCTCATCTTATCTGCATGAGCAAGAGAAGATCAATGATCGCTGGCCAGCAGCTGTGAAGTTTATCCAAGACAAGGGGCTTAACGAATTCTTTGCTGAGGATTCGGCCGATATCGGCATCATCGTTCAAGGTGGAATTTACAACACCTTGGTTCGATCCTTGGAGAGGTTGGGTTTGGCTGACATTTACGGACAAACGAAAATTCCACTGTATGTGATGAATGTGACATACCCTTTGGTCGATGCTGAGATTGTTCGTTTTTGTACTGGTAAAAAGGCCGTACTGATGGTCGAGGAAGGGCAACCCAATTTTATTGAGCAAAATTTAAGTTTGATTTTAAAGCAAGCCAACTCATCAACCACTTTACATGGTAAAGACTTTTTGCCAATGGGTGGTGAGTACACCAATTTGGTGGTACTCAATGGCCTCAAGTCCTTTTTTGAAAAACACGGAAAAGAATTTACCGCGTTCAATCAAAATCAAGCTGCCAATCCCAATGACGTGACAGCCATAGCCCCATTGGTTCATCCAAGACCGCCTGGCTTTTGCACGGGATGCCCCGAGCGGCCAATCTTTACAGCCATGAAGTTGATGGAAAAAGAGATTGGTCAACACCACATCAGTGCAGATATTGGTTGTCACTTGTTTTCTATTTTGCCACCCTTTAATTTAGGCAATACAACGATGGGGTATGGCTTAGGGACGGCAGGTTCTTCAGCCCTGAATGTAAGTGCATCCAAGCGAGTCATCTCCATCATGGGAGATGGTGGGTTTTGGCACAACGGCTTGACCTCTGGGATTGCCAATGCCGTATTCAATAAAAGTGACAACTTGACGGTTGTGGTTGACAACAGCTACACCTCTGCAACAGGAGGGCAAGATGTATTGTCTTCAAAAGCTTTGAATAAAAATAGAAGCACGGGTCATGAGATTGAAAAGGCAATCAAAGGTGTGGGTGTGCAGTGGGTTAAAACTGTACACAGAACCTATGACATTGCCACCATGAAAAAACTCATGAAAGAGGCCTTGACCAATAAAGAAAAAGGTCCTAAGGTTTTAATTGCTCAATCTGAATGCATGCTCAACAAACAAAGACGAGAAAAACCACTCGTCAAAGCGGCCATCAAAAAAGGCGTGCGTGTAGTCAAAGAAAAATTTGGTGTTGACCCAGAAACTTGTACTGGAGACCATTCATGCATCAGGCTTTCGGGCTGCCCTTCATTGTCGATCAAAGAAAATCCTGATCCACTAAGGCTTGAGCCAGTAGCAACCGTCTTGGAGAGTTGTGTGGGTTGTGGCGTCTGTGGCGAAGCTTCGCATGCTGCAGTTTTGTGTCCTTCATTTTACAAAGCCCAAGTCATCTCCAACCCCTCGCTAATTGATCGTGTTTTGAGTACTTTGCGCAAATGGGTCATTGATCGATTGCAGCAAAGAATGATCAAGCGTCAAATGGCCTATCGGTTTTAGAGTCCATGAGTATTCAACCTTACAAAATAGCCATACTTGCCATGGGTGGCGAAGGTGGTGGTGTGTTGGCCGATTGGATAGTTCAATTGGGTGAAGCCAATGGTTTTGTGGCGCAAACCACTTCTGTGCCGGGAGTGGCACAAAGAACTGGTGCGACCATTTATTATGTTGAGCTCTTCGATCACTCGTTGTCCAAAATTGCCACTCAATTGCCTGTTCTGTCACTCATGCCCATGCCTGGAGATGTGGACATTGTCATGGCATCCGAGCTGATGGAGGCTGGACGAGCGGTGGTGCGTGGATTGGTCACGTCAAACCGAACAACCCTGATTGCTTCAACACACCGTGTCTATGCCATGAGTGAAAAGTCCCATATGGGCGATGGACGGGTGGACTCCAGCCAATTGCTTGATGAGATAAGGAAAGTGGCGAATCGCTTTATTGGCTTTGATATGGCAAAAGTTGCGCAAGATCATCAAAGTGTAATCAGCGCTGTGTTGTTTGGCTCCCTTGCAGCTTCTAAAACATTGCCTTTCACGAAAACTCAATTTGAGGAGACCATTCGCCAAGGTGGTGTGGGTGTGGAGCAAAGTCTCAAGGCCTTTGATCAAGCTTATGGGTTGAGTGAGTCCTCAACGGGTAAGGGGGCATCACAATTTTTTGCGACTCCAAAAGAAACATTCAAACTACCAAGCCAAAGCGGGCTACACCCCAAAATCAAAAGTTTGATTGAAAGAATTGAAAATGCATTTCCATCAAACGTTCAAGAAATTTTATTGCACGGAGTCAAACGCTTGGTGGAATACCAAGATCCTGACTATGCACATTTATTCCTTGATCGCATGCTCGCTTTGAAAAATTGCTTTTCTAGCAATGAGAGTGAATTGATCAGAGAAAGTGCCAGGCACCTAGCGCTTTGGATGTCCTATGAAGATACAGCACGGGTCGCAAGCTTAAAAATACAAGCATCTCGGTTTGATCGTGTCAAGCAAGAGTCTCAGGCAAATGCGGGTCAAATTGTGCTTATCAATGAATACATGCACCCAAGGTTGCAAGAGATTGCTGAGACGCTTCCATCCGTGTTGGGTCGAATGATCTTAGGGTCTCAAGTTTTAAGATATGCCATCGGGGCCTTGACATCAAAGGGTCGGATTGTTCAAACATCGACCATCAGTGGTTTTTTAATTTTGACCTTGGTTGCAAGCGCTAAGCGTTGGAGACGGTCAACCTTAAGATTCAAAGAAGAAGATGAAAGAATTGAAAAGTGGATGGGTTTGATCAAAACATGTGCTTTGCAAAATTCAGAAAAATGCCTAGAGTGGATCAAATGCCAAACTTTGGTTAAAGGCTACAGCGAGACCCATGAGCGAGGTGTTAAAAGCTTTGATTTGATTTTTGCGGTGGTTCAAAAGAATACCAATTTGCTAGACACCGATATCAGCTCTCTTCGCAACGCAGCTTTGGCTGATGAAAAAGGCGCTGCCTTGCAGGCGGCTTTATCTAAATGGCCTTCAATATCTGTATCAATGTAGTTCATTGCGTTGACATGGATGCTTAAGTGCTCATATGACTGCGGTGACTTCGATTTCAATTTTTGCACGAGGTTCAACCAAGCCGGAAACCTCTACACACGTCATGACTGGGAAATTCTTACCCATGATCTCTCTATAAACATGACCCAATTCCTTTAACCTGGCATTGTATTCATCACGGTTTGTGATGTACCAGGTCATTCTGACCATTTGCTCTGGTGTGGCCTTGGCTTCATTTAAAAGTGCGCTGATATTGAGGAGTGTTTGCTTGGCTTGGTCAATGAAGTCATCGCTTTCGAACTCGTTTTTTTCATTCCATCCAATTTGGCCGCCTAGAAATAAAATAGAACCACTGGCCAGAATGGCATTGGAGTATCCGCGAGGTTGAGCCCAGTGGGGTGGATTGATTTTTTTATGCATGGGGCGAGATTTCTAAATAGGGCTCAAGCGCAGTTCTCAATTCTTCAGGCAACTTGATGGGTTTATTGCTCGCCAAATCAATATAGACAATGGTTCCTGTGGCTTTAAGTTTAAGTTCTCTTGGAATATTTTTAAGCTTATTGGCGCCAAAGATTTCATATTCCATACAGATACTTGATCCTCCTAATTTTGAGAGCCCCAACTCAATGTCTACATCATCGCCTTGACGGCACATGCCACAAAACTGAGTTTTCATGTCAACGATCGGTACACCACATCCTTGATCAATCATGTCGTACAAGGAAAACCCAATGTGCGAGAAGAAATCTTCCTGCGTTTCGTGCAATAAAAAGTAGTATTGGGGGTAAAAAACTATACCAGCGGGGTCGCAATGGTGGAAACGAATGCGTTTGGGGTTGATGAATTTCATTGTCTTAATTTAAAGCGCTGAATTTTTCCTGTCTCTGTTCTTGGAAGACTTTTGACAAATTCAATTTTTCTTGGGTATTTATAGGGAGCAAGTTGAGTTTTGACGTGGTCTTGGATGGATTTTGTACTCAAGTCGTTGGCTGAGATATCGGCTTTGAGGACGACAAATGCCTTGACAATGGCACCCCTTGCCTCATCGGGCTCACCCACTACGGCGCATTCAGCCACAATTGGGTGGGACAAGATACAAGCTTCTATCTCTGGGCCAGCTATATTGTATCCAGAGGAGATGATCATGTCATCTGTTCGCGACTGATAATGGAAGTAGCCGTTCTCATCCATCAAATAGGCATCTCCGGTGACGTTCCATCCTTTTTTGATGTATTTGGCCTGTCGCTCATCGTTCAGATAGCGACAACCCGTGGGGCCTTTGACTGCCAAGTGGCCAATTGTTCCAACGGGGAGCTCATTGCCATCGTCATCCAAAATACATGCCTTGTAGCCTTTGACGACCTTGCCAGTAGCACCCGGGATAGACTCGTGCTCGTTGGCGGATATGAAAATATGTAGCATCTCCGTTGTCCCAATGCCATCAATGATTTCGATCCCCGTTGCTTGTTTCCAAAGTGCCCTGGTTGGTCCTGGCAGCGCTTCACCCGCTGAGACACATTTCCTAAGGCTGCTGAGTGGGTCAATGAGTCCTTCGAGTGCCAATTGTCGATAGGAGGTTGGTGCAGTAAAGAGGATCGAGGCCTTGAATTGTTGAATGCCCACCACCAAGTCCTTTGGAGAGGCTTTCTCCAGCAAGGCCACACTGGCTCCAAATTTCATGGGGAAAAGAATCAATCCACCGAGTCCAAAGGTGAATGCAAGGGGCGGGCTTCCAATAAAAACATCGGATGCGAGCGGTTTCAAAACAAATTCGGGCCAACAGGTGCAAATTGACATCACATCGCGGTGATTGTGAATGGTGGCCTTGGGCACACCTGTCGTGCCTGAGGTGAAGGCCAAAATGCAGCAATCGGTTGAGAGGGAGGAGAAATTCTCAAATGTGCTGGGTTGCGATAAAGCGGCGATATCCAACAAGTGCTGCCCCTCCTGTGTCGTGTCCGAAGAGCGAAAAAAACTGATGTGTTTGAGGCACTTGGACTCGCATTCTTGTTGTGCCTTGATCAACTCTTCTCTTAATGAGTGGTCACAAATCGCATGACTGACCTGTCCTTTATCAATGATTTGTCTGAGCTCAAGAGATCTTAACAAGGGCATGGTTGCAACTGCAATGCCACCTGCTTTGACCACTGCAAACCAAGTCGCTACCATTTCAGGCGTGTTGGCTGATCGCAGTAGAACTCTGTTTCCGGCTTTTAAATGAAGCTCCTTTGTCAAGACGTTGGCCATTTGGTTGGCTTTGTCTAGAAGATCTTGATAGGTCCAAGTTAAGCGATCACATTGAATACAAACACGGTTGCCAAAGCCTTTGCTGATGGCTTTATCTAAAATTTCAACTGCACAATTCATATTTCCCGGGAACTCAAGCTCGGGTAAGTCAAAGATAAATTCCGGTAGAAGTTCGGGAGGTGGTAAGTTGTCGTGAACAAAGGTATCTAAATGAGCCGTTTTCATAAAATCAAACTCTTTATGGATGATGGTTCTGGCAAGGGAAAAATCAAGAATTTATTCTGTGATTTTCAAGGACCGACTTTGCAATGATCAACATTTGAACTTCTGTTGCGCCTTCGTAAATACGAAGCGCACGGATTTCTCTGTACAAGCGTTCAACAATGACGCCACTCACGACCCCCAATGCACCCAACATCTGCACAGCAGCATCAATCACCCATTGCGCATTTTCAGTGGAAGTCATTTTGGCCATTGCAGCTTCTTTGGTCACGTTCTTGCCTTGGTCCTTGAGCCAAGCGGCTTTGTAGGTGAGCAACTCAGCACTTTCTATGCGGGTGGCCATTTCAGCCAATTTGACTTGAGTGATCTGAAAATCCGCCAAATGCCCATTGAATATTTTTCTGGTTTTGGCTCTTTCAAGGGCCTCATGAAAAGCACGCTTGGCAAACCCCAAAGCAGCACTCGCAACTGAAGTTCGAAAAATATCAAGTGTGCGCATCGCTATTTTGAAACCTTCCCCAGAGTTGCCAATTCTGTTGGAGACAGGGACAGCGCAATTGGTGAATTTAATTCTAGCCAAGGGATGTGGAGCAATGACATGGATGCGTTCAGCAATTTCAAAGCCGTCTGTATCTTTATCCACAATGAATGCGGAAATACCCCTAGAGCCTGGCGCATCTCCAGTTCTGGCAAAAACCACATAAAAGTCAGCAATGCCACCATTAGAGATCCATGTTTTTTCACCATTGAGTATGTAATGGTCGCCAGAGAGCGTTGCCTCACAACTCAATGCAGCAACATCCGAGCCCGCATGCGGCTCAGACAGTGCAAAGGCAGCGATGGATTGTCCCTTGGACACTTTAGGAAGGTAGCGTTCCTTTTGCTCTTTGCTGCCAGCAATGGAGATGGCGCCAGATCCAAGACCTTGCATGGCAAATGCAAAGTCTGCCAAGCCACTGTGTTTTGCAAGAATTTCTCGAATCAGGCAAATTGAGCGATTGTCAATTTGTGAATAAAGGCCACCATTCTCTTGACCAGCGACACAATATTTAAGCCAGTCATCGCGTCCAAGTTGACCCACGAGTTGCCTGCAGTGCGCATCTACATCAGGGCAGTCAATATCGTTTAAATGAGTTTTTGCCCAGAGGTGCAAGTTTTTTGACAAGGCCTCGTGCTTAGATTCAAAGAAGGGGAGATTCAATTGCGCGCTATCTTGCATGGCTTTGATCTTGGTTTGTTGATGGACTGGGCGGTCTCAAGAGAGATTTAAGGGGGTGAGTATATTTTTTAGGTGATCCAAGGATGCATACAAACGCTTGAGTTTAGAGGCATCTAGATCTTCCATGATTTCGCTTACCCAAGACTCATGCGCTTGGGCCATTAGAGCGAATTCGTGCTTTCCTTTTTCTGTACTGATCAGCACATACGATCTTCTGTCGCTGGGATCGTCTTGCCTGAGCACAAGCTCTTCTTTGACCAATTGATCTGTCAAGCCTGTGATATTTCCACCACTGACCATTAGTTTTTTTGATAAAACATTCATCTTCATGCCATTTGGTGCTCGAACCAACTGAGCTAAAAAGTCAAAGCGAGCCAAGCTGATTCCGAACTGGCTTCGCAGTTTTTGTTGGATTTGTTGTTCAATGAAATTGCTGCAAGCATACAGTCTAAGCCAAGTTCTGACACTCAAGTGTGTCGCAGCGTTGTCGGTTTGTGAGAGCTCTGTTGTCAAGCGTGTGTCTTTGCTGTTCATAGTGATTTTCATGAGTCAAGACATCACTTCGCCGCCTGCAATGGAGAGGGCTTGCCCATTGATGCTTTGAGACAGGTCGTGACAAAGCCATAGGACTTGTTGAGCCACTTCATCTGGTGCGATGAGCCTGCGTTGAGGATTGTTTTTGACCAATTCTTGAAGGGCATTTTCACGGCTGAGATTGGTTTTTGCTGTGATGGTCTTCAAGCTCTCAGAGACAATGTCCGTGTCTGCAAAGCCTGGGCATATGGCGTTGAAAGTGATGCGACTTTTGGCAAACTCCAAAGCCAAGGATCGGGTGAGGCCAAGCACACCGTGTTTGGCTGCAACATAGGCGCTGACATAGGGGTAGCCTTTTTGTGCGGCAGTGCTTGCGATGTTGATGACGCGTGCGTAATTTAATTTCAACATTTCTTCAATGACAGCCTGTATACAAAGAAAAGCACCATTCAAATTGACATCAAGCATGGCTCTCAAATTTGCAAGGGTTGTCTTTTGAAAGGATGCGCTTTGTGCTTGTCCTGCGTTATTGACGAGCACGGCAATGGGGCCAAACGAAGACGCTGCTTTTGCAAATGTGGCTTGAACAGATTTTTCAACCGTGATGTCGCATAAAAGGATTTGGACGGCACAATTTTTTTCAACAAGTGACTGAACTTCTTTTAGATTTTTTTCATTGCGCCCAATCAGGGTTAATTTTGATGCATGCTGACTCATCTCCAATGCGATGGCGCGACCGATGCCTTTTCCCGCTCCTGTGATGAGTACATGGGAAGATTTCAACTTTGAAAATGAGTGCATACTTACACCTCAGAGTTCAATCTTGCTTTAAGGGCCAGTGAGGAACTGCTTTGTTGGCTCAGCATCTTCTCTCGCTCCAGATTTCTTTCGAGTTGGAATTTTCCTGATTGGTAGGGCTTGGGCCAATCAAGCGCAAAGTAACCAATTTTCGCGGCTTCATTGAGCGTCCAATGCGGATTTGCGAGGTGCGGTCTTGCAACGGCACATAAATCGGCGCGTCCTGAAGCGATGATGCTGTTGACCTGATCTGCATCCGAAATAGCTCCCACCGCAATCGTTGGAATTTGTGCCTCTTGGCGGACTCTGTCAGACATGGGGGTTTGAAACATGCGGCCATAGACAGGCTTTTCATCTTTGCTCACTTGCCCTGAGGAGCAGTCGATCAAGTCTACGCCAGCGATTTTGAAGTATTTACCAATCATGACTGCATCATCAGGCGTTATCCCGCCCTCGACCCAGTCATGGGTAGAAATTCTGACTGAAATGGGTAAGTTGACAGGCCAAACTTCCCGCATGGCTTTAAAAACCTCCAAGGGGTACTTTAGCCTGGCTTTTAAATCCCCTCCGTACTCATCCGTTCGATGATTGGTCAGGGGTGAAATAAAAGAGGAGAGTAAATACCCATGAGCACAGTGAAGCTCTAACCAATCAAAGCCTGCCTCAATGGCAAGCACAGTTGAATTCACAAATTCTTTCTTGATTTGATCCATCTGGCGCAGGGTGATCTCTTGCGCCCAGTGACTTTGTTGAGGAACGTATTGTTGTTTTGATGCAGACAACAAGAGCCAATTGTCTTGATCCAGGGGTTGATCCATGCCATCCCATGCGAGTTTGGTTGAGCCTTTGGCGCCTGAGTGCCCAAGTTGAATGCCAATTTTTGCATCTGTATTTTCATGGATAAAGTTCACAATTCTTTGCCAAGCCTTGGCTTGTGAATCGTTCCAAATGCCTGGACAGCCTGGAGTGATCCGAGCTTGGGGAGAAATACAAGTCATCTCCGTCATCACCAAAGCGGCACCTCCCATGGCTCTCGCACCCAAGTGAACCAAGTGGTAGTCCTCTGGCATGCCCTCCGTGCAGGAGTACTGTGCCATTGGCGAGACGACAATTCGATTTTTAAGAGTCAGTTCACGTAACTTAAAGGGTGTGAACATGGGCGGGATGGGCGTTTTGGATGGACTCGTTTGCATACCCGCTTTAGATGAAAACCAAGTCTCAAATTCGCTGACATACTTGTGATCTCTAAGCTTGAGATTTTCGTGGCTGATGCGCTGGCTGCGAGTCAGCAATGAGTAGGCAAATTGTTGCATCGGCAGGTGCATGTAGCGCTCGACATTTTCAAACCACTCGGTTGAGTTTCGTGCTGCATTTTGTATTTTTAAAACTTCAACACTTCTGAGCGCTTGATAACTCTCTAAAGCCACAGTCAGATTGCCTTGGTGATTGGCAATGCATTGGGCCAATTCAATGGAGTCTTCTAGGGCAAGTTTGGTCCCCGAGCCAATGGAGAAGTGGGCCGTATGGGCTGCATCTCCCATCAAAACGACGGGCGCTTGACCATTGTGGTGTACCCAATTTTCGCAGATGACTCTGGGGAATTTGATCCACTGGCTCGAACCCCTTAAGTGCTCTGCGTTTGAGAGCAAGGCATGCCCCTCTAAATGTTGGGCAAACAGTTTTTCACAAAAAGCGATGGACTCTTCTTTGCTGAACTTATCCAAACCCTCTTGTAGCCAAGTCTCCTCGGTGGTCTCGACAATAAAAGTCGAGAGTTCACTGTCAAATTGATAGCAGTGTGCTTGGTACCAGCCGTGGTGTGTTTTTTCGAATGCAAATGTGAAGGCCTCAAAAAGTTTGGTCGTCCCTAACCACACAAACCTGCATTTGCGAATGTCTATGTTGGGCTTGTAACTTTGCTCGTATTTTGTTCTAATGCGGCTGTTGAGCCCATCGCATGCAATGATCAAGTCTGCATCTTTAAAGGCCTCGTCATCCGTCACATCCTGGTCAAACAGCAGCGACACGCCTTCTTCTAGGCAACGGTTTTGTAAGATGTTGAGCAATCTTTTTCGACCAATGCCACAAAATCCGTGTCCGCTAGATCGACTGACCTCTCCATGGGCCCGCACCTCGATGTCATCCCAATGGTTAAAGGACGCAAGAATTTCTTTTGCACTTTTCTGATCCGCTTTCTCAAGGTTACCAAGTGTTTGATCTGAAAAAACGACACCCCATCCAAATGTATCAAAGGGCTTGTTTCTCTCAATGACGGTGATGTCGTGATTCGCATTTTGTTTTTTCATCAACAACGCGAAGTAAAGGCCTGCGGGTCCTCCTCCAATGCATACGATTTTCATGAGTCGCCTTTAAATTAGATGAGCTGGTATTAATTTAATTGGAAAATATTTAGTTGTCAACTAAATTTAACCCTCAATTTAAACCGCCTCAAACCCATCATTTCTTTTTTTAAATGAATACATTAATACTACAAATTAAGTCTATTTGATCAAAAGGAAGAAAAAAAGGGCGATTCCGTTTCAGTAGCGCTTGGTAACGCTTTGAATCGATAGGCATGCATCCATCAAAAAAAGGAGTTTCAAGTGAGTTGGTGATCAAAAAAAGGGGTGGGTTATCACCTTAAGGGTATAAGCCAATATAAAGGTACGGAAAGATAAACATAATAAAAACTTCCTTTATCAAATGTTTATTGAAGTGAATTCATTTACTTCAATGGGAGAAAATTACAAATGAATAAAAAGCTTTTCTTAAAATCAGTTTATATTGTTGCCCTTGCCTTGTCTGCTAATTTTGTAGTGGCTCAAGAAACCACTTTGAGATTGGTGAGTGCCTTTGCAGAAAACGGCATCTACGTGCAGAGATTGCAAACTTGGATGACCAAATTCAACGCAGAGGGCAAGGGCGTTTTACAAATCAATTTTTTAGGTGGTCCCAAAGCCATCCCGACTTTTGAGGTGGGAAATGCCGTCAAAACAGGTGTGGTGGATATGGCCATGAGCACGGGTGCTTTTTATACCAATGTCATGCCTGAGTCGGATTTTTTAAAATTGACTCAAATCTCTATTGCTGAGCAAAGAAAGAACGGTGCATTTGAAGCCATCAATGCCGTTTGGAATGAAAAAGCCAATATGCAATACTTGGCAAGAATGGTTGAAAACCAGCCCTTTCATATTTATCTCAACAAAAAAATTGAAAAACCTGATTTGAATGGTTTAAAAATACGCATCACGCCTGTGTACAGAGACTTCTTTCTTGAGCTCAATGCCAATGTCATCACGACACCGCCTGGCGAGGTGTATAGCGCATTGGAGCGCGGTGTGGTCGACGGCTATGGTTGGCCCATTGGTGGGATCTTTGATTTGAATTGGCAAGAAAAAACAAAGTACCGAGTCGATCCTGGTTTTTACGATGCCGAGGTCTCCATCTTGATGAATTTGCCTGCATTTAAAAAATTAAACGATGTTCAAAAAACCTATCTCAACAAGCAGTTGCTGGCCTTAGAAGCGGAAAACACATTTTGGGCCAAGTTCACCATTGAGGAGATTGCCAAGCAAGCAAAGGTGGGTATTCAAACCATCTCCTTTGATGCAGCGACTTCTAAGTCGTTTAAGGACAAAGCTTATGCAGTGGGATGGGCTGCAGCTCAAAAGCAAAGTCCCGACGTTGCCACCAAGTTCAAAGCCCTCTTTAGCAAATAAGCTTGTTCTTTGATGGACCGATTGTCCCTCCTCTTTGGGCGGCTGATTGCCGGCTTGGCGTTGGTAGGTTGTGCGATTCTTTTTGCAATGATGTTCATCATTGTGGGGGACGTGCTTTTGCGTGACCTGGCCATCTCCTTCTTACCTCAAGGGCTTGCCTGGAGCAATGAGGTCTCAGAGCTCATGCTGTACTTGATCACGATGTGCGTGGCGCCATGGTTACTCAGGCAAGGTCAGCACATTCGAGTGGATATAGTTTTGCAAGCGATACCAGCCAAACTGGCTTGGTATTTGGAGTTTATAGGGGACCTTGTTGGATTTGTTTGCTGTGTCATGATCATGATTTATTCTTTCAAGGCCAGTTTAAATAGCTATCAATCTGGGGCCTTGAGCATCAAAACCCTTGTAACACCTGAGTGGTGGGGTTTGGCACCTTTGCCTTTTGTTTTTATGCTCTTAAGCATAGAGATGGTTTTTCGCATGAGGCGACTCTACCTCGGACCTAGGGGTCCTAGGCACGATGCAGTCAGTGCATCTTGAAGGCGGCCCCCTTTTTTACCGAATCCAATACATAGCGTATGAACAATTGGCAAATCGCCGCTTGGTTGATGTTGGGCGGCTCGACCGTCTTGCTCTTCATCGGCATGCCTGTTGCACTCACGTTCATCTCCATCAATATTTTGGGTGCCTGGCTTTACATGGGCGGGGAGCCGGGTTTGGTTCAACTAGCAAGAAGCAGTGTGAGCTCTGTCACAGCTTTTTCACTCACACCCATTCCTCTATTTGTGTTGATGGGGGAAATTTTATTTCATACCGGTCTTGCACTCAAAGTCATTGAAGGCATTGAGCGACTGATTGTCAAAGTTCCGGGTCGACTTTCTGTGGTTGCCGTGGTGGCCGGAACTGTTTTTTCTGCCATCTCAGGCTCAACCATTGCCACCACTGCCATGCTTGGTTCATTGATGCTTCCTGTGATGCTGGCGCGTGGATATCACCCAACCATTGCTGCAGGCCCCATCATGGCCATCGGTGCCGTGGACATGTTGATCCCCCCTTCAGCATTGACCGTATTGCTCGGCTCACTTTCTGGCATCTCGATTTCCAAGTTGTTGATCGGTGGCGTGGTGCCTGGACTTGTGCTGTCTGTTGCCTTTGTCGTGTGGATCATTGCGCGCGTGAGCATCTCTCCCGAGTTGGCCCCTGAGGGTGAGGAGGAGGCGACTTATCACGGGTGGCAGCGTTGGCGCTTGTTCTTTGCCTATGTTTTACCCACATTGTCCATATTTGGCATCGTAGTGGGTGCCTTGGCCATGGGGTGGGCTACGCCAACAGAGTGCGCTGCAGTAGGTGCATTTGCCACAATGGTGCTGGCGCTTTTATACCGGGTGTTGAGCTTTGGCGCTATTGTTAAAAGCTTAAAAGGCACGGCCAGTATCTCAGGCATGATTTTGTTCATCATCTTGGGGGCGACCACTTTTGCCCAAATCTTGTCCTTCTCGGGGGCGAGCACGGGCATGGTTCAATTCATCACTGGACAAGGTTTGTCGACCGATTTCATCGTGGTTGGCATGATGTTGATGCTGATTTTTCTAGGTATTTTTGTCGATCAAGTCAGCATGATGATGATTACGTTGCCTATTTTTATGCCCCTTGTGCAGTCCCTTGGGATTGATCCGATTTGGTTTGGGGTGATGTTTTTAATCTGCATGCAGCTCGGTCTCTTGCTACCGCCTCACGGCTTGTTGCTCATGACCATGAGGGGTGTGGCTCCAGCGAGCGTCACCATGGGTCATATTTTTATCGCCGTGGTGCCCTATGTAGTGATGAGTATTTTATTGTTGGCAGCGGTCTTTTTCTTGCCCGCCATCGCCACTTGGTTGCCACAATTGATTGGTTAGGCAAGAGACCGAGGTTTTTTGCAAATCTAATCTTTGGCGACTGGGTTGTCTGCTACCAATTTAGACCAATAAAGCACGTCCCTTTGAATCAATTTGCTGAAGTCTTGTGGACTGGTGTAGACAACGCTAGCGCCCATTGAATTGACCAAATTTTGAAAGTCTGAAGAGGCTGAGATCTTAGCGATGCTTGCGCTCAGTTTGGTGATGATGTCTTTAGGCGTCTGAGCAGGTGCTACAAAACCTTGCCAAATGTCTTGCGTGAAATTGGTGAATCCCAATTCGGCAAACGTAGGTGTATTGGGTATTTGAGGAGATCGAGTTGGGGACTCCACAGCCAAGGGGATGACGGAGGCATTTTTAACATAGGGAACAATGCTTGGGACCGTGACCATGGCCAATTGGATTTGTCCCCCTAAAAGATCAGTCATTGCGGGTGCCCCACCACGGTAGGCAACGTGGGTGAGTTGGATCTGATTGACCCGAGCAAACTCGGCCATGCTCAAGTGCTGCATGGTTGCATTTCCTGGTGTACCGTAAGCCAAAGACTTGGTCTTGGTTAAAAGCAAAAGCTCTTTTAAAGAAGTGACTTTGAGAGATGGAGACGCCACCAAAACCATGGGCAAAGAGATCCCTTGAGCGATGGCTACAAAGTCTTTGATCGGGTCGTAAGGGGATTGGGTCAGCAGTGCTGGGTTGACTGCCAAGCTACCCGGCTCAGCCATCAAGAGCGTGTAGCCATCAGGGGCCGATTTTGCTACAAAACTGGCAGCCAAGGATCCACCAGCGCCTTGGCGGTTCTCTACAATCACTTGTTGGTCCAATTCAACACTTAATTTGTTGGCATATGCGCGTGCAATCACATCGGTGGGTCCGCCCGGAGCAAATCCAACCATGATCTTGATGACTTTGCTGGGCCAGTTCGATTGCGCTTGAGAGCTCGTACTTGTCAGCAGCAAAAAAAGAAGCAAACCACTTAAAAAAAATGAAAAAAATTTGGAAGTTTTAAATTGAGTTTGAGTGTCTATACGCACAACCTGGATCTCCTTGATTTGCAATTGAATGCAATTTTCTAAATTTAATTTCTCTCAATTGAATTAGTGATGGGGCTTTTTCATCCACCTAATCGGCTGGGCGAGAATTTCTCGTGCCGGCGCGCCATACTTTTGAAGTGCTTGATCCAGCGAAGCCCCTGACTCATCGACCAAAGCAGCCTTGCGAATGGCCGCGATGGCCTCTATGCGTTGAGCAACGGGTAGTGAGGAGGTAGAGACCTGGTGCAAAATATGAAGGAGATTTTTCTTGCCTCTTTCATTGGTTTTGCCATATCCCTTGATCAATTGCCCGCATTGAGCAATCTCTAAACCTAAGTGCCAGTCAAGTTCTGCAGAGGACTTCACACAAGCGAGCCACTGTTCAATGAGCGCATGCTCTTCTTGATAGCGAAAGCCATGTTTGCGAAATACTTTTAAAGACGCCAAAAAGCGAAGACTTAAAAACCCCAATAGAGTGTGTGAACCCAGTTTCAAGGACAGAGACAAGTCAGGACGGCCCTTGGCAACTCGCTTACTTTCCCATTGCAACAGTTTCTTCGCTGGCCCCAAGGGCAGCAAAGCAGCTAATTCTGCAATACCGGGTTTGAAGTGTTCATAGACTTTGACCATGTCTTTGTCGCTCGCTTTGATTTCTTTGAGAACTCTTTGCCGTCTCGTCAAGCGGCTCTTGAGATCGGCCACTCGAATGATATCTTCAAAAGACATCCAAAGTGCAAGCCATCTGGCTACACTAGAGGTGATGGCGTAAGCATTGGATCCGGTTGGGTCTAGAGCTTGTTCCTTCTTCAAAATGAGCTGGAGTTGTTGAAGGTAGTGCTTTGCATAGCTGATGCCTTGGTAGTCAATCAATCTTTCGTAGCCCAAGGTAATCAAAGGATGAGTTGTCAGAGGGAAAATGTGCTCAATGCTTGAATTGACTTTGATGGGCGTGACGTTTTTGGGGTCAGAGTCATTGAGCAACGCTGAGATCATTCGGGATTGATTCACAAGCACGGACATGTTTTCCAATCCCGATTGAAATCCTCTTAAACTTGCCTTGGCATTCAAACCCGAGCGACTCACGACTTTTTCAAAGCTTGAACTGGGTATCGGAAAAAGGCCACTGCCCGCAATGACGCCCAGCATCACTGAGCTTACAATCGTGCCTTCTTTTTTCGCTAGAAATTGCATGTCAAGAAAGTAATGTTCTCGAGAGCTTTGAGACACAATGCTTCTCAGTTGCTCCTCATCCCATCTGCCGTCTCCAAGTTCCATCCTTTCTTGGGTGGTGATTGTCCTGGCTGAGGAGCTTAGGGTCAGGGTGTGTTTTGGAGACGGTAGGCCCAAGGTGCATTGGCGGGCAGTTTCTAGCAATTCAGAGGAGAGCAAACAATCGAGCCGCCCAGGCACAGGAGATAGGCTAAAGAGTGGTTGCTTGGTATTCAGAGCCGACATAGGCTCAGAAAAAACTTCAATGTAATATGTGGTTGCCCCAGTTCTTTGTGCAACCCCAGGAATGGAGGTGCTTTGAGCTGCGTAGCCACTTTCTTTAGCCGCCTCAATGATCCACTCAGTTAGGACGCCAGCACCTTCACCACCAAGCGCACAAATGAGCAGTGAAATTGTTTTTTGAGTCACGGTGCGTATTTCTGACGGGGGATCGCTCAGTGCGCTTGCAAGAGTCGTATCAGGGAGGACCTCAATGAGCCCATGAATCGGTCAACAATAGTTGGGTTTTGAATCACCTCGGCCCTATAAAATGACGGGCAAAGGGTCGCAACATGTGCGTTTTCTCCACAAAGTCCACAGCCCACGCAGCCATCGATCACCGTTGCAACGGGGTCAACCTTCAACGGATCTGGGTTGTCTTTGAGGGTCAATGTAGGGCAGCCTGACAACCTGATGCAGGCATGATCCCCTGTGCAGACGTCCTCATCAACGCCGTATTTGACTCTTACAACTCGCTTGCCTTTTTTCAGCAAGCTAGAAATCCAAGGCTTGATGCGCCTTTGACGCTCTAGCTGACACTCGCCCTCGGCGATGATCACCTTAAGGCCATAAAAATCACTGGTGAGTGCTGCCTTGATGGTGTCTTTCATGAGTGCCACTTCATAGGTGTTGATCACCTTGAGCCATTGAACTCCCATGCCTTGAAGTGTTTTTTCAATGGATTGGTCTGTGTTGACTAGACTTGCGCTTTTATCGATTGCTTCTTTTTTGGCCAAGGTACTTGGCGTGGACCAGATGTCTTGTGTGCCTGTTGCTGACGTATAGCCATTTTTAAAAATCAATAAAACTGCATCATCTTGGTTGAACAAAGCGCTTTGCACGCCCGTGAGTAGACCGTTGTGCCAAAAGCCGCCATCGCCCATGATGGACAGTGTTCTATTTTGCATCATGGGGGAGATGCCAGCACGGCTGGCCAAACTCATCCCATAGCCCAAGATGGAGTGCCCAAAAGAGAAGGGTGCAAAAGTACCAAACGCATGGCATCCTATGTCCGCAGCAATATGCACGGGCCCAATGTCCTCTTGAGCCAGTTTCAGTGCAGAAAAAACGGGCCGCTCAGGACAGCCGATACAAAATCCAGGCGGCCTAGGTGGCAAAGGTTTAGGCAACATTTGAGCCACGAATGCTTTGGTCTTGTCAAGATCACTTAGCCAAGTTGAGGCTTGCTCGGTGCAGACATCCTTTAAGTACTTCAAGGCAACCTTTATCAGTCCTTTGGTCATTTGCTCAGTGCTCATCTCTCCAGTGATGCTAAAGAAGTCCTTGCCATGTAAAACGGTGTCTAAGCCCCGGCGCCTGAGGATGAGTGAAATTTCTTGTTCGATGTACTCAGGTGTGCCTTCTTCGATGACGATCAAGGCCTCCTTGCCACTTGCAAATTGAGCAATTTGTGATGGGACCAAGGGAGACGTGACGTTCAAAATCAATGTGGGAATGTCAGTTTCCCCAAATTCATCAGCCAAACCAAACAGTTGAAGCGACTTGATGAGGGTGTTGTAAAGCCCGCCTTGCACGATGAGCCCGAGTTGAAGGTGACGACCATCTTTCAGTTCATTGAGTGCATGGTCTTCGATGTATTTTCGAGCTGCGGGAATCCTCTCCTCAATTTTTCTTTTTTCGTGCACAAAAGTGACAGGAGGATGGGCTAATTTATCGTAGTTGAATTTTGCCGGCTCGTTGATCAAGGCCTTTGTTGAAATTTTGGGCGAGATGTTGTTTTTGCAAACAAACGATCCACGCATGTGACAGGCTCGTATTCTGAGCTCAAAGATCGCGGGCATATTGGATGCCTCGGACAATTGAAATGCGTGTTCTACCATGTCGACCATGTGCGAGAGCTCTGGGCGTGGGTCAATCATCAACATGGTTGATTTAAGCGCAAAAGCGTGTGTTCTTTCCTGAATCACGCTTGCTCCTTCGCCAAAATCTGCGCCAACAACAATCAACGCACCGCCCTTGACGCCTGGTGAGGAGAGGTTGGACAACGCATCGGCTGCGACATTGGTGCCCACGATGGACTTCCAAGTGACAGCCCCTCTCAAAGGGTAATGAATGGATGCCCCGAGCATGGCTGCAGCTGAGGCTTCATTGGAGCAGGCCTCAACGTGCACGCCTAGTTGGTCGACATAGTCTTTGGCCTGCACCATCACATCCAATAAATGAGAGACGGGGGCTCCTTGGTAGCCTCCAATGTATGCCACGCCGGATTGAAGCAACGCTTTTGTGATGGCCAGGATGCCTTCACCATGAAAAACTTCACCCTGTCCGAGTTTAAGCAGTTCAATTTCTTGCTCAAATGATATTTCCATCTCAAGTCCCCTTGAATTTAAATCGAGGTGAAAGTTTCTTTTCTTTCATTTTGTCCGTTTTTAGTCTTTGTACTTTAATCGAAAGATCAAAAAAAGAAGCGACAAACCAATGATGACAAGCAAGATCAAAGACCAGGCGTTCAGTAAACTCCAGCCTTGGGTGGTGACCAGTGCACCAGAACCAAAAGAGGTGAGAGCCATGGTCGAAAACACAAAGAAATTGATGGCCGCTTGAGCTTTATTTTTCTCCTCAGGCCTGTATGTGGACATGGCCATGCTGGTCGCACCCGTAAAGAGGAAGTTCCATCCCACCCCTAAGCAAATCAAAGCGGCTATAAAGTGACTGAGATCTTCTCCGCTCAGAGCAATTGCCACGCACAGGGCGTTCAATAAAAGCCCAGTGACCATGATCTTTACCTTTCCAAATCTTTTGATCAAAGAGCCTGTAAAAAATCCTGGTGCAAACATGCTGATCACGTGGAACTCTAAAACCAATGCGGTACTCGAAAAGGGGTGTCCACAAACCTCCATCGCAAGGGGTGTTGCTGCCATCAGCAAGTTCATGATCCCGTAGCCCAGGGCCGCACAAATCGCTGAGACAATGAAAATGGGCTGAGCAATGATGTCTTTAATCGAACGCTGGGTTTGAGCGCCTGAGGGGTTGCTCGCCTCAGCTGGAAAGTGTATGAACTGCATCAAGACAACGCCCGTTATAGCAACCAAAGTCAAAGAGATATACGCTCCAACAAATGGCACGGGAAATAAATTTTTTGTCCACGAGGCCAAATTCGGTCCAAGGACTGCTCCCATGATGCCTCCAGCCAACACCCACGAGATGGCCTTTTCTTTGTGTTCCTCGGAGGTCAATTCGGCTGCTGCGAAGCGATAAAGCTGAGCGTTTGCGCTGTAAAAACCGGCGACCAATGTGCCAGCGGTCAAGAGCCAAAAATTTTTGCTCCAAGCGGCATAGGCACAAATCAAAGAGGAAAAGAACGCGACAACCAACCCCAGTTGAAACGAGCGCCTACGACCATAACGAGATTGAGCTTTGGAGACCAAGGAGGTGGAAAGGGCGCTACCGACGACATATCCCATGACTGGCAGAGTGGCCATCCAAGCAACTGGGGTCAGACCAAGGCCGACCAAGCCATTGATGGCGATGAAGGTGACATTGTTGGTGAGAAACAAGCCTTGGCATGCGATCAAGATAATGAGATTTTTATTTAAAAACGGGGATGTTGGCATGAAATGCTTAATGGTTGAAATTCAAATGAGTAAAAATACGTGTGTCAGTTTAACTCCTATGGTTCTTGGAAGTTTAGAGATTGTTCAATGCCATCATGGGTGCAGTGTAAAGAAGCGTCTATTTGCAGGAAAGTAAATTGGGGGCAAGTCATTGAAATCGAAAAAGCTCAGCAAAAGCCCAGGTTTTTCAACCCAGCTGTCTCCATGGGTAAGGAGCTCACTATTTAGAGCAATTGTTTTGCTATGAAGTTTTTAACGGTTTTGCGGGCCAGATCAGTTTGGAGACTTTCTTTGGCCACCCACTCGTGCTCGCTTTGCTCGAAAATTAAAAACGTACAGTCACCCCCAGCGGCTTGGTAGCTTTGGGCAAAAAGTTTTTGCGTTTCAGGCAGTACATTGTCATCCAATTCGCCTTGCATGATCAACAAAGGAATGAGTTTTTGGGGGCCCATCTTTTTATCCAATATGGCTTGAGGGCTAGATTCGTAGATGGTTTCCCAAGGCTTGAAGTAATTCAAGTTGTTTTTGATCATGTTCTCACGCTTATGCTTGATTGCATTTTCGTAACGTGCTGGGGGATTGCTTATGGGCGAGCGAGTGGCAAGGTAGGAGAAAGAAGCATCCAATTGAGGATTGGGTGCAAAAGGAATTTTTGCAAATAGAGTTTCATTGGGCTTCAAAGAGAGCAGTTCTCCCACATGACCTCCACTAGAGCTTCCGTAAACACCGAGTGTGGTGACGTCGCCTTGCCATTGTTTGGCGTTGTGCTTGACCCATCGAACCGCGTAATGCGCGTCTTGAACGTTGGCTGGGTAGGGCCTGTCTCCAGCCAGAGTCAAATCAACCGCAATCACCAATACGCCGCTTTTTGCAATGGCCGTGTCCATCGGTTCTTCGGCAAAGCGATCTTTGTTGTTCCACGCACCGCCGTGAAAGTCGATCAAGGTCGGAAAAGGCCCGAAGCCTTTGGGTTGGTAGATCCTGGCTTTGAGAGATCTGCCGCTCTCGGTTTTGAGATATTCGACCTCTTTGATGTCAATGGCCACCTGGGCATTGGGGTCGTAGTTCAATTTGGGTTTTGAAGTTTGAGCATAAGACAGGCATAGGCTTGATAAGCTGATCAAAGCAAAAAAAAGTCTATACATCACACCAAGCATGGGTGAGTTCAAGGTATTCATTGTTGGGATCTTTCAGCGAATGTCTGTATCAGGCCATTATGGTTGATATCTTGGCATCAATTCGCTTTAAAACTCCTTGATTTCATTGGGATTAACACCGATAGGCACTGTTTTAATTCAAATGGAGGAGCCTTAGAAGTTCTTCGCTGCTGATTGATTTGATCTTGAGTCTTTTTTGTTTGCTGCTTTGCCCGCTCAGGAGTTCTAGGCAAGCGGCATTGAGCCCTAATCGTTTGGCAAACCATTTGATCAACTCTTCGTTGGCTTTGCCATCGATGGGGGAAGAGGAGATGCGCACTTTTAAGCGTTCAGCATATGGACCTTGAATCTCAGTTTTTTTAGCGCCCGCTTGGCAATGAAGGGAGAGTTCAAGCCAATGATGCGTTTGATTGCTGTTTTCCTTCAGCCAAGGCGGATTCATATCGGGGGCTTATAAAATTAGCGAGGAATTCAGTTTAATATACAAAGATATCTACAAGTCCAAGTTGCCATGGGTAAATTAATCATTTTTGCAGGCCATTCAGGCACGGGGAAGACGACGCTTGCCAAGCGGGCCATGCCCAAACTCATGGACCTGTGTCAACACCCCTTTACCTTTTTAGACAAAGACACCGCCTTTGGCGCTTTCAGCTCACACCTTTTGGGCCTATTGACAGGCAACGAGCAAGATCGTGACAGTCCCTATTACTTGGATAACTTCAGAGATTGGGAATATTCAGGCTTGATCGACATTGCCAGAGAAAATTTAGAGCTTGATGTGGATGTGATTTTGGTTGGACCGTTTTCAAAAGAGATTCAATCTTTGAAATTGTTTGACGCCTCATTTCTTCGCTTGCCCAGCCCAACACTGATCAAGGTGGTTTGGGTAGATTTAGAGATCAAGGAAGCCAAGAGGCGAATTGAGAAAAGAAACGATCCAAGAGACAAATGGAAAATAGAGCATTGGGACGCGTATCAAAAGCGAAGGATCGAGCCTCCTGAGCACCCTCAATTGTTTCGGTTTGATAATTCACAGTTTAGCGAGGCACGATTCGACGTCCTCTTAAGCGCACTTTGCACTCCAACACCATGATTTTAATTGTTAGAATTTTCTTCCTTCTAGGCTTGGCGGTCAGTTTTTTGTGCTTTGCGCTATTTTTTCTGGGTCGAGGAGAAGCCTACAAGCATCTTGGCCTTAAGTGTCTTTTAATCACCTTGGTCTTAACGCTTGCATTCTTTTTGTTTGCGATGGTGCAAAGCGTTTTTCTAGAATCCCAAGGATGATCCTGTGTGCGCTCAAAGGGCAGGGATGGGCTCTTAAACCTTTCATGTCAGCGCGTCTTAAAAGATTTTTAAATTGACATTTTTTACCTATGCAAATCGATAAAAACCTCATCTTACTTGATCACCCCTTGATTCAGCACAAGTTGTCCTTGATTCGACGCAAAGACACCAGTTCGATCTTGTTTCGACAACTCGTCAACGAGGTGTCTTCGCTGATGGTCTATGAGTTGACGCGTGACATGCCCACACAATTGGTTCCCATTCAAACGCCACTTGAGAGCATGATGGCGCCAGTCATTGATGGAAAAAAACTGGTCTTTGTGAGCATTTTGCGTGCTGGCAATGGTATTTTGGATGGCGCATTGTGCGTTGTTCCTGGAGCGAGGGTTGGGCATATAGGGTTATATAGAGACCCGACGTCCTTACAGGCGATCGAATACTACTTCAAGATGCCCTCCCACATGCATGAAAGAGATGCGATCATCCTAGACCCCATGCTTGCAACCGGTAACTCTGCCATTTCAGCCATCGCGCGCGTCAAGTCGTTAAAGCCTCGCTCGATCAAGTTTTTGTGTCTCTTGACTTGTCCAGAGGGTGTTTTGGCACTTCAAAAGGCACATCCTGATGTGCCCGTCTATACAGCGGCCATAGATAGGCAGTTGAGCGAGCATGGCTATATTTTGCCTGGACTGGGGGATGCGGGAGACCGTATCTACGGCACCAAATAAGGTCTATTGGGGCTAAAATCGAGTTTAAATTTCTTTGAGTTGATTGTTCTTTACAGTGCACCATGAAGGCGCATTTTTTTATTTAAGGTGTTTCGATGTCATTTGACTACTCTGAAAAGACGCGGGATTTGTTGACCCGTTTAAATGCATTTTTTGATCAGTATATCTATCCCAACGAAGGGAGGTACCACCAAGAGCTGCAAGCCGCAAGAGACAAAGGAGACGCTTGGAAGCCATTGCCTTTGATCGAAGAACTTAAAAAACAAGCCAAGGCCAGCGGTTTGTGGAATATGTTTTTACCCCATGTTTACAAAGGACACGGTGGCATCAGTAACTTGGATTACGCCCCCCTTTGCGAGGTCATGGGCCGAGTCATGTGGTCAGGCGAGGTGTTTAACTGCTCTGCTCCCGATACGGGCAATATGGAGACCTTTGCCAAGTACGCGACACAGGAACAAAAGAGCCAGTGGCTCGAGCCCTTGTTGGAAGGTGAGATGAGGTCTGCATTTTTAATGACCGAGCCGTCTGTTGCGTCTTCTGATGCAACAAACATCCAATGCAGCATTGTGAAAGAAAAGACGCATTACGTGATCAATGGACGAAAGTGGTACAGCTCAGGTGCGGGCAACCCCAATTGCAAAATCTTCATTGTCATGGGAAAAACCGACTCCACTGCACCTAGACTCACTCAACAATCGATGATTTTGGTGCCCAGAGAGACGCCCGGAGTGAGCATCATGCGACCGCTCACGGTCTTTGGTTATGACGATGCACCGCATGGTCACATGGAGATCAATTTAGACAATGTGCGCGTGCCGCTTGAAAATATACTTTTGGGCGAGGGGCGCGGTTTTGAGATTGCGCAAGGTCGTTTAGGTCCTGGTCGAATTCACCATTGCATGCGCTCCATTGGCGCGGCAGAGCGTGCATTGGAGAGCATGATCGATCGCTTGCAGTCTAGGGTCGCCTTTGGTGGTCCATTGTCTGGTCAATCGATTTGGCATGAACGCATCGCAGAGTCCAGGTGCATGATCGATCAAGCGCGCTTACTGACCCTTCAGGCCGCTTATAAAATGGACACAGTGGGCAACAAAGAGGCGCGTGCAGAGATCTCCATGATCAAAGTGGTGGCACCCCATGTTTCGTGCAAAGTGGTCGATTGGGCCATCCAAGCGCATGGAGCGGCCGGTGTGAGTGGGGACTTTTGGCTGGCCGAGGCCTATGCCCATCAACGCACCGTGCGCTTGGTCGATGGTCCCGATGAAGTGCATCGCAATGCCATCGCCAAAATTGAGCTTTCCAAGAGGGCGGCGGTCAAACAAGGACTTAAAGTCAGCAGCTAAGCGCTGGGCCAAAGAGGTGTTTAGAGCTCAGTGCAGATGTTCATCAAAAATAGCCACTGCGCGTGTCCATCCTGCAGAGGCTCCGCGGATTTTGTGTGGAAAGCAACTGATAAAAAATCCCGAGGGTGGCAAAACTTCTAAGTTGTGAAGTTTTTCGAGATGGCAGTAGCCTATGTCTTTGCCGGCTTTATGGCCTTCCCAAATCAATGCTGCATTTTGGGTGTCTTGGTATTTTTTTGCTGTATGTACAAAGGGAGCGTCCCAACTCCAAGCATCGGTGCCGGTGAGCCTGATGCCTCTTTGTAACAGATACATGGTGGCCTCATAGCCCATGCCACAACCGCTTGAGACGTAATCATTGAACCCGTAGCGAGAGCCCGCTCGTGTATTGATGATCACAATTTCCAATGGAGCGAGGGTGTGATCAATTCTTTTAAGTTCTGCCTCTACGTCCTTGGCCGTCACGACATAGCCATCCGGTAGGGCACGAAAATCAAGTTTCACGCCTGGTTGGAAACACCACTCCAGGGGAACTTGGTCGATGGCAATCGAGGGCTTTTTCTCACCCAAGGACTCGTCCATGGTGGAGTGGAAATGATAGGGCGCATCCAAATGGGTGCCATTGTGGGTGGAGAGTTGAACTCGCTCTACGGCCCAACCTTCACCGTCTGGCAAGTCTTTCTTTTTGAGCCCTGGGAAAAAAGGCTCAATTTGCTCGAAGGTGTTGTCGTGGGTGAAGTAATCAATCTTGGGTGCAAAGGCCTCAGGATCGCTCACGACATCGTTTTCTAAAAATATAGACAAGTCCACAAATTTTCTTTTCATAGGTGCTCCAAGAAGGACGTTCTCTATTTAAACTCTACCGAGTTGAACGCCACCTTGCGTCATCGTGTAGAGGGTGAATAATTCATTCTACATTTAAGCCACAGTCCATTGCGAGTTGGGAGAAGCCAGTGTCAAAGAGATTACAAAATAAAGTTGCCATCATTTCTGGGGCAAGTCAGGGGATTGGTCAAGAGATTGCAAAAAATTTCGCCAAAGAAGGCGCCAAGTTGTGTTTGATCTCTAGGCGGGAGGAGGCCTTACGGGAGCTTACTTTGGAGCTCACTTTGCAGCTCAATATGCAAACAAGTGATGTCATGATCGTTGCCTTGGATGTGACCGATAAAGAGGCCTGTGACAAAGCCGCTCGCGCTTGCATGGCTCATTTTGGACGCGTCGATATCTTGGTCAATAACGCCGGAATTTATCGCTCTAAGCCTTTCATGGAACATGGCATTGATGATTTCAAGCAACTGATGGACGTCAACGTGTACGGTGCCGTGCACATGGCTCAGGCGTGCTTTGAGTTTTTGCAAAAAAGCCCCGCTGCTCGAATCATCAACATGGCGTCCACGGCGGGCAAGTGGGGGTCAAAGAATCAAAGCGCATACAACACAAGCAAACATGCCTTGATTGGTCTCACGAGGTGCCTGGCCTTGGAGTTTGGTGCGTATGCCATTACGGTCAATGCGATTTGTCCTGGCTTTGTCCAAACCGCCATGCTTGAAGATTTAAAAGCCACGGCCTCGCAAAGCGCAGGTCTGAGCCAAGATGAGTTTTATCGCTCAACGCTTGCCCGAATACCATTGGGGCGGGTCATGAAGCCACAAGAAATCTCAAGCATGGCCCTTTATTTAGCCAGTGAAGAGTCCTCAGGCATGACAGGGCAAAGCATTCATGTCGATGGAGGCATGGTTTTTAGTTAAATGGTTTTGTGCAATCAGGGGTTGTCTTGAAGAATAGTTCTTAAATATTGTGTGGCAAGCGTAGGCCCAAGCGCATTGTTTTTGGGAATGGCTTGACCGCTTCTTTTGACAATGCCGTGGACTTTAAAATTGTCATACAAGGCATCGTAAATTGGCGTATTGGCGACGACGATGTCTGCATCTGTGAGTCGGCTCATCATCAACCCCTCAGACACAGCAAGCAAACCCACCGCAATTTGGCCTTGGGTGTCTTCTTTTGGAGGGCAATAGCCATGTAACACATGATCGACTCCTTTTTGAATCACGCTAGCCAACTCCTCAAGTGCGTGATCATGGAGTTGGTATTTCCTTAGAATTTTTTGAAAAGTAGTTCCCCCCTCATCGTGTGGGCTGAGTTCGGTTTGGGGTATTGAAAATGCGATGTCCTCAGGTGCTCTGGAATTTTCTTGCCCCCAGGGCACGAAGCTAAAGGTGGCCTGGCGGTCGACAAAGCGTTTGATCAACCAAATACAAGCCATTCTGTCTAAATGAACGTAATCGCGTGTGACCCATTTCATGGTGTTTCCCAGTTGTAGAAATAAGGGTGTATTTTAAACCTGTTGACTTCAGTTTGATCTGAAAGGGTTTGCCCATCGATTTGAAATGTAACGATTAACCATGATGGTTTTAAATTTAAAAATGGTATAGAGTCATCCTTCAATGGCCACAAAACCAGTTGGTTTTGTGGCTTGATGGTCTGCAAAACGTCAGTCGTTTGAGTCTTGCCGGGTTGCTGATGAAGGATAGGGTTGCAAGACACACCAAGGCCAGTTTAAAAGGAGACTTCAGGGTGTCGGACAGTCCTTAAGGACTGAAATGACCTTGGTGTGAATGACAAAGCAGTGAAGGTACGGTATGCTGATTTTTACCCCACAAAGGAGCTAAGTGAAAATGTCTATTTTTGAACGTGACCTTGATAAAAACAAAGCCAATCATGTGCCCTTGTCTCCTGTGAGCTTTGTGCAAAGAAGTGCCGAGATTTTTGGAGATCTTCCCGCTGTCATTCATGGTCAGCGGCGCTACAGTTGGTCTGAGTGTAGGGAGCGCTCGGCTCGATTGGGTGCAGCCTTAAAGCACCTGGGTGTGGGTAAAAATCAGACGGTGAGCTGCATGCTCTCCAACACGCCAGAGATGATTGAAGCGCATTACGCGGTGCCAGCCATCAATGCGGTGCTCAACACGCTCAATACTCGGCTTGATGCGCAATTGATTGCTTGGCAACTGAACCATTGCGAAGCCAAGGTCTTGATGACGGACTTGGAATTTTCCAGCACCATTGAGCAAGCCCTTAAAATTTTAAAGAGCCAATTCAACCGTGAATTGACGGTGATCGATGTGTGCGATTCAGAGTACCGTGATTTGGGTCAAAGACTTGGGCCGTGGGAGTATGAGGAGTTGCTCCTTGCGCACGAGCCTTTGAGCACCCTTGAAGGCCCAGATGACGAATGGGACGCCATTGCAGTGAGTTACACCTCTGGAACGACGGGGGATCCCAAAGGGGTTGTGACCCACCACCGAGGCGCGTACCTGAACGCCGTTTGCCATTCAAGCACTTGGACCATGCCGCATTTTCCAGTGTATTTGTGGACGCTGCCGATGTTTCACTGCAATGGGTGGTGTTTCCCATGGACCGTGGCCATGCTCGGAGGTACACACGTTTGTTTGCGACGCGTTGATGCTGCGCATATCTTGCGTGCCATCGTTGAGCACAAGGCGGATCACTACTGTGCTGCTCCGATTGTGCACAATTTAATTTTGGCTGCACCTGAGTCACTCAGACAAGGGATTAAACATTCGGTCAAGGCGATGGTCGCTGGAGCTGCACCTCCTGCGGCCATGATTGAAGGCATGGCCAAAATCGGCTTTGATATCACACATGTTTACGGCTTGACAGAAGTGTATGGCCCGGCCGGGGTTGCAGCAAAGAGGAACTCTTGGGCCGCTCAAACCTTGTCTGAGCAAACCAGGCTTAACGCGCGGCAAGGGGTGAGGTATATGCTGCAAGAGGGCATGACCTTAAAGGACTCCAATACCATGGAGGACTTGCCTGCCGACGGGCAGACGATGGGTGAGATCATGTTCAGGGGCAATATTGTCATGAAGGGGTATTTGAAAAATCCTCAGGCAACTCAGAAAGCTTTTGAGGGCGATTGGTTTCACACAGGTGACTTGGCCATCATGGAGGATGATCGGTATTTGAAGATCAAGGACAGGAGCAAAGACATCATCATCTCTGGAGGCGAAAACATCAGCTCCCTTGAAGTCGAGGATGCTTTGTACCGTCACCCTGCGGTCATGGCATGTGCGGTGGTCGCTAAGCAAGATGAAAAGTGGGGTGAAACACCTGTTGCTTATGTGGAGTTAAAGACCGGCTCAAAAGTCAGTGCCCAAGAGTTGTTGGAGCACTGTAAGGCGTTGCTGGCCAGTTACAAAGTACCTAGAGATTTCCGCTTTGAAGACATCCCCAAGACATCTACTGGAAAAATTCAAAAGTTTGAGCTCAGAAAACGTGCCGACTTGACTTGAGGGCCACGGACAATGGATCATTTCCAATCGATGATGCCGTGTTCGCGCTTGCATTCATTGAGCCGCTTGTCTTGGACTTGTAAGGGGGTCAAGCGGACATTGTCGCGTTGATAAAGCCAGTCTAAGTTTTGCATCCACTCATTGAAGGTGTCTGGCGAATTGTTTTTGAGCTTCATGATGTCGGTTAAATTTTGTTTGATCTCGCCTCTAGAGAGACCTCTTTGTTTGAGCTCTGCAATTTCTTTGGTGATATTGGCAAGCGTTGCACACTTCTGCGCATCTTGCGCCATCGTTTGAGAGGCGGCAAAGAGCATCAATGCCAACCCTGCACATTCAATGAAAGACCACATCTCTAGGAAAGAACAACGAAGGGGCCCTCTCATTTAGTTTTTTCTCATCCCTAGGCGTATCACCACACCGACCACAATGAAGGCGCCCAAAATTTGAATGGCTGAGATGGATTGGGACAAAATGACCCAAGCCATGACCAAGGCAAAAATAGGCTCTAAATTCAAAATCGCCGAATTGCCCACCACGCCTAAGCGAGGCAAGACCGTGAACATCATGGTGATGCCACTGGAGTAAAAAAGACACAGGCCCAAAAGGCCCATCCATCCATCCCATACATCGGGCCAGTGAAACTCGCCCAAGCTTTGGGTGACAATCAATGACAGCAAGGAGACAATCCACATGGTGGAGGCCGTTCTGACTCGGCCATCAAGCCCCTTGGTTTCGAACTGTATGAGCACCAATGCCAATCCAAAACAGGCCGATGCGAGCAAGGCGCATGCAACGCCCAGGCCAATCACTTCCCACTGTCCTTTGGCCCCCAGCCCAGATGCAGTGCCTGTGATGTCCAATGCCAGCGCCAAGCCAATGAGCATGACGGGCATCAATTGCAGAACAATTTTTTCAGGTTTGTTTTTGTACAAAAGCTTGGCCCAAAGCGCGGTCCAAAGGGGGTAGGTGTTGAAGGTGAGCAAGGCCAAGGAGACCGGAAGCTTTGCAACAGAGGTGTAAATCGCTGCGCTTTGAATCCCAATGAGGATACCAATGAGCGGCAAGAGTTTCCAATGTCT
>CANJNC010000030.1 GCA_947475685.1 Comamonadaceae bacterium | reverse complement strand
TTGAACCTGTCCGATGCTGATTTGAGATTCCCCTTTGCTTCAACCAGTAGACCGGCCTTCCCTAGACCAAAGGCAGGCATGTTCACGTAAACGTTCTCATAAGTACCTGGGCTGGCTTTGTAGGTTTCGTGCCATATGCCAACACTACCGTCTGTACCAACAGCTCTATTGAAGGCTTGCCAAGCCGGCAAATGAGCTGAATCTTTGTTCTTTGCGTAATCAATGAGTTGCTCCATTGAACGCCAGTATTGAACCAGAATGATCGTTCGAGAAAACCACATCTCGTGGTGAATGAAGCCCAACTCTGGTTTTGTATAAAGTTCCGTCAGCATCTTGGGCATCGCATTTAGCATTGGCAAATACTTGTGAACTGCCAATGGTTTGTTGATCCGCATGCCAATCAAAAACACAACAAAGTCACCCCCCATCTTTGCGGTCATTCGGTCTTTGTAAATCATATGCATCCTATCCATCCATAGAAAAAAACTTGAACTGACGATAAGTCAATGGCGATAAAATTGACGGCGTCTATTTATTCTACTAAATATTTAGACGCCGTCAAGCATTTCTCATAAAATGCCTCACATGAATTCCAAAAACCTAGGTAGACCCAAGACCGATCCTTCAAGAGACCTCAAGCGCGACTTGCTCCAGACCAGTCGGCAACTGTTGGATGAAGGCGGACCAGCGGCGTTGAGCATGAGGGAAGTGGCAAGGCGAACCGATTGCACACACCAGGCTCCTTACCACTACTTTGAAAACAGAGAGGCAATCCTCGCCTCTCTCGTGGCCGATGGTTTTGATGCACTGGCTACTTGCTTAAAAGAGGCCAATGACCTTGGCCTCGCCAAGGGGGGGCGAGCCGCTTTAGTTGCCTCAGCCGCAGCCTATGTCGACTTTGCACTGACACAGCCTGGTGTGTTTCGGATCATGTTCAGGCCTGAGGTTTGCGATCCCTCAAGGTTTCCGTCAGTTCAAGCATCTGGTGCTCGCGCAAGAGATGAGCTAGATCGACTCAACACCATCGTTCACGGCAAGAATGCGAAAGCCACGATGGCCACCATTCTTTGGGCGCATGTGCATGGCTTAGCCTTCTTGTTGCTGGATGGGCCGTTGGCCATCCAATTTGAAAGCGCTTCTGATCGAACGAAATACCTGCAAAGTGTTGGCGAACAGTTTGCCGACTTGATTCTGTCCAAGGCTGTTCAATCAAAGAAGAAGTCGGTAGCCCGTGCGCTCTTGTGACCTCAGCCGGTTGCGCTTTTGCGCCTTCGAATTGAACAAGAAACTTGGGAGAAAAAATTGCTGCCCCAACATTTAGAATGATGAACCGGACCCCAAGAGCTTGATCTACTTGTCCTTGGAAAACTTAGGCGGTTTGCGATCTGGTATCTTCTGGCCCGCCAATATGTCAATAAGTTCAACAACTTATTTTGATATTATTTATTTTCCCCACAATTTGCCCCCAATTAGCGGGCGCTACCCAATTAACGGGGGATGGGCATTTATCAAGCACGGTTGAATACTTCATTCCGACCACAGAGATTTGATTTCAGTGGTTGCTGACCCAATTTTCAACACGCAGCTCAGCGTAGTTCACAAAGTCCGCTTCGTTGTTGGTGACCCATGTTACCCCTAAAGCGATCGCTTGAGATGCGATGAGTTTGTCCAGAGCAATCTCGGTTGCGATCTTTATAGGCTGCGCGTAGGGTCTCTTGCTGAGGGAAGACGCCGCCCACCTTGACCTTTGGCTTTGTGAAGTGGATAATGCTTTGTATTACAAATACATAGGAGTGTTACAGCCATGACTGCCAGAACCATCAACGTACGCCTGCCTGAGGCGCTTTACAACCAGATTGAAGAGTTGGCCAAGGCGACCGCACGGACCAAGAGCTTTTTGGCCATCGATGCGCTGACCAACTATGTGCAAAGTGAATCCTGGCAGATTCGTGACATTCACGAAGGCATCAAGGAAGCCGATGCAGGCGAATTCGCAACCGACAAGCAGGTCAAAGCGGTGTTTGCCAAACACGGCGCTTGATCCATGGTGATCAAGTGGACCAAGACAGCGCTCGCTTCTGTTGATGAAATCGCTGGCTTCATCGCCAAAGACAACCCGACCCGCGCCACCAGCTTTGTGCTGGAGTTGCAGGCCGCTGTGACCAAACTTCAGGCCCATCATGGCATGGGCCGGGCTGGCCGCGTCCCCGGCACGCGTGAGCTGGTCCTACACAAGAACTACATCGCAATTTACCGAGTGCGTGGTGATGACGTTGAAATTTTGAGATTGCATCACGCAGCCCGAAATCTATGAAGAACCGGGTCAACCTCTGAAGCTGACCTTTGACCGCAAACCAACCCGCCCCTGGAAAAAACCTCGGCGGGTTTTTTCATTTCTGGAGTACCTATGCAATCTGTTTTCGATCATTGAGTTAGCCCCCGTCTACTTTGACATACTCACCTCTTCTTCAAAGCTTTATATTTCGTCTTCAACCAGTGATGCAGATATTTTTCTTGTGCTAAGAGTTTTTACTCCCGATTTGAAAGAGGTTACACTTTCTGGCTCGAACGATCCGCATACGCCCATGGGTGGCTAAGAGCCTCCGCTCGAAAATTAAACAAAGCCCTGTCCAAAGACCATCAGCCCTACCATTCATTTGACATGGAAGAACTCATTGAAATTGGAAAAAAATATGAGCTTGATGTAGAAATATGGCCAACTTGCATAACTGTACCTAAGGGATATAGGATTGGATTGTCTGAAAGGGGCAAGGACTATACGTATCCAGGCGATTTTACAGCGATTCCCAATGCGATTGGTCAGCCAGCGACGGGTGTAGGGCCTTTTAGGCATGAGGAAAAATCGACAGGCCTGACAGTATTTTTAAAAATATCATTTCACTTCATTTTGACGATGAATCCCGTCCTTATGTGTCGTTGCCCTTTATTTGTGATTGAAATGTTTGGTGTTAGGGTACCCTATGCAATAGGTTTTGCTGGGTAAGTTTCGCTTAGCTTCGAATTAAGTAAATGAGCGGACATTGAGTTTGAGCTTTAAAAGGTCTCTTTATTTTCAAGTTTCGATTAAGCGTCTCTGATTGTATGTGGAATTTTTACAAGTCTTTCGTTCGTTCATTTGATAGTTTTTTATTGATTGCTGTCACGTCTCTTACCTCGGCATCTATGATGTCAGTATTTCCATTGTTCCTCTGAGGCCAAATAGAACTCTTTTTCCATTGATTGAATTTATTCATAAAAACAATAACTTGTGGCCTCTCACCCGTAAAGAGCCATCGAATCATTGCAAAAAAGAAATAAACAATTGCGGCGAGCAACAAACTTAACAAAAAGATACTTGCCATACACAGCAACACGATTTTAAGAATAAATTTCATCGATAAGATTTTATGAGAAGTTTTATTATTGTTTTAAGTTTAGGTGCTGTTGTGCATAAAAAGCTTCACCCTCTGGGTTGATTGCTTTGCTATGGGTCGCATAAAGTATCAGTCCATTGAAAACAGAAATAGGAAAAAAGTTGCTCGTACAGCATAACTCAGCGAAAGGCTTACTTTTTGTAAAACTGGCCATCTTTATCAATTGCTAGATACGAGAACCCAGTATTATCCAAATAATTCAAAGCGTCTTTTTGCATGAGCATGGCAATCGTGCTGCAACTGCCAGCAACAATCGTCAAAGGTGCCAGGACGCTGACGCTTTGCCAATAACTCACAGGGCATCCCGTGTCGGGTCTCAAAATATGACAGTAGCGTTGATTGTCTTGAATGAAAAACCTCTCGTAGTCTCCACTGGTTGCCAGTGCCCCTAAGTGAATAGGAATGGATGCAATGAGTTTGTCTTGAATTCTTGGGTGTTGTATACCCATTTGCCAGGACTCGCCATCGAGTTTGGGGCCAAGCACCTTGATGTCACCAGCGAGATTGACGTAGCCACTCTTGATGTGATCTTGAATGAGTATTTTGGCAGCTCGGTCAGCAGCATATTCCTTTCCAAATCCACCAAAATCAATTTCCATGTCTTTGATGGGTAAAAATACATTTTCTTGACTGTACTGTACAAGACTCCATGAGATCAAGGGCAGCAGCTTGGCTATGGTCGTTTGATCTGGAACGATGCCTTGTTTGAAATCCCAAGCTTTTCTCAAAATGCCACTTGTTATGTCAAAGAGACCCTGGCTATTTTGAAAAAGTTCATTGGTAAAACTCAAAAGCTCATAGGTCTCAAGATCAATCGGTTGTGCTTTTTCTCCACTAGATTGATTGATAAGGCCAATGACGCTATCAGGAATATAACGGGAATATTTATGTTCAATTCTTTTGATTTCTTGAAAGCATTTCTTTGCAATGATTTCCAAGTCTTTATATGCCATTGACGAATCATGCAAAACGATTTCACATTGACTTGCCATGGCAAGAAATTGACACTTAAGTCCCAAAGGCAAAGGCCAAATTTTGAAATCTTCAAATGTAGGATGCATGGAGGACTGCATTTGGGTTTGATTTGGGGAGATGCCATCAATTGCATGACCAAGTCATTGAAATTGCATCAGGCTTTTAACTGATGGATGAATTTTTTAATCTCGTCAACACATCTCTCAGGTGCTATGAGATTAATCCCATGGCGGTAACCTTCAAAGGCAATTAATTTAGCGCTTGGCATATGCTGTTGCATTTCTTTCATTTGTTTTTCTTGTGCGATTGGGCTGTCCTTGCCTGCCAAAATAAGGGTGGGTGTTTTGATCTGGGGAAGTAGAGGCCAAAAATCGCCTTGACCGATCATTCTTTCGATCGAGTTTGCGACATGGATCGGGGTTTTATCCATTTGCTCTATGTACCATTCGCAAAGCTCTTTAGAGGCCCGATTGGTGTCGAGTCTAAAGGACAGGGTTTGTCTGCACCACTCAGCAATCCCAAATTTTTCGAATGCTGTGGCACGGTCCTTTTCTCCCAAGGTATATGTTTTATCAATGTGTGTTGGTCGTTTGAATGGCGTATCACAAAGCGTCAGAGAATGCAGTCTTTCTGGATATTTCAGCGCAACCGCTAGGCCGACGATGCCGCCAGAAGACTCGCCCACCCAATGCACTTTATCGATGTCAAGGTGATCGAAAAAAGCAATCGCATCATCAGCGAGTTGTTCAAAAGTATAGGTATAGCCTAGAGGCGGCTGTGATGTGTCTCCACACCCTCTTGCATCCATCCTAAGGGATGTGTACTGATCGGCAATCAACGGCACCCAAGCTTGCCAAAATTGCGCATTTCTAATGTAGCCGTGATACATAAAAATAGTCTCACGGGGGCGGTTTTCCCAAGGCAGACTGTAGTCGATTAACTCATAATTGACTTGAAGGTCCTTGATCGTTTCTTTTTTGAAGTGAGATGATTTCATTGAATTAATCGAAGGTTAAATTGGCGGCTTTAATGACTTTCTCATACTGAGTGACTTCAGTGCGCAAAAACTCACCGAATTCTTCAGGCCGGCTTGTAGATATTTGAAGACCTTGCGCGGTGTATTTTTTTTGGATTTCAGTGCTGTTAAAAAAAAGTACCACTTCACTGTTAAGTTTGTCGATGATTTCTTTGGGGGTATTTTTGGGGGCAAATAATCCGTGCCACGTGCTGACATCAAAACCAGGATAGCCCAGTTCACTGATGGTGGGTGTTTGTGCAAGCAAAGGGGATCGGGTTTTAGTGGTGACCGCAAGTATATTGATGCGCCCGTCTGTCAAATGGGGAGTCACCACAGCAACTGTTGCAAAAAATAGTGCACTTGCTTGTCCGCTTAAAATATCGGTCATGGCCTCAGTTTGACCTTTGTACGGTATGTGCGTGAATTTTAAATTTGCTGCATTTTGTAGCAACTCTCCAGACAAATGACCCGCACTTCCTGCTCCAGAGGAAGCCATGGAGAGTTTTCCGGGGTGGGCTTTTGCAGTTTGAATCAACTCTTGAAATGAAGTTGAAGGATAGATCGCATGGTTTGCAGGAGAAACCAAAATATAGGGCCCCTTGGCCAATAGAGTGATCGGCGTCAGGTCCTCAAAAAGCTTGTAATTTGGTTTTTTCTGTAAAGCTGCCGATATGGCAATGTTGGCAGCCGTCAAAAGCAGTGTGTAGCCATCTCCTTTGGATTTGGCAACCATCTCGGCCCCAATATTTCCATTGGCGCCTGCTTTGTTTTCTGCAAGGGCAGATTGCCCCAATCTTGTACTTAGGCGCTGGCTGATATCTCTAGCCAAAATGTCTGTGACTCCACCGGGGGTAAAGGGGACAATGATTTTGATGGGCTTGGACGGATAGGCACTTTGCGCAAAGCTTGAGCTCATCAAGAGGCCGCATATCAAAGTGAGCGCACAAGTCTTAAGGGTGTGAGGGTTTGTATGTCGCATGGAAGAAATCATGTTGCGCGTTAATACCTATCGTTATTGAGTGAAAAAAAGACAAAATACCTCATGACTTGACTGGCGTGGATTTGCACAGCAGTCGTGGGGTGATTTTTACACGTTACAAAAGGTGGTAGAGATGAAGAAAATAAAATTACTGATGACATTATCCACGTTATTGATCTCATCGTCTCTTTGGGTCAATGCGCAAACGAGTGAAGACATTTTGAGGGCAGATGTAAAAGGCGATTCTGTGCTCAGCAACGGAATGGGCAACTTTGCTCAGCGCTATAGCACGCTCAAGCAAATCAATACCAAAAACACCAAGCATCTCGTTCCAGTTTGGAACACCTCGATGGCTAGCAATTTGGGTGAGGAAGCTCAACCCTTGGTGTTCAATGGCGTGATGTACGTGACAAACTTTAATTCAACTCTTGCCATAAACGCACTGACGGGTCGTATCCTATGGAAGCATAATTTGGAGCTTGATTCCGGTGTGCCTCGGGTCATTTGCTGTGGCCAGGTCAATCGAGGTCCTGCACTTTATGAGGGGAAAGTATTTCGCGGAACACCCGATGCGCATATGTTGGCCTTGGATGCAAGCACTGGAAAAGAGTTGTGGCGCAGCAAGTTAATGGATTGGCAAGACGGTTACTCCGTGACTGGCGCACCCATGGTGGCCAATGGTGTTGTGATCACTGGCATGGCTGGCGGAGAATACGGGACGCGAGGTTTTTTGGCGGGCTTTGATCCGAGCACGGGCAAGGAATTATGGCGCCACTACAACGTTCCAGCGCCAGGCGAGCCAGGCAGTGAAACATGGCCAGGTGACACGGCTGACAGAGGTGGTGCAGCGCCGTGGGTTGCAGGCTCTTACGACCCAGATTTAGATCTTATTTACTGGGGCACTGGAAACGCGGGCCCTTGGAACGCGTCCATGCGAAAAGGCGACAATAAAAATGCGTCTTCTGTCGTTGCCGTCAATCCTCGAACAGGGAAATTGGCGTGGGCGTTTCAATTCACCCCCGGTGACCCCTTTGACTTTGACAGCGTGAGTCAGATGGTCTTGGCAGACATCAAAGTCAAGGGCATCATGCGCAAAGTGTTGATGCATGCAGACAAAAATGGTTTTTTGTATGTGATCGACAGGACCAATGGACAAATCATCGCTGGCAATAAATATGTCAAGGTCACTTGGGCGAGTGGTTTGGATGCAAACGGACGACCCATCTGGAGCGATACAACGACCAAATTGGTCGAGACGGGTCAAGAGGTGGAGACTTGGCCTTCCAACTCCGGTGGGATGAATTGGTACCCCATGACCTTCAGCCCCAAAACGGGCTTGCTTTATGCCAACACGTTGGAGGGTGGGATGCTCATTAAGCACACGGGCCCAGTTGAATACAAAAGTCGCGGCCAGCGCTACATTGGCGTGGCTATTAAGAAGCTGTGGCCACAAGATGGCAATCGAGGTTGGCTCAGGGCCATGGATCCTTTGACCGCAAAGGTCAAGTGGCAATATCCTTCGCAAATACCTCATTGGGCGGGTTTGACAGTCACCTCAACCGATGTTTTGTTTACGGGCGATATGCTCGGAGAATTCATGGCCTTTGATGCGGTCAATGGGAAAAAACTTTGGAGTTTCCAAACCGGCTCAGGCATCACAAGTCAGCCCATTACGTGGTCACACAATGGTCGCCAATACGTCACAGTGGTCTCTGGCATTGGCGGCGTTTACGCTCAAAACTCGGGAGATGAGCGTTTGAATAAAGTCAATCCAGGGGGGTCTGTGTGGACCTTTGCTTTGCCCAAGCCATAAGGCCATGGTTCAAAAGTCAGCTATAAAATTTTGGATTGTTGTCCTATTGGTCTTTTTTTGTTCTTGGGGCCTGGCGCAAACGCCCTTTACCGCTGAACAGGGCAAGGAGCTCTACGACAACTACTGTCAAGCCTGTCACGGTGAAGACATGGTCAATCCTGGGGCTGTGAGCTATGATTTGCGTAAATTTCCCAAAGACGGCAAATCAAGATTTTTAGAATCGGTCAACAACGGCAAAAATGGAATGCCTTCTTGGAAAGGCGTGATCGCACTTGATGACATGGAGCGACTTTGGCTCTACGTTTTGACAAAGGGTAAATAATGCACATTTATCTCCATTAATTTTTCCGTATCCATCATGTATTTAATTGCTCGTTATGTCTATCTTTGTGTGCTGTTTCTTTGCTTGTGCCCCCTTGCTTGGGGCTCATTGATTTATGTCTCCAACGAGGGCTCGGGAAGTATTTCCGTGGTGGACAGTGAGCTCGATGAAGTTGTTGCGCTCATCTCGGGTGTTGGTAAACCCAGAGGCATTGCGGTGTGTCCTGGTGCAGAGTTGTTGTTTGTGAGCAATTCTGAAGGTGCGCAATTGTTGGTCATTGATTTAAAAACAAATGCGATTAAAAAACGAATTGAAGTTGGGAAATCTCCAGAGGCCGTTTATTGCTCACCCAATGGACAATGGGTTTCTGTGGCGAATGAAGAGACCAATAGCATCAGCTTGGTTCGAACAAAGGATTTGACGCTACAAGCCACCATCAAGGTACAGGGTCGAAATCCAGAGCATGCTGTCTTTAGCCCAGATGGAAGACTTTTACTGAGCTCGGCCGAGGAAGCAGATCAAGTCGATGTGATCGATTTGGATAAGATGGCTCAGGTCTCTTCAATTCGTGTAGGCCTTCGCCCTAGGGGCATTGCCTTTAACAAGGAGGGCTCTTTGGCATTTGTGGCGGTAGAGTCTGAAAGTTTGTTGGTCGTCATTGATATGAAAACTCAACACGTCATCAAAAGCATGAAAGTGGGCGCAAGAACCAACGGACTGACTTTGTCCAAAGATGGGCGGGAGCTTTATGCAAGCAATGGGGGCGACGCAAATATTGCGGTCATTGATGTGCAAAAACTGGAGCTCAAAACTTTGGTGGGTGTTGGACAGCGGCCTTGGAACATGGCCATCAATCAAGAGGGCAAAAAGTTGTATGTGGCAGCCGGCAGAAGCCATGCGGTGAGCATTGTGGACTTGAAAACACATCAATTGATCAAAAATTTAGAGGTTGGACGATTGCCCTGGGGGGCTGCGGCCCCCTAAACTTGAGAATTGTTCATCCGTCCTTTTCATATCGTTTTAAACCGATGAGCTCACCCATGGATTCATTGCAAAACCCATCCAATGCGGCTGAAGTGAGGCTTGAGCAGAGTTCGACTCTCCAGAGCTCGAGCGAGCGCATTCGCGTCTATGGGCACATCGCCATTGGCCTGCATTGGCTGTTGGCCATGACCATTTTTTACCAACTGGTCTTGGGATTTTGGATGATTGAGTTGCCCAAGAGCCCGGTGGGTCTGAGAGCTGGGTGGTTCAATTGGCACAAGTCCATTGGTCTGGTGATCGGTTTATTGATGTGTTTGCGCTTGATATGGCGCTTGACGCACAAGCCCCAAGCCGATGAGATCGCCATGCCAGCTTGGCAAAGAATGGTGTCTCAAGCAAATCATCTGTGTCTTTATGCCTGTTTGCTTTTGATGCCATTGAGTGGATTTTTGGGCTCGAACTTCACGCCATATCCAGTTAAATTTTTTGGCTCAGAGTTGCCCAGGTTTTTAGACCCCTCCTCTGAGCTTAAATTGTTGTGCTCCAATGTACATTTTTATACCAGTTGCGCATTGATCTTTTTAATTGGTTTGCACCTATTGGGTGCTTTAAGGCATGCCAGTCAAAGGGATGGTGTGCTTGCTCGGATGTCTTTTTCACCCTGATGCAGACATTTTAATAATTGCCAAATCCCAATTAATTTGCATTATCATTCGTTCACCGGGCAGGCGAATGGGGGGTTGATTGAACTTGAAGCCGATTTGTGAGTCAAGTTTGTCTAAAATGAGTTCGCCATCAAGTTTTTCAGCGGCGCATTGCGTCTTACTCATTGTTTCAATCAATTCGGAGTCTCCATCATGAAATCACGTCGCCAATTTATGTCTGAAAGCGCCATCGCTGCATCTTCATTGGCGTTTCCCTTGGTTGGGGGTGCTCAAGCCAAGTCTGTGAAAGTCGGGATCATTCATCCTGTGACGGGCGCCTTGGCTTATTCGGGCCAGCAATGCCGAGAAGGCGCGTTGATGGCCATTGAAGATGTGAACAAGGCGGGTGGCATCAAGTCTCTTGGGGGCGCAAAACTAGAAGCCTTGTTGGGCGACGCTCAATCCACACCGCAAGGCGGCTCGGCTGAGGTCGAAAAAATGAACGAGGCAGGTGTCAGCGCTATCGTTGGCGCGTTTGCTTCTGCAATCTGCCTGGCCACCACCCAGACTGCGGCGAAATACAATTTACCTCACATTGTGGATGTGGGCGTGGCGGATCAAATTGTCGAAAGAGGCTTAAAAAACACCTTCCGATTTGGCCCCGGCTATAAGAAATGTGCAGAAATCGCCGTTGCAAATCTGCATGTGCTCAACACAGCCGCTGGCAAGCCCGCTAAAACGATCATGATCATTCACGAAGAGTCCTTGTTTGGCACTGGAACGGCCAATTTGTTGACCCGAGAGCTGCCGGGCTACGGCTACGATGTCAAAGAGGTGATCAAACATCCCAATCCAAGCCGCGACTTTAGCAACATCGTTTTAAGGATGAAGCAAATCAATCCCGATATTGTGATTCCTGCAAACTATTACAACGAGTATGCCCTCTTGGTGCGCACCATGCAGCAGCAAAAGGTGGTTCCAAAGGCCATTTATTCAGTGTTGGGCGGTGCGGCTTCGAGCTACAAGTTTGTCAAAGAATATGCAGAAGCAGCCAATGGCATTATCGATTGCAACCACTGGTTCAATCCCAAAGATAAAAAGGCTCAAGAGCTCAAAAAGCGCGCAGAGGCCAAAGGCTTGTACTTCAGCTATGAGCTTTTCATGAGCTACACGGCCACGAAGTTACTTGCTCAAGCCATCGAGGAGGCCAAGTCCGCTGACCGAGCCGCCATCATTGATGCCTTGAACAAAACCAAGTTTTCCGATCACATCATGCCTTATGGTCAGACCCAATTTGTCAACGGACAAAATATGGGAGCCCAGCCTTTGATGACCCAAGTCATCAAAGGCGATATCAAAGTGATCATTCCGCGAGACTATCGTGAAGCTGAGCCGATCTTTCCTTTGAACGCGTGATTTAATTCAAAATGGGATCTGGGCGTTCAAGACCATGAGCGCCATACCTCTACATTGCAGCTCTCAAGGATTGACTGGTGTTTGATTTATCTATTGTGTTCTCATCGGTCTTGAATGGGTTGACAATGGGCGCTGTCTACACCCTGATTGCCCTTGGGCTCACGCTGATTTATGGTGTGTTGCACATCATCAATTTTGCACATGGGGCCTCCTTGATGGTGGCGCTTTATGGCGTGTATTTTCTGAAAGTCAAGCTCGGAATTGATCCTTATTTGGCCTTGCCCATTGTGGTTCCATCCATGTTTGTGCTGGGTTATTATTTGCAAAAAATCATCATCAATCACGCCTCTCACGGCAAAGATGAAAATATTCTCTTGGTCACTTTAGGCGTATCTATTGTGCTTGAGAACTTGGCGCTTTTGTCGTTCAATTCAGACACGAGAAACATCGAGACCGGTTATACCTTGACCACAGTAGCCGTGGGGCCTGCCATGATCGCGCTGCCAAGGCTCTTGTCGTGCTTGGGCGCTTTGGTGGTCTCTTTGATGCTGATCGTTTTTATGAAAAAAACCGATCTGGGCAAAGCCATTCGTGCAGTTGCAAAAGAAAAAGCAGGTGCACGCTTGATGGGCATTGATGTGGAACATGTCTATGCGATGTGTTTTGGCATTGGTTTGTCTTGCCTGGGGGCGGCGGCGTGCTTTTTAATGCCCGCTTTTTACGTCAATCCAACGGTCGGCAATGGATTTGTTTTGGTCGCTTTCACCATCGTGGTCTTGGGTGGCATGGGCAGTTTTTTGGGTGCTTGCGTGGGTGGCTTGTTGATTGGTGTCATTGAGTCGGTTGGGGGACTCTTTTTAGGGGACTCATTGGGGCAGGTTGGTATTTTTGTGATTTTTATTTTGGTCTTGTTGGTAAGACCACAAGGTTTATTTGGGGCCAAAGCATGAAAGACCTCAAGGCCATCGCTCTTTTTGCAAGCGTGGTTGCGTGCGTGCCTTTGTTTGTTCATTCAGGCGTGATTTTGAATTTGTGCATGATGGCTTTGTTTGCCACCTTGCTCTCTCAGTCGTGGAATATTTTGGGCGGCTTTGGGGGGCAATTTTCATTTGGACATGCCTTGTTCTTTGGCATGGGCGCGTACACACAAGGGGTGCTTCAAATCCAATTTGGCTTGAACCCTTGGGTCTGTTTGCTCTTGTCCCTGGGCAGCAGCGCTTTGCTTGGTTTGTTGGTGGGAGGTTTGTCTTTTAGGTATGGACTCAAAGGCTCTTACTTTGCCTTGATCACCTTGGCCTTTGCCGAGGTGTTTCGAATACTGAGCTTGTCGGCCAATTTTACCGGTGCCGGTGTGGGGCTCATGTTGCCCTTGTCCGAGTCGGTGGGCAATATGCAGTTTTCATCCAGGGAAGGTTTTATTTGGTTGATTTTATTTTGGGTGGTTTGTGCACTCTTAATCACGTCGTGGCTCAAGCATTCAAGACTGGGCGCTTACTTGCAAGCCGTGCGAGACAACGAAGACGCCGCGCAAGCCCTTGGCGTTGATCCGTTTCAGGTCAAGTGGATCGCTTGTGCATTGTCCGCCTCCTTGATGGGAGTGGCTGGAGCGTTTTATCTGCAAGTCTTTCAGTACATTGATCCGTCCTTGGCCTTTGGTCCCCATACCTCAATCTCAGCGCTCGTGGGTGCGATTGTGGGTGGCATGGGCACCCTTTGGGGGCCCATACTTGGCGCCTTTGCGTTGGAGATTTTGTCTGAGGTGACCAGAAACATGTTTGGTCAGTTGCCTGGTATCAATATGGTGATTTATGGCTCTTTGCTGATTTTGATCATGGTCTTCTTACCCAGAGGCTTTGCCGGCATTCGTTTGTTCAATCGCCCAAAAGCGACTGACACGGCGCACCCATCGGGCTCGATTGGCGTGACTGCGATGGGCAAAGAGGGTGAGGCTGATCCAAGCACCAGGGACGCTTTAAGGCGTCAGGGGTCTGAAACACCGTCAAGCCTAAATTCAACCAAGGTGCAGTCATGACGCTTTTGCAAGTCAACTCGCTCTCACGCTCCTTTGGTGGTTTGAAGGCGGTTCAAGGGGTGAATTTGAACATCCAAGCCGGAAGCTTGACTGCGCTCATTGGCCCCAATGGGGCGGGCAAAACCACGCTATTTTCTTTGATGTCTGGTTTTATCAAACCAGATGGGGGAGAGATTTTCTTTAAGGGCCAAAACATCACAGGTCTGTCGGCCTTTAAGTGTGCCAGGTTGGGTTTGACGCGCACCTTTCAAATCGTGCAGCCCTTTGCCGCACAGAGCGTGAGAGAGAATATTTGTGTCGGCGCTTATTTGCATCACCCTCAAAGGGCGCAGGCGGTGCAATTGGCTGAAAAAGTTGCGCGCCAAGTCGGGCTTTCAGGCGTTTTGGATCAAGCGGCCATGGAGCTCACGGTTGCCGGACGCAAACGCTTGGAGTTGGCCCGTGCCTTGGCCACTGAGCCGCAATTGCTATTGCTCGACGAAGTCTTGGCTGGCTTAAACCCCTTTGAGATTCAAGAGATGATTCCTGTGATTCGCGGCTTGGTGAGTGCTGGTGTGACGGTGTTGATGATTGAACATGTGATGCAAGCGGTGATGAGCCTGGCCGAATATGCCTGGGTTTTATCGCAAGGGCAGTTGATCTTTGAGGGCACCCCTGAGAGCGTCTCCAAGAACGACAAAGTCATTGAAGCCTATCTGGGACACGGCATGGCCAAGCGAATGGCGCAAAGCGCGCAAGGGGCTCCATAGCGATGACGCCCTTACTTCACGTTCAAGCGCTTCACAGCGGTTATGGGCAGGTCCGTATCCTGAGGGGAATCTCTTTGCAGGTCTGCAAGGGGGAAATGGTCGCCCTCTTGGGCAGCAACGGTGCTGGCAAGACCACGCTCAACAACACGCTTTGTGGTTTGATTAAAACGCGCGAAGGTCGCATTGTTTTTGATGATCAAGAGATTTCGGGACTGCATTACAAAGAGATTGTGAAAAGGGGTTTGATCCAAGTCCCAGAGGGGCGTAAAACTTTTCCCAATTTAAGTGTGTTTGAGAATTTGCAATTGGGTGCGTATGCAAGAGGCACAAAAAACCGTGAACGCAACCTCGAAAAGGTCCTGGGTATTTTCCCTCGCCTCAAAGAACGACTGGCTCAGTTGGCTGGAACCATGAGCGGTGGTGAGCAGCAAATGCTCGCTATTGCTCGGGGCTTGATGGCAGAGCCCAAGTTGCTCATCTTGGATGAGCCCTCCTTAGGTCTGTCACCTTTGTTGGTTCAAGAGATGTTTGAGTTGATCAGTGCACTGAAAGAAACAGGTCTCTCGATTTTATTGGTTGAGCAAAATGTGGCGCAGTCCTTGGAAATTGCCGATAGGGCCTATGTCCTTGAAAACGGAGACATCCGTTTCGCGGGGCTGCCTGCTGAGCTTTTAAAGAGCGATGCCATGCGGCAAGCTTATTTGGGTGTTTGAATAAAAGTGTAGAAGGCTTTGTTTCTCTTTTGATCCATTGTGGTGTACAACCTGAGCTTGAAAATGAAAAAATTAATGATGTCTCTTTGGTTCATGTCCCTAGTAGGTAAGCGTTGCCCATGGGCATGTGCGCTGCTTTTGACATGGAGTTGTTTAAGTATGGGTGCATTTGCGCAAGCCTCATTGCCTGCCAATCAAACGCCGATCAAAATATGGGTGGGTGCTTCAGCCGGAGGCACCACAGACACCATGGCAAGGGCTATGGCGCAGGCCTTGGCTTTGCAGCTCTCTAGGGTGGTTTTGGTGGAAAATAAAACGGGTGCGGGCGGAAATTTGGCGGCAGATGCGGTGGCCAAGGCGCCACCCGATGGGCTTGCGCTTTTGATGAGTTTCACATCCCACGCGATCAACGCCTCTCTTTATCCGAACTTGCCCTTTGATCCAATCAAAGACTTTACGCCCATCACCCTGGTCTCGTCCTCGCCCTCCATTTTGGTGGCGCACCCAAGCGTGGGTGCCAACAATGTGGCTGAGCTCATCGATTTGGCCAAAAAGAGACCCGGTAAACTGAACTTTGCAATTGGTGGCGTGGGTTCTTCTTTGCATTTGGCCGGTGACATGTTCAAACTCAAGTCAGGGGCCAATATTGCCAATATCCCGTACCGCGGGACCGCACCCGCCATTCAAGACGTGTTGGCCGGTCAAGTCGAGCTGATGTTTGCCAATATTGGCAACGCTCAACAATACATTGCCACGGGTAAATTAAAGGCTTTGGGCGTCACGTCTCCCAAGCGCTTGAATGCTTTTGCCGATGTGCCAGCCATTGCAGAGATCTTGCCTGGTTTTGAGTCTAGCGCTTGGTTTGGCTTGTTTGGCCCTGCCAAGTTGTCCTCGGAGTTGACCAAGCGACTCAGTGAGGCGTCCATCAATGCCATTCAAACCAGCGAGGTACGCCGTCGCATTGAGGCCGAAGGGGCCACACCGGTGGGCAACAGCCCTCAAGAGTTTGCCAAGTTCCTAGAGGTTGACATCTCGCGTTGGCGAGAAGTGGTGAAATTTTCAGGAGCCAAGCCCGAATGATCCAATCAAGTTCAACGCAATCTTTTGCTCAAGGCCATGGCACAAAAGGTGGTGCACAGGTGGCGCAAACTTTGGCTCAAAAAATCATCTCTAGAGCAGCTGGTGTCCCAAGCGTGCAGGTAGGGCAAGTGCTCAACTGTGCCGTGGACTTGGCCATGTTCCACGACTCCTCTGGGCCGCGAAGGCTTGAGCCCATGCTCAAAGAGTTGGATGCCAAAATTTGGGATCCCCAAAAAGTCGTGCTGGTGATGGATCACTATGTCCCTGAGAGAGATGAGGACTCCAGAAAAATTTTACAAATCACCAGACAAGTTGCCAAGCAATGGAACCTTCCCCACGTGATTGACAGCCAAGGCATTTGCCATGTGGTCTTGCCTGAGAGAGGGCATTTAAAGCCCGGTATGTTTTGTGTCGGGGGAGATTCGCATTCTCCAACGGGGGGGGCATTTGGATGCTATATGTTTGGCATTGGGGCCACTGAAATGCTTGGTGTCGTGGTCACTGGAGAGATTTGGATTCAAGTGCCTAAAACCATCGAGATGAATTGGACAGGCCGCTTAGGCCGGGGGGTGATGGCCAAGGACATGATGCTTCACATGATTGCTCAAAGGGGTCTGAACGGCGGCGAGTACCAGGCCATGGAGTTTACGGGGCAAACCATTCAAGCCTTGAGCATGCGTGAGCGCATGACCCTCTCAAATTTAAGTGCCGAGATGGGTGCCCAAGCTGGACTGGTCGCTGCCGATCAGGTGACCCTTGAGTATTTGCGCGAAGCGGGTGTTCAAGAGGCTCAGCTTGAAGGCTTTGAATTTTGGTGCAGTGACTTGAACTCAAGCCAAGAGCGCGAATGTTTCAATGCCAGTGAGTTGGCGCCCCAAGTTGCTGCCCCGCACAGCCCAGCCAACACCAAGCCCGTGGACGCTTACAGCGATGTGGCCATTGACATTGCCTATATCGGTGCGTGTACGGGGGCGAAATTGGACGATTTAAGGGCCGCTGCTGAGGTGCTCAAAGGACAACGCATTCATGCAAGCACACGATTGATGGTAGCGCCAGCAAGTGCCAAAGATCAACGCATTGCGCAAGAAGAAGGGGTGATGCAGGTCTTGATTGACGCGGGCGCAGAGGTCTTGCCCAACAGTTGTGGCGCGTGTGCGGGCTATGGAGCAAGCTTTGAGGAGAACATGACCGTGATCTCCAGCACAGCAAGAAACTTCAAGGCCCGAATGGGGCCTGCCAGTGTTCAAGTGTATTTGGCCTCTCCTTATACGGTTGCAGCGTCCTCGATCAGAGGACGAATCACCGATGTGCGCGAGATGCTCTCATGAGCCAGGAGCCAACAGACATCACAAGCGATGGGCTCACGTTTGATCAAATCCCTTGGTCAAGGGTGTGGTCTTTGGGGCCGCAAATCGATACCGATGCCTTGGCACCTGGCGCCTACATGAAGTTTGATTTGCCAACCATCTCCAAGCACACCTTGCAAGGCGTGAGGGCAGACTTCGCGCAAGGGGTGAGGGCGGGGGACGTGATCGTTGCGGGCGAGGGCTTTGGGGTGGGTTCCTCCCGGGAGCAAGCCGCTGGTGTGTTGGTCCACTTGGGCCTTAAAGCGGTGATTGCGCCCTCTTACAGTGGATTGTTTTTTAGAAATGCATTCAATGTAGGCTTGTTGCTGCTGACCTGTCCTCAAGCCCCAGAGATGAAAGAGGGGCAGTTGATCAAGGTCATGGGCTCCAAGGTTTGGGTTGATGAGCACCACGAGTTGCCCTGCGAGCCCATCCCAGATTTTTTAATGGAGATGGTGCGCTTAAAGGGCTTGGTGAACGTTTTAAAGTTAAGAAAGAAGTAAATCAAGTGTCCCATACCCCTCATGCCCCGCAGCTCAACAGCACAGCCGTCGACCCAGTGACCTTGGCCGTCTTAAAAGGCCGCTTAGAGCAAATCGCTGATGAAATGGATGCCACGCTTTATCGCAGTGCCTTTAACCCCATCATCGCCGAAGCGCACGATGCTTGTCACGGTTTGTACGATGCTCAGACGGGCGACACCTTGGTTCAAGGCAAGTCGGGGCTGCCCATTTTTGTCGGCGTCATGGCGTTTGCTGTCAAAGCCGCGCGCCAAGTGGCCGATACCCGAGGTGGCATGAAGCCTGGGGACACGTGGCTGTTCAATGACCCTTATGAAGGCGGAACACATGCCAATGACTTTAAATTGGTGAGGCCTTACTTCAGAGACGGTAAGTTGTACTGCTATTTGGCCTCAGCCGCTCATTGGCACGATGTGGGTGGGGCGGTGCCTGGCAACTACAACCCTTCTGCCACCGAGTGTTGGCAAGAGGCGGTTCAAATTCCACCCGTTCGCATCATCTGCTCGAGTGAGTTGCAAGAGGATGTATTGGCCATTTTGCGCGCCAACACGCGCTTGCCCGATAGCTTGTGGGGAGATTTGAATGCGCAATTGGCCGCTTTGGATTTGGGTGTCAAGCGGCTCGATGGTTTATTGCAGGAGTACGACGCACAGTTGATCTTGAGGGTCATGAGCGAGTTAAGGCGCAGAGCGCTTAAACTCATGCAAGCGCATATCAAATCCCTGCCCGATGGGCGCTACACCTTTGAAGATTGGTTGGACAACGATGGGGTTGTTGACAAGGCGCTTGGGATTCATTTGACGATGGGCATTGAAGGCGAGCGCATGTGTTTGGACTTCTCTGCGTCTTCCAAGCAATGTGCCGGACCGGTGAACATTTCCAAGGCAACGGCGGTGGCGGCTTGCTACGTGGCCTTGAAGCATTTATTTCCGGATGTGCCTGCCAATGCGGGCGTCTTGGATGCGGTGGATTTTGTGATTCCAGACGGTTTGGTGATCAGTGCGCAAAGGCCTCGACCCGTGGGGGGCTACACCGAAACCATTTTGCGCATGATCGATGTGATTTTCAGTGCCGCGGCGCTGGCAGACAAGCAACTGGCTTTGGCGCACGCCTATGGCACCATCAACGCCTTGTCCTTGTCCGGTTACAGAAGCGAGGGCGCCAGGCAAGGTGAGCGCTGGGTGATGTTTAGTTTTTTTGGTGGCGGGCACGGGGGCCACAGTCAAGGAGATGGGCTGAGCCACGGCAATGCGCCGATTTCAACGGCAACCATTCCGCCGCTTGAGATTTTAGAGGCCGCGTATCCGGTGAGGTTCACGCAATGGGCCTTGCGAGAGGACTCTGCTGGGATGGGTCAATACCGAGGTGGACTTGGCGCTGTTTACGAAATTGAACTCTTGGAGGAACAGGCTCAGGCATTTTTATTTGGCGAGCGTGCCAGATTTGGGCCCAAGGGCATTGCAGGTGGACAAGAGGGTGCAAAAAACTTATTTGAATATGAAAACGACCATCAGTGGCACACGCCACCCATGGGCTCCAAGATGCTGGGCATTGAACTTAAAAGGGGGGAGCGCTTGAGGCTTCAAACCCCAGGGGGGGGAGGTTTTGGAGAGATCAAGGAGCGCGACCCCGATCTCATCAAAGCCGATGAGGCGGGCGGCTATGTGCATCCTCTGATCAAGGGGGCGCAAGCATGAGCACACCCCAAAAACCATGGATCGTCGGCGTGGACGTGGGTGGAACGTTTACCGATTTGTTTGTGCTCAATGAACACACCCAAGAGGCGCAAATCATCAAGGTGCCGTCTACTCGAGGACAGGAGGCCAAAGGCTTTATGAACGGGGTTGCAAAAATTCTCTCCCCTCTTGAGTTGGCCTTGCCCGAGCATGAGAGAGCGGGCTCTGAGGTTGCTCGCATCTCTACCATTGTGCATGGAACGACCGTGGGCACGAATGCGCTTTTGGAGCGCAAAGTGGCCAAAACCGGCATGATCACCACTCGTGGCTTTAGGGATGTGCTTGAGATGAGGCGGCGTGACCGTCCTCAGACCTGGGGCTTGAGGGGGAGCTTTAAGCCCATCATTGAACGCCCCTTTCGCAAAGAGGTTGACGAGCGGGTGTTGGCCGATGGCACTGTTCATACGCCGGTTGATTTGGAGCAAGTCGTCTCCCAGGCCAAAGCACTGCTTGAAGAAGGTTGCGAGGCGCTTTGTTTGTTTTTTATCAATGCCTATGCCAATGCGCAAAACGAAAACGAAGCGTTGGCAGCCCTTAAAGAGGTTTGGCCCAATCCCTACATCACTGTGGCCAGTGAGGTGCTTCCTGAAATCCGGGAGTTTGAGCGCTGCTCGACCGCAAGCCTGAACGCCTCTTTGCAGCCTGTCGTGGGCGGATATTTGGGGCGTTTAGAGGCGCAATTGAAGGAGCACGGGTTTGGTGGCGAGTTGCTCATCGTACAAAGCAATGGTGGCGTGATGTCTTTACAAACGGCCAGTGAATTGCCCGTGAGAACGGCGCTGTCGGGTCCTGCGGCGGGGGTGATTGCGTGTGCGCAAGTGGCCAAAGCATCTGGATTTTTAGATGTCATCACGGGGGACATGGGTGGAACGTCCTTTGACGTGTCCTTGATTGCCAATGCGCAGGCCAGCCTCGCATCGCAAACCTCCATTGAGTTTGGTTTGGTGGTGCGCTCGCCCATGATTCAAATTGAGACCATTGGCGCTGGCGGTGGATCGGTGGCTTGGGTAGACGGCAGCGGCATGCTGCAAGTCGGCCCTCAATCGGCTGGCAGTTTCCCTGGGCCCGCTTGCTACGGGCGGGGCAACACGCAGGCCACCGTGACCGATGCCAATGTGCTCTTGGGTCGCATTGCGGCCACAAGGCCTTTAGGGGCAGGCTCGCTCAAGCAGATGGATGTGGCGTTGGCAAGGCTTGCCATTCAGACGGGAGTAGCCGATCCTTTGGGGCTGGATGTGCATGAGGCGGCCGAGGCGATATTGACTTTGGCCAATGCAAAAATGGCGGGTGCCATTCGCTTGGTCTCGATTGAAAAAGGACATGACCCTCGACAATTTGCCTACATGCCATTTGGCGGCGGGGGTGCGCTGCATGTGTGCGCCATGATGCGAGAGGTGGGGGTCAGTGTGGGCATTGTGCCCAGATACCCTGGTGTCACGTCCGCTTTGGGCTGTGTCATGGCTGACATGCGCCATGATGCCGTTCAGACTTTGAATCAAGCCTTGAATGCTTTAGACATCAAGAGTTTAAAGGCCCAAATTGCTTTGCTCTCCAAGGCGGCCCAAAGCAGGCTCGATGCCTCAGGGGTCTTGTTCACTCAAATCACTGAGCTTGTGGTCTTGGACATGCTCTACCAAGGACAAACCCATACCTTGTCGGTGACTTTGGACCCTGGAGAGATCACCCTTGAGAGTGTGCAGGTCAATTTTGAGCGAGCCTATCAAGACGCCTTTGCTCGAGTGCTCAAAGGCGTCTCCATTCGGGTGCTCAATTTGAGGTACACCAAAATTGGCGTGCGTCCAAAGTTTGACCTCTCCATCTTGGCGCCCAAGGGCAAGACCTCACAAGAAGTCTTGGGCACTCAACGCATCTATCATCAAAAGGCTTGGTGGGACGTCCCAAGGTTTGATCGCTTGGCCTTGCCTGTTGGGGCTTGTATCCAAGGGCCCGCTATTTTGGAGCAACTCGACACCACCGTCTGGATCGAGCCTGGTTTTAAAGGCACGGTCGATGCGATGGGTCTCATGTTGATCACGGTGGCATAATTTTTTGAGGAAGGGACGCAACGCATGAACGCGAAGACAAAATGTGCAATGTTGATGGTCGACTTGCAAAATGATTTTCTCTCGGATCAAGGGGCTTATGCACGGGGCAAGACCACGAGCGCCTTGGCGCAAGCCTTGCCCGCGCGTGTCTTGCCCGTGGCCCAAGCCATCAAAGCGCAAGGCGGCTTGGTGTGCGCGTCTTTGTTCACCTTGTGGCCCAATGCCCTGGCTGAGCCCATGATCTCTGAGCACTTGCTCGACAAGAGGCCGTTTTTAAGAAAAGGCGACTTCAGTCCCAACTCTTGGGGGCAAGCTGTGGTCGATCTCTTGGCGCCGGTGGTGGATGTGAGTGTGTGCAAGGTGGCTTACTCGGCTTTTTTCAACACCCAGTTGGATTGGGTTTTGAAGAAGGCGGGTATTGAGCGCTTGGTGGTGTGCGGCATTGTGACCAATGGGGGAGTCGCCAGTTCGGTGAGAGATGCGCATGTGAGAGACTACGACACATGGGTTTTGTCGGATGGGTGCGCGGCCTTTGGCCAAGAGCAGCACATGGCCGCTTTGAGCGACATGAGCTCGGTTGCGCGGGTGCTCAGTTGCCAAGATTTTTTAGATCAGAGTTGAGCGTTATTTGATGCAAGCTCATGTGGATGAACCTCGGGTGGTGGTGTTTGACGATGTTGAGCAGTTGTGGGCTGCCTTGCCCAAGTATGCGCAAGACGATCTTTCTCCCGTGGTCATCGTGGGGGCAGGCGCTTGTGGCCTTTCAGCGGCCTTGCATTTGAAAGACCTGGGCTTGGAGTGTTTGGTGCTGGAGCGTGACGATGTGCCCTCGGGCTCAAGCGCATTGTCCTCGGGCTTTATCCCAGCGGCCGGTACCTCGACTCAAAAGCAATTGGGTTTGCAAGACTCGCCACAGGCCTTTGCAAAGGACATTCAAGACAAAGCCCATGGCCTGGCCGCCGCTCATTTAGTGAGTGCTTACACACATGCAATCCCTTTGGCCATGGATGCGCTGCGTCAAGCGCATGGGTTGAATTGGGAAGTCTTGGATCATTTCTTGTATCCCGGTCATCGGCAATACCGCATGCACACCTTGGCCGATCGAACGGGTCAAGCGTTGATGGACCAACTCCAAAGGGCTTGTCAGGACGCGCAGGTTTGCGTGTTGACCCAAGCACGAGTGCTTGAGTTGTGGGTCTTAAAGGACACGGCAGAGGTCTGTGCCGTGGCCTATCAACGCCCGGACCAGCAAATGGAGCATGTTCGTTTGAAGGCCTTGCTGTTGGCTTGCAATGGGTATGGAGGAAACAGCCAATTGGTCAGTGAGTTCATGCCCCACATGGAGCGCGCAGCTTATGCGGGGCATGTGGGCAATGACGGCAGTGCTGTTCTTTGGGGCCGCTTGCTGGGTGCACAGATGGCGGACATGGCCGCATTTCAGGGCCATGGTTCATGGGCGCATCCCCACGGGGTGTTGGTCACTTGGGCGTTGATGATGGAGGGCGCTATCCAAGTCAACGCCCTGGGTCAGCGTTTTCACAACGAGTGCTTGGGGTATTCGGAAGCTGCGCTTGAGGTCTTGGCGCAGCCCCAGGGCATTGCTTTTAATGTATTTGATGCCCCGTTGCTGGAACTGGCCAGAACATTTCCCGACTTTTGTGAGTTGGAGCGTTTGGGCGGCGTCAAGCGTTTTGAATCGATACAGTCCTTGGCCCAGTGGATAGGGTGTTCGACTGAGCAATTGACTCAAACACTTGAGGGTTTGGTGCACAATCAGGAGCGCTTTGCGTGTGCAGATCCAAGCCGTGTTGAAGAGGACAGGGTGTTTGAGCGAGCTTTGACGCTGCCTCTTTTTGCGATTAAAGTGACCGGCGCTTTATTTCACACGCAAGGAGGCTTGGAGATTGACGCCCATTGCCGTGTTTTGAGGTCTGACCAAACGACGCTGCCCAATATCTGGGCCGGTGGAGGTGCGGCCAGGGGAGTTTCCGGCCCAGCAGTGTGGGGCTATTTGTCTGGCAATGGACTTTTAAGTGCCATGGCCAGCGCCTACATTGCTGCACAGGCGATCAAAGAAGCCGTGGATGCTTAACTTTTTTTCAATCTTTTTTTCGGAGCTCAACACACATGTCAAACCCATCTCTCAAAGAGCGCTTAACTCGCAAGGGTGCGCTACTTGCTCCTGGTGTGTACGATGCATTGAGTGCGTTGCTTGCACAACAAGCGGGCTTTGAGGCGCTGTATCTCTCGGGGGCCTCGATCGCTTACACCCGTTTGGGGCGTTCTGATGTGGGTTTGACCACGGCCACTGAGGTGGTTCAAACCCTTGGCCTGATCACTGAGCGCGTTGATTTGCCCGTGATTGTGGATGCGGACACTGGGTTTGGCAACGCCTTGAATACCCAAAGAACGGTCAAAGACTTTGAGCGAGCAGGTGCGAGCATGATTCAAATCGAAGACCAAACCTTTCCCAAGCGATGTGGTCACTTGGCCGGTAAAGCGGTGGTGAGCACCCAGGAGATGAAGGGCAAACTGCACGCGGCTTTGGATGCCAGGCGTTCGAGTGAGACTTTGATTTTGGCAAGGACAGATGCCATTGCCGTGGAGGGTTTTGAGCAGGCCTTGGATCGCGCTGAGGCCTATTTGGAATGTGGCGTTGACGCCTTGTTTGTCGAGGCGCTCAAAACCGAGGAGCACATGCGCTTGGCATGCAAACGATTTGCTTCCCGCATCCCATTGCTTGCCAATATGGTAGAAGGGGGTCAAACACCCGTGGAGAGCGCAAAGGTGTTGTCTGATCGGGGTTTTAAAATTGTGATTTTCCCAGGTGGGACAGTCAGGGCATTGATGCACAACATGCAGGCCTATTTCAAAAGCTTGCAGCTTCATCAAACGACCCATGACTTTAGAGATCGCATGCTGGACTTTGATGGATTGAACGCCGTGATCGAGACGCCTCAATTGTTAGAGATCGGCAAAAAATACGATGCTTAGAACCCGCTCGCAGGCCCGTCCAGTGGGTGGGCGCCCGAGTTTAGAGCACGTCAATCTTTGGCGCCCAAATCCAATGCACGCGTTCTTGCGTTTTCAAGCTCAGACTCTAAGGGTGTACTCAAGTCCCAGCCTTTGAGGTGCTGATGCGCGAGCGCATACAAGGCATCGATCCAAGACGGCTCATCGTTCAAGCAGGGGATGTAGTTGTAGGTCTTCCCACCCTCTTCCATGAAGGCGTGGCGAACCTCCATGTTGATCTCCTCTAAGGTCTCTAAACAGTCGCTGGTGAACCCCGGGCAGATCACATCAATGTGCTCATGGCCAGTGCGCGCCAATGTCCTGACCGTGGGCTCGGTGTAGGGCTCAAGCCATTTGGCCTTGCCAAACCTGGACTGAAAGGTGACTTTGTACTCTGAGGCTTGAAGTCCGAGTCGCTCGGCCAAAAGGCGAGCTGTTTTGTAGCACTCACAATGATAGGGGTCTCCCATCATGAGTGTTCTCTCAGGTACACCGTGAAAGCTCATCACAAGCAGCGGCGCTTTGGTGTGGACTTGCCAGTGTTGTTCAACGCGAGTTGCCAAAGCATCGATGTAGGCGCTGTGGTCGTGATAGTGGTTGATGAAGCGGTACTCAGGGATCAAGCGAGTTTTGAGCGACCACATGTAAAATGCATCAAAGACACTGGCACTGGTGGTGCCAGAGTATTGCGGGTAGGCGGGCAAGACCAACACTTGGGTGATGCCTTGGGCCTTTAATTCATCCATGACTTCAGGCACATTGGGGTGCCCATAGCGCATCGCGTAACGAACGCTTACGTTTTCTTGTGCGCGGGCGAACCGTTCTTGTAAGCTTTGAGCTTGCGCTTGGGTCCATACTTTGAGGGGAGAGCCCTCCTTGGTCCAAATCGAGGCGTACTTTTTGGCCGACTTGGCGGGCCGAATGCGCAAAATGATGCCATGCAAGATAATGAGCCAAAGCCACCTTGGAATTTCCACCACCCGCGGGTCACTCAAGAACTCAGCCAAGTAAACTCGCAAAGCCTTGCTCTCGGGCGCTTGTGGGGTGCCAAGGTTGCATAAAATGACCGCCACCTTTGGGGCTTGTCCATGACGGTATGCGGGTTCTTTGTTGAATCTTAAATTTTGAGCCATGCGCTATTTTCTCACCACATTCGATGAATATTCAAAAAATCCGTGCCCTGTCTTTTGATTTAGACGACACCTTGTGGCCCATTGGGCCCACTTTGGCCAAAGCCGAGGGCGCTTTGGTGGCTTGGTTTTCTCAATTCACCCCCAAAGCCCTTTTAATTTATCAGGACAAAGTGCTTGTCAATGAGATCAGGGAGGCCTTGAAAAACCAATTCAAAGACAGGATGCACGATTTGAGTGCAATCAGAAAAGAACTCATCCGAGAGGTTTTAATTCGCGCAGATGAATCCACATCGGGTGTAGAGCATGCGTTTGATGCTTTTTTCCAAGCCAGGCAATCTGTCGAGCTCTATTCAGATGTTCTTCCTGCATTGGACAAATTGAGCAAGCGCTTTGAGTTGCTTGCCTTGTCCAATGGAAACGCAGACATTGAGAAAGTCGGTTTGGGACAGTACTTTTCCCATGCGATCAGTGCCCAAGACTTTGGTGCCTCTAAGCCAGACCCCAGAATTTTTCAGCACGCAGCAGACTGTTTGAAATTGCCTGCTCATGAGCTGTTGCACATTGGAGATGATGCCTACACCGACATTCAGGGGGCCCAAGGACTCCAGATGCCGTGCGTGTGGGTCAATCGGCATGGGGCTGCTTGGTCGGGTGAGGGTGTGTGTCCGATCACCGTGAAGGATTTGAGTGAGCTCGTGCTTTTGCTAAAAGTGTAAAGGTTTAAAGCGCAAAGAGGAGGTCGCTTTAGTGAGTTCAATGCGGTTAAAAGCGGGTTGATTGCGTTTCAGTAGCAAGTCAATAGCGAGTCAATAGCGAGTCAATAGTGAGTCAATTCAGTGACCGCACGAAGTCCCGAGCGAACTGCGCCTTCAAGGGTTCCAGGATAAGGCCCTTGGACGTAGTCGCCACAGGCCATGAGCCCTTCACTGATGAAGCTTGGGGGTCTTTGCAGTTTGGCATCGCAAGAAAAGGTCGCTCGCTTTTCCATCGTGCACAACTGAAGTTGCACGTTTTGCAGCTTCAAATGATTGCGTGCAGCCAGCAGTGCGTGCTCAATGATCTTTTGGCGTTCACTGGGGCCTGCTGCGCTGACAATCAGTGCCCAATGTTCGGTTAAAGAGTCCTCCGTTAGAGAGTCCTTGGTTAAAGGGTCATTGGATGGACGCTCAAAGGGCACGGTCTCAAAGGGGGCAAGCCGCTGGATGGCAAATTGAGGATGGACACAATTTTCAGCCTCAAAGTGCTCATTCAAACACACCAAGGGGTATGGATTCGCGTGGGCTGGGTTTGAGTGCGCAGCGCTTCGCTCCCCTTTGAGGTAGATGCTGGCGATGGCTTCGTGCTTTAAGTTGCCAGCCAAATTTGACCACTCAGCATGCTTGTCTTGGGTGAGTTTGCTGGCTTGCCAAGGGGGCAGGGCCAAGATACACGGGACTTTGGGGTCCAGTGCATCGAGGCTATCGATTCGATGGCCCAATTCAATTCGTGCGCCACGCTCACGCAGCCAATTCAGGCACGGAAGGGGGAAGACCTCGCCCAAGGGTACGATGGGGAAAAGAAACTCACACGATTCAGGCGGGTTAGAAAACGCATCTCTGAGCACACGAACAAAGGTCTTTGCGCTGGCCCGAGAAATGGGTGTGTTCAGTGCAGACAAGCACAAAGGAGAGACGATATCGCGCATGATCTGAGGGCTCACCCCTTTGAACAAATTGGCAACGGTGTCGTCTTCTTTGGCCCAGAGCATGTGCGAGAGTGCAAAAAGCAACGGTTTAAGCAGGCTGGATTTTTCGACTGCACTGAATCGTCGACATAAAAGCAATGACCTCAGGGCTTTAAAGGGATAGGCGTCTTGGGGCAAGCCAAAGCAAGCGCCATTTGGGTAGCTCCACTTGAGGCTGTGGCGCTTAAAGAGCGCCTGCGCTTCAAGCCCAATGGTTTGGAGGAGTTCCAAGGTATCGCTGTATGCGCCAATCAGGGCATGTTGACCATTGTCAAAGAGCGCACCTTGGTGAACGACGCTCTTGGCTCGCCCACCGGGTGTGTGCGTGGCCTCAAAAAGATTGACTTTCAAGCCCAATTGAGTGGCTTTAACGGCTGCGGCCAAGCCCGCCCAGCCGGCGCCCACAATGGTGATTTCTTGCGCCATTGCAAGTTTCAAAAGAGCCCTAGGGCTTGAACCTTCCAAGCCAACCAGAGTTTCCTGACCGGGGTGAGAGACACACGTTGAGTGAGCACCGGGTACTGTGCCAGCTCAATTTCCCTCAAGAGGGTGCGATAAATGCTGGCCATCATCAGGCCAGGTTTTTGTGACCTGCGGTCTTCTTTGGGCAAGAGCGCGAAGGCTTGCATATAAAGCTCTTGCGCTTTGAGGCTTTGATGAGCCATCAGGGCTTTGAATCGATCGGAGTTCACGCGGTTTAAAATTTCATGGGCCTTCACATCAAACGCCTGCAAATCCGTGATGGGCAGGTAAATGCGCCCGCGAATCGCATCTTCTCCAACGTCTCGAATGATGTTGGTCAACTGAAACGCTTGGCCCAGCCGGTGCGCGTACTGGGTCGTTTGGGTCGATGATTGTCCAAAAATCAAGGCCGAGACTTCACCCACAACCCCTGCGACGAGATGACAGTACCGCTCAAGCCCGGGACGATCCAGGTATCTGGTTTGTGTCAGATCCATCTCACAGCCCTCAATGATGGACAAGAGGTGATGGCTTTTGATTTGAAACTCTTGGGTCCAAGGCATGAGCGCTTTTAAGACCGGGTGATGAGTTTGACCTGCAAAGGCGTCCAAAACGGCTTGTCTCCACCAGGCCAATTTGGAGGCAGCGATATCCATTTCCGAGACCTCATCCACAATGTCATCGACTTCTCTACAAAAAGCATAAAAAGCGGTGATGCACAACCTTTTGGGCTTGGGCAGAAACAAAAAAGCATAATAAAAGCTGCTGCCTGAGGAGGCGGCCTTGTCCTGTACGTACTGTTGAGGCGTCATGGGTACAGATTGTGCCATTGACTGGCTGCTTTTTTTCAAAAGAGCAGAGTGCAAGCACTTTTCCTCTGGGTCTTTGAGTCGAGAGAAAAAACCCCGTTATGACAAGGCTCGAAGCAGCATGGATGGAAAGTCCAGCGCTGCAATGCGTGGGCGATGCACGTAGGTGTTGACTTTTCTGCATTTTTGCAAAATTTTAAGACCCCCTTGGACCACCATTTTGAGCTCCCATGCCGCTCTGCCGGGGACGCGCTCGCACAAGGGTGAGCCTTGGATCATCAAAGCATGTGCAAAACTCAACTCTTCTTCAAGCTCGCAGTCCAAGGGCAGATAAAAACGACCCCTTGGGATGTCGATGCTCAAGTCTTGCCAGAAATTGATCAATTGAAGTGAGGTGCAGATGGCATCACTTCTTCTAATGGAGTCGGCCTCTTGGATGCCATACAAATGCAAAAGCAAGCGCCCAATGGGGTTGGCCGATTTGGAGCAATAAAGCAGCAAGGCCGCTTGACTTTCGTAACGTTTTTCCTGCTCGGTGTACAAAACATCTTGCTCAAATGCGTCAAGCAAATGGAAAAATGGCTGCGTGGGCAAGTTAAAAGTTTCGACAACTTTAGAGAGATTTAGAAATAATTTTTCATAGGGTCCACTGAGTTTTTGGGGCTCGTGAACACACATTTTAAGCATCTCCCTAAAGTCTTTGAGTGCTTGGAGTCGTTGGCTGGGCGACGCATCGCCTTCATCGGCCATGTCGTCAGCGGTTCTTGCAAAATGATAGATGGCCATGATAGGCGCTCTTAAAGGAGGCGGGCAAAGCCAAGAGGCAACGGGGAAGTTTTCGTAATGTTTCACCCCTACATGCTACCAAGCTTATGGGGTCCGTGCCGCTGTGGGGATGGATTTCTTTGCGGTGCTTGACTTGTTTTTTTTGAGGGGTAACTTTTTTTCAAACTCAGTCTTCAAGTCTTCAAAGCAAATCGGTTTGGATCTCTTTTGCATCTCCTGTACCTTGCCTCAAAGAGGAAGTCGCAAAAAAGCATTTAGAATACCTATCTGGGATGCGACTGTGGCGAAATTGGTAGACGCAATAGGTTTAGGTCCTATCGGCAGAAATGCTGTGCTGGTTCGAGTCCAGTCAGTCGCACCATCCTTGCGCCCCATACCTTCAGTGCTGCGAAGTGCTCATGCTGGCGCTTTGTCACTTTCTTCTCTTTCGCCCCTTCACTTTTTTTATCGGCATCAGAAGCAATCTTCTTGATGGGTCAAGGGCTGCTGCACTTGTGGCTGGTTTGAGAGAATTCCTTTTCTCTCTCTGTGACGCATTTTTCAAGCATTTTTCACGCATTCTTCAATTGAGCCATCAAGTTTTTTTTAGGTTTAATGCTAAGATTAGTTCAACGGTTTGAACGTCATGACGTGCAAGGTGACGTTTAAATCCTCTGCAAATGGGCATTCAAGCCACGCTCGTGTCTGGAGCAATTGGGATTGCTGGAAAAAAATCACTCTTCTAAGCAAGCCCATCCGTTGCAAGAGGCTGGGGTCAATGATGCGCGCGCTTGAACATGAGGACAAGCGAAGTGGTTTGTTTTTATGGCCAACAGGGGTGTTGAGCTCTTCGGCAATGGCCCTCATGTCTGGGTGTGGCGGCTCGGGCTTTGATCCCGGCCCAAGCCACGCTTTGATGGATCCCTCGTTTGCGCAAGACAACTTCTCCTTGCTAGGCGCGGCATCTATGCAATCCACACCCAAGAGTTTGGTGATGGCGGTCTCGACGACTTTGAGTGCGAGTGAGTCCTCTACAGCCGATGCCACGGCCCTCTTCAATTGGGCCCAAGCGCAGTACCCGTCCTTGTTTCCACCGGGCTCCAAGAGCTTGATCTATGGCAGTTATCTTTATCGGTATTACCCAAGCACTCAACATTATTTGGGTGTGAGTGCGCAAGGAGACTCAAGCGGCGATGTGTTTGTTTTGGGACCCATCAGCAACAATGTGCTCACGCGTGTAGGGACCTTGCAGGGTTTTGCCTGCTTGGTCAATGGCGGGGTTTGCACATTGAGTGGCGTGAACGCAGCCTCTCGCTTCTTGCATCAAGCCACCTTGGGTTTTACCAAGGAGCAATTGAACGCTTTCAGTGCAGACTCCATGGGCCAATGGTTGGATGCGCAAGCGGCAATGCCAATCACGCAGTCCTATACCGACACGATGCAAGCCATGGGCTTTGCCGCTGCTGCGAACATCAACTCCGCTGCAGGCATGGACAATGTGATTTGGCGCAAGCTCATCACCTCAAACGATTTGCTCAGGCAGCGCATTGTGCTGATGCTGTCAGAAATTTGTGTGCTGTCCGTCTTGGGTGTGCCAAGTCAGTGGAGGCAGTTTAGCGTGGCCAATTACCTTGATGTTTTGGAGCGAAATGCGTTTGGAAACTATCGCACCTTGCTCGAGCAGATAAGCTTGACACCTGCGATGGGTTATTACTTGACCTTTAAAGGCAACATCAAAGCCAATTCGGTCACGGGCAGTCAGCCTGATGAGAACTATGCAAGAGAGCTCATGCAACTCTTTACCATCGGATTGATTGATCTCAACAACGACGGCACGCCCAAAATGGTGGGTGCAGTTGCTCTAGAGACGTATACGCAGTCTGATGTGAGTGGCATGGCTCGGGTCTTTACGGGTTGGGACTTGGATACATCTGGACTCACAAGTCCATACCCGCCTTTGGTCATGCAGCGACCCATGGTGCAGGTGAGCTCTCGGTATGAGACAGGCGCCAAGAGTTTTTTAGGTGTCACCATTGCCTCGGGAACTTCTGCCGTGCAGTCCTTGAAAATCGCCTTGGACACGGTTTTCAATCATCCCAATTTACCGCCCTTTTTGGCCAAGCAAATGATTCAGCGCCTGGTCTCAAGCAACCCCAGTCCAAGCTATGTCAATCGAGTGGCCAATGCGTTCATCAACAATGGCGCTTCTGTGCGTGGCGACTTGAAGGCGGTGATCAAGGCCATTTTGATGGATCCAGAGGCCAGAGACATGAGTGTGATTTCGCAAAGTCCCTTTGCTGGCAAAATACGAGAGCCAGTGGTGCGTTTCTTAAACTGGGCAAAAGCGTTCAAAGCCACTTCGGCCTCCAATCTTTGGGTCGTCGGGGACTTGTCAAGCACGAGCACTGCGTTGGGGCAATCTCCTTTGCGTGCGGCAACGGTTTTTAACTTCTTTCGCCCCGGTTACGTCCCACCCAATTCGGCGCTCGCAGATGTGGGTTTGACGGCGCCAGAGTTGCAAATTGTCGATGAAACATCGGTTGCGGGCTACATCAATTTCATGCAAAGAGTGGTGGCTGGAAGCGGTGTAGGGGATGTCAAGGCCGACTACACCTCGCTCATTGCCATTGCCAAAGACTCGGGTGCCTTGCTGGCAGAGCTCAATACCTTGCTTTGCGCGCAGCAATTGAGTGCGGAGATGTTGGCTGGGATGAAGGCGGCCTTGGACACGATCTTGATCACTACAACAGCAGGCCTTATGAACCGCATTTACGCGGCCTTGATGCTGGTTTTTGCTTGTCCTCAATACATTGTTTTAAAGTGAAGATGCCTATGCACCCCAAGCTACAGCTCATTGAGCGAAATCAGTCTAGAAGAAGTTTTTTAAAAACGGGTTTAAGCTTGAGTGTGGCAGGTGCTGCAGCGCCATTGGCCATGAATTTGGCAGCGTTGTCTGAGGCGGCTGCGGCGTCTTCAGCGCTCTCTGTGGGTGACGACTACAAGGCGATCGTTTGTGTTTTTATGTATGGAGGCAATGATTACGCCAATACCTTGATTCCCTTTGATGCCCCTAATCATGCGGCCTACAACAGCTTTAGGTCCAATTTGGCCATCCAGTTGCCGTTCTTGACGGACACGCTTTTAAAGCCCGCAACACCCCTTGTGAACTCGCGGCAATATGCCTTGGCGCCAGAGTTGTCGTCCTTGATTCCGATTTTTGATGCAGCTCAAATGAGTGTGATTTTGAATGTTGGCACCTTGATTCAGCCCACAACCAAGGCGCAGTTCACGAGTGCATCCGTTCCATTGCCCCCTAAGCTTTTTTCGCACAATGACCAACAATCTTATTGGCAGTCGACTTACCCCGAAGGGGCCACCTCTGGTTGGGGTGGGCGAATGGGAGATCTGTTTCAGTCAAGCAACTCAAAGGCTGCTTTCACATGTATTGGCTTGGGGGGGAAGACCGTTTACTTGACTGGTAAATACACCTCACAATACCAATTGAGCTCATCGGGTTCGGTGCAAATCAATGGCATCAAAACGGCCTTGTTTGGATCCAGCGCTTGTCAAGCGGCTTTGAATAAAATGATTGTGAGCCCCTCCAATCACCTGCTCGAGCAAGAGTACATCAAAACGACCTCGCGCTCTATCGATGCGCACGATCAGGTGAGTCTGGCTTTGTCCAAAACCAATCCGCTCACGACCACCTTTCCGATTGGCAACAGTTTGTCCGACCAACTTCAAGTGGTGGCGAAATTGATCGCTGCGCGAAGCTCCTTGGGGGTCAAACGCCAGGTGTTTTTCGTCTCCCTCGGCGGGTTTGATCTTCACGCGGGGCTCACCAAATACCACCCTGGGCTGATGCAGTTGGTGGGAGATGCCATGTCTTCGTTTTACAAAGCAACGGTGGAATTGGGCGTGTCTCAGCAAGTGAGCACGTTCACGGCCTCAGATTTTGGGCGCACCTTGCTCAGCAACAGCGACGGGTCTGACCACGGATGGGGCAGCATGCACTTTGTGATGGGCGGTGCAGTCAAGGGTCAAAAATACATTGGCGCCCCCCCCGTTGTGGCCAATTCAGGCCCCGATGATGTGGGTCAAGGGCGCTTATTGCCCTCTATCTCGGTGGATCAAGTGGCCTCTACTTTGGCAACTTGGTTTGGTGTCTCGGCCCAAGATCAATTGAGCATTTTGCCGAATTTAAAAAACTTTTCTCAAAAAGACCTTGGGTTTTTCGTTTAAACCCCAATTTGACTTAAAACCTTGCGCTTCAAAGCCCCGAGCAAGCGAGATCAAAGCGTACCTAAAAAGCCACATTGGCTAGGATAGAATCAAAGGATTCGTTGCCTAACCTTCTGGCGTCTGAGGGTCTGGTGCAAAAAAGCAAGGGGCCAAGCGATGTCTTAGACAAGGCTTGAGCCACTTCTTTTTTTTGACCCGCCTGAACTTGATGCCTCATCTCATTGAAGCGTCAAGCAGTTGTTCAATGAAATGAATGTTCTTCGGGCTAGATTGAAACCGTGTTGTCTTGCAGACGCTTTGTTCAACACGTGTCTGAGTTTGGCTTATGAAATGTGTGTCGTTGGCTTGGAGCCCCCTCATTGGGCTTGAAAGAGCCCTTGGAAGTCTTTTTGGAGTAAAAATAAAATGTCAGTCATCATTGAAACTCTTGAGAAATTGGAGAGAAAAGTCACCTTAACGCTTCCCTTTGCAACCATTCAAAATGAAGTGGACCAGCGCTTAAAGAAACTGTCCAAACAAGTCAAGATTGATGGTTTTAGGCCTGGCAAGGTGCCCATGAACATCGTGGCGCAGCGCTATGGTTATTCTGTTCAATACGAAGTCATGAATGACAAGGTTGGGGAGGCGTTCTCCAACGTGGCCAGCGAAGCCAAAATCAGGGTGGCTGGCGCGCCTAGAATCAGTGAAAAGGAGCAATCCCCTGAAGGTCAACTGGCTTTTGATGCGTTTTTTGAGGTCTATCCTGAAGTCAAGCTTGGAGATTTGTCCAGCGTGGAGGTTGAAAAATTTCATGCGGAAGTGACCCAAGAGGCGATCGATAAAACCATCGATATTCTCTTAAAGCAAAGACGCACCTTCAATCAAAAAGCCAAAGACGCTCAGGCTGAAATGAATGACCGGGTGACGGTGGACTTTGAGGGCAAGGTCGATGGTGAACCCTTTCAGGGTGGTCAAGCCAGTGATTTTCAATTCGTGGTTGGCGAAGGCCAAATGCTCAAAGAGTTTGAAGAGGCTGTAAAGGGCATGAAAACCGGCGAAAGCAAGACGTTTCCTTTGAGCTTTCCTCAAGACTATCACGGCAAAGATGTGGCTGGTAAAACGGCCGACTTCTTGGTCTCATTAAAGAAGATTGAAAGCGCGCAGTTGCCCGAGCTCAATGAAAGCTTTGTGAAATCGTTGGGCGTGGCCACCCCAACCGTGGAAGGCTTGAAGGCGGACATTGAGAAGAATTTAGAGCGTGAGGTGAAGACACGCTTGCTCAACAAAAACAAGCAAGTCGTTTTAGATGCCTTGGTCTCAAAATCAGAATTGGATTTGCCCAAATCGATTGTTCAATCCGAGCTTGATCGCATGGTCGAGCGTGCCAGAGCTGATTTAAAACAACGGGGGATCAAAGATGCCGACAAGGCGCCCATCCCTGAGGATCTCTTTAGACCTCAAGCCGAGAGCCGTGTGCGCTTGGGGCTAGTGGTCTCTGAGTTGGTAAGTGTCAATGACTTGTACGCCAAGCCTGACCAAATCAAAGAGCATATTGAGCACTTGGCCTCTAGTTATGAAAAGCCTGAAGAGGTGAGCCGTTGGTATTACAGCAATCAACAAAACTTGGCTGAAGTTGAGGCCTTGGTGGTTGAGGAAAATGTGACGCAATACGTTCTCTCTAAGGTCAAAGTTAAAGAGAAAATCGTCACGTTTGAAGAATTGATGGGTCAAGCTTAAAGCAGCATTTGCACACACTGAAGAGAAAGAGTCAACACATGAGCAACTTAGATATCCAAGCCCTGGGGATGGTCCCCATGGTGATCGAGCAATCGGGCCGCGGCGAGAGGTCTTATGACATCTACTCTCGTTTACTTAAAGAGCGCGTGATTTTTTTGGTCGGTACCGTCAACGATCAAACGGCCAATTTGGTGGTCGCGCAGTTGCTTTTTTTGGAGAGCGAAAATCCTGACAAGGACATCTCTTTTTATATCAACTCACCTGGCGGCTCGGTCAGTGCAGGCATGGCCATTTTTGATACCATCAACTTCATCAAACCCGATGTGTCTACTTTGTGCATCGGAATGGCGGCCAGTATGGGTGCGTTCTTGTTGGCTGCGGGAGCCAAAGGCAAGAGGTTTTCATTGCCCAATTCAAAAGTGATGATCCATCAGCCCTTGGGTGGTACCCAAGGTCAGGCGACTGAAATTGAGATCCATGCCCGGGAAATTTTAAAGACCCGTGAGCAGTTGAACAAAATTTTGGCTGAGCGCACAGGTCAACCCCTTGAGAAAATTGAGCGCGATACGGAGCGAGACTACTATTTGTCCGCCGATGAGGCCAAAGATTACGGTTTGGTGGACAAAGTGATCGCCAAAAGACCCTAAAGCACAGCTTTGAGGGGCTCTAAGGGTCTTTCAGGGCTTGAAGGCGCTTGGGAGAGATCCCTTAAAGCTGTCAATTTGTTGTTTCTTTCCCTTGTTTTCAGTGCCTTGAACCCAATTTGCCCCAGCTTTTTAGTTATCATCAACGCATCCCTTACTTAAAGATTCATTCATGGCCGAGAAAAAAGGCACCTCATCCGAAAAAACGCTCTTTTGCTCCTTTTGTGGCAAAAGTCAGCATGAGGTTAAAAAATTAATCGCTGGCCCCTCGGTTTTTATTTGCGATGAATGCATCGATTTATGCAATGAAATCATCAGAGATGAGTTGCCCAACGCCGCAGCCAGTCTAAAAGGGGAAAAAGGTGAGTTGCCAACCCCGCAGGAAATTAAAAACAACTTGGACCACTATGTGATTGGCCAAGAGGTGGCCAAACGCTCTTTGTCGGTGGCTGTCTATAACCACTACAAGCGTTTAAAGCACAAAGAGAAAGCCAAAAAGGACGATGTTGAGCTGAGCAAGAGCAACATTTTGCTGATCGGACCCACCGGTTCCGGCAAAACCTTGCTCGCTCAGACGTTGGCCAGAATGCTTGACGTGCCGTTTGTCATGGCCGATGCAACGACTTTGACGGAGGCGGGGTATGTGGGCGAGGATGTGGAAAACATCATTCAAAAGCTTTTGCAAACCTGCAACTACGAGGTCGACCGTGCTCAAAGGGGCATTGTCTATATCGACGAAATCGACAAAATCACTCGCAAGTCGGACAATCCCTCCATCACCAGGGACGTCTCGGGTGAGGGTGTTCAGCAAGCCTTGCTCAAGTTGATCGAGGGCACCATGGCATCCGTGCCGCCTCAAGGTGGCAGAAAACACCCCAATCAAGATTTTGTACAAGTCGACACCACGAATATATTGTTCATTTGTGGAGGCGCCTTTGCGGGCTTGGAGAAGGTCATTGAAAGTCGCACTGAAGCGTCTGGTATTGGTTTTGGTGCCACTGTAAAGAGCAAACTCGAGAGAAGTTTGACGCAGGTTTTTTGTGACGTGGAGCCAGAAGATTTGATCAAGTTTGGATTGATTCCTGAGTTGGTTGGACGCATGCCCGTGGTCGCAACGCTCAGTGAGTTGAGCGAGGATGCTTTGGTGCAAATTTTGACGGAACCCAAGAACGCTTTGGTCAAGCAATATGCAATGCTCTTGGCCATGGAGGGCGTTGATTTAGAGATACGCCCAGCAGCGCTTAAAGCGATCGCTAAAAAGGCTTTGGCCAGAAAAACGGGTGCCAGAGGTTTGAGATCGATCCTTGAAATCTCTTTGATTGACACCATGTATGAGTTGCCCAACTTAAACAACGTTGAAAAGGTCGTGGTCGATGAGTCCACGATTGAAGAAAATAAACCCCCTTTATTGGTTTACCGCGAGGAAGCCAAAAAAGCTTGATGAACAACACATGGGAGTGGACTCAAAGTTTTTTGATCATCTGCGCCCTTGAATGAAGGAAGTTTGACCATGTCCGGACAAGTTCCCCTGCCCGCTGTACCCTTGGATTTGCCCCTTTTACCGCTTCGCGATGTGGTGGTGTTTCCCCACATGGTGATCCCACTGTTTGTGGGTCGCCCTAAAAGCATCAAAGCTTTAGAGACTGCCATGTCTCAAGAGCGAAGGATCATGTTGGTTGCCCAAAAAGCGGCGGCCAAAGATGAGCCTTCTGTGGGCGATATGTTTGAGGTGGGTTGCGTGGCCACTATTTTACAAATGCTCAAATTGCCTGATGGGACTGTCAAAGTCTTGGTCGAAGGCCAGCAGCGCGCAAAAGTCAATTTGATTGAAGATGGCGAGGCGCATTTCAATGCCAACGTCACACCCATTGAAGCAGCAGATGTGGTCGATGTAGAGACGGAAATTGAAGCGCTTAGAAGAGCCGTGATGCAGCAGTTTGACCAGTACGTCAAACTCAACAAGAAGATTCCCCCAGAGATCCTGACCTCCATCTCGAGCATTGACGACGCGGGTCGCTTGGCCGATACGATAGCGGCGCATTTGCCCTTGAAGCTTGAGAACAAGCAGCTCGTTCTTGATTTGGCGCTGATCAAGCCAAGGCTTGAGAACCTTTTTGAGCAACTCGAGCGTGAAGTGGACATTTTGAATGTGGACAAGCGCATCCGAGGTCGCGTCAAGCGCCAAATGGAGAAAAACCAACGCGATTTTTATTTGAACGAGCAAGTCAAGGCCATTCAAAAAGAGTTGGGCGAGGGTGAAGAGGGTGCGGACATTGAAGAGATTGAGAAAAAGATCAAGGCTGCAAAAATGCCAGCCGAAGCCAAGAAAAAGGCCGATGCCGAGTTGAAGAAACTAAAGTTGATGTCACCCATGTCAGCTGAAGCGACGGTTGTGAGAAATTACATTGATGTGTTGGTGAATTTGCCGTGGAGCAAGAAGACCAAAATCAAACACGACTTGGCTTTTGCTGAGGGTGTGCTCAATGAGGATCACTATGGATTAGAGAAAGTCAAAGACCGCATTTTGGAGTATTTGGCGGTTCAGCAGCGCGTGGAGAAAGTCAAGGCGCCTATTTTATGTTTGGTTGGGCCCCCTGGAGTGGGCAAGACCTCTTTGGGTCAGTCCATTGCGAAGGCGACTGGGCGTAAATATGTTCGCATGGCGCTTGGCGGCATGCGAGATGAGGCGGAAATTCGTGGGCACCGAAGAACCTACATTGGTGCTTTGCCTGGCAAATTGCTACAAAATTTAAGCAAGGTCAACACGCGAAACCCTTTGTTTTTGCTCGATGAGATAGATAAGCTAGGAAGTGATTTCAGGGGAGACCCGTCCAGTGCTTTGCTAGAAGTGCTTGATCCTGAGCAAAATCACACGTTCAATGACCATTATGTTGAGGTTGATTTTGACTTGAGCGATGTGATGTTTGTGGCCACATCGAATTCGATGAACATTCCTCCGGCTTTGCTGGACCGAATGGAGGTGATTCGTTTGTCTGGCTATACAGAGGACGAAAAGACGCACATTGCGATGAAATATTTGCTGCCTAAGCAAATGAAGAACAATGGCGTCAAGGATTTTGAGCTTGAGGTTCAAGAGTCTGCCATTCGAGATGTGGTTCGCTACTTTACCCGTGAAGCGGGTGTGAGATCCCTTGAGCGTGAATTGTCAAAAATCTGTCGCAAAGTGGTTAAAGCTCTTCAATTGAAGCAAATGAAGCCCATGGTGGTTGTCAATGCTGAAAACTTGGATCAATTCTTGGGCGTCAGAAAATTCAATTATGGACGCGCCGAGACGCAGGACCAAGTGGGTCAAGTCATGGGCCTGGCTTGGACCGAGGTCGGTGGAGATTTGCTCACCATTGAAGCGGCGATCATGCCTGGCAAGGGCAATATCACCAGAACCGGTTCTTTGGGGGATGTGATGAAGGAGTCGGTCGAGGCTGCCAGAACCGTTGTGAGATCTCGTTCAAAACGTTTGGGGATCAAGGACGAGATGTTTGAGAAAAAGGACATTCACATTCACGTGCCTGATGGCGCGACCCCCAAGGATGGCCCCAGTGCTGGTGCTGCAATGACCACGGCCTTGGTCTCTGCACTGACTGGAATTCCTATACGCGGTGACGTTGCAATGACGGGTGAGATTACCTTAAGGGGTGAAGTCACTGAAATCGGTGGCTTAAAGGAAAAGCTGTTGGCCGCTCTCAGAGGTGGCATCAAGACGGTTTTGATACCCGAGGAAAATGTCAAAGATTTGCAAGAGATCCCTGAAAATGTGAAAAATGGTTTAGAGATCGTGCCTGTGCGTTGGATTGATAAGGTGCTTGAGTTGGCCTTGATCCGCTTGCCTGAGGCCTTGCCAGATGAGGAAGTGGTGACGCCTACAGTCACCGTAGACCCGCAGGCACCAGTCGTCGCAGTTAAACACTAAGGAAGATTGTTTATTCTTGTTTCAAAATGGATGGGCCGAGTAGGGAAGCTTTTTATTAATGTTGGACAAACTTCTTTAAAATTAGTTATAATATGGATCCACGCGGGAATAGCTCAGTTGGTAGAGCGCAACCTTGCCAAGGTTGAGGTCGCGAGTTCGAGCCTCGTTTCCCGCTCCATTTGAAAAAAGGGAAGCTTGATGCTTCTTTTTTTTTGTCAATTATGTTTGGCGCGGTAGCAAAGCGGTTATGCACCGGATTGCAAATCCGAGTAGGTCGGTTCGACTCCGGCCCGCGCCTCCATTACATTGCAAAAATAAGCTCGAAGTAAACAGATTTGCTTCAAGATGTGATCTTCTGCATAATTGTGAAATGGATTTCTCTTTAATCGATCCTCAAACACAAGAAGCTGTTTTGGCTTTTAAAGCCAAGGTCGTTCAAAAATACCCGGTCACTGAAGCCTTACTTTTCGGAAGCAGAGCTCGTCGTAGTCATCATAGCCAAAGCGATGCTGATGTTGCCATTATCTTGGGTGGCCAAAAGGGGAAGTTTCTTGAAACGAAACTAGAAATGGCCGATTGGGCCGTAGAGGTTCTCATGGATAAGGGGGTTTTAATTCAACCCTTGCCACTTTGGGAGAATGACTGGTCCCATCCGGAGGATTTCTCCAATCCATACTTGATTAGAAATATTCAAAGAGAAGGTGTTGCTTTTTGAATGCCTATCATTATTTTGAAAAAGCAAGAGTGGCTGCCCACTCAGCTCAGTTGCTATTAGATGCAGGAGATGCTGACGGTGCTTGTAATCGGGCTTATTACGCAATGTTTGATGCGGCCCGCGCCTCCATTCAAATTAGGTCCATACCGGAAATATCGTTTGCAGATCATACCGATCACTTATTTAACAGTTTCTGCTGAATTTATTGGCAGCTTGTTATTGCTGTAGGTCATTAGAATTAAATTGGAGTGGGTTTTTAAGTTGTAACAACACCAGCCTATTATCCAATCGATACTCAAAAGCAATTTCCGCTAGTTGTTAGGTCTTGGCATCACCGGGGTCTGATCACCAAGTGGCGGTTGACCCGACACTTCGCGACCAGGGTCTCGTAATGATCAGATCAAGTTAAATCTATAAATGC
>CANJNC010000029.1 GCA_947475685.1 Comamonadaceae bacterium | reverse complement strand
GGTGATGGATGTCCGGCAAAGAAGCTGGTTTGAGGGGGTTTGGGACAAGACCAAAACCTTTGATAAACCCGTCACTTTCAGCCCTGTATTTACCCCTTAGAAATTTCGAATGGAAAATCCCGGTTCAATATGGACCCACGCCCCACGAAACGCTTGATTTGTATGCATGCAAACGTGAAAACGCGCCCATCCATATTTTTATTCACGGCGGTGCATGGCGTGGGGGCAAGGCCAAGGATTACGGATTCATATCGGAAAATATGGTCAACGCAGGCGCACACTGCATCATTCCTGATTTTATCAACGTCATCGAGTCCAATGGAGATTTGATGCCCATGGCTCAACAAGTTCAACAAGCCGTGGTATGGGTCTATAAAAATGCAGCTCGTTTGGGTGGGGATCAGAGAAAGATTTACATATCTGGTCACTCCTCTGGGGCACATTTAGCTGGCGTCGCCTTAACAAGCAATTGGATGAAAGATTTCAATGTGCCCATGAATATCTTCAAAGGAGGCGTTTTGTGCAGCGGAATGTATGACCTCAAGCCCGTTCGCTTATCTGCTCGCAGCTCTTATGTGAAGTTTACCGATGCAACTGAAGATGCACTTAGCTCACAGAGACATCTTGAGTTTTTAAATACGCCCCTCATCGTTTTCCACGGAAGTCTAGAGACGCCAGAGTTTCAACGACAAAACAAAGACTTTGCAAAAGCCGTTCAAGACATGGGTAAACCGGTCAAGTTTGTCATTGGGCAGAACTACAACCACTTTGAATTACTAGAAACGTTTGCCAATCCCTATGGCGTTGTAGGCCAATTGATCTTAGAGCAGATGAAGTTAGGCTGAAATAGAAATTAGACAGCTTTGTCTAGATTTCAAGTGAATCACTTATTGGAATCTGACTGCTCTGGAATGCAATCAAAACAAACAAACATTTTTGTAGAACCAAACTTTTTCATGACACCCGATTTCCTGGATTTATGGCGAGCACATTTTAGACAACTCATTGTTTCTCCGATGATTCCCATCCCTTTGAATTGGGATCCATTGATCTTTGATTCATACCTAAGGCCATCAGAGGATATTTTTGTTTCGGTATCTTTTTCTGACATGGTTGCCATATAAGCTTTCTAACTTGTATTGAATACATTTCAGATACTATTCGAAAACCCAAAAATAAGTATCATTTCATTTAAAAAAGTTCTAAATTTGATCGCCCTAATACCCTTTGGGAAAATATGTTTTAAAATCCATTCATCAGCGCTCTAAAAAAGAGGGTTTGATCTGTAGACTAAAGAAAAGATAACTGCTACAAGCTAAGTTTATAAATATAACTAGGATAGGGAAAGATAAAAGATGCTCTTTTTGATCTCTTGAATCCAAGCTCTTTTATAGGCCACTGTACTTATAGTTGAAGTCTAAAAAGATTCCCATATTTGAGCAATAAGAAAATATAAAGCCTTTCAAAATATGAAAAAGATATATTTATTTGTTCTATTATTTTTTATTTATCTCTCCAATTGTTTTGCTTTAGAAGGAGCAATAACGATCAAGAAAAGTTATTTTGTAGATACAAGCAATAAACTTGATATTGAAAATATTCATACTGCAAATTTCAAGCCATACAAATATGGTCTTAAACTTTTGTATGAAAAAAACTCAATTTGGCTGAAATACGAGATCGAAAAGTCAGATGATTTAGATAAACAAAGTTTAATTTTATCTCTAGAACCCTATCAACTCAATCAGATTGAAAAATACGAATACGTCGATCAAAAATGGATCAAAGAGATAAGGGGAAATAAATTTCAAGAAAAATATAGTCTTTGTTCAACCAACGTTCATTGCTTTGAATTGTCTGAAAAAAACATATACCCTAAAGTTTTTTATTTGAAAATCAATACGTTTGGCATGATATATATCAACGACCAAATTCAGAAAAAAGATTTAAGCATCGTTGAAAATATCGATAAAACAAAGAATATAACCATCTCACTGACCATTGCCATCATACTTTTGATTTTCGGTTTGATTATTTTGCTAAGACGCAGAGATTTTTTGACATACAGTTTCATTGCATTGCAAATTTTTGTTGTATTGACTATTTTTTATTCATCGGGCGCATTGTCCTCTGCCACAAGATTTTTTACCTTGGAGCAACTCAACTCACTAAGTTATTACTTGATATGTTCAAGAACACTATTGACTGCGACATTGATATTGAGTGTTCTGAAAAATTATTCAATTAATGAAACCTATATAAATCTTTATAAAATTATTCTCACTGGAACAGTATTTAATTATGTTTTGATACTTTTAGGCTATTTAAATCAAGCGCTTCAATTTCAGTTGGCACTTCACTTTATAAACATACTGGTTCAATTTTATGGATTCTCTTCATCTAAAATTTCAAATCAGCCTATTAAAATTACACTCTATTTGTCGACAATCATGTATTTGGTGATCTCTATTTTAGGTTTTTTAAACATCACCGGGCTTTTAACGATAGAGAGTGTTTTTGATCGACAATATCTTTCCGACTATCGATTAAATGGCACCCTTGTTGCCATAACTTTTCTATTGATTGGTATCTTTGAGTCCCAAAGATTAGAAAAAGTAAAAGATTTCGAAATTTTGAGGTTGCGAGATATTGAAAATGAATCTAAAAATAACATAGATAAATTAATTGAGAGGACGTCATTGATCGATCTTTTAACGCACGAACTGATGAATCCTTTGGCTGCAATTAAATTCACAATTACATCTTTTAATACCCCTGGCGCAATTGAAATTGCTGGATTAAGTGCGATAAAGAGAATCAATCAATCGGTTGGAAGAATGCAATATATCATTGATCAAGTTAACTTATCGAATAGAGTTGAAGCAGAAAATTACAAATTGACCCTCGAAAATATTCAATTGAATCAATTGATTTTAGACTTAATTGATGACTGCCAACCCAATAATTCAGATAATTTAAAACTCAAAACAGAACTAGACTCAGATTGTGATATTCATTCAGATTTTGTGGTGATTTCAATCATCCTTAAGAATTTAATTGAAAATGCCATTAAATATAATTTGGAAGGGGAGACGATTGAAGTAAAAGCATTTAAACTCTTTGATTCAAGTTCCAATGAAGAGCATGAGAAAAGAAAATATCAGGTTCAATTTGAAATTTCAAATCTATTTGATCCAATAACTAGACCCAATGAATTTGAAATGTTTAATCGGTATTATCGACAAAATAATGTATTGTCCAAACCAGGTATGGGGATTGGTTTAAGCGTTGTTAAACAGTTATTGAAGCAACTTGAAAAAGAAATTACTTATAACATAACTGAAAGCCAGGTTACTTTTAAAATAATCTTTTAAAGCTTTTAAACTAATATTGCCTTAGACAATATATCTTCATTTTTCCAACTTGAAATCTAATGAAAACCCTTAGGTAAGAATACTATTTTTATACAAGCCAAGATCAACTATTATTTAATTTAAAGAAATATTTGATTGAAAAAATAAACAATTAAAGTTTTGCATTTGCCTCTATAAGGAAAATGAACTATGCCGTCTACCATCAAACACATACCAAGACATATCAAACAAATTAAGAAGCTAAATCCCAAAATGATCTTGAATGTGCTTTTGCTTGAAGAAGATGCTGAGAAAAACTATCTTTTAGAAATCAAAGTTCAAAATAAATCTGATTGCGTTTTAATCAGTGAACCCGAATGGGAAAATTACGACAATCTTTTCAATAAACGCGCTATGCGAAGAATTGAAAAAGTGATTCAAAGCATTGCTTAATTGCAAAATAGATAATCGAATTACACTTGTTTGATACTTTACAAGTCAATCAAGAATCAGAATATAAGTTTTTTTTTCATCATTGTTTTTTTACTGGATAGAAATTGAATAAATCAGAATTGATCAATCACATCTCCGAAGACGCTGACATCTCAAAAGCTGCAGCAGCAAGAGCTCTTAATTCATTTATTGACAATGTAGGCAAGTCTATAACTAAAGGACAAACTGTATCTTTAATTGGCTTTGGTACATTTAGCCAAAAAAAGAGAGCCGCCCGCGCCGGTCGCAATCCTCAAACTGGTGTAGCGATAAAAATTGCAGCGGCCAAGGTTGTTAAATTCACACCCGGTAAAGCTTTAAAAGATCGAGTGAATAAGCGCTGATATTTTTTAAATAATTCGCTCGATCTTGTCTCGTTGATGCGGTCTTTTATGTGGTGAACATCACTTGAGGAGTGCGATAGAGCTCATTCAAAGGGAGCTCTATAGAAACAAACCTCTAAAATAAAAATTGATCTTGATAGCAAACGGGTGATGAAAAAACATGCTTTTGGTCGTTGGAGCCGCGTTTAAAGTCATTTAACAGATCAAGACTTTTATCGTTATTTTTATATACGCCAAGCTCAGTGACAACATAATCCATGGCAATATCATGAGCGAGTGGCTCGATAGTTTTAATCTTTGAAATTTCATGACCGACGCCAATGACCAAGGGTTTTTTTGTCAGACTTGCCAAAGTACGATCAAAGTAACCCCCGCCGTAGCCCAATCTATAACCATTTTGGTCAAAACCAACGAACGGCAATAGGTATATGTCTGGTGTGAGCAGCTCTGTATCAATTGGATATTTGATGCCCAAAGAACCAATTTTCATGCGATCTCCAGGCTTCCAAGAGCGAAACTGTAGGGGTTCATCTTTATGAACGATCACAGGCAAAGCGGTCAAAGTCCCATTGAGACGTAAACGGCGAGCCAAGAATCGGCCATCATATTCATGTTTAAATGGCCAACACAATCCAAGGACAATGTTTTTCAAACTCAGAAAGCCGGAAAAGGCACTTAGCAAGTTCTTGTCAATCAGCACATTCCAAGATCGTATGATTTCTATATCCGTAGAAACTCTTCTTGAAATCAAATCATCTCGCAAAAGTTTGCGACGTTTATATATATCCTGGTATGAATTCAATGCATTAGACATAAAAGCTCTAAGATCCATTTAAATATGGTAAAACGCCTCGAAGAGCAGCAAAAGACAGACATGAATCTCTGATCTAGAACAGCAATATTTTTATAAAATTTTTATGCCATTATTTATTAAATTAGACTCATTTTGAATACCCATTGATTTTTACAGCGACTTAATCGTGTCGATGGGAAATACGGATAAACTCAATCTCAAAAAATTCTTGCTAAATACCTTCAAAAGGGTATTGTATGAGATTCTTTCAGGATCAAATGCAACTGAAAAAGAGGCGTTTTCCATTGAGATTTTAATACTTTTTCCGTCAATGCCATTGATCTTCATGATCAATTTCAGAATTTTTAATCTCGATTCCAGATCCGGAACGATACTACCTTGAAATCCCATAAAAATAACGACATGCTTTTGTGAAACAGCAGTTTTTATCACCTCATAATCATAGACCGCTGCCATCTTATCTTGGACGCATTGGCCGCATGCAAAGGAATCCAAGACATTGAACATGAGTACCAGGACGATCATTGCAATTTTTAAGTTTCGCATTATTTTGAACCCTTGTTAACAACTCCAAGTGTCTTGGAATCAGCCCAATGAAAATATTGAATGTATTGCTTGATCTCTGTAGACTGTAGATTTTGATTAGGCATAGGTATATTGTTGTACTCTTTTAAAAGAGCAATAGCAGTAGGATCTTTTGCCAGCATTGCTTCAGGGGAAGTTAGCCAGCGAGCTATCCACTCATCGGGGTGCCGCTTTGTAACACCGGCTAAATCAGGCCCCAACCTTTTACCCTGTCCAATGGAGTGACAGGCCAAGCATTTACTTTCGAAGTCATTTTTACCCCGAATTACCGACTGATCTTCGGGCAAGTCACTTGCAGCCATGTTGTTGTGCTCAATCGGCTCCGGTGTATCCAATTTCTCGGAGCTCGTAGCGATGACACCAATAGCGCCCTGAGAAGCATCTGCAAACTGGTGATCCAGCATCAAATATTTACCATGTTCTGGGATCATCATCTCGACAATCGCAGCGCTCGAAGCTCCTAGCAGTACAGTTTGCATGCCCCTCAATTGATTATCTGGATTTCCATCCATCCAAACACGATCAAAAATTGTTCCCACTACGTGAAAGCTTGATGTCTTACTTGGACCAACATTCAGCACAAATAAGCGCACCCTCTCACCAGGTTTAGATTTCAAGGGCTCTTTGACCATGCCATTAAGCTGTCCGTTGAATACTGTATGGCTAGAGATCGCTTTTTTAAGATTTTCCGTGTCCAATACATACAAAGGGCGACCATCAATTTTTTTACCCAAGGGGTCTGGTTTTAAATAGAACTCGCTTTGTATAACGACATACTCACGGTCAACTTTAGTGGGATATCCATTTTTGGGTTCGACAATGATGGCTCCATACATGCCAGAAGCAATATGCTCAAGTATCATGGGGGTACCACAGTGATACATAAATACACCAGGATAATTTAAAGTGAATTCAAACTCAATGGTTTGACCTGGTGCAAGTGAACGGTATTTATCTTGAGGGGAAACCATCGCCGCGTGAAAGTCGATTGAATGCATCATGGGAGCAGAGCTTAACTCTAGGCCGGGTACCACTTCATCGCTTCTGTTGGTCATGCTAAAACGTATTTTGTCTCCAACTCTTGCTCTTATAGTAGGCCCCGGCACTTGATTACCGAAAGTCCATGCGCCAAACTTAACTCCTGGAGCAACCTCAATTATTTTATGAGTTGTATCAAGTCGCACTATTTTCAGTGGATTATTAACCAATGGCTTTAATTCACTCGTGAAGCTTAAAGAGTCTCCCGTTGAAAATTCTCCTTTGTGTCGCTCTGACGATACGATTGCTGGAGTTGGTTTTAGATCCATTTTATTGATGTCATATTGATCTGATGGACTACAACCTAGGATTAAAAATATAGATATCAAGATAATTATTTTTTGACTTGTATGTAACAAAATGAATTTCCTAACTTGAAAAAATAGCTTGAAATGATTGAGATGTTTGATCTTTTTAATTCAAGGATGAATGTAGTTTTTATTTAGAAATAACTTTTGATATACATCAATATATTTGATATATAAGTTGCCAATTACGTGCATATTTTTCAAATATTGAATAAAGTTGCGATATCAATCGTTTTGTAAATGCGTTATTGACCAATAACTGATTGACACCATTAGGTCGTTGACTTTAAATTCAAATGTTTGAACTTGAAAAAGATCCTAAGTTAAATCTGATACAGGGGATTTTTACCAATTAGATTGATACAACTCATACTATTTACTTGATCTCACACAATCGTGTTTTATTTGAATGAGATTTTTAAAACAAACAGATTCATCACAAAATTAATGATTTATTCAAGCTTTTAAAATTAAAGGCATTTACAGTTCTTAAAATGTAGAAAATGAATATTGAATTGATGAGTGCATCTAAATCGTCTAAGTAATAACCCTAGGGCGCTTATTGCAAATAAATGAAGGTCAATGAAACGATTTGAGTAGAAAAGTCAGATTTACTTTTTAGGATTGAGTTAAAAAATTAAGTTTAAAAATTAAAGGATCGATTAGGAATTCAGAAATATAGGGAAAAAATATATGCCTATTTATTTAGAGATTAAATTATTCAATCGAATAAGTGACAATTAAGCAAGACAAATTCACAATTTGGAATATCCTGAGGGTATCTACTAAAAATAAAATTCAAAATAGCTCAGACAATAATATTTTGTAAAACAGTTGATTTAAATGAGTTTCTTAATTTCAGTAGATACCGGCGGTACGTTTACAGATATCGCAGTTTTTGATTCAAAAACAAAAAAAGTTTTATATGGAAAAACATTAACAAATTACTCAGATCTGGTTGTTGGAGCTTTAGAGGCAATAAAGAGCACGGGGACTGACATAAAGAAAGCTGAACTACTAAAGCATGGAACAACACATGTAATCAATACCTTTATTCAACGAAAAGGTGCGAAAACAGCATTAATAACGACAAAAGGTTTTAAAGATACCATTGAAATTGGGAGAGGCAATCGACCAATCCCCTTTTCTCTTGAATACAGACGCGACGATCCACTTGTACCACGAACGTTAAGATTCGAAATCAATGAAAGACTTTCTTCAGAGGGTAAAGTGGTTGCTGAATTAAATTTAAATGAACTTGATGATCTAATTGAAATCATAAAAAGTGAAAAAATTGAAGCTATAGCAATTTCATTTATCAACGCATATGCAAATACTGAGCATGAAGAAAAAGCATTAAATTATTTAAAAGAAAAACTACCAGACTTGTATATTACATCTGGAACGAAAATTAGTAGAGAATGGTTTGAGTTTGAAAGAACCTCAACGGCGGTTGCAAATGCATACGTGGGTGCAAAAATGCAAGATTACATTTCAACTTTTGATGTCAAACTAAAAGATCAAGGTTTTGCTGGTGTTTTTTATATGATGGGATCCAATGGAGGTATTTTGTCTGTCGAAAGAACAATAGAGCAACCCGTCGCTCTGGTTGAGTCAGGGCCCATTGGTGGTTGCATTGGTGCTGCTGAATATGCCAAGGCACTCGGGTTTAAAAATATGATTGCTTTTGATATGGGTGGAACAACGGCAAAATGTGCATTAATTGAGAATGGTGCCTTTGAAATCCAACCTATATATTACGTTGGCGGCTATGACCATGGATTTCCGTTGAAGATTCCTGTCTTGGATATTGTTGAAGTGGGTGCAGGTGGTGGCTCAATCGCAAGCGTTGATGACTTTGGTAGTTTAAGTGTGGGACCCAAAAGTGCGGGATCTGAACCAGGTCCAGTTGCTTTCTCTAAAGGCGGTACAGAACCTACGGTGACAGATGCAAATCTCATACTCGGTAAGATTTCATCCAATAGATTTATGAGTGGCAAGTTAAAGCTTGATGTTCAAGCTTCAAAATTTGCATTGACGGAAAAGGTTGCAAAACCCTTAAGTATGATGCATGAGAATGATGTTGATATTGCAGCGCAAGGTGTGTTGGATCTCGCGACTTCGACCATGTCCTCTGCAATCAAGGAAATCACCATAGAAAGAGGTAAAGACGTTAGAGATTTTGCATTATTTGTCTTTGGAGGAGGTGGACCGCTTTTCGGATCAACATTAGCCAAACAACTCAAAATACCTAAAGTGATCATCCCACCTGAACCGGGTAACTTCTCTACTCTGGGAATGTTAATTGCTGGAGCTAGAGTGGATTTGGCTAGAACTCTTGTGATTCAATCCAATCAAGACTCAATAAGTGTTATTGATAAATCCTTTTTAGAATTAGAGGAACAAGCCAAGCAAACACTCAATAGTGAATTAAAAGATGCAAAAATCCTCTTTGATCGATTTCTTGAAATGCGATACAGGGGGCAAAAGCATACCGTAAAAATACCCTATACATTTAACTCAAAAATCAATGTTGTCAATTTAAATTTTGAAAATATCTATAAATCACGGTATGGACATTCAAACAAGGATAATCCAATTGAAATACTTGGAATTAGATTAGTCGCTGGTGCAGACATTCCAAGACCAGAACTCCATGACCTCTTCAATATCAATTCAAATAAAGGTCAACCTCAGTGTTCATACCGATCGATTTATTTCCCAAAACCATATGGAAGGATAGATACTCCTGTTTGGCAAAGAGAAGATTTACCAGTAAATTTTTCCATCAATGGTCCAGCCTTGATTGAGGAATACAGCTCGACAACTGTGTTAAATCCTGGTGATAAGGCATTGATTGGGCAACTTGGTGAAATCACAATAACTTTTGACATGCAATAGATTTAATCATGAACAACGATTTCGATCCAATTACACTTGAAATAATTAAGCATGAGCTGATTTCTATACCTAATCAGATCGATAAAAATATAACCAGAACTGCATTCTCTCCGCTCATCAATGAATACAAAGATTATGCGGTTGGGATAGTGGATATTGAGGGTAAACTAATTTCTCAATCTAGAGGAAGTCTCGCAATTTTTGTTGCCAATGCCCTTGGAACTGCAGTAAAAGACGGCGTACAAATATACGGCCTAGATGCAATTAAACATGGTGACGTCATCATCTCTAACCATGCGGGGACTCTTGGTCAACACTTGAACAATGTGGTCATGTATACCCCTATTACAGATCAATCTAAGCAAAAAACAATCGGATTCTTTTGTGTACTTATGCATTGGATTGATATTGGCGGAATAATGGTTGGTTCTTGCACATCAACATCCACCACTGAAATATACCAAGAGGGAATTCAATTTCGAAGTGTGAAGTTATTTTCTCAAGGGATTCGCTGCGATGATATGTTTCGAATGATTGAATACAACACGAGATTTCCAGATGCTCTTTTAGGTGATGTTGAATCACAGATTGCCGGATGCTTTATGGGCAGAGACATTGTGGAGGAAATTATCCATAAATTCTCATATGATGAATTTGATGCTGCAATTCAAATGATGTGGGATCATTCAGATAAAAAAACACGTGCTGCAATCAAGACGGCTAAAAATGGTGTCTATTCGGCGTATTCTTTTTTAGACAATGATGGAATATATTTAGACAAAATTGTTCCAATTGGAATTAAAGTAATCGTTGATAACGACAATATCACAATTGATTTTTCAGAAGTTTCAGATCAACTACCAGGCCCACTCAATGCGGGACGAAATGGTGGAGCAGTCGCAGCGGCACGAATAGCGATGAAGTACCTTTTCTCGCCCAATGATCCTGTCAATGAGGGTGACTTTAGAGCTTTAAATGTCGTGATTCCAGAGGGTAAATTTCTATCTGCAAAACCCAATGCCGCTATTGGTGGTTCAGGAAACATGATTCCTACAGTCGTCGATACGATATTAAAAGCGCTTGGGCAAGCATATCCGGATCGAGTTGCAGCAGCACACCACGGTACATATGGTGTACATGCATTTCACGGCGTCAGCCCACTTACGAAAGCGCCCTTCTTTCATTTAGACACTTGCGTTGGTGGTTGGGGAGCTACACAACAAATGGACGGATACGGACCATCAAGATCAAATGTACATGGAGATACCTCTGATGTTCCAATAGAAATGCAAGAAGCCTTTCATCCCTATCGCATTGAAAACTACGGTATTCGGCAAGATTCTGCAGGAGCTGGTCAATTTAGAGGCGGAGTTGGAGCAATAAAAAATTATGTGATTACAGGACCTTGTCAACTTAATTTAAAAATTGACAGAACTAAATGCCCACCTTGGGGCCTAAATGGTGGATTGGATGGGGTCACATCAGATGTTGAAATTTTAAGAACTGATGGAAGTACACAGAGAGTTTTTAAGGGAAATCATCATTTGAATACTGGAGACAGGGTCACAATCAAATCCGGAGGTGGAGGAGGCTTTGGGGAGCCCTTAAACCGAAAACCTGAGGAAGTACGCAAAGATGTACAAAGTGGATATATATCCTTAGAGCACGCCATAGAAAAATATCAATTCGTTCAAATAGAAAAATAAGAAAAAGTTAAATTTAAAGAATCTGAAATAACACTCAAAAAGGCAATAAATGAAACTTATATTTTCACTGATATTGGTATCAATATCGTTTTTCTCTCAAGCCCAAACTGTAGGAGCTGGAAATTATCCCAATAGACCTATTAAGATAATTGTTCCATTTGCCGCTGGAGGGGTTACAGATGTTTTGGCTCGGATTGTTGGCAATGAAATGTCAAAAGATTTTGCACAACCTGTTATTGTTGAGAACGTAACTGGCGTATCAGGTGTCATAGGGTCTCAACAATTGGCCAAAAGTGCACCTGATGGATACACGTTGATGATCAATTCCAATGTACACACCATCAACCCAGCATTAAGAAAAACTTTGCCTTATGACACGATTAAAGACTTTACTCCACTGGTTTTACTTGGCAATGCGCCCAATATGCTTATTGTGAATGCAGATGCACCAGCAAAAACATTGTCCGAATACATTGCATTGGCTAAACAAAAACCTGGAGAAATAACATACGCAACTGCTGGTGTTGGGACCTCGCTTCATATTGCTGGTGCTCAATTTTCACAAATTACAGGAACATCGTTTAATCATATTCCATATGCAGCTTCTAACCAATCGATTCAAGCAGTGGTAGCTGGCCATACTTTTTCATCCTGGTCGGCAGTAAACTCTGCATTGCCCTTCATCAAAGATGGCCGGGTCCGTGCATTGGCTGTAGCCAGCGAAGTTCGAACAACTTTTGCTCCCGATATTCCAACCTTCAATGAGCTGGGTGTAAAAGGCATGAAAAGTGAAACCTGGTTAGGTGCATTTGCACCTGGGAATACCCCTTCAGCGATTTCAATCAAGCTTGCCAATGAAATAAAACAAATTCTTTTCAGAACAGGCATCAAAGAAAAAATTCTAAGCATCGGAGCGGATCCCAATGGACTTGAATTGGATAAGTTCGCAGCTTTGATAAAGGAAGAAATTGATATGTATAGGCAAATTGTGACACTTGGTGGCATTAAAGCGGAATAAGACAATGAACATTGAATTAAATGAAACACACAACCCATCTTTAAAAAGTTGGGTCCTAAGCGCGAACATGAAGGATTGTGATTTCCCAATTCAAAATTTACCTTTTGGCGTGTTCAAAGACACAATAGGCCATCATGTCGGTATTGCAATTGGGGATCAAATACTCGATATTTCAAAAGCGCATCAACTCGGACTTTTTACGGATGAATCCTTAAAAGCTGCAGAGCATTGCCTTAAAGGCTCTCTTGAACCATTGATGTCATTGGAGAGCAAATACTGGTCAGCTATTAGATTAACAGTCTCAAGTTTATTGCGCGAGGGCTGTGCCCTACGCAATAAAGTTGAAACATGTCTGGTTGAAGCTAAAAACGTTGAAATGTTGCTACCTTGTCGCATCGGTGACTTTACAGACTTCTTTACCTCAATTCACCATGCGACAAATGCGGGGAAACTCATGAGGCCAGATTCACCATTGATGCCCAACTTCAAACATTTACCAGTGGCGTATCACAGCAGGTCTTCATCAATTTTTGCAAGTGGAACCAAGGTTCTAAGACCACATGGACAGTTCAAAGCCAAAGACCAAGAATTACCTTCTTTTGGACCAAGTAGAAGACTAGATTTTGAGTTAGAGCTTGGATTTTTTATTGGCAAAAGCAATTCAATTGGATCACCCATTCAATTAAGTGAAGCAGAAGACCATGTTTTTGGTATGTGCTTGTTAAACGACTGGTCTGCAAGAGATATACAAGCTTGGGAGTATCAACCTTTGGGGCCATTTCTAGGTAAAAGTTTTCTTACAACCATTTCTCCCTGGATCATAACTCTAGAAGCGCTAAGGCCTTTTAGAATTTCTTCACTGAAGAGGTCAAGTCAAGACCCTGCGCTGTTGCCCTATTTGATTGATCTTAATGACCAAAAGTTTGGTGGGTTAGATATCCAACTTGAGGTTTCAATACAATCTCAAAATATGAAAGAAAAAAATATTGCTCCTCAATCCATCACCAAATCTAGTTTTGCAGATCAGTACTGGAGTATCTTTCAGATGGTTACACACCATACAGTCAATGGCTGCAATTTAAATACTGGAGATCTAATTGGAAGCGGAACTGTATCAGGTCCAAATGAAGGCGAATCAGGTTGTTTTTTAGAGATGACACAAGGTGGCTCTAAACCAATAACTTTGAAGGATGGTAGTGAGCGCAGATTTTTAGAAGACGGTGATGAGATTATGTTCGCAGCCAAATGCAAACATGCCACTCACACTACCATTGGTTTCGGTGAATGTAGAGGTATCATTTATCCGAATAATTGAATATCTAAGACTACTCTGCCTTGATACCTGCAGTTTTAACGATAATCGACATTCTTTCGGTTTCATCTCTAATAAAACTACCAAACTCTGTGGATGTATTTGATACAGGCTCCGCACCTTGAGAATAGAATTGGTCCTTTATTTCAGGCAACCGAGAGATCTTGACGATGGACGAGTTTAATTTGTCAATTATCGACTTTGGAGTACCCGCCGGAGCCAATAGTCCATACCAATTTTTTAAATCGTAAGCTGAAACGCCTGATTCCTTCACCGTTGGAATATTAGGTAATATGGCAGAACGAACATTGCCACCGACAGCCAAGGCTTTTAACTTTCCAGATCGAATCAAAGAAATTGGACCCTGCATGGGTGTAAAAACCCAATGAGACTCGCCAGACAGAAGCGACATTACAGATGGTCCTGCGCCTTTATATGGGACATGTACGGCAGTGACTCCGGAAAGTGAAGTGAGTAAAATTCCTGCCATATGGCTAGTCGATCCAATTCCAGCGGAGGCCATGTTCATTGCAGATGGAGTGTCCTTCATGGATGCAATCAAATCTTTTACTGAATTATGAGGTGAATTGGCCGGCACTGCCAATACATTCTGACCTATTGCAAAGATTGAAATAGGCGAAAAATCTTTTTGAGGTTCATAGCTCAAAGATGGGTAAACATGAGGCGCAATCGTCATCCAAGAGGTTGCTCCAACTAGTAAGGTATACCCATCAGCAGGGGATTTGGCAACTGTATCTGCACCTATAATTCCTCCAGCGCCCAACCGATTATCGAGGATCAAAGCGACACCCAATTGCTCAGTTAGCTTTGGAGCGATAACTCGAATGAGTGTATCGGTTGCTGAACCAGAGCTTTGCGGAACAACAATACGAATAGGTTTATTGGGGTAGTTGAATTCTCCAGTCTGAGAAAAAGTGAACTGAAAATAAAAAAGCAGAAAAATACCCATTAAATATTTACTTTTTAACATACAAGGTCACTTTCGATGAAATCCTATGGGAAAAAAAAATTAAGCACAGTGAAATGACTTGAAAAATAAACCATTGGTATTTTCTATTTTTCAAAGGTATTCAAGTCACAGTTTACCCTTGATTAAATATTTTTACAGATTCATTAACTGTTTACAGTAAATTCAGCAAGAATAGAAAAATTAAATTTAGTACAAAGACTTTGTATTAAGTGAATTTATGAAATATTCACCTTCCCTGATCAAAAAAATTAATTAGGCTTTGGTCTATGCCCAATTAGAAAATCAATTTAAAACTGCTCTCTTGGATCTCTATTGCATCAAGTCTTTTACCAATCATCTCCGTGACGTGATGAACGGAGGTGCCATCTAAAACAGTCAAAATTGAAGAGTTAAGTGCAGATGAGATACTTGAGGAAAGCTCTTTTCCATCACCAGCCGTTAACTTCAAAATATTAACTTTTGAGATCTCTATATCCCCTTTTTCTTTGTTCCATACTGGTTGAGTGTCAACACAAAATTCCCCAGACCTTGCCGGTAGTTTACTTGCCCAAGTTCCGCAAAGCTCTATTTTTTGACGCTCCTTACTAAACACAGTAACTGGTTTATCTAGTGTGATTGATAATTTTTCTTTAGGAAATTTCTTGGCGACACCAATATCGATTAAAGCTTTGGGAATACTCAACGACAAAGACATCACACAAGGACATATCAAGCAAAGTAAAAAGAAAGAAATTGTTTTGAGAAATATATTCATGTTTTGTTTGCTTGATAAAGGTAGATTATTTAGAAACTACTCTTTTTCTCCGCCAACAAGTCCGAGTAAAGCCAAGAGACTTTGAAACACATTGACAATATCTAGATACAAAGAAAGAGTTGCACTGATGTAATTTGTTTCCCCGCCGTCAATAATTTGTTTGATATCGTAAAGCATATAGGCACTAAAAATACCAATACCAAGCATGGAGATCACCATCATCCCAACGCTTGAGCCGACAAAAACGTTGATGATGCCGCCAATCATCATGATTACAGCGCCAACGAACAACCACTTGCCCATTCCAGAGAGGTCTTTTTTAATGACGGTAGCTAGACTTGCCATGACAAAGAATACGCCAGCCGTACCGCCAAACGCAGTCATCACAAGTGATGCCCCATTTTTAAATCCCAATACATTGGCAATCAAACTACTGAGCATTAAACCCATGAAGAAAGTAAAACCCAAAAGCACAAAAACGCCAGAACCAGAGTTTTTTGTTCTCTCAATGGCATAGATGAATCCGAAGCCACCAACCAACATGGCAATTAAACCAACCCATCCGCTGAGAACACTGCTCAATCCTGATTCAACACCGATCCAAGCGCCCACAACTGTGGGTAACATACTAACGGCAAGAAGCCAGTAGGTGTTCCTAAGTACGCGATTGCGTTGCTCAGGGGTTGTTAATACGTATCCAAAGCCAAGAGTTTGATTTGATTCAATCATGTTGAGCGCCTTAAAAAATAATATACATCAATTGGTTTACTTAATTTCGTGATTTTTTTGATGAAAAAAAGTCATCAACATCTTAAAAACAGAAACAGGGCTTTGATTAATTCAGCTATTGTCATTTGTTTCTCAAGATCAACTGGCATAAGCTCGATTGAAATCAAGGAGTGAACTTGATCTCAATCAATGCTAGTTTGTATGGAAGGACTTAAACATTCTCGGAGCTCGAATTCGCAATGGTATCTTTCTTTTTTTGTAAGAATCTGCCCAAGGCTATCACAAATACAGCACATAAAGTGGGGACCGCATACTCAAGAATGGGGTTTTCACTGATGAATTCATGAATTGCTCTGTCATTGATGATTGCTTCTCCGCTCACCCAGCCAATAAGTGCAGCCCCTAGGGTCACTATGAAAGGGAAACGGCTCATAAGACTCATCATGACGTTGCTGCTGAAAATAATCAATGGAATGCTTATTGCTAGACCAATGGTCAGCAGCAACATGGACCCCTTCGCCGCTGCAGCCACACCGATCACATTATCTAAACTCATGATTAAATCAGCTACCAAAATTGTGAAAATGGCCGAACGAAGAGTAGTATGCTCTTTAGATTCACCCTCTTCCTCATCATTTTCAGACAACAACTGAACTCCAATCCACAAAAGCAATACGCCTCCAATGATTTGAAGGTATTCCATCTCAAGAAGTTTAGCTGCGACTATTGTCAGGACAATTCTTAATACAACAGCAGCGCCTGACCCAAAAAGAATTGCCATTTTTCTTTCTTTTGGCGGAAGACTCCTAGCGGCAAGTGCAATGACCACTGCATTGTCGCCAGATAAAATAATATTGATCCATATGATCTTTAAAAGATCGATCCAAAAATCAGACGTAGAAAGGACATCCATTTTAAGTTTTTATAAAGTTATACATTGATAAATTCTACTAAAAAACAAATATTATTTGTCAATACCCTTTTTATTTTGTGTCTTTACGCTTGTGTTCAAATAATTCAACTTATTATTCCAAACAATTGATTCCAATCTCTTTAAGTGTTACTGTACAGATCTACTTGGGAAACAAATGAAAACAAAATTTTTACCGCTGATATTTATCATTTTATTGAGCTTGACATGCATGGGTGTCAATGCTTCGAAGCGAATGGGCTCGGGTAAACCCGTAGGTCAGCAATCAAGCAATGTCACGCAACGCGAGGCAGCAAAGCCAGCACAACCTGGAACACAACCGTCTGCGAGCCCATCAACGGCACCTACCCCAGCTCAAGCACCAGTTGCAAGCCCAACCCGTAGGCCGTGGGCGGCGATGGCTGGAGGGCTTGCAGCTGGCTTGGGATTGGCATGGCTTGCTCACTCAATGGGCTTAGGCGCAGAGTTTGGTCAATTTTTAATGTTTGGCTTGCTGGCCTTTATTTTAATTGCCGTCGTTGGTTACTTCATGCGCAGAAGAAACAACTCTCAACCCAATGATCTTGCACCGATGGCGTTTCAGGGTGCTGGCAGCTCTTTGTCGTCAAGCACAAATGTAAATGCACACCATCAGTCAAGTCATTTGTTTACTGGTCATCAGACTCAGCCTGTCAACAACCAAGTTGCCCCTGGCTCGAATCAATCACTTCACTCAAACTACGCCTCTGTTTTAAACCCAACGAATTGGTCAATTCCTGAAGGATTTGATGTCAACGGCTTTTTAGAAACTGTTAAAAAAGGATTTATCAGCATGCAAGATGCTTGGGATAGATCAGATACTGCGCTCATGAGAACATGGATGACTGACGACATGTTGTCAGAAATTAAAGTTCAATTAAGCGATCGCGATTCAACACCACTTTTTGCACAGATTACTAAAACAGAGGTCAATGAACTTGAAGCGGTTTTACTGGGGATTGAACAAGCAGGAGATAATTATTTGGCCAGTGTGGAATTTAAAGGAATGATGAAAGAGGGCCTCCATGCCGATCCCGAGCCATTTAAAGAAGTATGGAACATGAGTTACTCAAAGTCTGGCAATAAAGTCTGGTTGATTGCTGGAATTCAACAGGTCTCATAAAGAAAATTGATTTGAAGCACTGATATAAGGGATCTGACTATTTTTAAACGGCATAGCTAGATGATTGTGTGCCGTACTTCGATTGAATGTGTTCTCAAGGGAAAGTTTTTTTAGATGGCAATTCAAAATAAAAGCGATGGTAGGTATTTTCTTCTAGATGCAAATCAAATTGTAAAAAAAATATCAAATCGTGAAATCAGTTGTGAATCTTTAGTCCGATCTTGCTTTGAGCGAATTGAAGCGCGAGACCATGTAGTTAAAGCATGGTCGCAACTCAATAAGAGCAGTGCAATCAAGGAATCAAAAAAGCTCGATAAAGTACAAAAAAGGCAACTCTTACACGGACTGCCAATCGGTTGGAAAGATATCATTGACTGTAAGGGGTATATAACAACTTGCGGCTCGTCAATTTACAAAAATAACTTGGCCTTGATCAATGCTGCGCCTGTATCCATGAGTATTCGATCCGGGGCCATGGTTTTAGGTAAAACCGTCACAACTGAATTTGCAACCAGTTTTCCCGGAGCGACTACCAATCCTCATAATCCACTGCATACGCCGGGAGGTTCGTCCAGTGGTTCGGCTGCGGCTGTGGCTGACTTTATGGTACCCGTTGCAGTTGGAACCCAAACCGGTGGCTCAGTGATTCGACCCGCGAGTTTTTGTGGAATTGTTGGATTCAAGCCAAGTTTCAATACCATCAGCAGATATGGAGTCAAACAAGTTTCCGACAGCTTAGATACATTAGGGACATTTTCAAGAAATGTAAAAGATACGGCGCTTCTATTGGCTGGACTTACAGGAAGAAAAGAGTATTTTGATATTTCAAAAATAAAGCCTTTAAAAATTGCAATTTGTAGGACTGAAAATTGGAATCTTGCTGAAAAAATGATGATCGATTCCATTTACTTGGCAAGTCACTTATTTTCAAAAAATGGTATCAATATCAAGGAAATTAATCTTCCCGATGTATTCAAGAGCCTTGATTCAGCGCATCACGATATTGAATATTATGAGCTCTCTAGAGCGCTACAGCATGAATATCTAACGACCCCAAATTTATTGTCTGAGGCAATTAAAATGCGAATAGTCACGGGGCAACAAATCAAGTTATCTCAATATCACTTGGCGAGTGAATTGACGCAAACGTGTAAGGAAGTCATCAAAGAAAAAATATTTTCTAAATTTGATCTGCTGATCACCCCGAGTGCTTTGGGGGTAGCCCCAAAAGGCTTAACTTCGACTGGTGATGCAACTTTTAACCGCATTTGGTCCTCAATGGGAGTGCCTTGTATAACCCTACCTGGCTTTACAGGATCAGACAATCTTCCATTGGGCATTCAATTGATTGGGCCAATGAGAGGGGATGTTGAAGTTTTATCAAAAGCCTTATGGGTTGAGAAATTATTGAAAAAATCACTCTAAATATAAAGCAGCTGTGTTTAAAAGGTATTGCCGCTCTTGAGATAGTGGTTCACAATCTCCGAACCCGTTGCAAACCATACCTTAGAGTGACCAGAAATATATTCTAAAGATTTTCGAAGCGAGTCAATTCGATGTGGTACTCCAATCATAAAGGGGTGAAGACAAATAGCCATCACTCGACCAGACTGCTCCCCTTCTCGGTATAAAACATCAAATTGCTTTCTTATCATTTGCTCAAAATCATCTCCGCCACCAAATCGATAGTAGATGTGATTTGAGTCATTTATTTCGTATGAGTAAGGAATTGAAACAATTTTTTTGCCACTGACACTCATCACGTAGGGTTGATCATCATTGACCCAGTCGGCAACGTAAGTACATCCCTCATCAATGAGATGATCCAACGTATTCCACGATTCAGCCAGTGCCGATCCAAGCCAACCCACAGGTCGCTTACCACTGGTTTTTTCCAATATCTCGAGACAATTATGTATGAGCTCTTTTTCTTGCTCAGCAGGTACGGCATTGAGCCTTTGAGTATTGGTCTTGTTGTGCCCAACAAGCTCCCAGTCTAAGCGCATGCATTGTTCAATAATTTCCGGATGATGAATACAAATATCGCTGTTGACAGTTGGAGAAGCTCTAATGCCAAGCTCCTTCATGACTTCAAATATTCGCCATATACCAACTCTATTGCCATAATCTCTTTGCGACCATGCTCGGACGCTTGGAGCGGGTCCCTTGCCTTCAAAAGGATGTCCGGATAGTCCATCCTTGAGTGAAAAAAACTCAATATTTGGAATCACCCAAACTGCTAAATTGGCATTGTTTGGCCAGCTTATTTTGGGCCTTTGAGTAATGGGTACAAATGGAAAAGGTCCGTAATCCTGGGGTTCCATATTTACTCCTCTTGTGCGCCAGCAGCTTTAACGACAATGGCCCATTTCGGTACTTGTTGCTTAATCAACTGCGTAAATCTCTCGCTTGTACCCGTCGAAGCCTGAATTCCCAAGGTCTGCATTCTCTCTGACATTGCGGGTGTGTGCATGATGACATTGATTTCTTTGTTGATCTTGTTGGCAATATCAGCGGGCAATCCAGCTGGGCCTAACAATCCATACCATGAAGATGCTTCATAGCCAGGGACACCTGATTCAGACACAGTGGGTAAATCGGCAAGAAGTAAGAATCTTTTTTCTGTTGTGACTGCCAAGGGGCGAACGGCTTTGGTTTTAACGTGCTGAAACAAGGACGCCATGTCACCAATATAGACTTGAACCTCACCCGACACAAGTGCAGTGATAGCCGCCCCACCGCTCTTGTAGGGCACATGAACCATATCAACTTTGGTCATCAGTTTTAAAAGTTCAGCGCTTAAATGCAATGAACTTCCCTTTCCTGAGGAGCTAAAGTTTAAAGCTCCCGGTTTAGACTTCGCTAATTCGATCAGTTCTTTTATATTTGTTGCATTGACACTTGGATTGACAAACACTACAAAAGGTCCTGAGGCCAACTCAACAATTGGGGTCAGATTTTTCGTGGGATCAAAGTTTCTATTTGGATAAGCCGTCACGTTGACTGCGATGGTACTCGTCGCACCAATCATTAAAGTGTATCCATCCGGTGCTGATCGAATCACATAATCGGTACCAATGGCCCCCCCTGCCCCAGGCCTGTTATCAACAACCACAGTTTGTCCAAGCTTGTCTCCCAAAGATTGAGAAACGATGCGAGCCAATAAATCATTTGTACCACCAGGCCCAAAGGGCACAACCAGTTTAATGGGTTTGTCTGGCCAAGCTTGCGAGAATGAGGACGTGAAAAAAAATGAAATTAAAAATAAGCATAGAATTTTAAACTTACACATACTTTAAAACCCAATCTATAAATTTAGACACATTTTTGAGCTGACCGCTCGAGTTAACTTCATCCAAGTTGATTCATTATTTCAGTTAGAACATAAATGTCAACAGATTTTTCAATCGACAACTTGAAATGCAATCAGATCAACAGCTTTTCTAATGAAGCCTTGCTCAGAGGAAGCCTCTTTATTCAAGAGCTAAGAGCCAAGAGCTAATAATTCAAATTATAGATCGCTTGTAAAATACGACAACTCAACCAATCCTTAAGCTCAGGTTAGAAGATCTTTCATTCAAGAGGCAAGATTTAAAACCACCCCTGTAATTTGATCCGCTCGCGGAGACGATAAATAAACAACCGCATCAGCGACTTGCTCAGGATCGATTAAAGTTTGAAACATTTTATCCTTCGGAATATCATCGATCCTAGTTTCATCATTGAAGATCTCTTTGGCAATGGTTGCCATCACCTTTAAGATCCGATCGGTTTTTGTAGAGGGTGGGTTGACACCTAAAACTCGAACAGATTTTTGATGTGGCCCTTTGCCCAGCGCTTTCGTAAAAGCCACCAAAGCTGCATTCGCTGTTGATCCACAAATGTAATCAAATGATGGTTTTTCCGCGGCCATGCCAATGATGTTAAGGATCACACCGTGATTTCTCTCCACCATGGCGTTGTAAATTTCTCGTGATAGATTGATATAGCCAAATAATTTAAGTTCCCATGAGTGTCTCCAAGCGCTGTCGTTGACTGCCGTGATGCTGCCACCAGGAATGTCGCCTGCGTTGTTGATCAAAATATCCACATCTGCGTGTTCAAGGACGATCTGCATCAATTGCTGTGGATTTCTCAAATCGGCCGACATGATCTCCACCCCTACCGCAAACTTATCTTGTATTGATTTTTGCGTGCTGAGCAAATCGTCTGTATTTCTTGCAACCAGCACAAGATGACACCCCTCTGCTGCAAAAGACAGTGCGCAGGCCGCACCAATGCCCTTGGATGCACCAGTGATCAATACTTTTTTATTCTTTAAATGCAGATCCATCGTGAACTTTCGTGAGAATTTAGGAGGTGAGTGTTATTTTCGCGAATCAATGAAACGCTGTATTTTGGCGTGTTTTTCAATGTTGAAAATGTCCTCTATGGCTACGATCTCAATGCGAGGGGTGACTTTGACGGAAATTTGGACCGTTTCTGTCAAATGACGGATCAAATGCGCTTTGTCAAGGACCTGTGTGGCGATGCGGACTTTCAATTCATCCATGGAGAAGGGATCGCTTGCGACGGCTTTGCAGACTTCGACTTGAAACTCATCGATACCGATGATGCTCTGAATGCCATTGAGCAATACACTGGGGTTGATCAACATGCCTTTGACTTTGACCAAATCTTTGGCTCTCGTGACTGGCCCTACAATTCTATCGCCTTGTCTGCCGCAGTTTGGGCAGGCATCGTTTGCAATGGAGACGAAGTCGCCTATGAGAAAACGAATCAATACCGTTCCTCTTCGGTCTAGGTGGGTTACTGCAAGTGCACCTCGTTCGCCATGGTTGAGCCGTTTGCCACTCTCTATGTCCACGACTTCGTGAAATTGGGCCTCAGGTGTTGGGTTGTGCCAGTCACTTTCTTCTTTGCATTGTGCAAAAGCGCCAAGCTCAGTGGATCCGTAGCGATCGAAAACGATTTGATCCTTGGCGTGTAATACTTTAAGACAACGCCGAATTTCATCCCTCATGGCCATGCTAGAAGCCTCACCCGTGATGGCACACATTCGAACACTTTGAAAATCAGCCTCAAGTTCTATGGCTTTGATGAGCAGTCGCCTGAGAAAACTGGGTATGCCCCATAAAATGGTGGGGCGATTTTGTTCGATCAAACGGATGCACTCTTGCATTGAACGCTGGAGATCGTGTTTGGCATTTTTAGCGCCAGGCAGTGCTGCAAAGATCGTGGCGCCTGCTGCATAGGCATTGGTCACAGATCTGAGATAAGCGCCCATGGGTGCGGTGGTCAAGGGAAAGAGGTTGGCAATGATGTCGGTGCTAAAGATGCCAGAAATTTCGGCCACTCTCTTGGATTGAAACAAGTAATTGTGGTAGTCGTGAGTCGTATTGAAAAAAGGCGTTGGCTCCGATGTGGTTCCTGTTGTATAAATGACTTCCCACAGAATTCTTTCTTGAAGGGGCAAGTCCTTGAGTTGAATTCGAAAACTATCCGGATTTTCCATCAAGGCTTGCTTATGGGTCAGTGGCAAACGGATCAAATCGTCCGTTGTTTTGATCAAAGAGACGTCGATGCCTTCTTTGGACCAAAGCTCTTTGTAGTAGGGATGGCCTTTTTCACAAATTGACAAAATTTCTTGCAGTTTTTCATTTTGCACCTCTTGAATCGCAGCATTTGAATTGAAGATAGACATCTTGTGAGTTCAAATTCTTTTAATGAGTGCAGTCTTGTCGTTTTGAAACACCAGATCGTTGTGTTGATTAAATACCAAGTCTCTGAACACCACAATGCCTCGGTCAATTTTGCTGGTTTCTCGCTTGCTGAGTATTTCAACCTCCGTCCTAATCATGTCGCCCGGTCGAACGGGGGCTAGAAACCTTGCATTTTCTATCGTCAATAAAGCAATGATTGATTTTGAAAATAAATTACCCGTCATGGCCGTTGTGAACGACATGATCAAGTGGCTAGGACAAATGAGTCCATTGTTGCTGGAGGCTTTGGCAAAGTTTTCGTCAATGAACAAGGGCACTTCGTAGCCGACGAGTTTACAAAATTGCAGGTGATCTTCAAGCGTGACAAGCCTCGTGCGGGTTGAATATCTTTCCCCCAAAATAAAGTCTTCCCAATAATGGTTGAAATATTCGTTTTTCAAAATGGTCTTCCTTGGTTCTTTGGTAAGCGTTTTTTTGGGTGTTTGACTTGAGGTGAGCCGTGTTTGTTGGTCAAACAACTTCATTTTATATTATGATGCTAAAGCAGTTTAATTTTAATTCTTGGGTAGGCTCTTCTAAGCCGATCCTCTTGTCAAGGAAACAAAAGTGAATCCATATACCAAAAAAAGATTTTTGGCCTTGCTTGAATTGTTTTATTTTTTTGTTCTTTGCTGCATGTGCTCACTGACGAACGCGCAAAGTTATCCTGATCGACCTCTTCGAATTGTAAACACATTCCCAGCAGGTGGATCCGGCGACACGGTGCTCAGAATCATTTTTGAGAAGGTGGGTAAAAATATAGGTCAACCCTTTGTCATTGATACTCGAGCGGGCGCTTCAGGAGCCATCGGTACGAGCAACGTCGCCATGTCAAGTCCTGATGGATACTCACTGCTCCTTGGGACGGCAAGCACGTTTGGGACCAATTCAGCCACGCAAAAGTCCCTGCCCTACGATCCCATCAATGACTTTACGCCCATTGTCATGATGGCGACAACCCCTTATTTGTTGCTGGTCAATCCCAATGTGCCTGCATCTAACGTTGCAGAGTGGGTTAAGTACGCCAAGCTCAACGCTGGGAAATTGAACTTTGGCTCTTTTGGCTTAGGCAGCTCCAACCACTTGGCCTATGAACTCTTTCGACAAAAGAGCGACATTGAAATTACGCACATTCCCTATAAGGGAGGCGCGCCCCTGATCACTGCTTTGATTGCCGGTGAAATTCAAACCTCCATGGATGTCTATTCCACCTCTTATCCCAACGTGAAGTCTGGTCGTTTTAAATTGCTAGGCGTTGCCTCTGCCAAGCGGTTTTCTTTGTTGCCCGATGTCCCTACATTGGCAGAGCAAGGCTTTGCCGTAGAAGGCGGAACATTCTTTGCTTTGCTGGGTCCTGCGAAACTGTCACCCAATGTGGTTGAATTGCTCAACCGAGAGGTCAACCGCGTGCTAGAGACGTCCGATATTCGAGAGAAACTAGCGCTTCAGGGCGTAGAACCTGTGGGTGGTCCTCCTGAAAGACTTGCTCAAGTCATCCGCAAAGAGTTGGACAAGTGGAGCCAGTTGGTTAAAACGGCAAGTTTGAAGTTTGATTGACTAAAAGGTCAAACTTTGGCCCGTGAGCTTTTTGGTACCTCAAATCATGGCGCATAAGCAATTGAGCATGGGCCGTTCAAGGTGAGCGCTCAACTTAACAGTGCTTGACTATTTTTGAATGCAAAGAATCCTATTGTTTATTGAACGGTGATGCCTTTTCTGGAAATCAAATCACGCCAACGTGCCACCTCGACTTCAATGCGTGCGGCAAATACTTGAGGGGTGACATCGGTCGTGATGGTTGCACCTTGGGTGGCAAAAGCCTCGCGGGTTTTGGGTTTGTTCAGGGCAGAGATGAATTCCTGCCTCAATCGATTGATCAAGGCAGGTGGCGTGCCATGGGCGACCAAGGCACCGAACCAGATTTGGGCCTCGTATTGTGGGTACCCAGACTCTGCAAAGGTGGGCACATCAGGGAGTTGGGCCATGCGTTCTTTCCCTGAGATCGCGATGGGCATTAAGCGACCGGCTTTGATGAGCCCCATCGGACTGGCAACACTGGAGGTGCCAAAGTCAACGTTTCTTGCCACGACCTCGTTCATGGAGGCGGCGACTCCTTTAAAAGGTATGTGCACGACCTTGATTTTGGCAACGTCAAAGAAAAGCTCGCCAGCCAGGTGCGAAGACGTTCCTTGTCCACCGGAGGCGTAACTCAAGAGCTTTGGCGTGGAATTGGCCAATTCGACCAATTGCTTGACCGTCTTGGCGGGCAGATCTGTTCTGGCCCAAAGAATAGTTGGAGCCTCGGCAACGATGGTGACAGGACTGAAATCCTTAAGACTGTCATAGGGCAATTTGGGGTAGAGTGCAGGAGAGATGGTGAACGAGTTCTCGGTAAAAAACAAGGTGTAACCGTCCGGAGCAGACTTGGCCACCAAATCTGCTCCAATGGTCGTTCCTGCCCCCGCTTTGTTTTCAACAATGACTTGTTGACCAAGTTGCAATGACATCTCGCCAGCCAAGGCGCGAGCGGCGATATCGGTGAATGAGCCCGGGGGGACCGGCACAATGATGCGCAAGGGCTTGGTGGGCCAATCTGGCTGTGCGTTGGAGATGCCGGGCATGGACACCATCAGAGCAAAAATGCAAATACAGTTGTGGAGCAAACTTTTCATGACAAGAGACCTAAAGTTTCGACTTGGTTTGAGGCTAGGGAATGGTTGATGAAGCTCACTGGGTTTATCCAGTATGATTTTCAATCTGGTTTTAAAAGAATGGTTGTTCCAGTGCTGTTCTTTTCTTTTGGGATTATATGGGAGTATGCTCGCTTGACGCGTTCACTCAGAGATCCCTTTTAAACGGGGATCCAATTCAGGACACCACACACGACATGAATGATACGAAATTTAAAGCTCAGATTTATCCCCTTCGAGTCTTCAGTGGCCCATCTGGCCTGTCAAATTTGCCCAAAGAAGTGACTCGCCTAGGTGTTGGCCGAGTCTTGGTGATTTCTGGCAGAACGGTCTCACGTGCCACCGCTTTGGTCAACGATATTGAAAGTTTACTGGGCGAGCGTTTTGCCGCTCGTTTTGATGAAGTGGATCGGCATTGCTTAGAGCCTTGCATGACCCGAGCGCTGGAAATGGCACAGGCCTTACAGGTGGATGCAATCGTTTCAGTGGGCGCGGGCACGGCCTGCATGGCTGCTCGCATCTTGGCCATTGCCTTGGCCGAGGAAGCGCCCTTTGAGCGTTTATCGACCCACTACCAACCTGGGAAAGTGCCTGTCAGTCCTCGTTTGTACAAGCCCAAAGTGCCGATTTGGAATGTCTTGACCACAGCAACATCGGCCCAAAATGGTGCAGGAGCAACCATGAAAACCTATCCCCAGGCAGAGCGCTGGGAGTTTTTTGATCCCAAAACCCGAGCAGTGGGTGTGTTTTGGGACGAAAATGCACTGGCGAGCGCATCGGAGTCGGTCTCAAGGGCTGCGGGTTTATCGACCCTTTGGTTCAGCTTGATGCGAATGGGTGGCGTGGGTCATGCCAATCCACTGGTTCAAGGCGATCGTCACCAGGCTTGGCGTTTGGCATTGGCGTCAATGGATCACTTGGGGCTGCCAGTCGATGCAAACGCTCGGATCAATATGTGTGCGGCCTCTTTTTTGCACAACCGAGATGTTGATCATGGAGGACGTCCTTTTGAGCTCCATTGGGTTGTACGCGTTTGTTATGCGTTGGGGGCAGGTCTCATGAGCATCAACGATGAGATCGGACCGGGTCAAGCCTATCTTTCATTGACCTGTGCAGCGATTCGCGTCTTTGGAGAACGAGATTTGAGTGCACTTAAAGAGATGTGCTCTTTTCTACCTAAGGTACAACACCACTCTTTGAAAGATTGGGGCGTTGAGGAGGTCGCCAATACCGTTGAGGGGTTCTTTGCATCTAAAGGATTTCGATGTGATTTGAAAAGCCTTGGTATAAAGGCGGATCAATTGACCCGAGTGAGGGAGATGGCACTGCGCAATTTCAATGCAGACCCCAAAGGCGAATTTATTAAAGAAGTGGAGTTGTTAGACAACGTACTCTCTTTGTCCTTTGAGACGAACACGGCTTAAAATAGTTCCCAGCAATGATCCAAAAGTCAAAAAAGCATCCCTTAACCAAGCGGCTTTTCTTTCACACCAACTTCAAAGACTTCGAATGCTGCATTTGATTGGGCAAGAAACTGAAGCCGATATAAGCAGCAAAACCAATGAGAGATATTTTTTCATTGAGAGCCCTTTTCTTGAGTCGGTGATTAAAATTTAATCACGAAGATTAGAAGCTCCTTTAAATGAATGAAAAAAAGTGTTTACCCTTGCATTCTTTTACTTCATATGCAATATTAAATTATCATAAATATAATATTATTTCATTAAAAAGTATTCCTAGTAGTGCAAATGGAATAATTAAACACTCATTAATATAAACACACGAAGGTGATTATTAATTCATAAATAATCGAATTGTTTGGATTAAATTCAATCTCAGTAAATTATTTTTAATATTAAATATTTTTATCAAAATAAATAAAGTTTAAAAGAGACTCCAAACCTAAGGGTATTTATTTAGAAACACTTTCTTGACATGATTAAACTACTTTTGCACACTTTAGTGCATGGTCTTTTAATTGAATAAAACTTAATCGGAGTGCCCATGGATAAATTGAATACAGACAAGGCAGTAGGCTTATTTGGTTTGCTTATTGCCGTTTTAGCGGGTCTTGGTGTCACCATACCCTATGTGCCCTTGTTGCTGATTGTGTGTGGATTTGTTTATGGTTACTTTACCCAAGATGACTCAAATATCAGAGTCATGATCAGCGCCCTTGCACTTTCCGCATTTGCAGGGTCTTTGGTGGTTGTGCCAGAAATTGGCCCTTATCTTGAAGCGATCGTAGGAAATATTGCAAAGATGGCTCAGGGAGCTTCGATTTTAATCATCTTGCGTAATCTCTACAAACGTCTTCACCCAGTTTCTGCTCCTGCAGCTTAAAGGGTTTAATATCCTCATACCGTCTTAAAATAAAGACAAGGTCTGTAGCAAAAAAGAGAGTTGACTCACTTGACGGCAAAGCCAATTGAGTTAACTCGTTGATCATTCACGAAAGAGTCCATTAGACACGCACTTTTACGCAAGACTCTTGGCGCACTGATTTTAAAATACCAATACCTAGAAGAAAAAATATAAACTTTTCGGTTAAAGAATTGATCTGAAAATATTCCCAAAAAATCAAGCCCTCTAAAGAAGCATTTAAAAAAACAAGCTTCTATACTTTGGACATGTGCTTGCACCAAATAGATTCTCAAGCTTTTGATCTACCAATTGCGGGTTAAAATATCTCCCAAGATATAAAACCAAGCCAATCTATGAAACATTTGAAAATTTATCTGACCTACTTAATACTTGGTCTTTTATGCTCAGGACACGCCATGACCATTGAGGAACCAAAATATGAAGTCATCCAAGTTGATGGGCCCTTTGAAATACGCCATTACGCTCCAATTCTGATTGCCGAAACAATGATTGAAGGCGATATGGACGAGGCCTCCAACAAAGGTTTCAGACTCATTGCTGACTTTATCTTTGGAAACAATCAAGTATCCAATTCAAACGAAAACTCACGAATTGCAATGACCGCGCCTGTCACAATGGAGCCGGTATCCACTAAAATTGCAATGACAGCCCCTGTAACCATTGAGCCCCAGTCGAGTGAATCAAACGCAGATATTCAAATGGTTAAAAGGTGGCGCATTCACTTCGTCATGCCAAGCCAATTTACTCTATCAAATATTCCGAAGCCCAAAAACAATGCAGTCACTCTAAGAGAAGTGCCAAGCAAGTTCTTTCTTGTCCACACCTACTCTGGCTTTAATTCGCTTGCTCGAGTTCAATCCAAAACAGATGAAGCCTTCGCGTGGGCCAATCGAAAGTCTTTGAAAGTCATGAGCTCGCCTCAACTGTCGCGTTACGACCCACCATGGACATTGCCCATGTTCAGAAGAAATGAAATTATGGTGGAGATATCTGCCCCATAAGTTGCGTTAGGAAAAAGTTTAAGCAACTGTAAGACTTGAAAGGAAAGAAATCAAACTTGATGTCAAATTTCTTTTCGAATTTGGCCGTTTCATCAAGGATTGTTCACAAAGTAGGCTTTTAAATTTTACTTAAAAATCACAACCATGCATCCTAGTCGGCGAACTGCGATACTTTTATCGATCATCAACTTGGCTTTAATAGCTAGAGATACATCCGCAAAAAACAGTTCTGTGGATGATACTGAGTCTAAGGCTAAGGTGATCGATATACCGCCTAACTACTTGCAACTTTATTTTGTGAAACCCAATCTATTTGGGCAGGGCAGGTATACGTTTTTCGGCTTTGATGTTTACCATGCAAGGTTATGGACCGAAGCAAATAATTTTCTACCTGAAACATGGGAGCAACATCGATTTGCGCTTGAATTAACTTATCTAATAGACGCAGAGGGAAAAGTGATTGCAAAGCGATCGATAGATGAAATTTCAAAGCAAAGGGACTTGGACAAGAGTAAATCTCAATCTTGGTTAAATATTCTAGAAAACCTATTTCCCAATATAAAGAAAGCACAAACACTGACAGGTGTTTATACGCCCAATAACGGCGTCAAGTTCTTTTTCGAAAGAAATATAATTGGTGAAATCAAGGATCCTGAATTGACAAAGAGCTTTTTTGGTATTTGGTTATCAAACCTGACTTCGGCACCTGAATTAAGAAAAAAATTATTTCAAGGATCTTTTTAATGACTCAATTCCCCCCATCATTAATTGAAAGACTTAAAAAATTCTTTGCATTGATCGACTTTCTAAAAATTAATATCCAAGTGAATAACTTTTTGATAATTTTATAAAATTCAGTTACTCTATATATTGACTTTTAAGCATTTTCTGAATCCGACAACAAGCTGCAATCATTTGCAGCCACATTTTTGATTGATCTGTCAGCGATTACAGTCGATTGCCTAAAGGATGACAAATCTATAATACGGTTGTGCATATCTGAGAAAAAAAGTCCCCAGTGTTTGTTTGCCGAAGATATCCGTCTATTCAGTGCTTTGGTTTCTTCTGATGATTTCATAAGTTCTCTCCAATGATTACGCGCGAGTGACTCGTACGGTTTTAATGGCAGTCATAACTTTTAAGTGTTCAACCAAGCTAAGGGTCTTGAATAAATCTTCTACATTTTTTTGTATCAAGCCAGCGACAAATTTCAAATCACGGGCACCTCGCAATTTACGAATGATCGTGATTAAGTACACTTATTTACATAAACAATGTAAGCCCATTGTTCTGGACAAAACAGGGGGGACAAAAGTTTCTTTTTTTTCAGCGTCTCATGATGAAAAAAGTACTTTTGTATACATTCAGAAATCGAGCGTTTAATGGTCTTTAGCTTTGAACAACTAAGAATCTGACTGTAACGAGTTGGTTTTTTCCTTCTAGCGCTAAATGCATTAAAGGACAAGGCAATGGAGAGACTTGAGGCTTTCTTAGCTTTAAAGCGCACTCTAATACCCACGCATTTTTTTGAGTTTCTTTAAAATCCGTCGTTAATTTTATGAGGGTAAACCAGAATAAATTGAGACTCCGATTCATTGAGATTGATAGATAAAAAATACGCCCTTTTTATCTTTCTCAAAGACGGGGCATCTCTTCTGTTTTTTTAAAGGTCTACCTGACTTCAATTAGCTTAGCTTAGCTTAGCTTGGCTTAGCTCAAATTAAGTATTGGAAGCACTAAAAATAATATTTTCAGACTCTAAATGCTTTTTTTTTCCTTACTATAATTTAATTGAGGTGCTAAAATTAAAAAAAAACATGTAATACTTTTGTATAGACCATATAAGTAAGCCAATTAAAAAGGTGCAATGTTGAAAAAATTTGAAAATAAACTTTTTCGCAGGAATTTTCTGCAAGTCATTTCTACACTTTTTGGAGCAACTGCACTTAATCGCAATTTATTTGCTCAAACAAATAAACCTAATATTGTTTTTATTTTGGCAGATGATTTGGGCTATGGGGATTTAAGCTGTTATGGGCAACAGGATTTTAATACGCCTCATATTGATTCTATTGCTAAAGATGGACTGAAGTTTTTGCAAGCCTATTCCAATTCAGCGTCTTGTACGCCAACAAGGGTCGCATTAATCACCGGACGTTATCAAATGCGACTTAAGGTTGGGACCGAGGAACCTCTTCAATCAGACAGTCCTAAAGATGCTGGTCTATCACCAGAGCATCCAACCATGCCAGGTCAATTCAAAAAAATTGGCTACAGTACGACTTTGATTGGGAAATGGCACCTTGGAGATTTGCCTAATTTTGGTCCTCTAAAAAGTGGCTATGATAATTTTTACGGTGTATTTAGTGGCACTACAGACTATTTTAAGCACGACTCTAAGTCTTCCACCCCTTTGTATGAGCAAGAAGTCGCTATTGATCGCCAGGGCTATATAACCAATCTATTTGGGGATCGTGCTGTTGAGACGATTAATCGACATGCACAAAATAAAACTCCGTTTTTTATGAGCGTGCACTTTAACGCTCCTCATTACCCATGGGAAGGTCCAAATGATGAGGCAGAATCTAAGAGAATTAAAGCTCTAATTCACCGTGATGGTGGTAATTTAAAAGTTTTTGCCTCGATGGTGCAGAGCATGGATGAGAATGTGGGTAAGATTTTGAAAGCTCTTTCAGATAAAGGGCTAAGTGACAACACGATTGTTATTTTTACAAGTGACAACGGAGGAGAGAGATTCTCAAGAACGTGGCCCTTTAGTGGAATGAAGAATGAACTTCTTGAAGGCGGTCTAAGAATTCCCTCCATAATCAAATGGCCCGGTAAGATTTCTCCTGACCAAACCACTCAACAAGTTTCGATTTCTATGGATTGGATGCCGACTTTGTTAGCAGCGACTGGCGGATTTTCTGACCCTGCTTACCCACCAGATGGTGAAAATTTGCTGCCCCAAATACTCAATACCAAGACACCGATTAAAGAAAGAAAACTTTTTTGGAGATTTAAAGTTGCTTCTCAAAGGGCTATCAGAGATGGTGACTATAAGTATTTACAGATTGCAAATAATGAATTTTTATTTAACGTTGTGGAAGATCAAAGAGAGCGTGCAAATCTAAAGGACCGTCACAAAGATATTTTTGATAGATTAAAAAATGATTGGTCGAATTGGAATCTGTCTATGTTAAATGAGAGAGAGAGGCCAGCAACCTTTACCAATGCTGGTAGAGGCATGGCAGATCATTATGGCGTAGTCAATAATCCAAAATAAAAAATATCAGACTATAAAGATTGGAAAAATTTAACGTTTAATTTATCAATAACTTCCTGTTTTAAAACGAAATTTATAAAGATAACTTTAGTAACATTATTTTTTCTTTCAACGTTGAATTGCATCCGTCAGACATTTATGACGGGACCAATTTAACAATACCCTTGATCTAGGTTGGAGGAAGCCATAATTTGAAGCCAAATTAAGTATTCGAATCTCTTTAAATATAAATATTTAACTTGGCTTATGCTTATAAAGAACTTTTTTATATTACCTACTAGGAGATTTACGGATCTGATCATAAGATGAAATCATTCCTGCAACGCCAAGTGTTCTTGGGTTCTTCTTTGCTTCTTCACTCATCATGTTCATTAGTAGTCGACTGGTTGATATAAACACTTCTTTTACAACATCGTCATCGCCAGAGAACCCCATCGACCAGTCGGTAAAACTCCGACTAACAATGTTGCCCTCAAATATCAAGTTGATAGATTCGTGCCGAATATCTTTAAGAATAAAATTATCATAAATGTGTTTTACTGATTCTTTGTTACCTTCAATTAATTGAACAAACTCACCTTTATAGTAAAGTAGCATTCCAGTCACATGATGGATGATATTATTTTTCCTTGCACTTTTCAAAATTCCTTCAAGGTCAACTGTATCCATTTTTCGAGATACACAAATACTTGTATAAAGTAATTCGTAAAACATTTTTAAATCTTAAATTTCATTTCTTAACTAGGTTCATCGCTAAGTATGCTTTTGAACTCACACCTCAAGCTCTGCGGTTGGGGTAACTTCATAAAGAGGTTTATCTTCGATGACTGGCGAATTGCTTAAGTATTCCAAATTTGCATGACGACTCCTCATTTGTGAGAGAAAAAGTCCCCAGTGTTTGTTTGCCAAAGATATTCGTCTACTAAGCTCCTTAATTTCTTCTTGCGTATGCATGATTTTTCTCCATTGAATGTGCGAGTTCGAATTGCACGGTTTTAATTGACGTCATAAGTTCTAAGTAATCAACACTTCCAATAGCCTTTGACCATTTCCATTGCATTGAGAATCTTGTCCGTGACAAACTTTAAGATCACAGGCTATTTGCTTTTGAAGAAAAAGTGTTTATAACTGTTATAAGATTAGTTGACAATATAAGCCCTTTGTCCCGGACAAAAAAGGAGGGACAAATGTTTATTTTCTTGTTACAGTGAATGATCATGCCAGAAAATACTTTTGTCTTACAGTCAGAAATTGAACGTGAAACTGGCTTTAGCATTGAACAACTGAGAAAGTGGCGGCAACGGTTTGGCTTTCCGCCGGCGCTTTATGGGTTAAACGGTAAGGCCATCTATTCACGTGAATCTATCGATAGGCTTCATTTGATTAAACGTCTTCTAGAAGCCGGATTTCGTCCAGGTCAAGTCGTTGCTCGGACAGTAGCTGAAAATTTAAAAATTGCTGCTGATCTGAATAAATTCAAACCTGAGATACACCGCTCAGACTCCATAAATGCGTTGATCAACTTATTGAGTCAATCGGACACTGAGGCATTTAAGGCTCTTCTGCATAAAGAGCATGCTAAGGGCACTATGCTCGATTTTGTCCAAAATACGATCACCCCGCTGATGATCTGTATTGGTGACGCTTGGTTTAGTGGTGAGATTGATGTGTACCACGAGCACCTATGTTCCTCAATCATCGAGCGTTATTTGATAGCGGAAACACTTAAATCGAAACCAAAGATTGCTTTTCCAGTTTTCCTATTCGCCCTACCCCCTGGCGAGAGACATCAACTTGGTTTGCTTATGGTTGAAGCAGTAATGGCAGAGGCTGGTGCCTATATCGTTAATGTTGGAACAGATATTCCATTGAACAGTTTGAAACTAGCGGCCAAAGAATGCAAAGCCGATGTGGTTGCGATGACATTTAGCTTCTCATATCCCCTGCGCAATATAGTGCCAACTTTGGCGCATTTGCGGCGTTTGCTACCACCACAAACGTTCATTTGGGCAGGTGGAGCGGGCTTATTGAATGTAAAGAGAATTCCTAAGGGGATCAAAATCATGACTCAATTTGACGAAGCAATTAAGGAACTGAGCGAGATGGTGCGTGTTGGACAACTTCAGTGATAAAGTTTTGCTTGATACAAACTCAAAGCAGTACCCTAGCGCTTCATCCCCAACGCTGAAAAGGCACTTTCAGAACTGACCTTGCCCCTGATTTATATACCGCTTAACAACCACTAGGCAGCCCTTTTGGGGCGGGCTGCATACCATTGCTCTTTAAACTCAATTGGACTCACATATCCAAGCGAGGAATGCAATCTGCTGAAATTGTAAAAGCTGAACCAACTGATCACCTCATCCATGGCATCTCGCCTGGTCTCAAATCTTTGACCATACAGTCGGCCTACTTTAAGACTGCCCCAGAAGCTCTTCGTGGGAGCATTATCCCAACGATTGGCGCGGCGGCTCATGGAAGACCTCATTTCGTATTGAGTGATTTGTCTTTTAAATACCTCACTGCAATACTGCACTCCCCGGTCTGAGTGGAAGATCAGTCCCTCATCTGGATGTCGCATATGCCATGCCATTTTGAGAGTGTCTGCCACCAAACTGGTCTCCATCTTGGATCTCATAGGCGATTGAGCCCAGAAACATTGCTTGAGGCAACGCTTTTCTTTCTTCTTTGGTGCTGGTATTACCCCCCCTCGCACTCACACCCAAAACCTCACAGGCCAAAGCAATGGGCCGCTAAGCCCTATTCCTATCAATCCAGGTGTATTTCAATGCGACTCTATCGTGAAATACACCGTCGCCTTTTTTAAAATATCGCGCTCCATTTTGACGCGCGAGAGCTCCGCTCGAAGCCTGGCTAGCTCCATTTGCTCGGGACTGACCACCTGATCTTTGGTGCCAGCAAGTACACCAACTTTTCCCCAACGCATCCAATTCTCTAGCGAACCTTTCGGAACGCCAAGTATTTTGGCTGTGTCAGACACAGACTGCCCGCCTTTAATTAGACGAAGAGCCTCCATTTTGAATTCCAGGGTATATTTATCCCTAGACTTTTTGTCACCCATTTCAATACCTCCAAAACCATATTTTCACTCAAAGTTAAGAAGTAGGTTTTTTCGGGATGTAAGGTCATACCGCAAGATCGGAGCGGGTTTTTCGTGATCAGTTGGTTCTTAAATTAAGACCTTCAAACTTGTATTTTTTTTTAAATGTATCATATAGGTATTATAGAAACTTGTGCGAATTTAAAGTAAAAGGAAAAGGAAAAGGAAAACACTATGTCATTGCAAAACAGGAATGTGGATACAAATTCAAAAAGATTGCTTGGTGTTGAAAAATGGACTGACTTAGTTGGTAACCTATTGGTCTCGATTTTTCATAGGATTACGCTTTTTGGCATTGGGGCAGCTACGGCCTGGTCTTCAGCAGAAACCTTCCAGTCGATTTTCCTAAAGGGAACTTCCTCTATTCAAGATCTTCTTCTGCTTTTTATTTATTTAGAAATTGGAGCAATGGTAGGAATCTACTTTAAAACCAATCACATGCCAGTGCGATTTTTAATCTATGTGGCCATAACTGCAGTAACGAGACTCATCATTGATTTAGTCAACAAGCACGAAGCAAACATGGAAATATTTTTACTTGGCTTGACCATATTGATACTTGCTTTGGCTAATGCATTGGTTAGATATGCTTCACATAAATTTCCATCAAATACAAACGATGTGAATTAATACTTATGAGTTAATACTTTTGAATTCATGCATCAACGAAACTACCCAAGAGATGATTTACTGTGACTACACCAATCGGACTTAAGACGAAATATGGGTATGAGTTTTATCTCAAGCGAAACTGCTCCATATCCCCTATTCTTTTAGCAGTTATTTTTATGATCTTGGGAATAGTTTCTGTGTTGATAGGAACTATTTTTTTCTTACTTGGTGCCACACTAATTCTCCCATTCTCATTCATTGAAGTTTTAGCTCTAGTTGTAGCTTATTTTTACATTGCACTGCACGCCAACGACTTTGAACGACTAAGAGTAGACAGCGATAACGTATATTTCGAGTCTAAATTTGGATCAAGACTTCATGAAGAAAAATTTTTGAAAAGTATGACTCGTGTTTTACCAAGTGATCGTAAAAATTTGATCAACTTATGCCACGGTCAGAGAAATATTTTATTTGGGTACAACATTCACATGAACTCTAGATCGATTCTTGAGAAAGAGATCAAACGGGCTTTACAAATTTGAGAGCGAAGTTTCAGCTTCACTCATTATTAACAACTAAAAATTGAACTGAACATACATACGAACAGTCCAATTCAATGATTACTTGGGCATGATCACTGAGTCAATGACGTGAATTACACCATTGTCAGCCGTAATGTCCGTTTTAACAACTTTTGCGTTATCAACCATGACACCCATTGAGGTTGAAATTGTCAGTTCAGAACCTTGAACCGTTTTGACCTTACCTGGCTTTACGTCAGCAGCCATAACTTTGCCTGGCACAACGTGGTAAGTTAAGATTGCTGTTAACTTGGCTTTATCTTTCAACAACGCTTCTAGGTCAGCCTTAGGAATTTTTGCAAAAGCTTCATCGGTAGGAGCAAAGACAGTAAAAGGTCCTTTTCCTTTGAGCGTGTCAACCAAGCCTGCTGCACCTAGGGCAGTAGCCAATGTTTTAAATGAACCCGCGGCTACAGCAGTATCAACAATATCTTTAGCCTGAGCTGATAAAGTCACAGCGAAAGCACATATGCTGGCAATTAAAATATTCTTCATGAATAGATCCTGTCATTAAATTTATAGCACCAAAAATGTGATGCATGCAGAAGATACTCTATATTCATTGCCTCCATATGAAAAAGGCTTTTAACAAAATGAAAAACATTTTACCAATTACAACTTTAATCAAATTGTAATAATCATGTAAACCTAGCACAACCTATCAAATACCTACATTGATGAAGTAGGACCTTAGGTCGAAGATAAAGCAGTGTTTCTTAAAATAACGCCTTGCAATACTGATATGAAGAAACCCATGTCCAATTTTAGAAATACGTCTTATGCAGTAATAAAAATTGTTAAACATCGAAGGTGCTGGACTTCGCAGCAAAAGCCAAATATTGAAACCGAAAAAAATGATTAAAAAAGTTTGGTTTTGACTTAATTCAACCCTCTAAAAGATCAATCAATCAATTGATTCAGTTAATTTTCTACGTCTGATTAATTTTTTATAAGCGACTTGTTGAATCGTTTTTATAGAGTTTTAGCTAAGTATTAATACGCCGCAGCGGGTCTTACTGATAATGAGTGGTCGAAAAGATAAGCGTATAAAAAAATCATTCATTTAGATTTAAAAAATAATACACCTCAGTCACTCAGAATTTGAATTTATGATTTTCAGTTATTCAAAGATACTGAACGCATAATTTCTAAAAGCTCACTGTCGTGACTTTCAAGTCCATCAAGAACTTTTGTCAATTGCGGTAAGTCTTGCGCAATTTTCTCTGCACCGTAAAAACGCAATCCCCAATTTGGAAAGAGACGCTCATCAATTTCTTTAAATGAAATTTTTCGTAAAATTTGATGACGCTGATCGTTCAAAATAGTATCCCAAGTTTTCAAGATAATCTCACGTTCACCTTCAAGAATTTGAGCGAAATGCCCATTTTCAAAAAATAAAACTCCAGTTAAATTATTTTTTTTATTTTTATTTTGGCACACATTAAATAAATGAAATAAGCTGGACAAACCTATTTCCTGAGCAGCTTTACTGACATAACTTATTTCAAATAATTGAACTTTATTATCAAGAATCATCTTAAGTTTTCCAATTGTTTTATCAGATTGAACAAACAACTCAAGAAGCGCCAAATTTCTAGATATTACTCAACTTATGACTAACGAGTAAAACAACTTAAGCAGTTCTTCAAGAGGGGTGCATAGGAATCAATTTTCATCCCAAATCTATAGTCATTTATATTCACTCAAAGAATACCCTTTTTTTTTGCTAAACAATCAAACAAAAATAAGGGTAAACACGCATAAATTTATATTACTCATCTACAAACTAAAAAGTTAGAGTGATAACACGCATGACAAATAATATATTTTAATGTTTCATCATATTATCATTAAGGATCTTATAGAAAGTAGAGGTACCTTTTTTTTAAATATTGCACGACCAAAGAGTTAAAACAACTTTCAAATAAATGGACAACATAAAAATGACCCGATCAGATCCTAAAAGTGTCATCCAAAACAACGAGGCCGCAATAAATCCCCACAATCAGTCCAATGAGCGACGCAATTTTCTAAGAGGAGGCGTTAAAGCTGCTAGCTTAGTAGCAGTAGCAAGTGCCAGCCCAATGGTCCAAGCACAAGAGTCTGTGCAAAAAGATTTCCCTGCTTGGTCAATAACTCCAGGAAAAGGCTTTAGTGAATATGGACAGCCATCCACTTTCGAATTCAATACAAAAAGGACAATAGCAAAAGCATATGGCGATTTAGCGCCAGGTACCGGATCCACAAGAACTCCGATAGAAAAACTGGAGGGGATTATTACTCCAAGTGGACTTCATTTTGAGAGATCACACAATGGATCACCTGCCATCATTCCAAAAGAATATGTTCTAACCATTCACGGTTTAGTCAAGCAAGCCCTTAATTTTTCTATTGAAAATTTGCTACGCTATCCTTTAAAAACAAGAACTTATTTTATTGAATGTGCTGGCAATAGTGCACAAAATATTCTGGCACCTCAACCCGTCCAAGCAACTGCTGGCTCTTTACACGGCCTGATTTCCTGTAGCGATTGGACGGGTATTCCATTGTCTATACTGCTTGAAGAAGCAGGACTAGATAGCAAGGCAAAGTGGGTCTTGGCAGAAGGCGCTGATGCTGCCGCGATGAGCCGAAGCGTCCCACTTGAGAAAATCTTGGATGACGCCATGATTGCCTTGTATCAAAATGGAGAACGCCTTCGTCCAGAACAAGGCTATCCTGCTCGACTTTTGCTGCCAGGGTGGGAAGGCAATATGAATGTGAAGTGGCTAAGAGGATTAAAAGTCACTTCGACCCCGACCCATACAAAGGACGAAACGTCAAAATACACAGATCCCATGTCAAATGGAATGGCTAGGCAATTTACGTTTGAGATGGGCGTTAAATCTATTATTACAAACCCTTCCGCAACCATGAAATTACCCATACCTGGTCTTTACCAAATTTCAGGTATTGCTTGGTCAGGAGCTGGAAGAATTCTTCGCGTAGAGATTTCAAGCGATGGAGGGAAAAATTGGTTCAACGCAACTCTTGATGGAGAAAGCCAACCCCACAGCCTAGTTAGATTTCGCGCACCATGGAATTGGAAAGGCAGTCCAGCATTTTTGCAAAGCCGTGCAACCGATGAAAAAGGTCATGTTCAGCCAACTCGAGCAGTTTACAAAGCCAATAATTCGGTAGATGGCCGTTATCACAACAACACCATCGTCACATGGGCCGTTGAAACCGATGGAAGTGTCAAAAATGCATACCTCTAAATTGCCCTACTTTTTGCTCATTGGCTTTTTACTGCTCTCAGCGTGCTCCACTCAAGAAAAACTTGCCTATCAAGGTCCAAAATTGGGACAACTAGCGTCAGCCAATGATATCAAACGCTTTGACATCAGCATTGGGCCGGATGGTATCAATCTTCCCAAAGGAACAGGTACTGCAAAATCCGGCGAATTGGTTTACACCAACAAATGCCAATCCTGCCACGGTGAAAAAGGGCAAGGTAAACCAGCAGATGCTTTAATCGGTGGCATCAACTCGCTCGCTGGCAATAAACCGATACGAACCGTTGGAAGCTTTTGGCCCTACGCAACAACTTTGTTTGATTACACAAGACGAGCAATGCCACTTAACAGTCCAAAATCATTGACCAATGAGG
>CANJNC010000028.1 GCA_947475685.1 Comamonadaceae bacterium | reverse complement strand
TCTGAGTCTTTGATCCAAGTGATGCTTGATGCCCATGAACCGATGTACGCTCCACTTTTGTCTGCATAGTCAAATCCGCCCTGCAATGCAGGCTTCTTGGCAGATTGAGAGATTCCACGGTAGCGGTATTCACTGAACACACCAAGGTTGAAACTGAGCGTTGACTCGGGTGCAGGAGCAGGGTCTGCAGCCTGGACGGATGTCACATAAGTTGTAGCCAATAACGAGGCTAGAACGATTTTTTGAAACTTCATGGGTATCTCCTTTAAATGATCACGTCAACCTCAGCATTGTTCATGCCATCAGATTTGTACCATTTACGGGAAAAAATGCACCACAAAGAGGATCTTTTTTTGGGTCAAATCACAAGCGCCCATTTTTGGTGCGCAATTAAGATTTTTAATCGGCTTTTTTGGCGCGCACCGATACGGTGCGAAAACTTATGCTAGGTTTGGGCCCAGAAATTGACTGCTTTCTTTTATAGTGACGCCCTGCCTTTGGGCCAAATCCTTGATTTGATCTTCTCCGATTCTGCCAACATTGAAATACTGAGCTTGTGGATGCGCTAAATAGAAACCACAAATGCTTGAGGCGGGCGACATCGCCAAGCTTGACGTCAGAGTGACCCCAATTTCAGCGCAGGGCAACTGTTCAAACAAGGCCCTTTTGATGACATGATCAGGGCAAGCGGGGTATCCGGGTGCTGGGCGAATGCCCGTGTATTTCTCAGCAATCATGTCTTCTATAGAAAACGTCTCGTTGGGACTGTAACCCCATAAGTCAGTTCTCACTCTGGCGTGCAAGTATTCGGCAAAGGCCTCAGCCAAACGATCTGCAAGGGCCTTTAGCATGATGGACTGGTAATCATCGTGAAGCGCCAAGAACTCAGCCTCCTTGTGATCCACACCTTGTCCTGTGGTCAATGCAAAACAACCTATGTAGTCCTCATGACCCATTGGCGCAATGAAATCCGACAAGGACCGATTGGGTCGACCATTGGGTTTCTTGGTTTGCTGCCTAAGCCCATGCCAAACCATCAAAGGCTCTTGGCGTGTTTCATCGCGCCAGATCACCACGTCATCGCCTTTGGCATTGGCTGGATAAAAGGCCAGGGCGGCGTTGGCTTGAAGCCACTGCCCTTGAACTATTTTTTTCAACATGCCTTGAGCATCGGTGAAGACTTTTTGTGCTTCTCTACCGACGATTGGATCTTTCAAAATGGCAGGATAGGGGCCCGCCAGGTCCCAGGTTTGAAAAAAGGGCGCCCAATCAATGAAAGGCGCCAATTGCCCAAGATTTTGATTTGTAAAAACTCTATGGCCAATGAATTTAGGTCGCGTTGCTTGATACGCGCGCCAATCGAGGGCGGACGCATTTTGCCTCGCGACTTGAAGGGATATCAACGGTGTTGTTTTCTTTTGAGCATGCTGAACTCGAACACGCTCGTAATCTGAGTTTAAATTGTCAATGTATTCTTGTGCTTGATCAGATAACAGCCCTTGCGCCACACCGACACTTCTAGACGCATCGGGCACATAGACAATGGGCCCCTCATAGTGAGGCGCAATTTTGACTGCCGTGTGAACCCTGGACGTTGTCGCACCACCGATCAATAAGGGAATTTTTTTATCGCGAAAATATGCATCTTTTTGCATCTCCGAAGCCACGTGCTGCATCTCTTCCAAGCTTGGTGTAATTAAACCCGACAACCCCACAATATCCGCACCCACTTCTTTGGCTTTCGCGAGTATTTCATGACAAGGCACCATGACACCCATGTTGATGACCTCAAAATTGTTACATTGCAAAACCACCGTCACTATATTTTTACCAATGTCATGCACATCCCCCTTGACAGTGGCCATGACAATCTTGCCTTTGGTTTTAACGGCATGTCCTGCAGCTTGCTGGCGTTTTTTTTCTTCTTCAATGTATGGAATTAAAACAGCAACAGCTTGTTTCATCACTCGCGCACTTTTGACCACTTGTGGCAAAAACATTTTGCCTTGACCAAACAAATCCCCCACGGTGGACATCCCATCCATCAAAGGACCCTCGATCACACTTAAGGCTCGCTTGCCTTGAGAGATCGTTTTCTCGTAAGCCTCTTGGGTATCGAGCTCGATGAACTCATTGATGCCATGGACCAATGCATGCGAGAGCCGATCTTCAACAGCACGTGGCGCATCTTCAGGACCCCTCCAAGCATGCTGTGTCATTTGCTCTTTGGCTTGTCCTTTGGCATTTTCAGCTATTTCAATGAGCCGCTCAGACGCATCGGCTCTGCGATTGAGAACGACATCTTCTACACGTTCTTTTAAATCTGCAGGCAAATCATCATAAACGCCAATCATTCCAGCGTTGACAATGCCCATGTCCATACCGGCCTTGATCGCGTGGTATAAAAATACCGTATGAATCGCCTCTCTAACGGGCTCGTTGCCTCTGAAACTAAAGGAGACATTGGACACGCCACCCGAGACCTTTGCTCCTTTTAAATTCTCTTTAATCCAGCGAGTTGCATTGATAAAGTCAACTGCATAGTTGTTGTGCTCTTCAATCCCAGTTGCAATGGCAAATATGTTTGGATCAAAAATGATATCTTGCGCATCAAAACCCACTTCATCGACCAAAATGTCATAAGCTCTTTTGCAAATTTGGGTTTTCCTCTCAAACGTATCGGCTTGTCCTTTCTCGTCAAAGGCCATGACCACTGCAGCCGCACCGTAACGCATAATGAGTTTGGCTTGTCGTTTGAATTCATCGACACCCTCTTTCATTGAAATCGAGTTCACGATGCCTTTGCCTTGTATGCAACGCAGTCCCGCTTCAATGACACTCCATTTTGAGCTGTCGATCATGACCGGCACTCTTGCAATATCTGGCTCTGTTGCCATCAGATTCAAGAACCGCACCATGGCCGCTTGGCTGTCGAGCATGGCCTCGTCCATGTTGACATCGATGATTTGAGCCCCATTCTCTACTTGCTGCCTTGCAACGACCAATGCGCGCTCATACTCACCGTTCAAAACCATTTTGGCAAATGCTTTTGAACCCGTGACGTTCGTTCGTTCGCCAATATTGACGAATAAACTATCTTGTCCAATGACCAAGGGCTCTAGGCCACAAAGCAGCAATGCGTTGCCGTGTAAAGAGTCTTGTGCGCTTAATTTGTCAGTGGTCAACATGGTCCTCACCTGTGAGTCTTTTACCCAGGTGAGCGCAGTTGTCTAAGGAGATTGCCCCAAGCCTGACCTATCAACACTGTTAGGCTGCAACGCTCCTTGGGGAATGCCAGATTCTAAATTATTTATACGCCCATTCGGCGTGGGATTTCCTGAGAGACATATTTTTTAATCTCAAACAGATGCTCCGGTGTAGTTCCACAACAACCCCCCACAATATTGAGCAAGCCTTCCTTTGCAAATTCATGCAGCAGTCGACTGGTGTCTGCAGGTGTTTCATCAAACCCCGTCTCACTCATCGGGTTGGGTAGTCCTGCATTTGGATAACAAGAGATGAACGTGTCTTGTGCCACTTTTGACAACTCATATAAATACGGTCTCATCAACGCCGCGCCTAACGCGCAATTGAGTCCCACCGCCAGGGGTTTTGCATGTTTAACGCTGTACCAAAATGCACTGACCGTTTGCCCCGACAAAATTCGACCGGAGGCATCTGTCACAGTGCCACTGATGATAAGCGGCAGACGCTCATGGGTTTTCTCAAAACACTCTTCGATCGCAAATAAAGCAGCCTTGGCATTTAAAGTGTCAAAAATGGTCTCGACGATCAGGCCATCGACACCCCCCTGCAACAACGCGCTGACTTGCTCATAATAGCTGGCTCTCAATTCTTCAAAATCCACGTTCCTCGCTCCCGGATCATTCACCTCCGGACTGATGCTGGCCGTTTTGGGTGTTGGCCCGAGCGCACCAAATACATACCTCTTGTGTTGTGGTGTTGAATATTTGTCACATGCACGCCGCGCTAGCTGTGCTGAAGCCAAGTTCATCTCGTAAGCCAAATCGGCCATTTTGTAATCTTCTTGTGCAATCCTCGTTGCCCCAAACGTGTTTGTCTCGAGGATGTCAACGCCACTTTCCAAATACGACTCGTGTATATCTTGAATGACTGAGGGGTTGCTCAAGCTCAATAACTCATTGTTGCCTTGCACCGAGCGGTGGACCTCTTTGAACCTCTCTCCTCGGTAATGCGCCTCCGACAACTTAAGCCTTTGAATCATGGTCCCCATGGCGCCGTCTAGAATCAAGATCCTGTCTTGGAGCAACTCCCGAAGCTCTGCGCTGCGGGTGTATTGGGCCTCTTCGTTTTTCATAAATTTGTTGCTCTTGAATGGTTTGCCGCATTTGCCCAAAATCTATATTTTAATATTGCCACGCTTTGAATTTGAGCAAGTACCAAAACCCACTATATTAGTCCTTTTTTATTAGGTTTTCTTTATGTTGATTGATTTGACCGTTTTATCGCCCCTTGTTGGTTTTTTTGATTGAGTGAAAAAGATGACAAAAAAGTTATAATTTATGACCCTTTAAGGATCTACAAAATGTCAAACCCCTCAAACCAAGACCCTAAACCACACACAGATGTTGTGGAGTCCATTGTGCCCTTGATGCCCATCGTGTTGCCCATTGGTGGCGCCATTTTGATTTTCTTGCTGGCCTTTATTGCTGTATTCATGGCGTAAGGGTCAGGGACAGAGTCGACCCATCCCTCTAAGGGCGCGCGCTCTTTGATTGGACAATGGTTTTCTAAGCCCAACGTGAGGGCCCTCTCACTCGTCTTTACCCATGGTTTGCTTCGATCTTTTTCGGTTAGTATCTTCAAAGTACCTTCGAGTTCTTTAAGGTCAGGGTCTTGATACCCCTCAAGTGCTTGACCTTAATTAATTTGATCAGGAGAGATTTATGAATGCACCCGCACATCAAAGTTTGGGAGTTAATCCTCCAAGCTTTGTCAAAAACACCCACCTTATTGCTTGGGTCAGCGAAATGGCTGCGCTTTGCAAACCCAAAGACATCGTTTGGTGCAATGGGTCAGATGAAGAATACAAGCACTTGTGTGATTTATTGGTGGAGGCCGGCACGTTTAAAAAACTCAACCCCGCCAAGCGTCCAAACTCTTATCTCGCATGCTCCGACCCCAACGACGTTGCTCGCGTTGAGGACCGAACTTTTATTTGCTCACACAAACAAGAAGATGCTGGCCCAACCAACAATTGGTGTGATCCTCAGGAGATGCGAAATACCTTAAAGCCCTTGTTTGATGGTTGCATGCAAGGTCGCACCATGTATGTCGTGCCTTTTTCCATGGGCCCACTTGGTAGCCTCATTGCCCATATTGGTGTTGAACTTTCCGACAGTGCTTATGTTGCTGTCAACATGAAAATCATGACCCGCATGGGCAAAGAGGTCTATGACGTCTTAGGCAAAGACGGTGAGTATGTGCCTTGCGTGCATACCGTTGGCGCGCCTTTGGCCAGCGGGCAAAGGGACGCTATTTGGCCATGCAATGCCACAAAATACATTGTTCACTATCCCGAGACACGTGAAATATGGTCTTATGGTTCTGGCTACGGCGGAAACGCTTTGTTGGGGAAAAAGTGTTTTGCTCTTCGCATTGCTTCCAACATGGGGCGAGACGAGGGCTGGTTGGCCGAGCACATGCTCATCTTGGGTGTCACCCCACCCAACGGGAAAAAATACCATGTCGCAGCCGCGTTCCCAAGCGCCTGTGGCAAAACCAACTTTGCCATGCTCATCCCCCCCACAGGTTTTGATGGCTGGAAAGTCACCACCATTGGTGACGATATCGCTTGGATCAAGCCTGGAGAAGATGGTCGTTTGTACGCAATCAATCCTGAGGCCGGTTACTTTGGGGTTGCGCCTGGTACCAATACGCTCACCAACCCCAATTGCATGGCCAGTTTAAACAACGATGTGATCTTTACCAATGTGGCACTGACCGACGATGGCGACGTTTGGTGGGAAGGCATGGCCGACGCGCCAGCGCATTGCATTGATTGGCAAGGCAAGGACTGGACGCCTGCGATCGCAAAAGAAACCGGCGCCAAGGCGGCCCATCCCAATGCGCGTTTTACAGTTGCAGCCACCAACAACCCCGCCATTGACTCCGCGTGGGATGATCCAAAAGGAGTTGCCATTGATGCTTTCATTTTTGGAGGCCGCCGCTCAACCACCGTACCCCTTGTCACGGAGGCTAGAACTTGGGTTGAAGGCGTCTACATGGCCTCTACCATGGGCTCGGAGACGACCGCTGCAGCAACGGGCGCTCAAGGTATTGTTAGACGAGACCCGTTTGCCATGCTGCCCTTTACGGGCTACAACATGAGCGATTATTTCCAGCATTGGCTGGACTTGGGCGCAAAGCTTTCTCAACAAGGCGCCACTCTCCCAAAAATCTTCACCACCAACTGGTTTCAAAAAGGCGCCGATGGCAAGTTCATCTGGCCTGGCTATGGTGAAAATATGCGCGTTTTGAAGTGGATGATTGACCGCATTGAAAACACCGTCAAAGGCCAAGACCATCTTTTTGGCGTAAGTCCGACCTACCCTGAAATCAATTGGAAGGGGCTTGAGTTCTCTGCAGATCAATTCGCTCAAGTGACCCACATCGACAAGTCGGCCTGGGAAGCGGAACTCATCTTGCACAAAGAACTCTTCCAACAACTCTCTTACCACCTACCCCAAGAGTTGAAACAAGCGCAAGATAACCTTGAAAAAAGGCTCGCACTCGTTTGAGCTTTTTGTTGCGTTCTTGCTAAAAAGCCTCTTGTTCCCAAGAGGCTTTTTTCTTTCAGCACAGAAAGTCAACAACTACGCTCCATCAAGACTTCAACATTAAAACCGTCAACTCGGCCATCAACGCTGGATCTTGCTGCGCAACGGCCCATGTTTTTTCATCCTGCCTGTTTTGTGCCCTGACATGCATCCAATGCTGCAAACCTTTTCTCAATTTGCTCGAACTGCTTCTGACAGGTCCATCAAACAAAGCAAGTGAAGAAAATGCCACAATCCAAAGGGCAATCCATGCCGCCATCAAGTGGCCATCACTCCAAGAGTCAATGACTTGGTTGGCAACCACGAGCAAAGCGGAAACCAAGGCGCCTAAAAGCAAGGCGGCCAAACCCTTTGCGCCCTCAAAGTGTTGGGAATACCCTTGATATTTCGCCACGATGCCTTCGACACGTTCTACACCGGGATGCTTTTGAATGAATTGAGTGTGTACAAATGTTGTCATGATGTTTCCTTTGAAAAATAGAGCGCTTTTAAAACCGCATGTGTTTATACTAGGGTTTTTGCGAGTGTTGTTCAACTTTTGTTTGGTGATGTACAATATTCATAATTATGATGAAGCAGGCCCGAACACCCAACTTCAAGACTCTTGATCTCAACTTATTAAGGGTTTTTGATGTCATCATGTCTGAGCAAAGCCTCACTCGAGCTGCGACAAAACTCTCGCTCACCCAACCGGCTGTAAGCAATGCTTTGCGTCGGCTTCGTGATCACTTAGATGATGACTTGTTGGTTCGCGCGGGTCCGCGTCTCATGCCAACCTCACAAGCCAAGTGGCTTTGGCCACAAATCCGAGAGGCCTTGAGTCAACTCGAGAAAGCCATCGCCCCCGATCCTTTCAATGCGCGACAGAGCACCACGCCGTTCATTTTGGCAATGGCCGATGCGACCGCCGCAGAACTCATCCCTGCGTTATCTAAGATATTTGAGCTCGAGGCACCCAAAGCCAGTTTGCGCGTCATTCCTTTGACCACTCGCGACCCCCGAAAACTCCTCATGGAACACGCAGCTCATATCGCCGTGGGTCATTTCCCAGGCGTCTTGGCCGATCTCACCGCAAAAGCACAGTCAGACGAGTTGGTCATGTTTGATTATTTTCGGCTCTTTGAAGGCGAATATGTTTGTGTCATGCGGCGAGATCACCCACTGAGCACTCGGCCTTTGGATTTGGAAGCCTTTTGCCAAGCAAGGCACATGCTGGTGAGTTTTTCTGGTCGACCTTTCGGCTTTGTCGACGAGGCCCTTGCATCTTTGGGTCGGCATCGAAAAGTGGCCGTCACCGTCAATCAATTCTCAACCGCTGGACGCGTGGTATTGAACTCAAACTTGTTGACGGTTTTGCCCAAGCATTTTGTTCGAGTCGCAGGCTTGGCTGAACAACTGTGCATCAAACCCATTCCCTTGAGACTTCAACCCGTTCACGTGGACTTGCTTTGGTTCAAGCAGGCGTTTTCTGATCAAGCGCATGAGTGGTTGCGATCGGTGCTTGTTCGTGCAGCAAAAGAAGTATTGGATGTCATGTAAAGCGCATGCGCGCTGCTACTGCATTGGCAGGGCCAACGGCATTCGTGGAGCGTTGAAACTTTGACGTGGGCTGTAGCCCCATATGACACCGCCACCCAAGCACTCCTCTCCACTGTATAGAACCACCGACTGTCCTGGTGTGACCGCCCATTGAGCTTGGTCAAACGACAATTTCAATTCTTTGGCGCTCATCGCATCCACCTGGCACACCGCATCCACTTGTCGGTAGCGCGTCTTTGCTGTCAAGCCTCTTGCTGTTAAATCGGGTACCTCACGGCCACACGTCCAACTCAAGTCTTGGGCACTCAATGCATCGGATAAAAGAGCCGGGTGATCATGACCTTGCACGGCCCACAAGATGTTGCGCTGCATTTCCTTGTACGCAACAAACCAAGGCTCGTGGTGCTCATTTTTTTTGGATTTTGCATCCTGTCCGCGTTGCGAGTCCTTGACCCCGCCAATGCCCAATCCTTGTCTTTGACCCAAGGTATAAAAACTCAGGCCCACGTGTTGACCAATGGTTTGGCTCAGCTCATTTTTGATCGGTCCAGGCTTAGAGGAAATGTATTGATTTAAAAAAGCCCGAAATGGCCGCTCGCCGATAAAACATATGCCAGTTGAGTCTTTTTTCTTGGCATTGGGCAAACCAATCTCAGCAGCCAAGGCCCTGAGCTTGGGCTTTCTCATCTCCCCCACTGGAAACAAAGTCTTGCTCAACTGCCCCTGATGCAAGCGGTGTAAAAAATAGCTCTGATCCTTCTCTGTATCCAGTCCCTTTAATAACTTGAATCCGCTTGCAGTTTCCACAACTCTTGCATAATGACCGGTTGCAATTTTTTCTGCGCCTAGTCGCATCGCATGGTCCAAAAAAGCCTTGAACTTGATTTCTGCATTGCACAGCACATCCGGATTGGGCGTTCTGCCCGCTTTGTATTCCTTTAAAAACTCGGCAAAAACACGATCCTTGTAGTCCGCCGCAAAATTGACATGCTCAATTTCAATGCCCAAAACGTCGGCAACCGCCACGGCATCTACAAAATCCTCATTCGATGAACAATAGGTGTCGTGGTCGTCCTCCTCCCAGTTTTTCATAAATATGGCATGTACTTCGTGGCCCTCTTTTTTTAAAAGATACGCCGCCACCGCAGAGTCAACCCCCCCACTTAATCCAACGACAATGCGACGCTTGGGCTCAGACATGTTCAATGCATATGTTGTCTAATTGGCAAATGCAGCAATGCCTGTTTGTGCACGACCCAAAATTAAAGCATGCACATCATGCGTGCCTTCATAGGTATTGACGACCTCTAAATTCACCAAGTGTCTTGCAACTCCAAACTCATCACTGATGCCGTTTCCACCCATCATGTCTCGTGCCAAACGTGCCACATCCAAAGACTTGCCACAGGAGTTTCTTTTAAGCAAAGAGGTGAGCTCTACAGACGCCTTGCCCTCGTCTTTCATTCGACCCAACCTCAAACAACCCTGCAAGCCCAAAGCAATTTCAGTTTGCATATCGGCCAATTTCTTTTGTATCAATTGATTGGCCGCCAAAGGGCGCCCAAATTGAATGCGATCCATCGTGTACTGACGGCTTGCATGCCAACAAAACTCCGCTGCGCCCAAGGCACCCCAAGCGATGCCATAGCGCGCACTGTTTAAACAGGTAAAGGGGCCCTTCAGACCTGTGACTTCTGGAAAGGCATTTTCTTCGGGTACAAAAACCGAATCCATCACAATTTCCCCAGTGATCGAGGCCCGTAAACCCACTTTCCCGTGAATCGCAGGTGAACTCAAGCCCTTCATCCCTTTTTCTAAGATAAACCCTCTAATGGGTCCCACCGTGCCACTTTCACTCATCTCTTTGGCCCAAACCACAAAAACATCTGCGATGGGGCTATTGGAAATCCACATTTTGCTCCCGCGCAGTTGATACCCCCCCGCCACTTTCTGGGCGCGTGTAGACATGCTCCCAGGGTCCGAACCATGATCTGCTTCTGTCAAACCAAAGCACCCGATGCTTTGTCCACTGGCCAAAGAGGGTAAATACTTTTCGCGTTGTGCTTGAGTACCAAACTCATAAATGGGCAACATGACCAATGAGGATTGCACACTCATCATCGAACGGTATCCCGAGTCAACCCGCTCAACCTCTCGGGCAATCAAACCGTAATCCACGTAACTCAATCCCGGCCCCCCGTATTCTTGAGGGATGGTGGGGCCAAGGAGCCCCAATTCGCCCATTTCACGAAAGATGGTGGGGTCGGTTTTTTCACTTCTAAATGCCTCTAGCACACGAGGCACCAATTTTCTTTGACAATACTCATGGGCCGCTTGTTGGATCATCCTCTCCTCTTCACTGAGTTGATCATTCAGTAAGAAAGGGTCTTGCCACTGAAAAGTTACTCGCGTCATTGTGTTTTCCAATTCGTTTTAAATAAAGCTTCTGCCCCCGAGCGTGATCTTGATGGGCCAGTCTCACAGTTGTTAAGTTTAATATAGATGGCGTGGCCTTGTACTTATTCGTTCATAAAACCCCGACTTGATTTGAGCGTTGAGCGCTTTTTCTTTTGCTCTAAGCGTTTCTCAATGGAGGATCTCTTGGGTTGAGTGGCTCTTCTCGCTTTGGGTGCTTGAGCGCATTTGAGAATCAAATCATTGAGTCTGGCCCAAGCTAAAATTCGATTCATATCTTGACTTCGTGTGTCTTGCACCTTCATCACCAAAACACCCTCTTTTGAGATTCTTGAGTCCTTGAGGGCCAACATTCTTTGCTTGATGACTTCGCCAAGGCTGGATGCATGGATATCAAATCGCAAGTGTATGGCACTGGAGACTTTGTTGACATGTTGCCCGCCCGGGCCTTGTGCTCGAATGGCCTTTAAAATGACCTCCGACTCTTTGAGTTCTATTTCTTTATGCATGGTGGGCAATCCGCATCTTGGGGAGTACACTGGGCTTTTAACTGTCTGAGGACTTTATCATGGCAAAAGGTCAACAAAGAAAAAACAAAGAGAACAAAAAACCCAAAAAAGATCTCACCGCGCCCAAGCCAGGGATCGTGGAAACCACCAAATCCATGCTCGCGACATCCATCATTGCCAAAGGCAAGCTTAAAAAGTGAGGGCCAAGTCCCCTGTCTTATCATGCTTTATCCCTCACTCCTTCCTTGAATGAACCATGCGCATCTGGCAAAAACCCATCTCTATTGAAGAATTGATCGCCAAGAACACCGGCTCTGCATCGGATCATCTGGGCATTGAGTTTACAGAGGTTGGCGATGATTTTATCGGTGCTCGTTTAAAAGTAGAGCGCAAAACCATGCAGCCTTATGGCAGACTTCATGGAGGCGTGAGTGTGGTGCTGGCAGAGACACTGGGCTCATGTGGCGCCTACTACGCCTGCCCTGCAGAGTTTCTAGCCCTGGGCATGGAGATCAATGCCAACCATCTGAAAGGTGTGAGCAGTGGCTATGTCTATGGCGTTGCTCGGCCCTTTCACGTCGGAAAAAGCACTCAAATTTGGGGGATTGAACTTAAAAATGACAAGCACGAATTGATCTGCATTTCACGGTTAACCGTGGCCATTGTTCAAGGCACATCTTCACCGCGCTGAGGTCAACTTCACTCAACGGTGCACGTCTTTGGCCCGTCGGGGATCAAACGCTTGAGGGTTGGTTCAGTTTGGCCAACCGCTCGCTTTTCCAATAGACATCCGGCACGCCTGCATCAAGGTTGAGTTTTCGTGCCAACATGAACATGACGTCACTCAAACGGTTCAGATACTGAATACCCAAACCCTCATATGTTTCCTCTTTGGAAAGTGTGACCAAAGACCGCTCTGCTCTTCTCGCTACAGTTCTACACACGTGCGCCAAGGTCGATGAGCGGGTACCCCCAGGTAAGATAAACTCTTTTAAAGGTGGCAACACCTTCACGTAAGAAGCAATCTCCAAGTCCAAGTCAGCGACAGCCGACTCTTTGAGCAAGAGAAAGCCAGGGATGGACAACTCCCCCCCAAGATTAAAGAGCTCGTGCTGAATGTCCACCAACAACGCCTGCTCTTTCAGCGCCATCTCTTCACAAAGAAGCAAACCCAGCATGGAGTTCAACTCGTCCACATCCCCCATGGCTTGAACACGCACATGGCTCTTTGGCACACGCTCGTTGTTGCCCAAACCAGTCATGCCCGCATCACCGGTGCGTGTTGTAATTTGTGTGAGTCGTTGTCCCATTGTTCTCTCCTTGGCCCAATTGATGGTCTTTCTTTTGCGCTGATCAAGCGCGAGAAAAATCCAATGTGTTGAAAAATACCTTTTTTAAAAGGCCTGCATCTTTTTTTTCTGTCCCCTCTTTCTTTTGCCTCGCTGCACGACAACGCATCCATGCACCTGTCTATACCCACACTCACCCCTTGGCTCCGTGTTGAAAAACCTCCAACAAACCAAGGCAGCCCTTGTTTGGCAAGTCTTTCCTATTGCAATTGAACAATCGTTTTGAGTTTATCGATCAATCCATTGACCTCTTCGAGTGAGCCAAATTGAATGGCCAACTCACCCATCTCCTCAACCCGGCCATATCTTTTCACTCTCTTTTTGACACGAACCTCCACTTGCGCCGTTAGCAAGTCGGACAACTCTTCCTCTACTTTTCTGAGGTCTCGGGATTTTTCTTTTTTCGGCTTAGATGCTACCAATTGAAACTCAGCCCCTATTTTTTTCACCAAGCGTTCAGCCTCACGCACCGACAAGTGCTTGGCTGCTATTTGGTGAGCCGTTGTAATTTGAGTGGCTCGATCCAAACTTAAAAGCGCCCTTGCGTGTCCCATGTCCAAGTCCCCTGCCATCAATAGCATCTGCACGGGGTCTGCCAAATTCAACAATCGAAGCAAATTTGTCGCCGCACTTCTAGAGCGTCCAACGGCCTGCGCCGCCTCCTCATGTGTCAGACCAAACTCCTTGACCAATCTTTGCAAGCCCTGAGCCTCCTCCAGGGGATTCAAGTCTTCGCGCTGAATGTTCTCTATCAAAGCCATCGCAGCGGCCGCCTCATTGGGCACATCTCTTACCAAGACGGGCACTCGCTCAAGACCGGCAATTTTTGACGCTCTAAAACGCCTCTCCCCCGCAATAATCTCATACTTGCCGGCGTGCTCCCCCTCTTTCAAAGGGCGAACCAAAATAGGTTGCATGACTCCTTGCATTTTGATGCTTTCAGCCAACTCATAAAGCGCACCTTCATCCATGCGCGTTCTTGGCTGATACATGCCCGGCACCATTTGAGCCAACTCCAATTGATGGGGTGCATCTAAGGACGGCTCCAAGCCTAAACCACCCTCAGGTGCTTTAGGGCCCAATAAAGACTCTAAACCTCTTCCCAACCGACTTGCTTTTTTAGTCACCATTTTCTTTTTTCTCTCAATTTGTTCACTTGATTGACATCCAAAGATGTTTTATCGATTTTAATTTAATACAAAAGAACTCTTTATGTGTTTTTTGCAATTCTTTCGACCATCTCTTTGGCAAAAGCGATGAAGGCTTGGCTTCCCTTTGCGTTGGGGTCATAAACCACACCTGGCAAACCGAAACTGGGCGCCTCAGCCAAACGAACATTTCGGGGAATCACCGCGTTAAAAACTTTGTCTCCAAAATGGGCCTTCAACTGATCACTGACCTGTACTTGTAAACTCACTCGGGGGTCAAACATGACACGCAAAAGACCTATGATTTTCAGCTCTCGGTTTAAATTCGCATGGACTTGCTTGATGGTGTTGACCAAATCGGTCAATCCTTCAAGCGCAAAATATTCACACTGCATTGGCACAATGACGCCGTTGGCTGAGCACAAGCCATTCAAGGTCAACAAGGACAGAGACGGTGGGCAATCGATCAACACAAAGTCGTAGTCATTGTCTACTTTCTCAAGCGCTTGTTTCAGCCGCTTTTCCCTGTTTTCCATCCCCACCAACTCAAGTTCGGCTGCGGCCAATTCACGACTTGCACCAAGGATGTCATATGTTTTGTGCAGCCGGTGGGCCGGTTGATCCCCCCAATTGCTAAGCACTTTGGCTTTCGCAATTTCTGCGCCCTCGATCAGCACCTCATAAACACTCAACTCCAACTCTCTCTTGTCCACGCCAGAGCCCATGGTCGCATTGCCTTGGGGATCTAGGTCCACCATCAGCACGCGTTGGGACAAAGCCGCCAAGCCAGCACTTAGATTCACGGTTGTTGTTGTTTTACCGACCCCGCCTTTTTGATTTGCAACACAAAAAATATGCGCCATTTTTTTCTTTCTTCTTATGAAAAAGCCAGTTTGATACCAAAACCAATGAACAAAACACCCAATGAGCGAGCCAAATATTTTGTCAAAGCCTGCGTTTCTTTGAACGCGCGAGATAAAAGTCCAATGAGCATAAGCAACAACACCCCATACAACACGGTCAGTACAGCGATGGTCCCCGCCAAAACCGCCCAGGCTTTCAGATCAATTCGGCGGGATTTGTCAATGAACAATGGAAAAAATGCCATGTAAAAAATAATCGCCTTGGGGTTCAACAACGTAATCCATAAAGACTGCCTGAAACTGTCTTTCAATTGAAAGGCGCTGAACTCTTGGGAAACTTCCTTTGGCCTCATCAAGCGCAGCCCTAGGTAAATTAAATACGCCGCACCCGCATACTCCACCCACCGAAAAATCAAAGGCGCCTCTTCTAAAATCGCAGCCAAACCGCCTAAAGCCAAAAGAATGAGGATTTGATCTCCACAGGCTATCCCAAGGGTCGACGTCATGGCTGCCCTCACACCACCTAAACGGTATGCCGTCAAAATAGCCAAATTGCCTGGGCCAGGCAAGGCCAAAAAGAGGCAAACCGTGATCACAAATGAAGCGTAGTCCTTGACCGGCATATTCTTAACCCCAACCCATTTGCGTCTTTCTTCTTCAGAGGCGCAGAGTTTACCTGTATTCCAAGGGTTTTATGTCGGTGCGGGACAGGACTGTGAAGATTTCGTGCATTTGTTTCACGTGAAACCACTTCACAAGCCAACTTGCGTTGCTATTGTTTGTTTTTAAGCCAAACGATACTTCTAGTCGCCTCCAAGTCAGGCACACGCAATGGTTCCACGTGAAACAACTCGACCCCTTCGGGCAAAGGCCCCTCATCTTCGGGGTTGACCCTTGCCTTCATGGCCAACCAAATACCCGATTGCGAGATGTTCTTTCGGGTCAAAGCCGCAAAATCAACCAAAGAAGAAAAGGCTCTAGAGGCAATGAGGTCATAGCAACCCTCAAATGCCTCTATCCTACTGTGATGCGCATAGAGGTTTTTAAGTTTCAAGCTGATAGCGACTTGATGGATAAAAGCCGCTTTTTTAGCAACCGCATCTACACAATGAACCTGGACATGCGGCAGTGCAATGGCCAAGACAACGCCCGGCAAACCGGCGCCTGAGCCCACATCCAAGATATTTTTAAGATGCGGCGCCTCTCGAAGAAGAGGATTCACAACCACCAAGGAGTCCAATAAATGCAGGCTTACGATTTGAGAGAACTCCTTGTTGGCAGTCAAGTTATAGACCCCGCCCCATTTTTGTAGGAGACACGCATACTGGGCCAACTGCTCCAGCTGCAATTCACTCAAACTCAATCCGATCTTGGATGCGCCATGCGCGAGCTTGTCCCCGCTTTGCCCCAATTGATTTAAAAAAGTCATCGATCTAGAAGCTGCAGTCACAAGGATTTAAGCGGGCGATCGCGTCAACTCTTCTTCAACTTTCTTTTCTTCAAAGCCCTTGTACCTTTGGCGCTTTAAGTGAATCAACAACAGTGAGATTGCTGCTGGCGTCACGCCCGAGATTCTCGACGCCTGCCCAAGTGTTTGTGGTCTTTGCGTTTGCAACTTTTGGCGAACCTCAAAGCTCAAAGCCGTTATCAAAGCATAGTCGAGATTGGGTGGCAACAGCATAGATTCAAAATGGCTTGATCGCCGAACCTCCTCATGCTGTCGATCAATGTAGCCGGCATATTTGGCTGTAATTTCGATTTGCTCGATGATCGATTGACGCTCTTGAGCATTCAGATCGATCAGCTCTTGGCTGGTGAATCGATCCGCGTCCAATGAAACCACATCGGCGTACATGACCCCAGGACGACGCAACAAATCTGCCAAATTGTATTCTCGCTCAATCATTTGACCCAATACACGCTCACACGTGAGACGCTCGATGTTTTGGGGATTGATCCATTGCGTTCGCAATCTTTGTGTTTCACGTGAAACAGCTTCTTGCTTGAGCTCAAAAGCACGCCATCTTCTGTCATCGACCAAACCCAAAGCCCTCGCCTGTTCGGTCAATCTGACATCTGCATTGTCTTCTCGCAACTGAAGCCTGAACTCCGCTCGAGACGTGAACATCCTATAGGGCTCGGTCACGCCCTTGGTGATCAAGTCATCGACCATGACACCTAAGTAGGCCTCATCACGCTTAGGCATCCAAGGGGCTTTTTCCTTGGCCTTCAAAGCCGCATTGATCCCGGCGAACAAACCCTGGGCTGCGGCCTCCTCATAGCCAGTGGTTCCATTGATTTGTCCCGCAAAAAACAAACCCTCAATGGCCCTGGTCTCAAAACTTGGCAAAAGCTCTCTTGGATCAAAATAATCATATTCAATGGCGTAACCCGGCCTCAAAATATGCGCGTTCTCTAAACCAGAAATGGATTGAACAAGGGCGTGCTGAATATCAAAGGGAAGGCTCGTACTGATGCCATTTGGATAAACCTCGTGGGTAGTCAACCCCTCAGGTTCTAAGAAGATTTGATGACTTGCCTTGTCGGCAAAACGATTGATCTTGTCTTCAACACTTGGACAATACCTGGGTCCAACACCTTCAATTATTCCAGTGAACATGGGACTTCGATCAAAACCAGAGCGAATAATGTCGTGGGTCTTTTCATTGGTATGCGTCACCCAACATGAGACTTGTTTGGGATGCACAATGTTTTGGCCCATAAAACTGAAAACGGGTACACCGCCAGGCAAGCCGCCAGGCATGCCATCACCCGCTTGCTCGAGGCACTTTGAATAGTCGATTGTTCGTCCATCGATACGAGGCGGGGTTCCGGTTTTTAGCCTTTTTTGGGGTAACTTCAATTCTTTTAAGCGCTCACTCAAAGAGATGGCCGGCGGATCTCCAGCACGCCCAGCAGAGTAATTGCTCAATCCCACATGGATCTTGCCGTTCAAAAAGGTACCTGCGGTTAGAACAACTGTTTTACCAGTGAAGCGTATGCCGGATTGCGTCACCGCCCCGACCACTTTATGGGCCTGGACAATCAAGTCGTCAACGGATTGCTGAAAAATAAAAAGGTTCTCTTGATTTTCTAAGACTTCGCGTATGGCCGCCTTGTAAAGAATTCGATCTGCCTGCGCCCTGGTTGCACGAACCGCTGGCCCCTTTGAGCTGTTCAAGATTCTGAACTGTATGCCCGCCAAATCTGTTGCCAACGCCATCGCACCGCCCATGGCATCAATCTCTTTGACCAAATGACCCTTCCCAATGCCCCCAATAGACGGGTTGCAACTCATTTGACCCAAAGTTTCAATGTTGTGGGTGATCAACAATGTTTTTGAACCCATGCGCGCACTGGCCAAAGCGGCCTCTGTGCCTGCGTGACCACCACCGACAACGATAACGTCAAAAATTTTAGGATAGTCCATATCAAATTCAATATAGTCATTTGTTCTCACCCAAGTGAGCTTAAAGAACAAATGCATTTTAACAGTGTACTGAATAATAAACAGCGATATGCTGCCAAAACACAAGTCAAATAAGAATCGCACCGTTGTTGAATGAACGCGTATTTAGTTAAAAGAAAACGAATTGCCTCTACAATTACAAAAAAAATAAAAGACGTCGGAACATGTCCAGCAATGAAATATATGTAAAAGTACAAAGCTTGCTAAGTGAAAATTTTCACGGAAATGCAGACGTTAGACGCACAACCGCTTTGACAGATCTGGGCTTGGATTCGTTGACCCATGGAGTTTGTATTTGCCATAGAGGATGCCTTTGACACTCGGATTCCAGAAGAAAAGCTAGACCCGCGAGAAGAGACGAACACACTTGAGCAAGTGTGCGTCATCTTTGACGAAATAAGAGTTTCTAAAACAACATAGACATGATTCACACTCGTGTTCAGATTTCGGGTTTGGTTTAAATCTCAATCACATGATGAGCAATTCTTTCGCCTTTGGTGGAACAAACGCCTGTCTAATCATCTCAAGATAAAAAATGAAATCACGCACTGTAGAGCGATTGATACTGGGCAACAAAACATCCGATGGTGATGGCGTGAAGCTCACACGTGTGCTGACGCAAGATTTGCAAAGAAGACTCGACCCCTTTTTAATGTTGGATGCATTTGGCAGTGATGAAGCTGAGGACTACATTGGAGGGTTTCCAGATCATCCACACCGAGGATTTGAAACCGTCACATACATGCTTGAAGGGAAAATGCGACACAAGGACAGCGCTGGAAATGAGGGACTCTTAGTAAACGGTGGTGTTCAATGGATGACGGCCGGAAGAGGCGTTATCCACAGTGAAATGCCCGAACAAGAAAACGGTTTGATGAAAGGCTTTCAGCTTTGGGTAAATTTACCATCACACCTGAAGATGAGCAAACCAAGCTACAAAGACTTCACGTCATCAGAAATCCCTTTCGTACAAAAGAAAGGCCTACTCATTAAAGTCATTGCCGGTGAGTTTGAGCAGATCAAGGGTGCCGTTCAAAAACCACATACCTTGCCCCAATATTTAGACATTCATTTTGAAAATACAAAAACCGAGCCTTTTTCTTTTCCACTTGAGAAAACAAAAAACGCGTTTATTTATGTATATGAAGGTGCGGCAAGGGTGGGAGATCCTGATGAAACGATGACCGTTTCTGAGGGGTATATGGCGATCTTAAGCAATTCGGGTGAAGCAATAAAAATTAGCAGCCAAGGCAAAGCAAAAATGATATTGATTGCGGGCGAACCCATTAATGAGCCGATTGAGCAATACGGTCCATTTGTCATGAACAGCAGACAAGAAATACTAAATACAATCAAAGAATACCAAAGCGGGAGATTTCTCAAAGATTGAAGATAAAACACCACTTGCTTGAGGCTCTTAGATCACATCTAAATATCAATATTTGCAGCTCTTAGGGCGTTGGACTCAATAAATATTCGCCTGGGTTCAACCTCATCGCCCATCAACATGGTGAAAACTCGGTCCGCTTCAATTGCATCGTCAATTTGAACCCTAAGCAATCTGCGCACAGCTGGATCCATGGTCGTCTCCCACAGTTGTAAGGGGTTCATTTCTCCCAGCCCTTTGTAGCGCTGCCTAGCAGTTACGTGCTCAGCTTGGGATATTAACCATTTCATGGCCTGGCGAAAATCCGTAACTTTTTCTTCTTTGAGTTTGTCACCTTCACCTCGGGCAATTTTAGACCCTGGTTGGAGCAATGATTTAAACGTTTGGGCTGCCTCAAACAAAGCAGCATAATCAGCGCCATGGACAAAATCTTGCGTAATGATGCTGCTTTTCACATTGCCATGGTGACGTCGACTGATTCTTAATATGGGCTTGTCGCTTCTGACATCAAACTCACCCGTGACTTGAGCACCACTTCCAAGTTCTTGCAGTTTCGCTTGCAAAAGCAAAGCTGAAGATTGCGCTTGATCAAGCGAGTCGAGTTGAACCATGACACCGTCAGCAATCGCCCTCAAAGCTTCTGCATCCATAAAACCACTCAAACGATGAATAACAGATTCCGCAATTTGATGTTTACTCGCCAAGGACTCAAGCGTTTCCCCATTGATTGTCTGTGGATCCTCTCCTCCTGTAGAAAGAGAAGCATCCTTCAACGCAACTTTTAACAAAAAAACATCCAACGCTGGAGCATCCTTCAAGTACTGCTCCTCCTTTCCAACTTTAACTTTATAAAGTGGTGGCTGGGCAATATAAATATGCCCCCTTTCAACCAATTCTGGCATTTGTCTATAAAAGAAAGTCAGTAAAAGTGTTCGAATGTGTGCTCCGTCAACGTCAGCGTCGGTCATGATGATGATGCGGTGGTAGCGAAGTTTATCAACATTGAAATCATCTGTAGCAGACTTACCTGACTCTGAAGAGGCTTTTCCAATTCCTGTGCCCAAAGCTGTAATCAGAGTAAGAATTTCATTGCTTGTTAAAAGTTTCTCATAACGGGCTTTTTCAACGTTCAGAATTTTTCCACGCAATGGCAAAATAGCTTGAAACTTGCGATCTCGCCCTTGCTTAGCTGAGCCACCAGCTGAATCTCCCTCGACAATATAGATTTCACAAAGGGCCGGATCCTTTTCTTGGCAATCGGCAAGTTTTCCAGGTAAACCCATTCCATCAAGAACACCTTTTCTTCTTGTCATTTCACGAGCTTTTCGAGCCGCTTCGCGAGCGCGAGCAGCATCAACGATTTTCCCGCAAATAATCTTTGCATCATTGGGACGCTCTTGCAAATAGTCACCTAAAGCTTTGGCAACAATATCTTCAACTGGTGCTCGAACTTCGCTAGATACCAATTTGTCTTTGGTTTGACTGCTGAATTTGGGCTCAGGGACTTTCACTGAAAGAACACAACACAAACCTTCCCGCATATCGTCACCAGAAACCTCTACCTTGGCTTTTTTAGCAAACTCATGCTCATCGATGTATTTATTGATTACACGAGTCATCGCAGCGCGAAGACCCGTCAAATGAGAACCTCCATCCCTTTGGGGAATGTTATTGGTAAAACACAAAACATTTTCGCTATAGCCATCGTTCCACTGCATGGAAACTTCAACGCCTATATGAGTGCCAGGTATACCTCCATATGATTCGGCAGGTCTATCCCCGTTTGCATAGAAAACTGAAGGATGTAATACTTTTTTTCCAGAATTGATAAACTCGACAAATCCTTGAACGCCGCCCGTACCAGAAAAATCATCTTCTTTACCAAATCGCTCATCAATCAAACGAATTCTTACTCCGTTGTTTAAGAAGCTCAGTTCTCTTAAACGTTTACTTAAAATATCGTAATGAAAATCGGTATTTTGAGTAAATATTTCTGTATCGGGTAAAAAATGAACTTCCGTTCCTCTTTTTTCCGTAGAACCCATGACTTTCATCGGGGAAATCTCTACGCCGCCATGTAATTCAATAATTCGGTTTTGTACAACGCCTTTGGCAAACTCCAAATTGAAAACACTTCCATCGCGTCTAACTGTTAAGCGAAGCCATTTAGATAAAGCATTGACACATGAAACACCCACACCATGCAAGCCACCTGATACCTTATAGCTATTTTGATTAAATTTGCCCCCTGCATGCAATTCAGTCAAAGCAATTTCTGAGGCGCTTCTTTTGGGTTCGTGTTTATCATCTAATTTAACCCCCGTAGGAATTCCACGACCGTTATCTGTCACACTGATTGAATTGTCGGTATGGATTGTGACAACAATATCGTCACAATGTCCAGCAAGGGCTTCGTCAATGGAATTGTCAACAACTTCAAAAACCAAATGATGAAGACCTGTTCCATCTGATGTATCACCAATGTACATCCCAGGACGTTTTCTGACCGCTTCTAAGCCTTCTAATATTTGTATTGAACCTTCACCATATGAATCTGGGTTAGTCGTTGAATTTGAATTATCGTTGTTTTCGGTCATAAATTTTTCTCAAGTGATACAAATAAAAAGTTAAATTCTCATTGGCATCACAACATACTTAAAAGAAGTATCTTCAGGGATAGTAATTAAAGCAGAACTACTTGAGTCTGGTAAATCAAAACAAATAGATTTCTGTTGCATGTTCAATAAAACATCAATCAGGTAGGTCACATTAAAACCAATTTCAATTTTATCACCGCTGTAATCTATTTCAATTTCGTCCGAAGCTTCTTCTTGCTCTGCATTAGTCGAAGTCACTTTTAATATATTGGGTTCAATGTTGATTCGAACACCTTTAAATTTATCACTCGTTAAAATAGCTGTTCGCTGTAAACAAGATAAAAGACTCAATCTGTCTATCAAAACCGTGTTATTTTGTTTTTTAGGTATAACTCGGTTGTAGTCAGGAAACTTGCCTTCAACAAGTTTAGAAACGAACTCAATTTCATTGAAGACAAATCGTGCTTGATTGCTTGCAAAGCTAATTGATATCGTATCGTCATTTTCATGAAGAAGTCTGGATAATTCAAGAACTGTTTTCCTTGGAAGGATTACTTCCTGTTTTGGAATTTCACTTTCCAGTTTTGAACTTGAATACGCTAGGCGGTGACCATCTGTAGCTACGAGGCGAAGTTCATTGTTTTCAACTACAAATAAAATACCATTCAAATAATAACGTATGTCGTGAACAGCCATTGAAAACGAAACTTGGTTCATCAAGTGCTTAAGCGTTCTTTGAGAAAGAGTGAAACTTGCACCAAATGGAGATGTTTCTTTTAAACTTGGAAAATCCTCCGCAGCCATTGTTTGTAAAGAAAAGCGGCTTTTACCCCCCTTTAAAACAACTTTATCTTTGCTTGATTCAAAAGTTACATTTTGATCAGGGTCAATTGAGCGCAGAATATCAATAACTTTTCTCGCTCCGATGGTTGTTGAATAGTCTCCATCAACTCCATCAAAATCACTCGAAGTCTTGATTTGAATTTCAAGATCACTTGTTGTGAAATGTACTTTGCTGCCTATTTTTTGAATAAAAATATTAGCCAAAATGGGCATGGTGTGCCGGCGCTCAACGATTCCACTGACCGATTGGAGGATAGATAAAATTTTGTCTTGAGTTGTTTTTAAAATGATCACATTAACCTCTTAATGTATTAATAATAAATAGTAGTAGTAGATAAGCACATGACTTTTATGTGGATAACACCACTTTTTATAAAAGAATCAATGGCTTGACGAATGTTTAACATAGAAAATTGATTCATGAAAGTAGGCGGCTTTGGTTGAATAACTTTAGAGATCTTCGAAAATCTGTTGATAAGTATGGAGTTGTTCTTTTTATATCCACAGCCTTATCCTTTCAAGGTTTGCTCTAAAACATGAAGCTGTTGATTAAGGTCGTTAAGTTGTTGTCTTTCGGAACCAATTTTTCTAACAGCATGTAAAACAGTCGTGTGGTCACGCCCTCCAAAGAGTTCGCCAATTTCAGGTAGGCTTTTTTGAGTGAGTTCTTTAGCTAAGTACATTGCGATTTGACGTGGTTTTGCAATCGAAGCGGGACGTTTTTTCGAGTACATGTCAGCGACTTTTATTTTGTAATAATCAGCAACTGTTTTTTGTATGTTTTCAACCGATATTTGACGGTTTTGTATCGATAAAAGATCTCTTAAAGCATCTCTTGCAAGTTGTATATTAATTTCTTTCTGGTTGAATCTTGAATAGGCAAGAATTTTTCTCAAAGCGCCTTCAAGTTCCCGTACATTTGAGCGAACATTTTTGGCAACAAAAAAAGCTACCTCCTCTGGCATTTCAGTGCCTTCATTGCGAGCTTTGCTCATTAAAATAGCTACACGCATTTCTAACTCAGGGGGTTCGATAGCCACAGTAAGACCAGAATCAAACCTGGAAACCAGTCGTTCATGTATATCGTTCAATCCCTTTGGATATGTGTCGCTGGTCATCACAATGTGTGATTTCTTGGCGAGTAAGGCTTCAAAAGCATTAAAAAACTCTTCTTGAGTTCTATCCTTGTTCGCAAAAAACTGAACATCATCTATCAATAATAGATCTAAAGAATGATAGTGGTGTTTAAATTCATCAAACGTTTTGCGCTGATAGGCTTTGACAACATCAGAAACAAATTGTTCTGCATGAATGTACAAAACTTTTGCGTCGGGCTGATCGGATAAAAGCTTATTGCCAACGGCGTGAATTAAATGCGTTTTACCAAGTCCAACGCCACCATAGATAAACAATGGGTTATAGAGTTGTCCAGGAATGGTTGCTACATGCATGGCAGCCGCACGAGCCATTCTGTTGGCTGTACCTTCGACAAGATTTTCAAAGGTAAGTGCAGTATTTAGTCTAGATTTGTGGCCATTGACTGGAAAATCATCTTGCGATCCTCGAGTATCAACAGGAATGTCAAACTCAGGTTTGATGGTCGTTGGAGAGTAATTTTGAGGGATTTCTTTTGCCGAAAGAGAAAGTTCTAATTTTATAGGCTGTCCATTAAGTTGCTCTAATAAAGAGTTAAGCTTTTGAAAATATTGAGCACGAATCCAATCAAGCTTAAACCTATTGGCAACCCAGATGATGATTTTGCTTCCATCAAGAGCCACGTCAGCTTTAAGGGGCTTAATCCAAGTATTGAATTGCTGTTCTGGCAACTCATTTGCGAGCTGTTGAGTGCATAACTGCCAAAGATTGGAGTTTGAATCAAACTCAGAATCTCTTGAGTCAGAGGAAGAAGAGGAGTCCAATGTCATTGTTTTATATCTGTGGATATATTGTAGTTTAACGTGTTTTTTTAAGGGTTTATCAATAAATTATCCACAAATTTCGCAAGTTAGCGGAGAGAAACAAAACAGGAACTAAAGTATTATGGTCTTGTGTGAGCTAATCTTGTTAAAAAAAGGGTTACAAAGTAAAGAATTTTTGCGATAATACAAGGTTTCCCTAGTTGGGAAGTAAACAATACGGGACTCAGAAAATGAAAAGAACATATCAACCATCTAAAACAAAACGCGCTAGAACGCATGGTTTTTTAGTAAGAATGAAAACTCGTGGCGGTAGAGCGGTCATTAATGCACGTCGGGCAAAAGGACGCAAGCGTTTGGCTGTCTGATAGGTAGGCTGCGTTTGTAAATGATCAGTCTGAAAACATGGAAAGATTTTCAGACGGTCATGTCTGGTAATAAGACATCTAGAACCGATTATTTTTCGCTACATTCGTGCGACCGGGTACTTGTTGCCCAACTAAAAACATCATCGGACGGTACTACGAACATCCTGTTTGGTGCTCTGGTGCCCAAAAGATGTGCGAAAAGAGCGGTAACAAGAAACTCAATCAAAAGACAAATCAGATCGATCGTTTCCGAACAAACGAAGCTTTCCAGCAATAAAGCTTATGTAATAAGATTGCATAAAGTAATAAAACAAACACACTCAATAAGCGCAAACTCAGACTACATCAAAGAAATAATTAGGAATGATTTAATCGTATTATTTGAAAAAATGGTGAACTAATGATGAAATGTATACCATTGGGAATCATTTATTTCTATAGGTGGATAATAAGGCCTTTACTAAACACATCTTGCCGCTTTTATCCTTCTTGCTCTGCCTATTCAATCGAAGCAATCAAAGAACACGGCGCGAGCAAAGGCGCCTATTTAACCTTAAAGCGACTATGTCGTTGTCATCCATTTAATCAAGGTGGCATCGATTTTGTACCAAAAAAGAAAACGTAAAGTAAAAAATGAACGATATTAAAAGAACAATTCTTTGGGTGATTTTCGGTTTCTCAATGGTATTGTTATGGGATCAATGGCAGGTTTATAACGGCAAAAAACCAATGTTTTTTCCTCAAAAGGAACTAACAACCGCGACTGAGAAATCAGATTCAGATATCAAAGTCAACCGCACAACCGAAATACCCAAAAGTATAAATGAGGTGGGCTCCAATAAAATTGATCAACTCAACAAGCAAGAAGGTTCTTCAAGTCAAAAACAAAAAACCTTTGTATTAAAAAATCAAAATTTAGAGTTGACGATAAGTTCGGATGGAGGATCGATCATTAAAAGTAGATTTTTGAAACAGACAGATCCAAAAAATAACAATGAGCCGATTTCATTGCTAGACGAATCAAAACAAAGAATTTATTTAGCACAAAGTGGTTTGATTGGAAACGATGGAAATATTGCCTTTCCAAATCATAAAACCGCAATGATCATGACGAAGTACCAACATTCGGAAGATAAAAATGAAAAGCAAAACCTAGAGTTTTCTACCGAGGGTGAAAATGGCATAAAACTAATCAAGACATTTACATTGTCGCCGGATCAATATTATGTTGATATAAAACATACGGTAATAAATGAAACAAAAGAGACGGTATCGCCTAAACTGTATGTACAAATTATAAGAGATGGAAACAAACCAGATGGCGAGTCTGATTTTTACTCCACGTTCACAGGTCCAGCCGTGTACACACAAGAAAAGAAATATGAAAAAATTGAATTTAAAGATATAGAGAACAATAAGGTAAGCATACAAAATAAATCAAATTACGGATATGTAGCAATGGTTCAACATTACTATGCCAGTGCATGGATGTTTAGTGATGAAAGAGAAAGAGAAATATATTCTAAGAAAATTGACACAAACCTATATTCAGTTGGAATGATAAGCGGTACTAAAACTTTAGAGCCCGGAAACAAATTAGATACAGAAGCGAGATTTTATTCAGGTCCGCAAGAAGAAAAAAACTTAGAAGATTTATATCCTGGTTTAGAACTTGTAAAAGATTACGGATGGTTAACCATTCTTGCAAAACCTTTGTATTGGCTTTTGTACAAAATAAATGCAAACTTGGACAATTGGGGATGGTCGATCGTGGCTTTGGTTGTATTGCTGAAAATAGCCTTCTTTTGGTTAAATGCACAAGCGTACAAAAGCATGGCCAAAATGAAAGCGATAAACCCCAAAATCATGGAAATGAGAGAACGATTAAAAGACAAACCACAACAGATACAAATGGAGATGATGAAGATTTACAAAGAAGAAAAAGTAAATCCTATGGGTGGGTGCTTACCAATCATGGTTCAGATACCGGTATTTATTGCTCTGTATTGGGTGCTTTTATCCACAGTTGAAATGCGAAATACACCATGGATCGCTTGGATTAATGACTTGTCATCCCCCGACCCATATTTTATTTTGCCACTTTTAATGACGTTGACATCATTGATGCAAACCTGGTTAAACCCAACACCGCCTGATCCAATACAAGCAAAAATGATGTGGATTATGCCACTTGCTTTTAGTGTGATGTTCTTTTTCTTTCCCGCTGGACTTGTGCTTTACTGGTTAACGAACAATATCTTATCAATTTCACAGCAATGGTTAATCAACAAAAAGCTAGGTGTGAATAATTAAAGAATGACGGATGCACAATCGAACAGATCCTATTATTGCTATATCAACTGCCCCAGGTAAGGGGGCAGTTGGCATAGTTAGGATCAGCGGAAACAATTTACAAAAATTTATAAGTTACATTTCACCAACAATAATAGAAGAAAGAAAAGTTAAATTCTTAAAGTTAAAAGATACAGATGGTCAATTAATTGATGAAGTAATTTTGCTTTATTTTCGTGGACCTCATAGTTTCACGGGTGAAGACGTTTTAGAAATCCAAGGCCATGGCGGTCCAATTGTTTTACAAAGAATAATAAAATATTGTTTGAAAATTAGCAAGTTAATTTACAAAAGCAGTAACACTGAGTTTCAAGTATTACCGCACTTAAGAATAGCATTTCCTGGTGAGTACAGTGAAAGAGCTTTTTACAATAATAAAATAGATTTAATACAAGCGGAAGCCATAAGTGACTTAATCAATGCAAGTACAGAGCAAGCATCTTTAGGTGCATCAAGGTCATTGTCTGGAGAATTTTCAAAAGAGATAAATATATTACTTGAAGAAATCACCAGAACTCGGGTTTTTATAGAAGCATATATTGACTTTCCTGAAGAGGAAATAGGTGAATTTGAATTAAATCAAATAAAGAAAAGGCTACTTTTAGAAATTGACATTACAAATAAGCTGTTAAATAAAACAAAAAACGGACTCCTATTAAGAGATGGCGTAAATACAGTCATAACTGGTCAACCTAATGCCGGTAAAAGCTCAATCATGAATGAGCTATGTAACGAAGAAATTTCAATCGTGACTGATATTGAAGGTACTACAAGGGATATCGTCAAACAACAATTGCAAATTGAGGGCATCCCTATTAACCTAATAGACACAGCTGGAATAAATTATAACGAAGAGGGAAAAATAAATTTAGTAGAAAAAATCGGAATAGAAAAAGCCTGGAAAGAAATTGGCACAGCAGAAATTATTATTTTTGTACACGACATTACAAAAAGTACAGAAAAGTTATATAAAAATAATAATAATGAAATATTGAAGAAAATAAACAAGAATCGAAATAAGTATTCAAAGATAATACATGTTTTGAATAAAGCAGATTTGATTAACAATCAAAAAGATATAAATGAATACCAAATTGATATAAACAAGCTTTATGATATTGAAACATTGGTCATTAGTATTAAAAACGCAGAAAGTCTTGACCACTTAAAAGAAAAAATATTACTAAAAATTGGTTGGTCTACAGATAGCAGTGAAAATGTTCACATTGCAAGAACAAGACACTTGGATTCTATAAGTAAAGTAAAAGAACATTTACATGCAGCAGTAAATTTACTAAATGATCAAATACTAAGTTTAGAGTTTATAGCGGAGGAACTGCGTTTAGTTCAAAGAGCACTTTCAGAAATAACTGGGGAGTTCTCAACAGAGGATTTATTGGGTGAAATATTCTCAAAATTTTGTATAGGTAAATAATAATGAAACCAACTGCAAACACCTCAGATTCTCAAATCGAGAGAATGTTAAAAAAGACTTTAGAAATTGAATCTCAAGAATTGAGTAATGCTGTAGCAAAAATTAACATAACGTGGGTTCAAGCAGTTAGAGCAATCTTGGCAATTAGCGGGAGGGTCGTGGTAATGGGAATGGGCAAAAGTGGTCATATAGGAAGAAAAATTGCCGCAACTTTAGCGTCAACCGGCACTCCAGCCATGTTCGTTCACCCAGGAGAAGCAAGCCATGGCGATCTTGGGATGATCTTAAAAGAAGATATTGTTTTAGCCATATCCAATAGTGGAGAGAGCGAAGAGTTAACTTCAATTTTGCCAGTTTTAAAAAGAATAGGGGTAAAAATAATTGCCATCTCGGGAAATAACGAATCCACACTGTCAAAGCATGCTGATTGGTTTTTACAGAGTAGTGTAGAGCGAGAGGCATGTCCTTTAAATCTAGCGCCAACAGCATCAACAACGGTGCAACTGGCAATAGGTGATGCTTTAGCAGTTTCATTACTTGACGCAAGAGGCTTTAAAGAAAATGATTTTGCTAGATCACATCCAGGCGGTTCTTTGGGAAGAAAGTTACTCACTTTAGTTTCTGATATCATGCGCAAAAATTTAGAGGTCCCTTATGTAAATGAGAATACGCCATTTACTCAATTGATGAAACAGATGAGCACAAAGGGTTTAGGTGCAACCTCGATTGTTGATGAAGAAATGAAAATTTTGGGCGTTTTTACAGATGGAGATTTGCGCCGGCTCGTTGAGCGAGGAAGTGATTTAAGGCAATTGACAGCGGGTGAAGTCATGGTCAGAAATCCAAAACTTATTGAAGAAACATCATTGGCTGTAGAGGCGGCTGAATTGATGGAAGTTAATAAAATCACAAGTGTATTTGTTGTTAATTCCCAAGGTAAGCTAGTTGGAGCAATTAATAGTAACGACTTGATGAAAAATAAAGTTATTTAATGGTTGTCTGTATATGTTAAGTTATAGAAAAAAAGCGGCCTTCATAAAATTATTACTTTTAGATGTTGATGGTGTATTAACCGATGGCGGTATTTATTATTCTGATTACGGTGAAAACCTCAAAAGATTTAATACTCTGGATGGACAAGGTTTAAAATATTTAATGAATAGTGGAATTGAGCCAGTCATTATTTCAGGTAGAAGCAGCAAGGCCTTAAAAACTAGATTGGATGACCTGGGGTTCACGCAGGTATTCCTGGGAGTTCACAATAAGGTTGAAGTTGCTGAGCAATTATTAAAACGCTTGGAGCTTGATTGGAGTGTAGTAGCGTCTATGGGAGATGATTGGCCGGATCTACCAATGCTATTAAAAGCGTCTCTTTCTTTTGCACCACCGAATGCGCATCAAGAAATAAGAAAAAATGTAGACTACGTGACCCAATGTCCTTCTGGTGCTGGTGCGGTTAGAGAGGTTTGCGACATTATTCTTAAAGCAAAGGGTCTCTATGATATTATTTTAAATAAGTATCTCAATGAAGTTAAGTAAATTAGATAGCTCTGAGATAAATCAAATAAGTAGATTGATTTTGACTAGACGCATAGTTGATAAAGGTCTCGCGTATATACCTGTTATTTTGATGGGTGTTTTGGCTATGTTGTCATATTGGTTAATAAAGAATACACCAGAAATAGAGCAAAATAAAACAAGGCTTATACAAAAGCATGAAATTGATTATGAACTGAGAAATTTTTCTGTAAAGACGTATAGAAACAATGGACAGTTACAGTCCTTGATTGTAGGAGAAAGGGCGCGACATTTTGCAGATAATGAAACTCTAGAAATTGAAGCCCCTCAAGTTCAAGTCATGGATATCAATCAGCATAAAACAACAGCAATCTCAAGGCGTGCCATTTCGAATGCAGATGGTTCAGAGCTTCAAATGATTGGAAATGCAGTTTTAGTTAAAACTCAATATGAAGTAATCAATCAAAATAAAAAGCATCTATTTGAGCTTCGAAGTGAGTATTTAGACTTTATGTTGGATGAGGAGATTGTTAAAACACATTTACCGGTTCAGATTAAGAAAGGCAATAGCTATTTTGAAGCACTGTCAATGAATTACGATAACCTAAGTCAATCTCTAAAACTAAAAGGCCGAGTGAAGGGTCAGATAGCAGCTGAACAAAAATAAAAAAAGCTCCCTGAGCGAACTGCAGGAAGCTTTTTGGACAAGAATAATAACTAAATTAGTTATTATGATCCGTATGGACTGCGAAAGTTACCATCGTTTCCGCCGCCTTCACGACGACCACCACCGTAACCGCCGCCGCCCTCACGACGACCGCCGCCGCCACCGTAGCCGCCACCGCCGCCACCACCACCACCGTAGCCACCGCCACCGCCACCGCCAAAACCACCGCCACCAGATCTTGGTGGGCGACGAGCTTCCATTGGTCTAGCTTCGTTAACGACTAAGCTTCTTCCTCCCAGAGGTTGGCCGTTCATACCTTCAATAGCCGCTAAGGCTTCGGCATCGCTGGCCATTTCTACAAATCCAAATCCTTTTGAGCGGCCAGTATCTCGCTCCATCATTACTTTAGCGCTTGTAACGGCACCAAATTGACCAAAAGATTGTTCTAAATCACTGTCTCGCACCGAGTACGGCAGGTTACCCACGTAAAGCTTGTTGCCCATGAAAGGGACTCCTATAAACACAAAAACAAAGCGATTGGGTCCCAGGGCACAACGTCAGAAAAAAACGGGGGGCACGAAACTATCCGATCACCAAACATGCAAATGATCAACAAAGAAGTTGACAAAATTGCTTAATGATTATGTATCAATATGTCAGAATGATGCAATGTGGGACTTGATTATTTAAGAAAGTGTGTGTAAAAACCACATGACAAGCGCATATTAAAAAGATTGATTGGAACCGTCAAGTATAAAATAGTGAAAGCAAAAAATACTAAACTAGAACTTAAATATTCATTAATTGGACTTAAAAAGCTCATCTTGGTTAAAAAAGCAGTTGTTTGTACGAATCCGTAATTAATCATGAATTTTTTTGCTAAAACTCAAAAAATGTACTTTGATATACCTCTGTATATGCAAAGTGGATCCTTGCTGCCCCATTATGAGTTGGCTTATGAAACTTATGGTGAATTAAATGCCGAGAAGTCAAATGCAGTTTTGATCTGTCATGCTTTAAATGCCTCGCATCACGTTTCCGGTAATTATGAAGGTCAAGAGGGAAGTGAGGGTTGGTGGTCAAATATGATTGGGCCAGATAAACCGGTTGATACAAATCATCTCTTCGTCATTTGTATCAACAATTTAGGATCATGTTTTGGTTCTACTGGACCAATGCATGTGAATCCGCAAACGAATGAAAGTTATGGCTCTGATTTTCCAGTGGTTACAGTAGAGGATTGGGTTCAATCACAAGAGAGATTGATAAATAGACTAAATATTCATACTTTGCTTGCGGTTATGGGCGGAAGTTTAGGTGGAATGCAGGTTTTGTCGTGGACACTGCAATACCCAGATAGAGTTAAGAATGCAATAGTTATTGCGAGTGCACCAAATTTGAATGCAGAAAATATTGCTTTTAATGAAGTAGCAAGGCGAGCAATTGTGACAGATCCAGATTTTCACGATGGAAATTTTTATAAATACGGAGTTATACCTGCCCGGGGATTAAAAATAGCAAGAATGATCGGGCACATAACATACTTAAGTGATGATGTGATGAACACAAAGTTTGGAAGAACTCTTAGAAGGGATGTACAAGATAATAAAGAGATCAAGGATCAAAAATATTTATACACCACACAAAATATCGAGTTTGAAATTGAAAGTTATTTAAGATATCAAGGGGAAAAATTTTCTGAGTATTTTGATGCCAATACGTATCTATTAATTACTCGAGCTTTGGATTATTTTGATCCTGCGAAAAAGTACAATGGAAACCTAAGCCTAGCCTTTAAAGACACGACAGCTAAATTCCTAATCATAAGTTTTACTACAGATTGGAGATTCTCATCGCATAGAAGCCAAGAACTGGTGAAAGCTTTATTGGATAATAAAAGGCAAGTAACTTATATGAATATTAATGCGCCAAACGGGCATGACGCTTTTTTGTTAGACGATAAAAGATATATGAGTGCTGTTAAAAACTATTTTAAGCAAATATATTAGTGAGAAAAATTGAGTTTGAATAAATATATAGAAATAATAGGGGAAATGATTCCAAGAAAATCTAAGGTATTGGACCTTGGTTGCGGGGACGGCATGTTTCTTGAGTATTTAATTAAAGAACGTCATTGCACAGGTTATGGTATTGAATTGGATGATGCAAATGTTTTGGCGTGTGTAAAAAGAGGTGTAAATGTTTTGCAATTAGATTTGGAAGAGGGACTTAAGCTCTTTGAAGATCAGTCGTTTGATGTAGTCTTGCAAATAGATACATTACAGAACATAAAAAATGCCGAGATCATGTTGACGGAAACAACAAGAGTGGGAAAAGTAGGTTTGGTGACATTTCCTAACTTTGCTCACTGGCCCAATAGGTTGAGTGTTTTGAGGGGAACAATGCCAGTTACAAAGCACTTGCCATACCAGTGGTATAACACGCCCAATATCCGAGTTGCTACATTTGAAGACTTTTATAATTTGGCAAATAAAAATAAGCTTAAAATATTAGAGGCATTTGGTCTACAAAATGAGAAAAAAATAAGATACTTTAAAAATTTTATGGCGAGTAAGGCCGTATTCAGAATCACAAATTTATAAACGTACTTTCAAAGGATGAAAAATGGGTAAAACAATACAAGTCGAAGCCAAAGATCAATTTAAAAACGATAATTACGTTGCTTACCCTAAGGGTCAAGCTACAGCATGTATTATTGTTTTACAAGAAATATTTGGAGTCAATGCGCATATTAAAGCAGTAGTAGACGGCTATGCTGAGCAAGGATATTTAGCAATTGCTCCAGCGACATTTTCACGTATAAAAAAAGACGTAGATTTAGGCTATGCGCCCGATGACATGAAAGCGGGATTTGAACTTAAAACGGCTGCTGAAAGTCTTCCTGATGAGGGCGTTTTAAAGGACATCCAAGCCAGTGTTGATTGGGCTATTGCCGAAACAAAAGGATTAAAAGTAGGCATAGTTGGATATTGTTGGGGGGGGTTGTTAACTTGGAGGTCCGCCGCAAATGTGACTGGAGTAGATGCTGCAGCACCATATTATGGTGGGGGCATGACCGTGGAGCCTGCAATTTCACTCACACCAAAATGTCCAACAATCGCTCACTTTGCAGAAAAAGACCATTGGATCACAATGGACACGGTAAAAGCATTTGAAGAAAAACATTCGAATGTAGAGGTTTTCTTATATCCAGCAGATCATGGATTTAATTGTGATCATAGGGGTGCCTTTCATGAGGAGTCCGCTAATATTGCTTTAAAAAGAACGCTGACATTTTTCCAGAAACATCTCTTAAGTTGAAGAGTTAGTTGTATTAGAAAATACTACGTTAGCTAAGATCAATGGGATGTTATTTGGTTTGAAGAATTTTGGCCGCTTCAATTGAAAAGTAGGTCAAAATTCCATCTGCCCCAGCTCTTTTAAATGCCAAAAGGCTTTCTAGAATTGCAGCATTTTTATCGAGCCACCCATTTTGTGCTGCAGCCATCAGCATTGCATATTCGCCAGATACTTGATAAACAAATGTAGGAACTTTGAACGTTTCCTTAACCTTTTGTACGATGTCTAAGTAAGGCATTCCAGGTTTGACCATGACAAAATCTGCTCCCTCTTGTAAATCAAGACCAACCTCTCGAATGGCTTCATTTGAGTTGCTGGGGTCCATTTGATATGCCTTTTTATTGCTTTTTCCAAGATTGGTTGAAGAACCGACCGCATCTCTAAAAGGACCATAAAAAGCACTTGCATATTTGGCACTGTAAGCCATAATTCTTGTGTGAATATTTCCGTTTTTTTCCAATGCGGCTCTTATAGATCCAATTCTGCCATCCATCATGTCGCTTGGAGCAACAAAATCAACACCAGAATTGGCTTGAGTTAATGCCTGGGCCGTTAGGAGTTCTACAGTTTGATCGTTCAAGATATAACCAGTTTCATCTACCAAACCATCTTGACCGTGACTTGTGTAGGGGTCGAGCGCAACATCGGTCATGATTCCAAGTTCAGGAAAACGACGTTTAAGTTCACGCACGGCCCTGGGTACGAGGCCATTTTCATTCAAGGCTTCTTGACCATCTGCTGTTTTAAGAGATTGGTCTATGACTGGGAAAAGTGCCATAACAGGAATTCCAAGGCTAACGCATTCTTCAGCTTTGTAAAACAGCAGATCCAAGCTAAGTCGATCAACTCCTGGCATTGAATGTATGGACTGAGATTGATTTACGCCTTCCAGTACAAAAACAGGGTAAATAAAATCATTTGTAGTAATAGAATTCTCTTGTATTAAACGACGTGTAAAGTCGTCGCGTCTTAAACGGCGCATGCGTGTAGATGGGAATGGGCTGAAATTATTCATAAATTAAAATAATTGATAAAACAAGGATATGTTTGTAACAGAAAGTAGAGGGGAGGTCATTGGATAAACCACTTACAAATTGTAATTTAATAGGTATAGTAAAAAAATCAGCCATTCTTAGGAGCATAGCGTGCTTTGGATCAAAACATTTCATATTATTTTTGTAGCAAGTTGGTTTGCAGGTCTTTTTTACTTGCCAAGAATTTTTGTGAATTTAGCCATGTTAAGCGAGAGTGAACAAGGGACTAGAGAAAGATTGATTGTCATGGCTGAGAAGCTTTTGCGGTTCATGTCAATTTTAATGATACCAAGCATTTTGCTTGGATTGATATTGTGGGCCTACTATGGAATTGGATTTTCTTCAGAACAAGGTTGGATGCATTTGAAATTGGGATTGGTGACTTTAACGCTCGTCTATCATTTATATTGCTACAAAATATTACAAAATTTCAAAGAGCAGAACAATTTAAATTCTCATATTTGGTTCAGATGGTTCAATGAAATACCAGTTGTACTGATGGTATTTGTTGTTGCACTGGTTGTTAATAAACCAGTTGAATTGGAAGAATTTATCATAAATATACTATTGGCTTTTTTATTGGTGATATCGCTCATCCTGATGATTAATTTTTTGGCAAAAAAATACAATTCAAAGACGTAGATATGGGGAAAATAAAAACCTCCGCGACCCCAATTTCTTGGGTGTATGCAGCGGTGATTGTTTATGCGAGTTTGTATCCGTTTTCAGGGTGGAGAAATCAAGAAATTGCTCCATGGGCGTTTTTATGGGCGCCGTTACCACTTTATTGGACCGTCAGTGATGTTTTTATAAATTTATCTGGCTATGTGCCTTTTGGCTTTTTTCTAGCAATGACTGATATAAGAGTTAAAAAAAAGCGTGGCCAATTTAGTTTCAATTGGCTATTTGGTGTGCTTTTATCCCTTGTTTTGGAATCATTGCAAACGTATCTTCCATCAAGAGTACCTTCAACTGTTGACTTTCTATTAAACTCTTTTGGAACAATTACTGGATTATTCATTGCATATTTTTGTGAAAAACATAGATATATTGATACTTGGAATCAGATCAGATCTAGGTGGTTGATAAAGGAATCAGTTGGTCCTTTAGCTTGTCTTGTAGTATGGCCATTTGCGATTTTTTACCCTCCAACAATACCATTTCTAATGGGTGATGTGTATTGGAGAGTAAGAATCAAAGTGGCTGAATCAGTGATGGGTACATCATTAGAGAATTTATTAAGCGCAAGTGATTCAACTAAAATACAAATCAACCCGATTGAAGTTGTGTTGTGCGTCATGACAGGTTTATTGATACCTGTATTTTTAGGCTATAGCATCGTTCCAGGATTGGCACATCGAGTTTGGCTAACCATTGCAGTGTTTACTTCAGGGGTTGGGGTGTTAATGGTGTCGTCAGCGTTAACATTTGGAGTTGAGCATATTTTGTCGTGGTTGTCGATTTTGGTGAGTTTTGGACTGGTTTTGACTGCATTTGCGGCTTCGTATTTTTTAAAATCAACCACGAAATCAATTCAAATTATCTTACTTGGCGTCCTAACCGTGCATTTAATTTTAACCAATGGCATCCATAGTGATGTTTATTTAGCTCAAAGTATACAAATTTGGGAGCAAGGCAAAAACGCTAGATTTATTGGATTAACACAATGGGCATGCTTGATTTGGCCATATATTTTATTTATACAAATATTATTTAGGTTACAAAACAAAAGAATAAAATGAATGTAAACAAAAGAAAAGTGATCTCTAATACAAAATCTCAAAGGTAAATAAATAAAATGGCCAACAATCCTTACTACAAGCACCATGTCTTTTTTTGTTTAAATGAAAGAAAGAACGCAGAACAATCTTGTGCCATTTATAAAGCGCGAGAAGGTTTTGATTACTGTAAAAGTCGGGTTAAAGAACTTGGATTGTCAGGTCCCGCAGGCGTGAGAGTAAACAAGGCCGGTTGTTTAGACCGTTGCGCGGGTGGGCCTGTGGTGGTAATTTATCCTGAGCAAACATGGTATACATATTTTGATACAGCCGATCTTGATGAAATTATTGAAAAGCATTTGATTGCAAATCAAGAGGTTCAAAGATTATTGTTACCAGATAATATTGGAAGATAACAATTTGAATTCAAGCGCACAAAAAAAACTCATAAATACGCCATATGGATTGTTAGAAACAGCCATTGATCCACCAAGATCTGAACAAAACGTAAAGTCAAAGGGTTTTGCCATCCTCAGCCATCCACATCCTTTGCATGGAGGCACAATGGAAAACAAAGTTATCCAAACCATGTCCAGGGCTTTTTCCTATGCAGGATGGACCGTAATAAGGTTCAATTTTAGGGGCGTTGGTCAAAGCGAGGGTCAATTTGACAATGCAATTGGAGAGACAGAAGATCTTTTGAATGTAATCAAAGAGCTTGCACCCAACGCACCGATTTGCTTGGGGGGTTTTTCTTTTGGTGCGGCCGTCACATGCCGAGCCGTTGAATTGTTAAAAACGACTAGGGATATACAAAAGATTATTTTAATAGGTCTAGCCGTATCGAGATTTGATTCGCCTTCGATTGATTCAAAATATCTTTTTGATACATTGGTGGTTCACGGAGAAGATGACGAAACTGTAGAGCTTCATCACGTCATGGCTTGGGCCAAAATGCAAACAATGCCAGTAACCGTGGTGCCGCAAACGGGGCATTTTTTTCACGGACAGTTACCTCTTTTAAAAGGATTAATACTCAGGCATGTCAATTCAACGGAATATTAAGAAATTAAATGAAAAATATCAATGTAATTTTAATTAAGTTATTTTTTCTCCTAAGTTGTTTATATGGTTTCGTCAATGCGCAAGCATTAAGTCCTCCAGAAATTGCGGCAAAATCATATTTACTGATTGATATTTCTGCGCATCAAGTATTGGCTGAGCATTTGTCTAACGAACCTGTAGAGCCTGCGTCTTTAACAAAATTAATGGCAGCATATGTTGTATTTGATGCATTGAAATCCAAAAAAATTGATTTAAAGCAAACGATGTCCGTATCACTATTGGCTTGGAAAATGCCTGGATCAAGAATGTTCATTGATCCAAAAATGATGGTACCGGTCGAAGATTTAATAAAAGGAATGATTGTCCAGTCAGGTAATGATGCGACGGTTGCTTTGGCAGAAGGAGTTGGAGGGAATGTGGGCCGTTTTGTGCAGATGATGAATGAGCAAGCTAAACGTTTGGGGATGTTGTCTACCGTATATAAAAACCCAGAAGGACTTACTGCTCAAGGTCATCTAACAACTGCAAATGACTTATCGATCTTAGCAACGAGTTTGATGCACGACTTTCCGGAGTATGTGGGTTATTACGCAATAAAAAAGTACCGTTATCCTGGTACACCTGCAGCCAATGACTCCAATAGGAATCTTTTGCTTTTCAGAGATCCTACAGTTGATGGACTCAAAACAGGACATACAGATGCTGCGGGATTTTGTATGATTGCAACGGCTAAACGAGATGTACCCGGTCTTACTGGGCGACGCCTTTTGTCAATTGTTTTAGGCGCTTCAAGTGAAAATGCAAGAGCAGTTGAATCACAAAAATTATTAAATTGGGGTTTTACTGCATTTGAAACCTTGAACTTATTTAATGCAAACCAGGCTGTTTTCAAGCTCAAAGTGTGGAAGGGAAAAGAAAATGAGCTTTCAATTGGCAAAACAGAGCCCATCGTGATAGCTGTGCCAGCTGGCCAAGCCTCCATGGTCAGTTCTCAAATTGAATACCGAGATCCATTGGTTGCGCCGATACAGAAAGGAGAAATCGTAGCTAAAATGAAACTAAAGCTTGGGGCCGAGAACTTTAGTACTATTGAGTTGGGGGCATTACAACAAATTGATCAGGCCTCAATTTTTGGGCGGGCCTGGGATACCTTGAGACTTTGGATTAAATAGGTAAAACTAAAACTGCCACAAACCGGCCTACTTGCTTATAAAGCAATCAACTGATACAATCGAAGGCTTTCCGGAATTTCCGGGAAGCTTTTTTATTCACGAAATTAACGTTTGGGACGTTTAAAATGCCAACCATTAACCAATTGGTGCGTCATGGGCGCGAGGTCGAAAAGACCAAGTCAAAAAGCCCTGCGATGCAAAATTCACCTCAAAGAAGGGGCGTCTGTACCCGTGTCTATACGACAACGCCAAAGAAGCCTAATTCTGCCTTAAGAAAAGTTGCTAAAGTTCGTTTAACAAATGGATTTGAAGTAATTTCTTATATCGGTGGCGAGGGTCATAATTTACAAGAACACTCCGTGGTTCTTGTGCGCGGAGGTCGAGTAAAAGATTTACCCGGTGTCAGATACCACATTGTGCGTGGATCGTTAGACTTGCAAGGTGTTAAAGACCGCAAGCAATCTAGATCTAAATACGGTGCAAAGCGTCCTAAAAAGGCGTAAAAAAAATGGTGTCTTATATTTATCTGGCTGATAGATTTAAGACGTAGTGACTCAATCGAAAAGAGTCGAGTAAGTGGGAGTTACTGATTGATCTCCCAAGGTGTCTAAATAAAGACCCAACTGAAGCAATAAAGGAAATGATATGCCACGTCGTCGCGAAGTCCCCAAACGTGAAATTTTGCCTGATCCCAAATATGGCAATGTCGAGCTCTCAAAATTTATGAACGTCATAATGGAGGGTGGTAAAAAGGCTGTTGCTGAGCGCATTATTTATGGTGCCTTAGAGCAAATGGAACAAAAATCTGGCAAAGACCCGCTAGAGTTGTTTAATGTGGCAATCAACAACGTCAAGCCAATGGTAGAAGTTAAATCAAGACGTGTCGGGGGTGCCAACTACCAAGTCCCGGTAGAAGTAAGGCCCGTTCGACGCTTGGCTTTGTCAATGCGTTGGCTCAAAGAAGCGGCACGCAAGCGTGGTGAAAAATCGATGGCATTGCGTTTGGCCAATGAACTCTTAGAAGCTTCAGAAGGCCGTGGTGGCGCTATGAAAAAGCGTGATGAAGTTCACCGCATGGCTGAAGCCAATAAAGCGTTCTCTCATTTCCGTTTCTAATTTTTAATCTATCTAGGCGGAACTCAAGAGGCGCTGTAACTTCTTGGGTTCTTTCTATATTCATTTTTGTATTTCAAATAAAAGGCATCTATCATGGCCCGCAAAACTCCTATTGAGCATTACCGTAACATTGGTATCTCTGCACATATTGACGCAGGTAAGACAACGACAACGGAGCGTATTCTTTTCTATACAGGTGTAAATCACAAGATTGGTGAAGTGCACGATGGTGCAGCTACTATGGATTGGATGGAGCAAGAGCAAGAGCGTGGAATTACCATAACCTCAGCAGCAACAACTTGTTTTTGGAAAGGCATGGATCTGTCTTTTCCAGAGCATCGTATCAACATTATTGACACCCCAGGCCACGTAGACTTTACCATTGAAGTTGAGCGTTCAATGCGTGTTCTTGATGGTGCGTGTATGGTTTATTGTGCTGTTGGAGGAGTTCAACCACAATCAGAAACTGTTTGGCGTCAAGCCAATAAATACAAAGTGCCGCGCTTAGCCTTTGTTAATAAAATGGATCGAACGGGAGCAAACTTTTTCAAAGTGTACGATCAAATGAAATTGCGCCTCAAGGCAAGTCCAGTTCCGATTGTGATTCCAATTGGTGCAGAAGAAAACTTTAGGGGTGTCGTTGATTTACGCAAAATGAAAGCCATCATTTGGGATGAGGCATCACAAGGCATGAAATTCAACTACGAGGAAATTCCAGCTGAGTTGTTAGAAGACGCGAAAAAATGGCGTGAGAATATGGTCGAAGCGGCCGCAGAGGCATCAGAGACACTAATGAATAAATATCTTGAAGAGGGTGATTTAACCGAAGAAGAGATCACACTTGGCTTGCGCATCAGAACAATTGCGAGTGAAATTCAACCAATGCTTTGTGGAACAGCCTTTAAAAATAAAGGCGTGCAACGTATGTTAGATGCCGTTATTGAGCTCATGCCTTCTCCCATTGACATTCCTCCAGTCGGTGGAACGGATGACTCAGAAAAGCCTGTGACTAGAAAAGCTGATGATAAAGAGAAGTTCTCGGCATTGGCTTTTAAATTGATGACTGATCCGTTTGTGGGTCAGTTGACATTTATTCGAGTTTACTCGGGTGTACTGAATAAAGGAGACACGGTCTATAACCCAATCAAAGGTAAAAAAGAAAGAATTGGCCGAATTGTTCAAATGCATGCGAACAATCGTCAAGAAGTAGAGGAGATTTGTGCCGGTGACATTGCTGCATGCGTTGGTTTGAAAGATGTGACAACTGGCGAAACATTATGTGACCCTGACAACATTGTTATGTTAGAAAGAATGGTTTTTCCAGAGCCAGTGATTGCACAAGCCGTTGAACCAAAGACAAAAGTAGATCAAGAAAAGATGGGCATTGCCTTACAGCGCTTGGCCGCTGAGGATCCTTCGTTTAGAGTTAAGACGGATGAAGAGTCTGGACAAACGATTATTGCCGGCATGGGTGAATTGCATTTAGAAATTATTGTTGATCGCATGAGGCGCGAATTTGGTGTGGAGGCGAATGTAGGTAAGCCACAAGTTGCATACAGAGAAACAATTCGCAAAACCATTGACGATGCCGAAGGTAAATTTGTCCGGCAATCTGGGGGCAAGGGCCAATATGGACACGTTGTATTTAAGATTGAGCCCAATGAAGCTGGAAAAGGTTTTGAATTTGTAGATGCAATCAAAGGTGGTGTTGTTCCTCGTGAATACATACCGGCTGTTGAAAAAGGTGTCAATGAGGCGTTGACAACTGGTGTGCTTGCAGGGTATCCAGTGGTTGATGTGAAAGTGACGTTGCACTTCGGTTCATACCATGATGTGGACTCTTCAGAGATGGCTTTCAAAATGGCGGCCATATTTGGATTTAAAGAAGGCTGTAAAAAAGCAAGCCCTGTTATTCTTGAGCCCATGATGTCAGTTGAAGTTGAAACACCAGAAGACTATGCCGGAAACGTCATGGGTGACTTGTCTTCAAGACGAGGAATGGTTCAAGGCATGGAAGATATGGTTGGCGGAGGTAAAGCAATTAAAGCTGAGGTGCCCCTTTCAGAAATGTTTGGATACTCGACAACATTGAGATCCATGTCTCAGGGACGGGCAACTTACACCATGGAATTTAAACATTATTCCGAAGCCCCCAGAAATATTGCAGAGGCAATTGTTGCTGCAAGATCTAAATAGTAAAACAGTCTGCGACATAGCGCCGTTGTGTTCCCGTGCTCAACGAAAAAGCAGTTATGTGCAAACTTTAAACCATCACACGGGAATGTTCTTTAGGAAATAAAATGGCAAAAGGAAAATTTGAACGTACCAAGCCCCACGTGAACGTTGGCACGATTGGACACGTGGATCATGGCAAGACGACGCTTACTGCGGCGATCACGACGGTTTTATCCAAGAAGTTTGGCGGCGAGGCGAAGGCCTATGACCAAATTGACGCGGCGCCCGAGGAGAAGGCCCGTGGCATCACGATCAACACAGCGCACGTGGAGTATGAGACGCAAAACCGTCACTATGCGCACGTGGACTGTCCTGGACATGCGGACTACGTGAAGAACATGATCACGGGTGCAGCGCAGATGGATGGCGCGATTTTGGTGTGCTCGGCGGCCGACGGCCCGATGCCCCAAACGCGTGAGCACATTTTGTTGGCCCGCCAGGTGGGCGTGCCTTACATCATCGTGTTTTTGAACAAATGCGACATGGTGGACGATGCCGAGTTGCTCGAGCTCGTGGAGATGGAGGTGCGCGAGTTGCTCTCCAAGTACGATTTCCCTGGAGACGACACCCCGATCATCAAGGGCTCAGCCAAGTTGGCCATGGAAGGCGACACGGGCGAGCTTGGAGAAGAGGCGATCTTCAAATTGGCCGATGC
>CANJNC010000027.1 GCA_947475685.1 Comamonadaceae bacterium | reverse complement strand
TGTTTGATCACTTGACGCACACGTGCGGCTTTGATGAAAAGCGAGTTCGTGATTTGTTGTTGGTCGATTATTTGGCCAGCGGCGCTCGGGGGCGTCCTATTTGCTTGGCCAAGGCGCGTTTGCCCCGAAGGGGGTACGCTCCAAAGCAGCAGCAAGTAGAGCTCTCACCCCCCTCGGCGCTCGCTAGGCGAGAACGCCAAGACCGCCATGGGCAAGACCATGTGAAGGTGATAAATCAGTTTGACGTTAAGGCAACTTGACGCTTAGACATTCACCGGTCGGTCTGCCTGGGGAGCGGACTTCTTTTGCGCTCAATGCCCCTGGCCCTTTAGACGCGGCTAGGAAAGCTCTAAGCACTCAATATGCTTTTGAAAGACGCAATGTCAGTTTTGATCAAAGGGCCTTGAATGCCAAAGTCAGTGAGCACTTGCTTGTGCACTGGCGGAGGACTCGGTAGGTGGGTTTGTCACAGGGCCTTTGACGGATCCAGTCATTTTGGAGGGTCTTTGGGCAAACCATACAAGTCCAATCAAGGCCAAGAAGATCCACCCAGAGGCCAAGAATATATCGTCTGCTGCTCGGGTGTAGGCTTGTTGGTCAATCAAGCGATTGACTTGCGTCAATATTTGTTCGGCAGACAAACCCAACTGAGTGAGACTGTTATTGGCTTGAACGAGCGCTTGAGAGCTCGGAGTCAAATGCTCAATCAAGTGCGCATGATGAAGCGCAGCGCGTTGCTCCCAAAGTGTGGTTGCAATGGATGTGCCCATGGCGCCAAAGGTAATTCTCACAAAATTAGACAGACCCGCTGCAGCCGGGATTCTCTCTGGTGGCAAGCCCGCCAAGGTGACAGTGGTAAGCGGTATGAAAAACAAAGCGAGCGCAGCGCCTTGAATCAAGGTCGGAATCAAAATGATCTCAAAGGTGGACTGCGTGCTGAAATCTGCTCTCAACCAAAGCACCAATGCAAACAGCAAAAAGGCCAGTGTCGCCATGACCCTGGGGTCCCATACGTTGACCTTTTTGCCCACCAAGGGGGTCAGCAAGATGGCAAAGCATCCAACAGGGGCCAAGGCCATGCCCGCCGTGGTTGCTGTGTAGCCCATCCACTGCTGTAGCCAAAGGGGCAGGATGACCAAATTGCCAAAAAATAGACCATACGCAATTGACAAAGACAAGCAGCCAAAAATAAAGTTGGGTCTGGCGAAAAGTTTCAAGTCCACCACGGGATGCTCATCGGTGAGCTCCCAGACCAAGAAAACCACAAAAGAGACGAATGCCAAAACACCTAAAATCACAATGGTGCTGGAGTTGAACCAATCAAGCTCTTTGCCTTTGTCAAGCATCAATTGAAGGGATCCTACCCAAATGAACAACAAGCTCAAGCCCACGGTGTCAATCGGGAGCTTTTGAATCGGTGTCTCGCGTTTGCGGTAGATGATCCAAGTCATGGCCGCTGCCAGCACGCCAACGGGCACATTGATATAAAAAATCCAAGGCCAACTGAAGTTTTCTGTGATCCATCCCCCAAGCAAAGGACCCACCACCGGAGCGACCAAGGTGGTCATGCCCCATAAAGCCAAAGCCACCCCAGCTTTGGTTTTCGAGTAACTGCTCAGCAGCAAGGTCTGGGACAGGGGAATCATGGGGCCAGCCACCAGGCCCTGAAAGACACGAAAAACAACCAAGGCTTCAATGGAGGAGGCAAAGCCACACAAGAAGGAGGTCAACATGAACAGCAAAATGCTTAAAGTAAAGAGGCGAACAGCGCCAAAGCGCTGAGTGAGCCATCCCGTGAGGGGCACTGAAATTGCATTGGCCACACCAAAACTTGTGATCACCCATGTGCCTTGGCTCGGGCTTACACCCAGATCGCCTGAGATGCTGGGGATCGAGACGTTGGCGATGGAGGAGTCCAACACGTTCATGAATGTGGCCAAAGACAAGCACAGCGTGCCCAGCAAGAGCTCAATGCCCTGCAAGGGTTCAATGGGCTTGGGGGCGATGGGAGTTGGGCTTGAGCTCATGGCTGTGTCCAATGGGTCATTTGGATACAGCGTTGCTTTTGATGATGCGTTGGATCAGTTCATTGCTCTCTTTGGATTGGCTCTCAAACGCACGTGTACTTAATCCCCCGTCAAGCCGAGGAGATTGCACGATGAACTCCCCCGACTTATCCGCAGTTTGCACGCTGACATCCATGGACAAACCAATCCGCAAGGGGTTGAGCTTTAATTCATTGGGGTCCAAAGTGATGCGAACCGGCACACGTTGAACAATTTTGATCCAGTTTCCCGTTGCGTTTTGCGCGGGCAGTAAAGAGAAAGCTGCACCCGTTCCGGATCCAAGGCCTGAGACTTTTCCGTGGTAGACTACATTGGAGCCATACACATCTGCGGTGAGCACGACCTCTTGACCAATGCGAATATTGCGCAATTGCACCTCCTTGAAGTTCGCTTCAACCCAGAGTTGATCCAAGTTCACCAAGGTCATTAAAGCAGTGCCAGGCGCCACACGTTGACCCAGTTGAACGAAGCGCTTGGCGACCTGACCCTCGATGGGGGAGACGAGGTGACTTCTTTGAACGGCCAAGGCAGCTTCGCTTAATTTACTGGCGGCTTTTTTGACGGCTGGGTGCTCGTAGATGCTGGCGCTTTGAGTGAGTGCACGATTGGCAAGCAATTGATCCTTTGTGCTTTGCAATGCGGCCTGAGCAGAGGCGCGTAAATTTTTGGCAACGTCGACTTGCTTGGCTGCATGCTCGAGCTCCTCTTTACCCACACCTCCAATTGACGCCACCGCATTGCGTCTGGCAAGATCGTCTTGTGCTTTTAGCAGCTCGAGCTGTGCGCGTTCAAGGTCGGATTGTTTGATTTTGACCTGTTCCTCAAGGACGGCATTGTTGATGGTCTGTGCACTGACTTCACGTGTGCTTTGTGCGAGTTGATCTGTGGCTTGGTCAAAGGCCAACTGCGTGTCAGAGGGGTCCATCTTGACCAAAATTTGACCTTGCAAGACGCGATCGGTTTCGTCCACCTTGATGGAGACCACAGTGCCGGCAATTTGAGGTGTGATTTGTACGACGTTGCCAGTCACATAGGCGTTGTCGGTGTTTTCTAGATTGCGAGCATTGAACCACTGCCAAGTGCTAAAGGAAAGTGCGCACACCAAAGCGGCAACTGCAATGAGCGTCAAGCCCTTTTGACGCGAAGGGTTGGGAGTAGGGGAGTTGGGGAGGCTTGAATTCATGATCGGGGCGTTTAAAAAAAAGAGGTCAACAACTGTGGGTGTATGGGCTGTCAAGGCTTATTTGAGGGGCAATCCATGGGGTGTAGGGCAGCGGTTTAGGGCCGTTGGGCAAATGCATTGCTGCGCGGATCGGGCGTTGGCCAACCGGCACCTAAGGATTTGATCAACAAGACCGAGCTGCTCAGTTGTTTGGCTGCCCACTCAAGGGACAATCGTTGCTGCTGTAACTCGGCAAGGGATTCCCGTAAAACCACAACGTCATTGCTCAAGCCAGCTTGAGCTTTAAGTCTTTGAATGTTTAATTTTTCAGTCGACAGCAGCAAAGAGAGTTGAGAGGATGTGACTTGGGTTTTGGTGTTTTTGTAAGTCACCAATGCGTCGCTCGCCTCTTGAAGTGCGTCAAGAAGTGTGCTGTTGTAAAGGGCCACCGCTTGGTCTTTCTCTGCAGCCTTGGCACTGAGTTGAGCGTTCAGCCTGCCGCCATTGAGGAGGGGCAAAGTCAAACTCGGGACCACGCCATATTGAGCGCTTGAATTTTGGGTCAATTGGTTGAGATGCAAAGAATTAAATCCTGCGAACAATCCCAAATTAAAATTCGGATAAAAATCCAATTTTGCCGCCTCTACACTTTCAAGGGCGGCGAAGACTCGATATTTTGCGGCCATGACATCTGCGCGATGACCCAAAAGATCGATGCCCAAATTGGCATTCAAATCAACCGTTCGCAGGTCGCGTAGATGGGGCGTCAAACTTGACAAAGCCACTGGCGAGCGCGCACTCAGCGTTGCAAGGAGGTGTTGATGCAACTCGATTTGCACTTGCAGTTGAGACAGTTCAATCAGGAGGTCATTGAGTTCGATGTCTTGCGTTTTGATGTCCAAGCTTGCGTCTAGACCAACTTTGACGCGTTCACTAAGCAAGTGTCTAAGAGACTCGAGTTTGGTTTTTCTTTGCAAGAGGACATCACGCTGATCGATGGATAAAGCCAAGGCGATGAATTGCAAGGTCATTTGAGCACTCAATTGAGCTTTTGCATGCATGGCCTCCAAAGCGCTTGCTTGGGCTTGGCCCATGGCACTTGAAAGGGCAGCTTTGTTTTTACTAAACACATCAGGTACCCAAGAGCCTGAGAGTTGTAGGGTGCTCACGCTTTGCATGCTTCCACCCAATGGGGGGGGATAAATGCCCGTTTGGCTAAAGCGTTGTCTGTCCAAGTCGAACCCAGCACCCAGTTGAACGGATGATGCAGACCGCGTGACACCCACCAAGGCCAGAGCTTTGTCGATTCTGGCGTTCGCCAATGCAATGCTGGGATTGTTCTGTAAGGAGGATTCAATCAGATTTGAGAGGTCTTTGTTTTCAAGTCGCTCCCACCATGCAGGCCCAATCTCAGGGGTGCTCGAGAGGGGCAGATTCAAGTCGCTGGCTTGGATGACTTTGAGTTCATGGTTTGGATGCTCGATGTTGGCGCATGAACTCAAGAGCAAGGCGAATGTGCTCAAGCGGATCAAGCGGATCAAGCGGATCAAGCGGCTCGAGCATTTGGGTCCAAGACACTTTAGAGGTTCTCTTGACATTGCGTAAGTAAAAATCATATGGAGTGACCCACTAGGTAGGCGAAAAATGGGTTGTGAGCTGCGGTTTATCAACTTGGATGGGGTGCTTTGCGTGCTCTTTGAGCTCACTGGCATTTTTGATCAATTGATTGAGTGCATGAATGAGTCTTTCATATTCATCGCGCTCAAAACCTTCTAGGTGCTGGTTCATGACCTCTGCCAGTAAGCCTGGAATGAGCTTGATCAAGCCCTGGCTCTTGGGGGTCAAGTCAATTTGACACAGTCGTTTGTCTTGCTCAGATCTGACGCGTTTGATGTGCCCTTTGATCTCTAGTCGGTCAATGGTGCGGGTCAATGCGCCAGCATTGAGATCGAGTTCTTTGGCCAAATTCAAAAGCCCCGTGCGTCCACTGGTGTGCAATTGGTCCAAAACCATCCATTGCGCGTAGGTCAAATCAAAGCGCTCCAAAGCTTCGTCGGCTTGGCCAACAATGCATTGAAAGGCCTTTTTCATCAAAAAGCCTAGACACTGAGTTTTAATATAAGTGGGGTCTTGTTTCATGGAGCCAAAGTGGCAAGCGGGCATCGCGTCTTAAAAAAGGCATTGCCCGCAGAATTGTTCTGAGTATCAGTTGAGGGGATTTTTTAATTGCCTAAGCAATTATCGCTCAAAACTCTCGATAAGCCTTGGTTTCTTTAGGGTAAATACCCATTTGAATGGATTATTGGAGGTGAAAGGGTGCAGCCATTGACATTGGGGGAGAGCGGGGCGCAGGAGGATCTTGAGCAAAGGTGCACTTTAGGGAATTTCGCGTTTGGGTTCAATGGGTATACTGATGGTTTGAGAATTGGACAGAGCTTGATGCAGATCACTCTTAGAGCTAACCTAAAAAGGATTTTTTGATATGGCAAAGAGCCCAAACGACACCCCCATTTTGATTGCTGGAGGAGGCATTGGAGGGCTGGCCGCTGCTTTGTCTTTGTGCCAAAGAGGCTTTAGAGTTCAAGTGTTGGAGCAGTCACCTGAAATCGGTGAAATTGGTGCTGGGATTCAGCTGGGCCCGAACGGGTTTTCATCATTTGATGCGCTAGGTATTGGCGACAAGGCAAGATCTAGAGCGGTGTACACCGATTACATGGTGATGAATGACGCGGTGGATGCAAAGCAAATAGGGATGATCCCGACAGGTGAGGTTTTTCGAAAGCGATTTGGTAACCCCTATGCCGTGATTCACCGAGCCGATGTGCATTTGTCCCTTTTTGAAGGTGCGCAGGAAAGCGAACGGGTTGAGTTCATCACCTCCACGCGGGTCGAGCGCATAGAACAAAACGAGCACGGTGTCACAGTTCACGACCAAAATGGCAAGGTGTTTCATGGACAGGCCTTGATCGGTGCTGATGGCGTGAAGTCCGTGGTTAGACAGCACTTTGTGGGAGACCCTCACCGTGTCACGGGACACGTGGTGTATCGAGCGGTTGTTGAAAAGCAAGATTTTCCAAAAGATTTGCAATGGAATGCCGCTGCAATCTGGGTCGGCCCCAATTGCCACTTGGTGCATTACCCAATCCGAGGCGGTGATCAATACAACGTGGTTGTAACTTTTCATTCTAAAGAGACCGAGGAGTGGGGGGTCAAAGACGGTAGTGCTGAAGAAGTGCAGAGTTATTTCAAAGGTGTTTGTGATCAGGCTAGGCAGTTGATCGACTTGCCCAAGAGTTGGAGAAGATGGGCCACGGCCGATCGCGACCCAGTTGCGACGTGGTCTTATGGTCGGAGCACCTTGCTGGGTGACGCGGCCCACCCGACCACACAATACATGGCACAAGGGGCCTGCATGGCCATGGAGGATGCGGTCACCATGGGAGAGGCCTTGAGGGTCCATGACAATGATTTGGTCAAAGCGTTTGATTTATATCAAAAGGCGAGAGTCGCTAGAACTGCTAGGATTGTCTTGTCCTCAAGAGAGATGGGCCGTCTCTATCATGCACAAGGCGTTGAGAGGTTGGTGAGAAATGATCTATGGAGAGGCAGAACGCCCGAGCGGTTTTATGATTCTTTGGAGTGGTTGTACAGTTGGAAGGTAGAAAACTGTCTATCAGGTGTGCATTCATGAAACACTTGAGCACTCTTCATCACTTATAAAAATCAGTCATTGAAAAAATCAGACATTGAACGCATTAAATTAATTGGAGATACACATGAAGGATGATGTTGAATTGGGTCGATTAGAAGACTTGCCCGCGCAATACGTCAAAGATTTGAACCAAGTCAATTTGGTGCCACTTTGGCCCAGTTTAAGGGGTGTTTTGCCACCCAATAAGCCCAGACCCTTGACCCAAGCCACGGCTTGGAAATACAAAGACATCAGACCCCTTTTGATGAAAGCCGGTGAGGTCACGCCGATTGAAAAGGCCGAGCGCCGGGTTTTGGTCCTTGCCAATCCGGGGCATGGTCTTCAAAAGATGCAGGCCAGTTCTGCGATTTATTTGGGCATGCAGTTGCTTTTGCCAGGCGAGTTGGCCCCCCCTCATCGCCATACGCCCAATGCGGTCAGAATGATTGTGGAGGGTGAAGGCGCTTACACCACCGTTCAGGGTGAAAAGTGCATGATGGCTCGCGGTGACTTGATCCTCACGCCCACCGGCTTGTGGCACGATCACGGGCATGATGGTGATCAACCCGTGATTTGGTTGGATGTGTTGGATTTACCGCTGGTTTATTACACAGAGACGTCGTATCACATCAATGGCAATCATCAAGAAGTTTCTGCCGGTCATGGAGAGCAGCAATACAAAGCGGCTGGCGTGGTTCCAACCCCCATGTTCAATCGCTTGGACAAGCCGTATCCCATGTTGCGTTTTCCATGGGCCGATGTCAAGGCCTCCCTCATCAGTTTGGCCAATGACCCAGCTCAAGTTGAAGCTGTTCAGGTCACCTACGTCAATCCATTGACGGGTCAAGACGTTGAGAATATTTTAGGCTTTTATGCGTTGATGCTGCGCCCTGGACAAAAACTCAGATTGCCTGCAAGGTCTCCTGCTTGTGTTTTTCATGTCATAGAAGGGGCAATGAGCCTACATTTTGAAGACAAGGACTTTTCATTGGGTGAGGCCGATACGTGCTGTGTGCCTGGCTATGGGGAGGTTTTCTTGGTCAACCAAAGTGACAAGTTGCCAGCCTTTGTCTTTATGACTGATGAAAGCCCTTTGCACCGCAAACTGGGCGTTTACGAAAATTGGGGTTAAGGGGGCAATTGTTGGGCCGTCGCCTATGCTTGAGCGCTTGATGTTTAGTCTGTCATCCAGACATCCAAGACGCCAAGCTGCTCAAAAGAGCAGCTTGGCTGAGGTGGGATTTAGGCCTTCCACCTTTCAAGCCTAAACTTTTTCACGCGTCAACCAAGAGAGCAAAAACGTGAAAGCAAGACTTGGCAAGGTCGATCCATACTCAGGTGCAAATTGAGCTGCGGCATGAAATATGGCAATGCCGACAAGCCATATCACTGCAGCACTGTAATTGACACTGTTGTTGCTTTGATGAGCTTGGCCTAAACCCATTCGACCCATGATCACGCCATAAAGCGGAATGAAGACGGAGCTGAGCATCAGTAAAAAGGGCTCCAATTCATGCATGGGTAAAACCAGTGCCAAGGCCGTGCAAAGGACCGCGACACCCATGCCTAGAGTTCGAATTGAAAACGCGGGCTTCAAACTGTGCGCACTGACAGCGCTTGAGTGAACATCACCATAGGCGTTGTCGATTTCATCAAGCAAAATCAAACCCAAAGCCAACAAGCCACCTTGAGCGATCAAAAGAGCACTGACCAAATCCGTATCCGGCGCGCTCACACTCACAACCAAGACACCCAACCCATAGCACCAAGCGTTGGCCACTGCATATCCGATCCAAGTGCCCTTGAACGTGCCGCTGCTTGATTTGGCATGCCTGGCGTAGTCGGCAACCAAAGGCAGCCAAGACACGGGCATGGCAATCACCAAGTCAATGGCAGATAACATGCCCATTTCTCCCGTGCCCGATCGAGAGAGGAAGGCGTCTACGCCTTGCAATTGCAACACGCCAACGAAGTGCCAAGTCAGCCAAAGCAATGACAAAATAACCAGAGGTAAACCCACGCGACTGACAAACTTTCTGACCAAGGTGAGCATGGAGCCTGTCATCAGAGCCACCAATACAGCTCCCCAAAGCAGGGTGCTCCAAAAAGGATGGATACTGGTCCCCAAAGCCTTGAGCAAGATGGCATTGGTGCCGTCTCGCATGATCACCAGCTCAAAGGTGGTCCAACCCACAAGTTGAAGAATATTTAACATCACAGGCAGCCGAGCAAAACCAGGGCCGTACACATGGTGCATCAAACCTGCGCTAGACAGACCGCTGTCGCATCCCAGCTTTGCAGTCCACGCCAACAAGGCTGAGCCCAAGACGGAGCCGACAAGGATGGCCAAAAAAGCCTCTTGGGTGCCCATGGCTGGGACCAAATATGCCCCGACTTGAATGACCAAAAGACCTACGCCCAGGCTGAACCAAAGACTGGCCATGGACAGGCCGGTGAAGACCCGCTGATCGGGCGCGGTCGGTGTGAGAGATGTGTTTGAAGTGTTCATGGATACCATTTCTATTATTTAAAAAATGGCAGATCGGCAAGACCCAAAGCCGCCTATGGCAAATGAGCGGTAGTTCTCAAAGGTCAGCTTCCCTGCGCGAGGATTAACTCAATCAGGTTCAAAGGGACTTTCTCAGTCGAGCACATTGTGCATGTGCGCAACACCCCTAGCGAAAGCCGGTCCTCTTAAAGGATCGGCAAAAAGTATTATAGGGCCGAATGGGTGTGAGTCATCTTGGGCCTTGAGATAAAAAAAGTTAAGCGGTTTTAGATCTCAAACTGTGGCTTGGTTGGCTTGCGCAGTGAGTGTCTGGGCTTTAGTCGATGGTGACATTTCCTGCTTTGATGACCGAGCGCCACCTATCGGTATCTTCTTTCATCCATTGAGCCAACTCTTCGGGCGTATTGGCAACGACATCAGCGCCCACGTCTGCATATTTTTTCATCATCTCAGGCGTTCGCAAAATATCGGTCATGACTTTAGAGATTTTTTGTGCCAAGGCCATTGGCGTCTTTGGGGGTGCAACCACTCCAAACCAAGTCACCGATATAAAACCTGGGATGGTTTCGTTGACGCTTGGCGTATTTGGAAAGCTGTTGAGTCTTTTGGCACTGGTGACGGCCAAGAGTTTGAGTTTGCCAGTCTTTAGATGGCCAGAAGTCGCAGCGATGTTGCCAAACATGATTTGGACGTGTCCAGCCAAGAGATCTGCAATGGCAGGAGCGTCGCCTTTGTAGGGAACGTGAACCATGGGTGCGCCGGTCTTTTGTTTGAACAATTCAGCGGTGAGGTGCGATGTTGATCCATTGCCTTGTGAGGCATAAGCCAGCATGTTTGGATTGGATTTGGCAAGGGCAATCAACTCTTGAACGCTATTGGCGCTGATCGATGGATGCACAAGCAAGGCATTGCTAGAAGTGGCCAAGATGGTAATGGGAACAAATTTGGTTGGGTCGTAGTTGATCTTGGGATAAAGGCTCACATTGATCGACAGGGATGGTGGGGGTGCTGCAAAAAGCGTGTAGCCATCAGGCTCAACGTTGGAAAACCATTCTGCAGCGATGTTGCCAGCAGCACCGGGGCGGTTTTCAACCACAACAGGTTGGGAGACTTTAAGGGACAAGGCCTCTGAGATAAGCCGTGGAAGCAAGTCAGCCGCGCCACCTGCGGGATTGGGCACAATAATGTGGATGGCTTTGTTTGGCCAGGTCGCTGTTTGCGCTTGGGACGTGGTGGGCGTGAAGTGAAGGGCACTCATCAAGCAGAGCATGCTCAATTGACCCCATTGCTTGAGGTGTTGCCGTTTTGAGGGAAAGGTTTTTTCTTTGGTCATACGATGTAAATTGAGTTGGGGGGTGCTGCTTACAAGGGAATGATCATCAAAGTCTCTATCACTCTAGAATCGTAGAGAAAGAGTCTGTCTTTGAATTGTGGGGCGCTACTTTGAAAGCTGATCAAGTCTTGGGTTTGACCACTTGCAAAAATCTTCATATCACCAGACAAGTCCATGGTTCGGGTGATTAAAAAATTCGATCTCACCTCAAAGACATTGGGCTCAGGTTCAGACAGAATTTGAATGCAAGAAATCATATGTCGATAATGGTGAGGCTGGTAAATGTTGGCCTTTCTCATGGACAAAATTCGGTCTTTGAGTTGAGCCACACCCTTGCAGTCAATTACAGCCAAGGGCAACTCACGATCGTGGTTAAAGCGCGATTTAACGCGGTAGCGGCCTGACTCTTGCATGAAGTCGGTGATCTGCTCAACACGGTCTTCGTCAATTGTTCTGGCCCAGTTATAGATCAACTGTTCAACGGGTCGATAATGGTTTTCAAATTCGGTCATATTGAGCAATCAAATGGTTTCTTGGCGTAAGCATTTTGGGTAAAGTAAAAGACATAGGCACAAAAAATCAAAGTCCCATATCGGTTTTATAGTGATGCCAGAAATTTCGAATTGCACGCTCAGACAATTTGCTCGAACCTGAAATATCGAGTTCTTTGCCGCCCATTTCAATGAATGATGCACCCTCTTGGGCATCTCCAACGGCATGCTGCATCATTTCGCAGACTGCGGCATCCTCAACCGAGATCATGCCCGCTGAACCCGCTAGGTTGGTTTGTACCAGTCTGCGCTCTGTCAGTGCTTCATCATCGTCTTCAAAGCCAAAATAGGTCCAAACCAAATCAGTCTGATCGGGCCCCTTGGTGCAGATTTGACGTGTGGCCAAACTGTTGGCAATTTGATGCAGAACAAAGCCAGGGTAAGTGGTCAGAATTTGAACGCTCACGCCATCTCCATATTCATCCTGCCATTTCAAAATACTGGGGTCCTCAAGCTTTAAGCCATCGTTGTGAGATCTCAATTGAGAGGAGGTCTTTTCGTAATCTTCGGACTTTTTCTCGGTACCCGCTTTGGTGTAAAAATAAACATGGCGGCCACTTTTGTCTAAAATCATGCCAGATTCCTGAGACATGCGAGAAAGTCCAAAGGTGCCGTAGAAAGTGTGCAAAATATTTGCATGGTACGAATCCCTTGGATTTTCGTGATATGCCTTCCAGTTTGCATGTATTCTTTGTGTGTCATAGCCCAAGACTTTCAGGGGCTTGTTCAAGACTCGGCGAATACCGTGTGCCACATCACCAAGCCACTCTAAGAGCGGGGGTGTTGCATTGGAAAACGTTGCAAAGACCAGGCCGCAAAGAGTCTCAACGCGAAGTTTTTGTAAACCATGATCAGCAAGAGAGAAGTCTTTGGGGAGTCCTCCCTCACCCCTTAATCCTTGACTAAAAGCGGCATGGCTCAAGTCTCCTTTGAGTGTGTAACTCCACGCATGATAAACGCAATAAAGTTTCTTGGCTGTACCAAATGCTTCGCGGGTGATCATGTTACCCCGGTGTGCGCATCGGTTGAGCATTGCATTCAAGGAGCCATCCTCTGCGCGCGTTAAGATGACCGATTGTTCGCCAATGTAGGTTGACTTGAACGAGCCAGGATCTTTGACCTCGGCCTCAAGTCCCAGGTAATGCCAGTGGGGTCCGCGAAAAATCTTTTGTTGCTCTTGCAAGTACGTCTGAGCATCTTGATACACCCAATAAGGTGCTCTGGTGAATCCTTCACTGGGCCAAGTTCGTGGAGGGCTTGAGCGGGCTGAGTCGCTTGGAGGGTGGGCGGACATGGGGTTGGGCTCGCGATGGTCTAATGCAGGCATGGTCGTGGTAGTGAAATAAGGTTTAAGCGTTTTTCAGGCGAATGATTTTTTTAAAAGTGACCTTCCTAGAGCCGCATATTGAATGGTCACGCAGCGAGGTGATGAGGACGCTTAAAAAAAAGCACTTTCACCAAGTTTAGCAATCCATCTCGGCAAAAGAAATGAAATGCAAAGAAAAGCTACTTTGATGGATCGTATTTTTACATAGTTTGCCAGGTCGAAACATCAGGGTTTTTACAATTTTTTGTGGGTTTAGATACATGCTGGCAATGAACAAAGAGAGAAATAGGTATACGATATTGGTAAAAGCGGAGCTCGATAAAAAGATCGATGCTCCATCTGTATGACATAGAGGCAAAGGTTTTTGATATGCGCGCAGCTTGGTATACACAAAATGGTTCAGCCAAGGACACCTTGATCGTCGGAGAGGTGCACACCCCTTCCGCTGGCAAAGGTGAAGTCTTGGTTAAATTAAAGACCTCAGGGGTGAACCCCTCAGATGTCAAGAACAGAAAAAACAGGCCCTTGATTGCGCCACAAATCATTCCTCACAGCGATGGAGCAGGTGTGATCGAGCAAGTTGGGGAAGGTGTCGACCCTGCTCGCATAGGTGAGCGGGTGTGGATATGGAATGGTCAGTTTGGTCGAGCCTTTGGCACCGCGTGTCAATACATTGCATTGAATGCAAAGCAAGCTGTCAAGATGCCCGACGGATTGGATTTTGCAAGCGCAGCGTGCCTAGGAATCCCTGGTTTGACGGCATTCGAAGCAGTGAGGCTTTGCCGTGATTTGAAAGACCAATGGGTTTTGGTGACTGGGGCTGGCTCTGCTGTTGGTTTCTATGCGAGTCAAATGTTGATCCTCAGTGGGGCCAAGGTCATCGGAACCGTTGGTTCAAAAGAGCGAGCCACGTTGGCTCAAAGTGTGGGCGTGAAACATTTGATTGACTATAAACAAGAATCTGTTGAGGATAGGATTTTAAGTATCACCGAGGGTCAAGGGGTCGCTCGAGTCATTGATTTGGATTTCTCAAGTACCAAGGAGCTCATTTCAAGTCAAGCCATTGCGCACCATGCACAAATAGTTTGCTACGGCTCAAACGAGATTGATTTTTCCATGACATTCAGAACCTTGTTGTTTAAATCGATAGAGTTAAAGTTTTTTCTGGTCTACGATTTGTCGGACCAAGCCAGACAAAACGATGTGGTCGGTTTGAATCAACTGATACAAGAGGGGAAAATTCAACATTGTGTCGGCAAGAGGTTTTCACTCGCTGAAATCGTTCAAGCCCATGAAGCAGTTGAGTCGGGTCAATTGACGGGTAATGCAGTGATTGAGATTGATTAGGGGAAACCTTTTTTTAAGCCTTTCACGTGAGACTTGTATCAAACAGGGTAGGTTAAATTGATCAATGACAAAGCCGTTATTTTGGAAAAACTCGAGGCTTTTTTCCTATAAAGTATTGACATGAAGATTCTATTTATCGAAGACGAACTCAAAATTGCAGATTTTGTTTTGCAAGGTTTCTCACAAGCAGGATTTGAAACCGATCACTTTACCCAAGGCACCATTGGGCTGAAAGCTGCCTTTGCCCAGCAATATGACTGCATCGTGCTTGATTTGATGCTGCCAGGTTTGGACGGCATTGATTTTTTGAAACAAATCAGAGGAGCGGGTAATTTGACGCCTGTTTTGATTTTGACGGCCAAGGGAGACCTGAACGATCGGTTGATTGGTTTTGATGCCGGAGCTGATGATTATCTTTCAAAACCCTTTTACGTTGAGGAGTTGGTTGCGCGGGTCAAGTCCTTGCTTTCAAGAAACAAGTTACAAGAGAGCAATTTGTTGTCTGTAGGTCACTTGGTCTTGGATCGTATTTCTAGGCGTGTTCAGTGGTTTGAGCACTCGATGGTTTTGAGCCAAAGAGAATTTTCTCTTTTAGACTATTTGATGAGAACACCAGGGCATATATTTACAAGAAAGCAAATTCTCAAGCATGTTTGGAATATTGACTTTGATCCACAAACGAATGTTGTTGATGTTTGTATTCAGCGCATCAAAAAGAAGTTGACCTCTACCTCGTCGCAGCAAGCTGAGTTTCCAATTGAAGCAATTCGAGGCGTTGGTTACAAAATTAAAACCACTGATGTTTAACTTTAACAAAAACATTTTTTTAAAATTCGCAGGATCATTCAGGTTTATATTGTTTGCCCAGTTGATGTTGGGTTTAATGGTCATTTCTTTTTTAAATCGATGGATGTCTCAAAACATGGTCTGGGGCTTGGTGTTTGATAAAGTGAAAATAGAGTTGATTTCTAAAGAGTTAAAGATTGATTCCCCCACCCATGAGAAAAATTTAGAAAATGACTATACAGAGTTTTTTGTAAAAGAAGTGGTCTCTAAGGCTTATAAATGTGACAAAGAAGTGATCAGCCAGCAAAACTACAAACCAAAAACTTTAGATCATTTCTCCAGCTTGGCTGCATTTTGTACCGCACTTGAGAAGGCGGCGGTTCAATACAAAGACTGGAAGCTCATTAAACTCAAAATACCAGGCAAAGCTTTTTCTGGTTTAATTATTGTTGGTAAACAAGAATGGATGGTGGTTAAATATTCAAGCTTTGAGGGTCGCGATATTTATCTCGCCTTGCCCAGCCAAAGCTTAGAGGACTATGTGACCATCATCTGGGATATACGCGATAAGGTGATTTCAGCAATCTTGCCTGTTGTTTTTATTTCTGTGGTGGTGTTGAGTATTTTTATGAGTTATTCGCTCATCAGGCCTTTGAAAATTTTAAGGGATCGCTTGATCACACTGGAGTCCAAGGACTTGGCTTATCCCATTCAATCGGAGAGCAATTTCACGGAATTTCAAGATTTTGTTGATGTATTCAACGAACTCAGAGAGCGCTTAAAAGCTTCTTTTTTACAAGCCAGTCGTTTCTCAGCGGATGCATCCCATGAGCTAAGAACGCCTTTGACCATTTTAAGGGGTTACACTGAAAGAGCGATTTCGGATGCCCCCGAAGGTTCAGTCCAACAAATTCGACTCTCACAAATGTCTGATGAAATCGAGAGATTGATTCAAATCACCGATAAACTTTTACTCTTGTCGCGTGCGGATTCGGGGACCTTGGTTTTAAGTTTAAAACAAGTAAATTTAAGCGACATGCTCAATGAATTGGTCTTGGATGCGGGTATTTTTCAAGATAAACTGAGAGTCACATCCAGCATTGAGGGTTCTATTTTATGGTTTTGTGATGAACAACTTATCCGACAAGTGTTCAATAATTTGTATACCAATGCAATCAACTACAACATGGCAGATGGTTGGTTGCATATTTCTGCTACAAGCTCGGAGACTGAGGTGCTGGTGATGTTTTCAAATTCGTCAGCAAATGTAACGTCTGATTCATTGTCAAGAGTCTTTGAGCGTTTTTACAGGGGCTCAGAGTCACATGACAGATTGATTGATGGCTTTGGCTTGGGATTGAGTTTGTGTCAAGAAATTGTGCGATTGCATCAAGCAAAATTGAGCATAGACGTGGATGCTTTAAGTGTAGTGACTGTCAGCGTGAGCTTTTCACCTCAGGCTTTGGCATGATCTGCAGAGTTACAAGAATTAAAGTGGGTGTTTGACTTGCATGCCAAGAGTGTAGTTTCTGTTCATGCCAGGTTCAAAAAATTGATTGCTTGCTTGATTAACGATGACGGAGCCAATGGTCTTTTTATTTGCCAAGTTGTCAACGCCAAGGTACAGCATGTTTTCAAATTTACCGGCATTCAATGCATGTCTGAGCTTGAGGTTGAAAATGGCATAACCGCTTGCATAGTCTGCATTGGTGTCGTTGGCCCAAATGCCTGATCTGGCAAGGAGATCCAATTGTATTTGGGTCCCGATATTGGGTTTAATTGATGTGTCCTTAGCGGTCTGCCAAACCATGGAGGCAAACAGTTGGCGCTGAGCAATGCCAGGAAGTTGGTTGCCTGGTTGAATCAATAAATTTTGCCCAGAACTATTGATGGAATTGAATGCATTGACATAATTGGCACGCATGGCACTGAGCGACAATGAGCTTGCAAGTTGCTCATTCCAAGCCAACTTGTGAGTGAGTTCAATGCCTTCGCGAAGCGTTTTTCCAGCATTGCCATAGACGGTCTGTCCCGCTTTTGACAATTGCGCAATGATTTCATCATCGCTCTTGATTTGAAAGAGAGATGCGTTAAATAGTTGGTGAGTGCTAACTCTCCATTTGCTGCCGATTTCAAAATGTCTGCTGTGAGAAGCCAAAAGATTGGGGTTGAAACTTCCTTTGATATTTCCTGCGCTCAGGCTATAAGCCACTTCAGACAGGGCAGGAGTCTCAAAGCCTTTGCCTTCTTGGACATATAAGTTCAGTGTTTCGTTGGCATGCCATGTCAGTCCCAGTATAGGGCTGAGTGCTTTGTATTTCACACGACCCGATCCATCTCCGTCAGTGAGAAAATAATCTGCATTTTCAAGCGTAATTTCACTGTATCGGGCACCGGTGGTTAAAGACCAAGACTCCCCAAAGTGGGTGTTGGCTTGGGCAAAAAAATCCTGATTGCTCGATTGATTGAGTTCACTTCTGGTGAGACCGGGTTTAATCTGTCCAGCGTATGTGGGTCCGCCTTGACGCAATTCAGCCGAGCGGTCAAATTCGCTTCCTATCACCCATTGCGTTTGAATCTCTTGGCTGAAAGTTTGTCTTGACTTCGCTTGAAGTCCAAAGCCCGAAAAATGTCTTCCCAGACCGACCCACGTTGAATTGATGGCGACAGAGGGCGTGGCGCTTGAGTTGGCCTGGTACTGTAAATTGTCTCTTGTGCCAGAGTACAACTTGGCTTGGATCGAGGTTTGTGCGTCAATGCGCTGATCAGCAACCACGCCGTATTGCTGTTGGCTGACTGTTTTGCGAGTGCCATCAAGCAAGGCGTTGGTGCCCGAAATGTTTGGGGAGTTGGCATATTGGGAACTTGTCAATCCAAGCGGGTCTCTTGCCAAGGGCATGTCAAATGCATTGAAGATCCATTTGATTTTGGTATCGGGTTGAAGTTGTGAGGTGATGACAGCATTCAATTGCTGCCGTTGGGCGTCAGAATTATCTCTAAACCCTTGAGTGCTGAAGGTGCTGTAGTCCGCCACGATACCGATATTGGCGCTTTTTTGTGACAGTTGAACATCTTTTCGTAAAAGACCATAAGAGCCCACATAAAGTTGAGAATTGAACATGGGTGTGGCTGAGGCCTCACGGGTAAAGGATTGAATCACCCCCCCCGATGCATTGCCATAAATCTGTGCCAAGGGGCCAGTCAAAACCTCAATGCGGTCCGCAGAGGTAAGGCTCACAGTAGAGGCTTGTCCTTGGCCATCAGGGGTTGTGGCTGGAATGCCGTCCGTAATCAACCGAATGCCTCTAAGGCCAAAGGCTGCACGGGCACCAAAACCTCTGATAGATATTTGCAAGTCTTGTGCGTAATTATTGCGCGACAAGGCCATCACGCCAGGAACTTGGTTCAAAGTCTCAGTGAGATTAACTTGTGGACCGGAGCCTGACAGTGTGCTGGCATCAATCACATTGATGCTGGCAGGCGCGTCGAACTGGGCTTGTCCCATCTTGCCTGCTTGAATTTCAATGCTTTGAATATCACTTTTAGGTGTACTTGTTTGTGCAAAGGAAACTTGTCCCTGAATCATGCATCCAAGTCCATGCAACGACAAAATACAAACAAGGATATTTTTATGGGTTTTGCTCATTGCTTGCGCGCCTTAAAAAAATGGCAAATTGTGAACGACCGAGTATAGATCGGTCAGCAGATTTTTTTAAATTCAATGCCTCCATGAAAACACTTATGTAAATGCTGATCTGTCTTGGTGTATGCCTTGCGTTGGACTGTTCAGTGAGCGCCTTTTCGCAAAACCCACCGATGGCTGATGTGTTTAAATCTGAGCGCCATTGAAAAAACATTTGGAAAGCATGTTTGGTCGATATCAAACGGTATCCGTGTAAGGGGTGAGCATGGGTGCTCAAATTATTTTGGCTTTGGCTCAACTGGAAATTATCGCTTTGATGGTGTTCATGGATGTGGCCATGTATGACCTAGGTTGGGCTATTGCTTGGTATCGGATTTTATTGCGTTTTGGAAGAATTCCCCCCCCCAAGTTCAGCTTTGCCTACAAGAGAGGAATTCCCGTTTGGCGTTAAAAAACCAAAGTTAAGGGTAAAGATGACGCAGTGGGCCTTCAAAGTGATATTGTCTATGGAAATGACCCCAAGCATCTCGTTAAATTTGTTGGGGATTTTGACATTGTTTTCAACGAATTTGAGGATATAAGGATAAATTAGAGGTCAGCCCAACTTTGCCTAGATACTTGGGACAACCCACGTTGGAATTGTCTAGTGAAGGCCTACAAAAAATATTGCTAGGTGTGTACAGCCAGCAAGCCTAAAGGAATTTATGGACATTGATTTGGTCATCGCGGTTTTTAATGCCTTGCTTTTGGGGTCCCTTGTGGGCGTTGAGCGACAGTGGCACCGCAGACTCGTAGACCTTAAAACGAATGCTTTGGTCGCTTTGGGAGCTTGTCTTTTTGTGTGGACGTGTAGGACGGGTTTGGTTTACCAAGACTCCGTGAGGATGGTGGGTCAAATCGTTGTGGGTGTGGGCTTTATAGGCGGTGGACTTTTGTTTCGTGATGGGTCTATCACCAAAGGCATCAATACGGCAACCACCATTTGGTGCTGCGCTGCAGTAGGAGCCTTTTGTGGTTTGGGGCGCTGGCAGGAGGCTCTTTTTTGCTCATTGGGAATTGTTCTTGCCAATACGGTACTCAGGAAAGTAGCACATCAACTCAATTTGAAAATGGGTGTGAATGACTATTTGGTGGAAACCATCCATTTCGAGCTTGAATGTGCTGTGCCAGATACACGAACCTTGCAAGATAAATTCAACGATTTGATCAAGCTTAACAATTGTGAGATTCGATCCTTCGCTCTTCATTTAAAAGATCAGAATACGAGAAAGTTAAGTTACTCGCTGGCTTTTGATCAAGACAAGTTGGATGAAAAAATACACGCCTTTGTTGAAACTCTCGTGTCTCAAGGGGTCACCTCTGTCAAGTGGAGCAGGTAGTTTGTTGAAACTAGATCATTAGCGAGGGATAAAGGGTTTTGATTGCTTATAGTTCCTCTCGAAATGCTCAAGATACACATGCGCCAATTTAGGATTGTTCCAGTTGACAATCACGTTTTCTGAGTTTCGATGAGCTGCAGCTTGTGAGAAGTTATAGCTGCCGGTTTGAACCGTTTCTTTATCAATGATGATGGTTTTATCATGATGAATGGGGTAGGCTGAGATTGTGCGAACTTCACAACCTGCATTGGCCAACGCTGAAAGTGCGGCTTGGGCTTTGCCACTTTTTTCTTCATGGACGTTGCTTTTTTGATCAACAACCAACACAACCAGAGCACCTCTTTTTTTCGCCCTCAGCAAGGCTTGGGTGATGGGTGCACTCGTAAAACTGTAAGCTAAAACGCGAACTTCACTTCGGCTGGAATCAATGACCTTGACGATCAAGTCTTCGCTTCCTTCATTGGGTGAAAAGGCGATTTCAATGTGTCCTGCTGCGGGTATTTCGGTGCCAGCCAGTGCGTTGGCAGCACTGGTGGCCATGAAGACCCAAAGAAGGGAGGAGAAAAAATGCGCTGTAATTTGATGATTAATGGATGTTGAAGTTTTCATGGTCGATGTTGAGGATGGGTTTGGTCAGTGATATTGGGGTCAAAGACAATCTCATGAGTGTATCGCAAATGATTAATTTTTAGATTGCAATTGAAGGACAATCGCTCTGCTCTTTGAGTTGATCCAATACCCTTTCAAATTGGCCGTTCAATGGTTTCAAATCCCCGCTGCGTCACGCTTTTGTTGCATGGACTTTGCAGCACGCCTGAGCAATTGTTGACAGTATAAAAGCCTTGACTGGGCAAGGTCACTTGGTCAAGCACATGCTCATCCCTGGATACTCTTTTGATGCGTCTAAAGAGCGTCAAGAAGCATTGGGTTTTGAGACTTGGATAGACCTTGTTTGCAAGGAGATTCGAGATATCAAAGCGAATGGATAGTCTGTCAATCTCATTGGTCTTTCCGCCGGGGTGACAGTTGCTTTGGGGGTGGCACTTGAAAGGTCCCAAGAAATTGAGCAATTGATTTTATTGTCGACACCTTTGATCATCGATGGATGGAATATTCCCATTTATTACTTTTTATTGCCACTCGCTTTGTACACTCCTTTGGGGGGTATTTTGGAGATACAAAGAATCAAGCCCCTACGGTGTCAAGAATGTGCGCATCAGAGAGTGGATAGAGCGCGAACTCAGTCAAAGACGCATTTCTCAAGCGGGAGCCAGTGTTCTTGAAATTGCTCATTTGCGTGAGTACGATCGCTTGCGTCGATATGTCATGAAGCGTTTGCCCAAAACGCAGTTTCCAAACGAATTGGTCATTCACGCAAAAGAAGACGAGATGGCTAGTTTATCGAATGTAATGTGGTTGGAAAAGAACTGGCAATCGGGTCAAATACAGGTCATATTGCTTGACAACAGTTATCACATGATCACCATCGACAATGATCAAGCACAGGTCTGCAAGGTCATTTTGGACTGCCTATCTGCCCAGCCTACTTTTACTTCTACTTAGTTTGACCCCGGTGATGGGCCGATTGTTTTGTCGGCAATAATGCTTATTAAATTGAAAAAGGCCTAATGGGTATTAGGCCTTGGAGAGATAGAGTGTGGATAAAGAGGGGGGCTCATTTACCAGTCATCTGATCCACCTCCTGAGCTTGAGCTGTCATCCCAAGAGCCGGAATCGTTCACTCCAAAATTATTACCGCCCATGTCGTAATTGCTGTTGGGTGTAGGTTGGAAGCCATTGTCTTGAAAGCTTTGTCCAGGAGGTGTGGGATTACTGCCACTGCCACTGCTACTGCCATGATGGTCACCCATCATGTTGTTCATCAAGGCTTGTCCCGCAACCATGCCCGCGCCCAATGCTGCGCCAGTAGCCAGGCCGCCTAAAATGCCCGATCCCATAGAACTGCCACCACCCATCATGCCAGGGCCACCCATCATGCCGGGGCCACCCATGGGGGTTGGACCATGACCGTTAGGTTGAAGCGCGCCGGCATTTCCACCATAACCAGGCATGGGGGCATAAACCTCTCTTGGACGCGTCATCATGCGAATGATAAAAAATATGAAGGCCAAGGCCGCAAAGCCCAGGACCCAAGGCATATATCCAGATCCAGTTGATGAAGATTGTGTGTTTTGATACGAATTGGCAGAGGGTTGTGCAACAGGTGCAGGCGCATTCAGCCTAGCCTCTAGGCCTCTCACGGCCTCTTGTTTGGCAAAGGGCAAGCCTGGGGCGAGTTTCTGAGCAATTTGTAACTCATCCTTGGCCGCTGCCAATCGACCCTCTTTGGCCAATATCTCAGCATGAACGAAGTGAGCTTTGGCTGAGTTGGGGTGCTCGCTCAGAACTTGCTTCATCATGGCCTCGGCCTGACTGAAGTTGCCAGATTCGGCGGCTTTGTAAACCTCTGCCATGCTGGGTTCGGCCGCTTGAGCAAAACCTGTTAAAACCAAAACCATGCTAAGCGCCAAGGTTCTAAAGAGACGGTTTAAAAACGGGGAATTTTTCATGTAGGTCAACTCCTTTATTAAAGTTTTAATTATCTTGGGGCAAATCCTAGCATTTCAAGGCCAAAATTTACTTACAGATGAAAGCCTATTTTGCACGAAATGAGGGGTTTTGGGCTAAATTAGGGTTATTGCCTTGATATTTTAAGTTTAAATTTAAGATCAAGGCGTAAAAAAGAGGTTTGTTTTAAAAAACGAATGAAAATGTTCGTCTTTGCTTAAGCGTTTGCAAAGGTTTTATGGATTTATTATTGTCTACACACACCATCATGAAATGCAATTTAAAAAATTCTTGGATTCAAAAATCAACGGCCTTAGGGCTCCTTTTTTTAATGGGCCTGACTCAAATGAGCCACGCCTCTTTGCTTGACGAGGTGCAGGTTTACACGGATGACATCAATGAGGTCGGTGAGTGGGGCTTGGAGTTGCATTTGAATCGAACGCCCAAGGGTAATTTGCAGGCCTCATATATTGGAGAAAAGGTCAATGCGGGAGCGACTCGCTTGACTCCTGAAATTTCATTTGGACTGTCCCGAACATTGGAGGCGGGCTTGTATCTTCCGTTGGTGCAAGGCGTGGACGGAAAGATGGAGTTGGCGGGTCAAAAATGGAGACTGAAGTGGTTGCCACTCAAAGCGGAGCAGAACCAGGGATGGTTTGCAGGCCTGAACACCGAGTTCAGCCAGTTGAAATACGCCTTTTCTGACTCCACAAGGTCCGTTGAAGTGAGAACGATATTGGGTTGGAAAAACGAGGATTGGCTGTTGGCGACCAATCCTGTGTTTGGGTGGTCCGTCTCCAAAGGGTACGCACACCAATCACCCGATTTCACTTTGGGTCTTAAAGTGGCCAAAAGATGGACCCAAGACTCAAGTTTTGGATTTGAGTACTACAACGGAACTGGGCGACTCAATGAAATCCAACCCAATGCACTACAAGATCGAACCCTGTATATTGTTTGGGACCACGAGGCAGAGCCTCTTCGCTTCAATCTGGGCATTGGCAAAGGGATGAATGCCAATTCGGATGCTTGGACTCTTAAAAGCATCATTGAAGTTCCTTTTTAGGATGAAAACTTGCTAAGATTGCAAGTTGCCTTCTAAATAGGGGGCAACTCGTTGTGTTTTGTCTTGTAAGGAATTTTTTTTATGTCTTCTTTGTTATCCAGTGCTTCTATCCCAGTATTTAAACTCATGTTGGGTAACTTGAAAGTTTGTTTAGAAAAGGCCCAAGCGCATGCAGCTCACAGGGGTTTTGATGCGCAAGTGTTTGTTGACTTCAGACTTGCTCCTGATATGCTTCCATTTAGAAAGCAAGTTTTAATTGCTTGCGATTCGGCCAAGTTGTGCGTCGCTCGCATTGCTCAAATAGAAGCGCCAAAATTTGAAGACAATGAGACCGAGTTTGTTCAATTGATCGAAAGAGTGGGCAAGACACTCCAATGGATAGAGACTGTTTCTCCTGAGGCCATGGACCAAGGAGCGGGCCGTGAGATCACTTTTGCAGTGGGCAAGACCATGACCAAAACCATGAAGGCCGAAGATTATTTAACGCAGTGGGCCTTGCCCAATATGTTTTTTCATATCACCACCACTTATACAATCTTAAGGCACAATGGCGTGCCTTTGGGCAAGATGGATTATTTGGCAGGATCCCTCCCTGCTTGAGTCGGGTTAAAAAAAGCTTGGCAGTGTTGACTTAAGTGAACCCTGCCTGAGCCCTGCCTGAGCCCAAGAACTCCTCAATAGGGATGCAAACGATTGCATTTTGCATCCCTAAAAACTTAATTACGTTCTACCTCATGGCCATCAAGTCCACCATCTACAAAGCCAATTTGCAAATCGCAGACATTGATCACAGCTACTATGCCGATCATGCGCTCACGTTGGCCAGACATCCCAGCGAAACGGATGAACGCATGATGGTGAGATTGCTTGCTTTGTCTTTGAACGCATACCTCATCAACGAATTGTGTCAAGGCGATGCAACTTGGGCCTTTGGCGCTGGTTTGTCAGATCCCAACGATCCTGATATTTCACTGACCGATTACACGGGCAGAAAACGAGTTTGGATTGAGGTTGGTCAACCCGATGAGAAGCCCTTGGTCAAAGCGTGTGCTCAGTCAGATTTGGTCTTGGTCTATGCATTCAATCACGCAAAGCATATTTGGTGGAACGCATTGAAGAATAAAGTTTCACGCTTGGACAAATTGAAGGTTTACGGATTTGATCATGAAGCGACTCAATCTTTGGTCACCATGGCTCAAAGAAGCATGCAGTTGCAAGCCACCATTCAAGAAGAAACGCTGACCCTAAGCAGTCAGTTGGGCAGTATCGAGATTGAGCCAACACTGCTTTCTTGAGCAAATAAATGGCTTGGCTTAAGCGCGGGCTCAACTTCTTTTTCTTTGAATATAGGCATTGACCAATTTCAGCGCAATGGGTCCCAAGAGTTTAGAAAAAGTATGCCGGTATGTTGCAAATTTTAAATAGCCCCACGACAAGGGACGCTGCAGTCGTTTTGCACCTAAAAGCTTGGCGTAGTTTTTCATGCCGACCAACTCATACGCTTTGGCAAATACTTCAATGCCATCCAAAAGCTCGCCCGTGTTCATTTTGCCTTTGATGCTTTTCATGGCCGCATCGCAAAGAATGCCATGGGTATGCTCAGAAAAATCTTTGGCCGTGATGTCTTCAAATTTCAAACGCCCCATGATGTCTTTGTAGGCCAATAAACGCATTTCAGCCAAGCACAGGGGGCAACTGCCATCAAAATACAGTGTCAGCGTCGTTTCCTTGAATGGAGCCACATCCACTTTTTTATGGCCTTTTTGCAATTACAGGGTGTACAAGGGGTGATGCAAGCCTCCGGCCAAATTCTGCGCGGCCCAACTCAACGGGTCTTGCTGTTTGGGGAGCAAGACACCGGCCGCTCTGATTTGGTGAGACTTGCCCTGAAGTGCAGGGGGGTGAACTTGGTCCTTGGGTGCAGTGGCGAACTCATAAAGCATTCGTCGAGCCATGACAATGGCGCGATCTGTGGGTAGCAATTTTTCGTTTTCATGGTCTTGAATGCGGCCCATGCTTTCTTGAAGCGACGCATCTTGCATTGAAATTCCAAATACCCCAGAATAAGAGCGCTTCTCCTTTTGAGCGAGGCGATCAAGCATGTACTCATTTTGCTGGTTTTGGGCCGGCCTGAAACTTTTTTCTGATTCATAGCTCACATGAATGCCCTTGCCCGCTTTCATGGCCTCGCGTTCTTCTTTCGAGAGAGGTTTGTCGGCATGGTAGTTGATGCTCCAAGCCATGCAGTGGTGATCATCGACGGGAACCCAAAGATGTCCACCAAGCGCGTGTTCGCCAAATGGCGGAATCAGTGTGTACCAAGGAAAAATCCACTGAGTGATACGCCAATAGTAATTTTCAGCATCTCCATTTCTTCTGCCGTACAAGGTCATGCCAAAGTCTGTTTTTTCGATGGTGAAAATCACATTGCCATCGGCCTTGATGTACTTGAGCGCCTGTGTGCCAACGTGCATGGGGTCGATGTCGACTTCATAGCGGTGAACAAAGGAGACATGAGCCGTGTCAATGCCACCTTCCATGGCTTGTAGGAAGTTGGACTCTTGCAGTCGCCTTGAGATGTAGACGTGACTCTCGGGTACCAAACACCACTCGAGCTCTGGCAGGTCGGGCTCTGTACCCTTGGGGCCCATGTAAGCCCAGACCAATCCGGCTCTCTCCACGCAGGGGTAAGATTTGATGTGCATTTTTTCACACAGTTCAGGAGCCGAGGGAATATCAATGCATTGACCATTTCGATCAAATTTAACGCCATGGTAAGCACAGCGAAGTCCACCCTCCTCATTTCTGGCAAAGTAAAGAGACACGCCCCTGTGAGAGCAGAACTCGTTGACCACGCCGACCACACCCTCAGTGTCTCGAAAGACGATGAGTTTTTCGCTCATGATTTGAACTTTGACTTGTGGCCCATCTGGGTCTTTGACTTCGTTGCTGGACACAACCGGGACCCAATACCTTCTAAGTAACTCGCCCATTGGGGTGCCAGGGCCCGTTTGCGTCAATGCTTGAGACATCTCCTTGTTCATGCCGAACTTTCCTTAAAATTGAAAATGAAGATCAAAATATAAACCGATCAAAGCTTGGGAATGGACACCACCATGACCGCTGCTTGGCCCGCGTCGACTGCTTTCATGCATCGTTGAATGGCAGGCACCAACTCATCGGGTTCATTGACCCGCTCAGCATGCGCTCCAAAGGCGGCGCCAACCTGTTCGAACTGACGCATGACTCCTGTGTGCTTTGCATGAAAGTCTTGATGCTGGGCTGCATACCCGTCTGGGTGAACCCGGAGTGTTGCTTCCTTGACGGCTTGCCAGCCCCCATTGTCCAAAACAACGGTAAAGATCGGTAGGCCTTCAGCTTGTGCCACCGAGTAGACAGACGTGGGAGTAGAGAAGTGAAAGCCTCCATCGCCTACGATTTGAACAACGCGTTTGCTTGGATTGGCCAAACGAATGCCAAGGGACATGCCACCACTGTAGCCCAAACCTCCGCCTGCAGCACCAAACAATGTTTTGGGCTTGTTTCTGGGTAAATGGTTCATCACAGCCAATGAGTGTCGGATGGCTTCATTCAAAACGACATCCTCGCTGTCTAGCAGTTGATTCAATGTGTGGCAGAGGAAGTTGGGATGAATGGCCCCAGAGGTCCCCTTGTTTTGGGCCTCAGATTGAAGCTTGGTTTTACGAGCTTGGGTCAGTAGCGTCACGTTTTGCAATCTTTGTGCGACCTGGGCTTGGTGTTCAGCATGGACCAGCTGTTTGGCAACTCGAAGCAAGTCCTCCAAGAACAATGCGCTATCAGCTTGGATTCTTGTTTGTGTGGCAAAACCCCACATTGGAAAGTCTTTTTTGATCGGATCTTGGTCAATGTGGATCCATTGCGTATGGGCTTCAGGTTGACTGTATTTGGGCAGCCAAGGCACATCGGTATCGATCAAAATACCTAGGTCGGTGTTGGCAAACCCATGAGAGGGATCAAAGCCACAAAACCAAGCGTTCTCCCTTGAGATGTTGTTGTGTGTTGAGCTGTATTCATAGACTCTGATACCCAAAAGTGAGGCCAGCTCACCCAAGGCATGGAACGCTTTGGCGCTTCTGCCCAAGTAGCTCGTGACGAGCATGGGGTTTTGAGCCTTGATCAACTGCTCAGCTACATTTTTTAACTGCGCCTCGGAGGCTGAGCCTTGAAGGACCGCACCATAGTCTTTGGCGCTGAAGGGCTGTACACGATGCTCATCCCAGTTTTCTGCCAAAGTCTCTCTGGGCAAGCTCATGTAGACGGGTCCTGGAGGATCTGAGTGCATGATGCTGTGAGCACGTCTGACCACTTCCTTTGCCACAACTCCAGAGGGCAAAGTGTATTCCCATTTGGTGTATGGGCGGACCAAGGAGGCCATGTCAAAGGGGTCTTGCACAAAGTGCACATAATTGTCTCTGGAGCCCATCAATTCGCCACGAATCGTATAAGGCGCTCGGCCCGCCAAAAGCAAAACGGGTAAACGTGCGCGCATGAGGTTGTGCATGCCCATGACGGCGTTGGCAGTGCCAGCGTCCACGTGGACCAAAACGCCTTGACCGCGACCGGTAAAAGCTGCAAAGCCACCCGCCATATGGATGGCCACATTTTCATGTGGACAGGTGATGATTTTAGGGATGGGTTTGCCCAAAGCGGAGAACTTTGCCATCTCCTCAATGAGTGTGGCGTGGTCAGTGCCGAGGTTGCAAAATAAATACTCAATGCCTGCCTCCACGAGCCCCTCTAAGAAATAATGAGCAGCGGAGTGCATAGAAGTCTGAGTTGTGCTTGGATCTTTAGGAGTCATGGTGAGTGAAGAGGGAAATAGATAAGAGGTTTAAAGGCAATAACTTTTTTGCTTTGCTACAGCAGATATTTTATGTTTTTTTAGCCCGCTGCGCATTAAAGAGCCGTGTTGTTGGGTAATTAAAAAGGTTAAAGATGGCAATAAATGCACCGAAATCATAGGGCTTATATGAATACCAAGTTCTCTGTATTGCGATACCCAATGAGGCAAGTGCAAAATGCCAAAGAAATAAAAATAAGGGGCCAGTGAATGTGGGGCGTCAAAGAACTTAAAAAAAACAGTCCGTGTGGTGATGTTTGATCAATTCGGTGCGGTTGTCGACATGCAAGGCGTTTTGGTCAAAGCCCTTGAACCCTTTTTAGCAGGCAAAGCTTACAAGGGCTCGGTGAATTCGTTGGTGACTTGGTGGAGGCGCACGTATTTTGAAAATTCAATGATCGAAGCACTCTTGCATCAAAGCCACACGCCCTATCGTGAAATTGGGCATCGAGCACGCTCTTACACCCTATAACGCGCGGGCATAGAACACACCTTGGAGGACGTCAAAAGATTGGTTGCTTGCATCGAGACGCTTGAGTGTTTCCCTGAGATGCCCGCGGCATTGAAGCGCATCCGAGCGAATGACCCCATCGCAGTTCTCTCCAATGGAGACCCGGACATGCTTGAGCGCGCCAAGCAGTTCCACCGGGTGGAATTTGATCGAGTGATGTCTGTCGCACAAGCTCGCGCCTCCAAGACTCATGTAGACACCTACACCTATGCGGCACCAGCCATGGGGGGTTCAGATCTCAGAGGTCCTTTTTGTGACCAACCATGCTTTTGACTGTATTGGTGCCAAAGCTGCAGGCATGCAAACGGCCTTTATCGACCGAAGAGGGCGCCCGTTTGGTCAAACACTCCATCAACCCGATCTCGTCTTGAAAGACATGGGCGCTTTGGTTGATGTATTGCCTAAGCCAAAAGCCTAGTGTTGTTGACACTGCTCAGTAAATGCTCCAAGACCTTTATGAACTCGTCGATGGGTTTGATTTTTCTTTTCGGCGATTCAAATAAGCGAGCACTTCACCAACAATCCCTTTCCTAAAAGCCATGACACAGAGCACGAATATGGCGCCGATGATGACGGTGACCCAAGAGCCAACTTTATCAGACAAAGTGTCTTGAAGGGTCACCACAATGCCTGCTCCTAAAACGGGACCAAAGAATGTGCCAGCACCGCCTAACATGGTCATCAAAATGACTTCTCCAGACGTTGATTGGAGCACATCTGATAAAGTGGCAAATCCCAAGACCACGCTTTTGATAGAGCCAGCCAACCCAGCCAAGGTTGAGGATATGACAAAGACCAATAACTTTTGTCGATCTACAAAGTAGCCCAAAGAACAAGCTCGAGTCTCGTTTTCTCGAATGGCTTTGAGCACTTGACCAAAGGGGGAGTTGATCACGCGTTGGATGAATAAGAACACCAGCACGAAAACAAAAAACACAAAGTAGTACATTGTCAAATCGTCTTTCAATGACACCAGTCCAATGAGATCCCCTCGTACCACACCCTGAATGCCGTTTTCCCCTCCAGTAAAAGAGGCTTGAAGGCATACAAAATAAACCAACTGAGAAAGTGCCAGGGTGATCATGGCAAAGTAAATGCCAGAACGCCTAATGGCAATAAAGCCAATGACCAAGCCCAAGAGGCAAGAGGTCAACATGCCCGCCAAAATTGCCACAACAGTGCTGCAACTGTATACGGTGATCAGGTGCGCGGTGATATAGGAAGAAAATCCAAAGTAAGCAGCATGTCCGAATGAAAGCATGCCACTGTAGCCCAGCATCAAATTGAATGCGCATGCAAAAATGGCATAGCAATAAAGCGTCATCAAGTAGACCGGATAAATCCCCAGCCACGGCGCCATCAAGCCCGCGATAAAAAGACAGCCGTAAAAAATCAAGTTGATATTTTTCATGCGCATTTAATCTTTGCCAAATAGGCCACTTGGGCGCCAACAAAGTACGATCGCCATGATCACGAAAACCACAATGTTAGAGGCCTCCGGATAGAGCACTTTGGTGAAGCCTTCAATCACGCCCAATGACAGGCCACTCAAAATAGCGCCCAAAATCGATCCCATTCCCCCAATGACCACGACTGCAAAAACAACAATGACCAAGGACGATCCCATCAAAGGAGAGACTTGAATAATGGGTGCCGATAAAACGCCAGCGAAAGCCGCCAAAGCCACTCCTGCACCGTAGGTGAGCATCACCATGCGTGGCACGTTGATGCCAAAAGCCTGAACCAGTTTTGGGTTCTCGGTGGCGGCTCTGAGGTTGGAGCCTAGACGAGTGCGCTCAATCAAATACCAGGTCAAGAAACAAACGCTCAACGATGCCACAATGACCCAAACTCGATAAATCGGTAGGATCATGAACCCCACATCCACTGCGCCTTTCAGCAAGTCAGGGACAGGGTAACTTTGTCCAGAGGAGCCAAATAATTCTCTCAGTATGCCTTCGGCAATCAAGGACAAGCCAAATGTGAGGAGCAAGCCATAAAGGGGATCAATTTTGTAGAGATGCTTTAAAAAGATCCGCTCCAGACCAATCCCTAAAACGCCAACAACCATCGGGGCAAGCAAGAGGGCCACCCAGTAATTGACGCCAAATCTGCCCCACAAAAACCAAGTTGCATAAGCACCCAGCATGTAAAAAGCACCGTGGGCAAAATTGACCACGCCTAAAAGCCCAAAAATGACAGCCAAGCCCAAGCTCAGCATCGCATAAAAAGAGCCGTTCAAGAGTCCAAGCAACAATTGCCCCAAGATCACCTGGGTTGGGATGCCAAAAATGTCACTCATTGCATTTTGTTTTTGTTAGAAAAGGGGGCACACGCATAGCGAAAATTGCGATGGATGTGCCCCTTTTCGGTCATCTCAAAACAACTGAAATTCAAATTTATTTCTTTTTAATATACGGGCATGTGGAGTCCGAGAGAGGACCAAAGGCCTCCTCGCCCCCCATTTTTTTGACCACTTTGTAATAGTCCCATGGGTACTTGGATTCAGCCGGTGTTTTGACTTGCATCACATACATGTCATGCACCATCACGCCGTCTTCTCGGATATAGCCACCCTTGGCAAACATGTCATTGATTTTGATTTTTTTCAGCTGTTCCATCACCTTGTCTGGGTCGGTGGTGTTGGCCGCTTTGACCGCGTTCAAATACGTGGTGGTCGCAGAGTAATAAGCGGCTTGATTCATGGTGGGCTCTTTCTTCATCTTTTCAAAGTAGCGCTTACCAAAGGCCCTGGTTTCTGGGTTCAAATCCCAATACCAACCTGTTGTGAGGTACAAGCCTTGGGCTGTTTGAAGTCCCAGGCTATGAATGTCACTGATAAAAGCCAAAAGCGCTGCTGGCTTCATGGTTTTGGTGATGCCAAACTCGTTGGCTGCTTTCAATGAGTTGGTAAAGTCAGCGCCAGCGTTGGATAAGCCCAGCACCTGAGCGCCAGAGCCTTTGGCTTGTAAGAGAAATGATGAAAAGTCAGAGGCTGACAAGGGCACCCGAACAGAGCCAATGGACTTGCCTCCATTGGCGGTCAGCACTTTGGTCGCGGCATCTTGAAGTTGCGTGCCAAAGGCGTAGTCGGCCGTTAAGAAATACCATGACTTGCCACCATTTTGTGTAATCACACTGGCCGTTCCATTGGCAAGAGAAGTGGTGTCATAAGCATAGTGAACGGTATAGGGCGTACAGTCTTGGTTGGTCAATGAAGCGCCTGCTGCACCAATGGCCATGAAGGGCACCTTTTTTTCCAGCGCCACTTTTGCCATGGCAATGCTCACACCGGTATTGGAGCCGCCAAGCAGCATATTGAGTTCATTTTTATCTGCCCACTCTCTAAACTTAGAAGAACCAATGTCGGGTTTGTTTTGGTGATCGGCACTTATAAAAACAATTTTTTTACCAATGACGCTACCCCCAAAGTCAGCAATGGCCATTTTCACGGCTTCAATGCCACCGGGGCCAATCACATCGGCATACAGGCCCGACATGTCGTCAATGTCACCAATGACGACATCATTGCCTGCTTGAGAGGCCATGGGGCTGAGCAAGGCGGCAACAGCGCTGGCGCTGGCCAATAATCTAAACGATTTTTTGAGATTGAACGATTTCATGCTTATTTCCTTTGAAAGTAAAAACACCTGAGCCCTTTAGAGGGTCTTTTTTTTAAACACCTAAAAATTCCTGCAGCATATTCATCTTCTCGCCGAGTTGCGATTGAGAGAAAGTCTCTATGATTTGGCCATGCTCCATGGTGTAAAAGCGATCGGCCAATGGCGCTACAAATCTGAAATTTTGTTCGACCATGACGATGGTAAAACCCTTTGAACGCAGCGCCGTTATCATTCGTGCCAGGGCTTGGACGATGACAGGTGCGAGACCCTCGGAGATCTCATCGAGCAACAAGAGTTTGGCACCCGTGCGAACTATTCGGGCCACAGCAAGCATTTGTTGTTCGCCACCAGATAAACGTGTACCCGGACTGCTGCGGCGCTCAGATAAATTGGGGAACATGGCGTAGATGTCCTCTAGGCTTAGCCCACCTTCTTTTAAGATGGGTGGGAGCAATAGATTTTCTTCGCACGACAGGCTTGAAAAAATACCGCGCTCTTCAGGACAAAAGCCAAGCCCTAGTTGAGCGATTTGGTGAGGAGGCATTTGAATGCATTCATGACCTTGCACCATCACACTGCCTGAGCGACGCTCTACCAAACCTATGATGGATTTGAGGGTGGTGCTGCGACCGGCCCCATTTCTTCCAAGCAGAGTCACAACTTCACCTTCATGAACCAACATGTTCACACCATGTAAGACATGGGACTCGCCGTAATGCGCATGCAGATTCTTCAGCTCAAGCACGACCCTCTTTGTCTCAAACATGGTGCGCACCTTCAAGTTGCGCATCCGTTGTGCCCATGTAGGCATCAAGCACCATGGGGTCTTCAGAGACCTCCTTGTAGTTGCCTTCAGCGATAATTTGCCCACGTTGCAACACGCTGATGCGATCAGCAATGCTTGCAACAACTTTCATGTTGTGCTCAACCATCAAAATGGTTCGGTTGACAGATACTTTTTTGATGAGCTCGGTCACTCTGGCCACATCCTCTATTCCCATGCCCTGCGTGGGTTCGTCTAAAAGCATCAACTGAGGGTCCATGGCCAGGGTGGTTGCGATTTCGAGTGCTCTTTTTCTGCCATAGGGCAATTCACCGCCTGTGGTGTTGGCAAAGGCTTTCAGATCTACTTGGGCCAAAAGTTCAAGGGCTTTGTCGTGTAAATGGTGAAGACTTTTCTCGGGTTTCCAAAAATGGTAGGACATGCCTGCACTTCTTTGAAGTGCAATCCGAACATTTTCAAGCACACTCAGGTTTGGAAAGATGGCTGAGATTTGAAATGAGCGAATAACGCCCTTTAGAGCAATTTCAGGGGAGCTTTCTTTGGTAATGTCTTGGCCATTGAAGATGATTCGTCCAGAGTTGGGCGTCAAAAACTTGGTGAGCAAGTTAAAACACGTTGTTTTGCCTGCACCATTGGGCCCAATCAAGGCGTGGATATGCCCCTTTTGGACTTTCAAAGAAACGTCATTGACCGCTACAAAGCCTTTGAATTCCTTGATCAAATGTTGGGTTTCTAAAATTGTCTCTGTTGCCATTCTTTTTTCTTCTATTTCCCTGCCTCTCAGCATAACATGACACTCTTGAGGCACCTCAATTTATAATTGGTGAAAACACACTGATCAGGGTTTATCCTAGTTGGTAATTCACGGTCCTGTGTGTTTCATGTCCTTTGCCTTCTAAGCGAAATAGCACTCCACTGAATCGGCAGGGGCATAAAGTTGGATAATGTGCTGTGCTTGAGTGCCTTGCTTGGTGGTTGCGGGGATTTGTTTTTTTAAAAAAAATGATTCAAGGCAAGGCGTGCTCGACAAAATACTGCAATGGCTTTTCAATTTGAGATTAAAAATATGGCTTATTCCTTTCAAACAGTCTTTTCACAAAAAAATATCCAACGCATCTCCCATGTTTTGAGATCCGCTTTGGGCTTGGTAGCGCTAAGTGCTTGCCTCTTATCGGTTTCAAATGCACAAAACGCACAGGCGATCAAAATGATCGTTCCCTTCACCCCAGGCACAGGTATGGATACGATTGCTAGAGCAATTTCTCCAAAATTGAGTGAGAGGCTAGGTGTGCCAGTGGTTGTGCAAAATTCACCTGGTGCAAGCGGCAACATTGGTGCAGAAATGGTGGCCAAGTCCCCTGCAGATGGTGCGACTATTTTGATGGGCGCCAATACCATGTTGATTGCTGCGCAGTTGTACAAAAATGTGCCCTTCAATCCGGTGAAAGACTTTCTTCCCGTTTCCATGACCGCTTGGGGTACGTTGATGTTGGTGGCGAATCCAAAAACCGGCTTTAAAACGGTGCAAGATGTGATCAAGGCCGCGAAGGCAAAACCAGATGCCATTAACTTTGGCTCACCTGGTGTGGGCACACCTCACCACATGGCAATGGAGTTGTTCAAGGTGGATTCTCAAATTGCGTTGCTTCATATTCCTTATAAGGGCACGGCTGGATATACGCAAGATTTGTTATCTGGGGAGATCAATGTCGGATTTTTACCCGTCCATGTCGCGCAAGGGTTTGTGAGCACTGGAAAGCTCAATGCAATTGCGGTGGGATCGGCCAAACGCCACCCTGTTGCATCAGGTGTGCCCACGTTCATTGAGTTGGGTTTTAAAGGCGTCGATGTGGACATGTGGTATGCCTTGTTTTATCCCGCAAAAACTCCTCAAGCCACGGTTGAGCGGTTGAACAAAGAGACGGTTGCAGTTTTGAATTTGCCGGAGATCAAGGAGTTGCTGGGTAAAGCTGGTCTGGATGCCTCTGGCTCAACGCCTGAGGAGTTGGCTCAAATTGTGGCCAATGACTACTCTCGATGGGGAAAAGTGATACGGCTTAAAGGCATCGAGGCCGAGTGAGATTGAGTTGATCAAGAAATTTAGATTTTTTCAAGGTGTTTTATGGCAACTACTCAGCAAATATTGACTGCTTCGCAGATCAAAGACTTGAACACGGTTTTGCCATTGTGGGGTGTTGAACCATCAGGCGCTTGGATGCAAAGAGATTTTTTGTTCAAAGATTTTCTTGCCGCCCATGCCTTTATGTCCCAAGTCGCTCTTTTGGCGCATGCGCATGACCATCACCCCAATTGGAGCAACGTCTACAATAAAGTGTCCATCAAACTCTTTACCCATGATGCAGGTGCTCTTACACAGAAGGATCAACACCTGGCTTTGGCCATTGATGGCTTGATTGCTTAATTCGACTGATTGGATTTAACCCTAGTAAAGGTCATCTACCTTTTGAAAAAACTCATTGAAGTGCCCAACAGTTGCGAGGAAACCTACGCTCAGATTTTCCAAGCCGCAAAGCATCACTCTGCCAGGCATGTGTTCACGAAGCTTTTCGAGGCTCAGTGCATGGCTCAAGCGCGCTTTCTCGATACCTTGTTGCCCGAGCAGCGACAGCAAGGCGCATTGCTCGGTTGGTCGGTAAGCGTCAAGGATTTGTATGACATTGCGGGCGAAGTCACTCTGGCGGGCACGCGTGTCTTGGCTCAAAATGCACCTGCACTCAAGGATGCATCAGCCGCTCAAAGACTCAAGCGAGCAGGGGCTTTGCTGGTGGGTCAAACCAATATGACCGAGTTGGCTTTTTCGGGTGTGGGCATCAATCCGCATTTCAGCACGCCAGTCAACCCCTGTGACGCAACGCTGGATCGCATTCCGGGAGGGTCTTCTTCAGGTGCTGCAGTGTCCGTGGCACTGGGTCTATGCCAAGCGGGGCTTGGCTCTGACACTGGGGGCTCGATACGCATTCCTGCCGCACTTTGCGGCTTGGTGGGCTTTAAAGGGACACAGTCTAGGGTGCCTCTTCAGGGCACGGTCGCCTTGGCGCCTTCCCTTGACACGGTTTGTGCCATGACCCGATCGGTTGAGTCTTGTTTGAAAGTGGACCAAGTGCTCTCCAATGAGAGGCTAGACGTTCATGACAGAGATGTGCTGGGCCTGCGGTTTTTGGTGCCTCAAACCGTGGTGTTGGATCAGTTGACTGCTCCTGTGGCCAAAGCGTTTGATCGAGCGCTTGGCCACCTTTCTTCAAAGGGCGCGATCATCCAAGAGGGCAAATGTGAGTACCTTGATGACGTTGCGCAGATCAATCAACCTGGCGGCCTGTCTCCCATCGAGGCTTGGGCCTCTCACGCAAGTGCAGTGGCCCACCAACTCGAAAAAATTGATCCTCGTGTGGTTCATCGCATGCTCTTGGGTCGAGATGTGTCTGTTGCTGATTATTGGGACTTGTTGCGCCGCAGGTCTTTGTGGTGTGATCGGGTCTCTTTGGAGCTTGCAAAGTATGACGGTGTCTTGTGTCCAACCGTCCCCATGCAAGCCCCCCCGATTGCACCCTTGCTCACGGATGACGCCTTGTTTGGCGAGACCAATCGATTGCTGTTGAGGAACACCTTTCTTTTTAATTTCCTAGATGGCTGCTCCATCAGTATTCCCATGCATGCACCCGATGAATTTCCCATTGGATTGATGATTTCTGGGGCAAGAGAAAGCGATGCGCGTGTGCTGACCAGTGCATGGGCTGTCGAGCGAAGCCTGTCTCAAATGCACAGCTGATTCAGGCCCTGGTCTGGCGACTCATCGCTCCAAGATCGTCAACAGAGCTCTCAAATCTTTGGCGACATGTGCAACGCTTGGACCTAGTCGATCCATGGGATTGTTGTTTCTGTTGAGCCAAACGGCGTCCCAACCAAACCAGCTCGCGCCGAGCGCGTCCCAGTCGTTGCTGGAGACAAAAAGAATTTCACTGCGTTTGATCTTGTAAATATGCTCAATCAACGCGTAGGTGCTGGGGTGAGTTTTGAACTGTCGCACTTGGTCCACAGAGACAATCTGATCAAAAAGGTGGTGAATGCCCGCGTTTTTGCTGACCCGTTCAAGCATATCTGAGTTGGCGTTTGAAAGAATGGCAGTCCGAAGTCCGCGGTTTTTTAATTCTTCAAGAACTTCGCGGTTTTCAGCAAATGCATCCAGTTTGTCATACGATTGCATCAACATCTCTTCTTGTGACAGGCTGAGTTCAAGACCTAACTTTTCTGCACTAAAGCGCAATGCCTTTTTTGTGATCTCCCAAAAGGATTCATAGTATCGACTGCCATCGGTGGCGCTAGGGTCGCTGAGAGACACGAGGCGGGTGTAGTCGATTTGCTTGTCGCGCCAAAGATTGGCCAAAGGGACACCAAAATTTGGAAACAAGCTCTCGGCGGCCCTAGAGATGCTGTAAACATCAAAGAGAGTTCCATAGGCATCAAATACGAGGAGTGTTTTTGTTGTTGTCATCGGTTTGTCTTCAAGGGGAAAAGCTCCAACAGATCTTAACCGATGGCGTGTGAGCAGTGACGGGGCTGACCTTGTGCTAAAGTGAGAGACATGGATTTTTAAAAAAGAGGTTGAGATGAATATCATTTATGCTTGTGTGCTGTTGGCCGGTTTGACGCCTTTGATAGCGGTGACCATTGCGAAATGGAAGCTACCGGACTATGACAATCACAATCCGCGTGAATGGATGTCCAAGCAGACGGGATTCAGGGCGCGTGCATACGCGGCACATCAAAACTGCTTTGAGTCATTTCCATTTTTTGCGGTTGCTGTGATCATGGCCATGATGGTTGGAGTCGATGCCAAGACCTTGGAGCTTTGTGCCGTGATTTATGTCTTGGCTCGACTGCTCTACATTTGGTGCTATGTGAAAGACTGGGCCACCGCCAGATCCCTATGCTGGACCGTGGCTTATGGCAGTGTCATCGCGCTTTTTGTATATGGTTTTCAGGTCTGAAAATAGTTGTAAACGCCCCAAAAGATGTCAACCGCGTGACTGCTTGAACCGTTATAGGTACATGCAAGTCGGTGTAATAGGCGCCATTCGCTCACTGCAACAGTTGAATGCTTGATGGATGGTCTGGGCAAGAAAACCTTTTGGGAGGCTTTATGAAAAAAATAGCAAAATCAGTTGTTGTCATTGCCTTGGCCCTCTCGGGCGTTTTGTCTCAAGCCCATCAAAGCGGTTATGGTCATGGTCATGGCCACGGCCACGGAGGTGGACATGGAGGTGGAGGTGGATGGTCGCGCGGGGGATGGGTCGCACCTGCTTTGGCCGCTGGCTTGATTGGGGGTGCCATTTACGCGGGATCACACTCCATTTATGGGCCCACTTATGTCAATCCACCCATCATTGTCAATCCTGCGCCGACGTACATGAATGGCGCACCTGGAACGGTTGCGCCCGTGGCCTACTATTGTTCAGCCTATCAACAATACTATCCACAGGTAGGATCTTGCCCAGTGCCTTGGCAAATTGTGAATTAAGGTGGACTGGCTCCATAAGGCCAAGCTTTTTTCCGACTACATTTCCAAAAGGCGGACTATTCAGCCTCGGAAATGGCACTGAGGTCTTGTAAATACTTTGTGCCAATGCGCTCAGAGTGCCGCTCCTTGGAGCTTAGAGTTTCAATTTCCACTTTGGCCCCTTTCCTTTGGCCATACACATGGTGCTTGAGCCAAAGCAGCTCGTCCTTTAGTTTTTCTGACGAACTCACCACTTTACTCCAACATTTGATGTCTGCCGACCAACGGTACCCCCTGGCCTTTAAGACGTCCTTGGTCTCAAAGGGCGAAGCGGTTGCGTAGACTTTGCTTTGTAAAAGGGTTGATGACTCAAACAAGGTTTGAATTGCGCTTTGTTTTGTTTTGGGCAGCACCATGTTCAAAACTTCTAAGAGCGCCCAACAATCCGTTTCTGCGCGATGCGCTTCGTAGAAAATGCCTTGCGTCATGGCCAAATACTCCAGTTTGGCAGAACCAAATGAGTTGAAACGCCAGTCAATGTCTTTGATGCTGCAGGCCCAGGGCAGTTGCGCAAAAATTGGCCATCTGTTTTCCACAAACGGGCGATCAAACGCCGCGTTGTGAGCAATCACCAATGACACCCCTTGGAGTGCATCGATGACTGCTTGGTCATGAATGCGATGGCCCTTGACCATTTCATCTGTGATGTGGTGTATGGCGATGCTCTCGGGTGGAATGGGGAAACCTGGATCTTCGAGTTGATCAAAGACTTGGTCAACATGGATGATTTGGCCAAGTTGGGGGTCGTATTCAAAAGCAATCATCCCCAACTCAATGACCTTGTCGCTCAATGAGTTCATGCCAGTGGTCTCCGTATCCAAGATCACACCTTTGAGTCGGCTCGCCCGGTTTTCATTGGCAGGGGTTTGATGGAGCCATTTCTCAGGCGCAAGTCTTTTTAAAACCTTGAAGTGTGGGTGCCGATCCAGTGCCTGGGCAATGTGATCCCATTCCTTTGAATCGTGGCTCAGTTGATCGATATTGTCCATTGCGGCTTTCAGTGTAAATCAAGCGAATGATTGAAGTTTAGGTATGTTTAAAGTGGGTCATTGAGTCAGCGTACGCTCAAGTTTAAGCCCATTCGCCATGAGGGAGCCTTTTAAAAAAAGACGGCAAATGTGTTTTTTTGATCGCTCAACCAAGCAATGGTCTCATGCACTTGTTGGGCGCATTTTTTTGGGATCGATCAAAACGGGTAAAGCCCATCCCAAGATGGTCAGAGAAAGACCCATCAATAGCAAAACCCAAGACGATGAGATATACGCCGTGAGTGCGGCACAAACCAACACACCCACTGACTGACCTGCAAAGAGGATGGCAGCGAAAAGGGCCATACAAGTGCCCCTGACTTCAGGGGCCATTTGGGTGGCATGGACTTGCATCGTGTTGTGAAACATAAAGAAACCAAATCCAGCCCCCATAAATGCCACTACATCATAGAACCAATGGGGTGAAAAACCAATGATCCCATAAGACAATCCAAAGCTCAAAGCGCCAACACGCACCAGTCCCGACTCACCGAGCCTGGGAATCAACCAGCTTGCTAGAGCCATGTACACCACCCCTCCAATGCCAAACAATGAGACGATTGCTCCAGCCCATGAGACTGCCAGGGCATGGTGGTCGTGAAGGTGTGTGGCTGAGACAGCAATGGCGCCAAAGACAAAGGTGCCCTCTAGACAAATACAAAACAATATTCTCCTGGGTCTTTGCTTTGCAAAGACATGTGCAGCATTTTTAAAAAAAGACAAACTTCGCTCACCATGAGGCCCATGTGAGAGCTCATGTTGCAATTTGGCAATGGGGTTTCTAAGCAGGACGCAACCGACTATGAAAAATAAAATACCGACCAAACCAAATGCCCAACGCCATCCCAAGGTGTCTGTGATGAGTCCACCAAAGAGCTGCCCTGCCACAATGCCCATGGTCGAACCGAGTCCCACTTGTGCCAAGGTGGCTTGGCGCATGGTGTAGTCCACCGAGTCACCCACCCATGCCAGGCCCAATGGAATGATGGCCGCTGTGCACGTGGCTGTTAAAACCCTGCAAAAAACCAAAAATGGCAAGTCATACGCAAAAGCGCTGCCAAAGCAGCCCACACTGCATCCCACCGTCGCCCAAGCCAAGACCTTGTACTTTCCATATTTATCCCCAAGCGGGCCAAAGAAAATTTGCATCAACCCATAGGTCACTGCAAAGTAGGAGATCACCTGTGCGGCTTGACTGCGACTGACTTGAAAGGTTTGTGACAACTCCGGCAGCATGGGGTCACACAAACGCTGTATGGTCATGCTGGCGAAGGTGGCAAACGACAAATGCAAAAGAGCCTGCCGGGTGGCAGGGTCTATCGCAGAACTGGACACTTTGGACATGTAAGGTGCGCTTTACTGGCAAGGGTTATTTGTCGGGAAGTTCCCTAAAAAATTAGAAAACGGACTCTAAAGAGGTTCACCACAGGGGTTAAATCAAGGATTCTTCAACGCTCAGGTCTATACTGACGTCATATTGCGATGCAACATCTTTGATTTTAACTCTTTCAATTATCTTTTAACTTACATCTGGAGACTTTGATGATGAACCTAACACCTGAGCAGATTGTGGCTGCCAACAAATCCAACTTAGAGACCTTGGTCGGCCTGACGAGCAAAGCCTTTGCTGGCGTTGAGCAGTTGATTGAACTCAATATGGCTGCTGCAAAATCTGCCTTGTCAGACAGTCATTCAAATTCGCAAACGGTATTGAGTGTCAAGGATGCGAAAGACTTGTTGTCCATGCAAGCCTCCATGTTTCAGCCTTTGGCGGAAAAAATGGTGACCTACAACCGCCATTTGTACGAAATCGCGACGTCTTCAAGCCAAGACGTAGGCTCTGTTGTGCAAGAGCAATTTGCAAAGAGCCAACAACTCTATCAAGAAGTGTTTGAGAACATGGCTAAAAATGCACCAGCTGGCTCTGAGACTGCAGTGGCTGCATTTAAAACCGCGGTGAGCGCCGGTACGAGTGCACTTGAGTCTGTTCAAAAGGCAGTCAAACAAGCTACAGACATGGTCGAGAGCAATGTAAAGTCCATGTCTGCCAATGCCATGGGTGCAGCCAAATCAGCATCAAAGAAAAAATAAACAGTGTTTGAAGCAAAAGGCCATCAGAACTTTAAAGTTCTGATGGCCTTTTTTGATTTTTTTAAGTCAATTGCTCTGGGAAACAACCCTTTGCAAGACCTATGAACCCAACTCCTTTAAAGTGCTTGAAATTTCATGAACAAGTTTAGGTCCTTTGTAGATCAAGCCACTGTAGATTTGAACCATGTCTGCACCGTTCTCGATTTTGATCTTCGCGTCTTGTGCAGTCATGATGCCTCCCACGCCCAGGATTGGGAAATGCTCTCCAATGGCTTGTCGAAGTTGGGCCAATACGGCGTTGCTTGAATTAAAAAGAGGCGCACCCGATAGCCCTCCGCTTTCTTTGGATGATGCAAGTCCCTCAACGCCATTGCGCGAGAGGGTGGTGTTGGAGCAAATGATTCCCCAGTCACCTTGTTTGGCACTGTGATCGGTTGGGCAATGTTTTTTAAAGGTGTTGGCCAAGAGATTGATTTGCGCATGATCCAAGTCTGGCGCAATTTTGATCAGCAAAGGAACTCGTTTACCGATTCTTGATCTCAGTCGTTCTCGTTTCTCTGCCAAGGCTCCCATCAACGCATCCAAGGCTTCGTCTGATTGCAGTGTGCGCAAGTTTTTGGTGTTGGGGCTTGAGATGTTCACGGTCACATAGTCCGCATGGGGGTAGACCGACTCCAAGGCTTGGAGGTAATCTTGGGTTGCGTTTTCTATGGGGGTGAGCGCATTTTTGCCAATGTTCAGACCCAAAACCATTGGGATGTGATTGTAAGAGAGATGATTTTTAAAGCGTGCTTTTTGAACGTTTTCTAAAAAGACATCGAGCCCCTTGTTGTTAAAACCCAGGCGGTTAATTAAAGCGTTGGCCTCTTGCAGGCGAAAAACTCTAGGCTTGGGGTTGCCAACTTGAGGCAAGGGCGTGACCGTTCCAACTTCAACGTGACCAAAACCCATGGCTGCAAATGCATCAATGGCACTGGCATTTTTATCCATTCCAGCGGCCAAACCGACTCGATTTGGAAATTGCAAGCCCATCAAGGACAAGGGGTCATGGACCAAGGGCTGAGAAAGCAACAACCGACTCCACAACGTGTTTTGAGTTAATTTCAGCGTTTTGAGGGTGAAATCGTGAACTGTTTCCGCATCGAGTGAGAAAAATATTGGGCGAATGAGTGAATAGGGCAACAGCATTGGATAAACTACTTGTAGGGGAGCTCAAAGCTTTTATCCAAGCATTTGAACTTTTGTTTTTAAAAAAAAGGAGCTTCCATTGTATGAAACAAAGCAAGGATTTGTCGCGTGAGTTCATTATCAAGCCAAGATCATTTAAAGGCCATGGTGGCCAAAAAAGCTGTGCAGTTGATCAAACCCCAATCGTGGGTCGGCGTGGGAACGGGTTCTACCGTTGATTTTTTCATTGATGCCTTGGCCGCATCAGATCTGCCCATCAAGGGGGCTGTGTCGAGCTCTGAGGCCTCGACTGAAAGACTACAGGGCCTGGGTTTGCGCGTTTTTTCCAGTGAAGAAGCCCCCACTTTGGATGTCTATGTGGACGGAGCCGACGAGATTGATCCCAGGGGCTTCATGATCAAAGGGGGTGGGGCAGCATTGACGCGCGAAAAAATTGTGGCCGCACAATCCAAATTATTTATCTGCATCGTTGATCAAAGCAAATGGGTCCAGACCCTGGGCGTCTTTCCTTTGCCCGTTGAAATCATCCCCATGGCTGCGCCTAAGCTCATTGAACGATTCAAGGCGCTTGGTGGGCAAGCCAGCGTTCGTCTAAGAGATGGACTTCCTTTGATCACCGACAATCAGCAACACATCTTGGACGTGAGGGGCTTGCAAATCACCGACCCCTTGGCGTTTGAAACCCTGGTCAACCAATGGCCTGGGGTCATTACCGTGGGTGTATTTGCAAACCAAAAAGCGTCGATTTGTTTGCTTGGAACACCTGAGGG
>CANJNC010000026.1 GCA_947475685.1 Comamonadaceae bacterium | reverse complement strand
TGAGAACACCATCCGTCCCATAGCTTTGGGTAAAAAGAATTGGTTATTTGCTGGCTCACAAAGAGCAGGAAAGAGAGCCGCTGCGGCCATGAGTTTGATTCAGTCGGCAAAGATGAATGGCTTGGATCCCTATGCTTACATCAAAGATGTCTTGGAGCGCCTACCCACGCACAAGAATCACTTGATCCACGAGCTACTACCGCATAACTGGAAACCCAGGACTTAAAACAACATGACCGCCGATGGCGGTCATTTAAATTGGTCTGTCAATACGTGTTCTTCGTTCGCTTACTACTTTTCTCGGCACTTCTAAAGGTAGTAAGCAAACCCATGGCTTGAATAGAAAAACTTACTCTATAACCTTTGGTACAGACATTAGTGAAAATAAAAATTTAAAAAATTAAAATTTAATTAATAAATTTTTTAACTTTAAATGCATAAATTTCACTTTGCTGTATTGGTGGAAAATGCGCTGCATTTCTAATTATTTCAAATTTTGAATTAGGTATTTTTTTAGAAAGTTGTTCTCCAACATCTGGCGGCCAAATAACATCATTTTCACCAGTGGTCACTAATGTTGGAATATTCATTTTCAAAAAATCTTCATCTGATAAATTAAAATTTGCTAAAGCTTCCATATGCATTGCGTAACATTGTGACGAATTTGAATAAAAAAGATCTGCATAATCCATGAAAACATTAGAAAAATCTGCATCAATTAAACCTTTGAATGAGTTGATAAGTGTAGATTGCATGGCATTTCTAATTCCTTCTTTAGATACTTTTTGCGCCCTTTTCAGTAAATAATCACTAGAGATCTTATCTACCGTAGAAGTACCATCACAAAGAATTAACTTTTTTATTCTTTGCGGATAACTAATGGCAAAATGCACACTGACAACCGCACCCATTGCAAGCCCCATAACATTAATAGGCTCTTGGATACCTAAAGCGTCAAGTAGTCGCAATAAGTCATTAGACAAATCAAAAAGACTAAATGATCTTATTGGCTTTTCTGATCGACCGGCGCAACGCTGATCAAATGCAATAACAAAGTGATCAATTGATAAGTGTTTAGCAAAATTTACGAATGATTCACTCGATCCACCAAGCTCGTGTACGATAACTATTTTATTAGATGAATCCTTCGAACCCCAAGTTTGATAAAACAAAATGATTTCTGGTTGATCCAAATATGTGGGAAGTGTAAGATAACTCATAAATTTCTATAAAAAGTTTAATTAAATTCACTTATATAATTTATTTTGGTAGCAACATATCTGTTACCAATATTACCAATTCTGTTAAAACTTGCCCTACGATAAATACTGCTATACTTATTATAATTAGAAGACTTGCTATTAATATATTTTCAAATTGTATCCCTGAAAAAATCCCTAAAAGAAGAAGTATTAAGCACAATACATTTATAAATTTTTTCCCATATTTAACAACCAAATCCAGCATTGGATAAGATTTGAAATTTAATGTGATTTGAAGTGATTCATTCATATCATGATCCTTTTAATTTAACTTACCTATGTTTACCGAGCAGATAACCATAACCTGAAACATGTTCATATAGTCCTGCTTCTCGCATTAGCTTCCATAATGTTGCCGTTGTTGAAGTGATTACTGGACATCCAATTACATTTTCCAGCATTTCTACAACCTTTTGTGAATTCATATTTAGACAACTAATCAAAAGTGCTTCTGAACCAGATTTCCAACCTCGAATTGCCAGCTCATAAATTTCCTTAGAACTTGGCTCGGCTAGTCGATACGAGTCCTCGATTCCAAGATTACTAGACGACAAGACTTTATAACCAGCTTCTTCAAAAAATTGGTGCTCAGCATGATCTATCATATCAGTATAGGGTGAAACAATTGATATTCGTGATATGTCTAATGCTTCAAGAGCGTCAATTATTGCCCCTGCAGCACTAAAACATGGAGTTTCAGTTATTTTCGATAACTCAGCCATTAAATGCTGATCATATTCTTGACCTTGAACGATGCTTGAGGCTGTGCAGCAGTAAGCAATAACTTTTGGTTTACAAGACTTTAGTTGGAGAGCTGCAGCAACACCATCACGCCGGTCCATCTCAATGAGCGACTCAGTACATAGATTAGCTGAAAGAAACATCCTACTTGCATGTAAAGATGCGTTTTCAGGTAGGATTTTTGAAAACCATGGCTCGACCACAGTATTTACACTAGGAAGGATAACCCCTAAACGAATCTTTTCAATTTCCGCATCTTTCATTAAAGGATATTTTTTACTTGCCTCATCATATTTAGGCGCTGAAAGTTGATCTATATTAATAATAAAATCTCCATTTTTAAGTTACTTTGATTTATTCACCACTAGAGTCAATATAATTAACCCTAAATAAAATTATTTATCTGGTTTCAAATTATTAAATCCCATTCCATGACTGATAAATCAAAAAAAAATCATAATCGCATTGAAAAACGTAGAGATCAATTAATTCAAGCTGCAATCAAACTGTTTTCTCAATTTGGTTATCATGCAACAACTGTCAAAGAAGTTGCAGAAGAAGCTGGCGTTAGCACTGGACTTGTTTATCAATATATGCCTGATAAACAGGATTTACTTTTCTCTTCACTCTTACATATATGCCAAAGGAACAAGGAAGAAATTCCTGCCGCTCTCCAGGGTTTAATTGATCCAATTGAAAAACTATATTCCTCCGTTGATGCTTACACACGTGTAGTTGCTGCAAATCAACAAGCCTTATTATTGACATACCGTGAAAGTAAATCTTTAAAGCCTGAATACATAAAAGCTATGAAAAGAATGGAGCTTGAAACAAATGCACTCATAGCGAATTGTGTTAATGAATGCATTGATTCAGGCTTTTTAACGACTTCAAATGTTGAACTTTTAGTATATAGAATTATTACGGGAGCCCATGCTTGGTCCTTAAAATATTGGCGACTTTCAAAAATTGTTTCACTAAGCGGTTACCTTGAGCAAAGTATTCATCCAGTTTGGACATCGCAACTGACTACAAAAGGTACTAAGCGAATTGCCTTTTTAGGACTTGCAACCAATAAAAAAATAGACATCAAAGCACCAGTAAGCAAAAATTTAACTAAAAAGTAACTGGTTTACGGAGAGTATGGATATCTCTCATTTTGTGCATCCCAATCAGCAACATTATCTTTTGTGTAATCTAAGGAATACCATCTTGGGGCACCACCTAAGGTTGATCCACCATCAATCATGATGTCTTCACCATTAATGTATCCGGCATCATCAGAAAGCAAAAAAGACACCAATTTAGCCACATCACGAGGAGCCCCCCACCGACCAACCGGAGTTTCTCTAATAAGCATTCGTCTCCATGCGTCACTTGATAACATTGGTCCAGTCATACCTGACTCTACCACGCCAGGACAAATTGCATTAACATTGATTCTGTAGTTTCCTAATTCAGAGGCCAAGTGTTTTGTCAAACTAACTACTGCGGCCTTGGATGCACAATAAGCGCCCAATTGATTAGCAATAGTTCTGGCACCTGAGGAAGCAGTCAATACCATTTTCCCTCCGTGACCTTGTTTGATCATTTGTTTTGCTACTTCTTGGCAAACATAAAAAGTTCCATTTAAGTTAACTTGCATTAAAAAATCGAAATCTTTTTTTTGCATGTCTACTAATGGAGAGAATTTACCTGTTCCAGCGTTAGCAAATAACCCATCTATCTTGTGAAAATGATGAACGATATCTTGAATACACTTCTCGACACTTTCCGCATCCGCTTGATCATATTCAAAAGCTTTGGCTTTTACGCCTTTTTCTTGACATCGTTGAGCTGTTTCTTGTGCAAGTTCAAATTTTCGATCTGCAACAGCAATGTCTGCACCACAACTCGCCAGTTCAACAGCCGTTTCTTGTCCTAATCCACGAGCACCACCAGTAACAACTATTAATTTACCATTTAGCTCACGCATTATGTAACTCCTGATAACGTGATTTTGATGGCATACCTTGAGACACTCTATATTCTGATGGCGTCATAAGCTCTCGCCCATGCAACTCAGCAATTAATTTAATTCGCTTAAACTGCTCAGCATTACTAGTAATAATTTCATCTTTATGTGGATATGGCCAAACAGTGTCTTCCATTCCTATTCGAACATGCAAACCCATCAAAATAGCTAACGTGGCTAAATAAGTACTTGCCCTGCCGGCAGCACAAACAACTATAAAAGCTTCAGGATCAATGTCCCTTATCGAATTCACCATTCGCATTAAACCCTCAATCATTTGCTTAGGATTATGCATAGGGCTGCAACCCGGCATTGCAGGTAAGACTAGCCAAGAGTAAGGTTTACTTACAACACCACTTTCAATCAAAAATCGTCTTGCATTATCAATGTCACCATCGGTATAAACAGCAATCAACGGTTTTAATCCTCTTGATTCTACTAACTTGGCTTTTCCAATCACTACATGAGGTGCTTTAAAAAACATACTATCACCACAACAAAGTGCAGTTGTGTTTACCGGTAATGCATCAAACAACATCGTATCCATTGTTGGAGCCATGGCATCGCTTTCCTCCTGATTAACTGCAACAAGGCATCCATCAAAAGTTACCTCAGGATATTTCTTTCTCAAAGGCTCAATAACTTGACGAAATCTGTCAGCGTCCAATACGTTATAACCAGAATCATCTCTAACGTGAATATGTATATTTGGAGCTCCGGCAAGGATACATTCCTCAGCCGATTGACGAATTTCATCAGGTGTTATTGGCTGGTTAGGATTACTTCTTTTACTAAAAAATGCGCCAGTAATGGCTGTTGAGATCATTATTTTAGGTGGTATATCCCAAATCGGCATAGGAGCAACATCTACAAATCTACTCGAGAAAGGGTCTTGAGCCTCTGGCATTCCATAGGCTTTCCACTTAGTAATTAAGCCTTCTCGCTGAATCCATTTATTAACGTGGTCCCACTTAACTTTATCGTTACTTTTGTTATGTTCATCCATGATTTACTCCTTATTAATTAGAATATAACTATGCATTTGGTATTTCTCTCTCAGGACGGCCCAAATAGTCCTGATCTTCGTCTCGTACAATTCGCAAGGGCTTACCCTCTTCGATCTCTTCAATTACATGCGCCATAATTCCAGGCAAAACAGCAAGAATTGCTACAGATACCATTTGGAGAGGTTTGAATCCCATTTCAACCATAATACAAGCCAAAGCACCATCAACATTTATACAAATTTCTTTTTTGCCGGTTACTTTAACAAATTCTGCATGAATAGCCTGATACAGTCTTGTCCGCTCTCCGATAAAACCACATTCTTGTGCAATAGACCAGAGTTTAGTAGCTCTGAAGTCATCTCCTTTGTGGGTTGGATGACCATATCCAGGAACACGACGCTTAGTTGCTCTTACTTGGGAAACAACCCTTTGTGCGGTTTCTTCAATAGTTAGCCCTTCTTTCTCCTTCAATTGCCACGCCTCTTCCATAAATTGCGCAGTATGCTGTGGCGAGATAGTGTTGCTACCTGCCGTAAGCATACCGGCAGCAACTGCAGGTATAAGTTGAGGATTTCCTGAGGCACAATATCTTGCAGCCAAAATACTTGCTGCTACAAACCCATGATCAAGCAGACTATTCAACATAGCATCTAGCATTTTTGTTTCATTTGCAGTAGGTAATTCACCTCTTAGAGTAAGAAATACGCCATCAGAATATGAGCGATCCCCAATTAGCTTTTCATGTGAATACCCACGAATAATAACTCGCCCGTCTAAAACTCGACTGACTTTTGTTGCCCATTCTTTTGCCATTATTAATCTCCAAAAAATATAAAAAATTAGTGTCTCAAAGCGCCACGAACATCAATTCTTTCACGTAAAACTTGTAACTCTTCTTTGGAAGGAGCCTCTGTTTGAGGTACAGTTTGTGGAATGATGATTTCAAAACCTGTATTTGTAACTACATCCTCTACACTCACTCCAGGATGAACTGATTTAAGCCTCATTCGCTTACTACCTTCCTCGAAGTCCATTACACAAAGAGGGGTAACAACATATTTAGGTCCACCACCAGGTAAGCCAATCTTAGTTCGAGCATCATCGCCTCCACTACCCCAACCAAATGCAGAAATAAAGTCACATTTAGGTACAAGTATTCTTTTATCGTGAGAATTAAGAACAAGATGAAAACGACTGTTCATTACAGTAGCATTACAGACTCCAATTGCACCTGGTCCACGAAATTTTAATTTTTTATAGTCACTCCCAATTCCAATTAAATTGCTATTTCCATAGGGATCAATCTGAAGTGCTCCAGCAAAAAATACACCTTTTCGTCTAAACTTCATATTTTCAACTAAATCATTGTGTATATAGTACGCCTCAGCCCATCTCATAGCACGTTGATCAGTTATTAGTTCAAACTCTTCAATAACAGGTTCAGATTGAACATTAGCTTTAGTCATAGCAATCATAACTGTCATATTAGGACCTCTTGTTAAGTGTGCTAGGAGTACTCCTGCTCTTGGAACAGGTAAATTAGCACCCACCTCAACCCACTCTCCGTCGACTAAGTCTCTTGCAAGAACAGTAGCCATAATTTCTTTAACGGTCGCTTTTTCAGAAAGATTTGAAGTCATTGATATCCCCGTCTATGTATAAAAAATTAATATTCATCCAAATTAAGCAATGTACTTAACCCAACTTTCTCAAGATATTCAATATGAGTTTTATTTTGAAAAATCCATTTATCTAAGTACTTTTCAATTGGACCTCTATCACCATTTTTAGTCCAAGAAGTTGCTGCTATGACGTATTCTTTAATATGAGCTTTATCCTCAGTGTAATGACCTGGGCTGGCATATGGATGCGACCCAAACGGAGCACGAATAATTCCGTCAGCTCCTGCTACAACCGTACGAAGTGGATCTTTTCGTATCTCCTCATTTGAAACAATTTTCTCAACTTGAACAATTGTCAAATCAGAAGCGGCATAAATTGCCCTATCGCCATACGCATGACCAATGTATTGAACATTTCCGTAGATATCGGATGTGGCCGCATGTAAAAAAGAAATATCAATATTTATAGCTGGAATGGCTAATAATGTTTCTCCATTACAAGGGTCATTGAATACTTTTATCGCTGGATTTATTTCTGGGAATGAAGTTCCAATTCCTGAGCGCCAGGGGTTAAAAGGCACTCTTTGAGCAGCAGCGCGTAGCCCTGCATAAAACATAGCCTCATCAAGTTCGAAAACCTCAATTAAACCTCTTTCAGCAGCAGCTCGGAAACTTGGGCCAATAGCTGCAAGTCCCTCCGCTCCAATGTATGGAGAAACAACTTTTTTAACAATTCCTGAAGAGATAAGTAAGTCAATCTCTAAACCAGAGGATGCTGCGCCGACAATAGTCAAATCTTTAAATTCACGTCGAATTAGCTCTCTTACAACAATCATTGGATGACTTGAATTAATAAAGCCGCCAATAGCTATAGTCATACCATTTTTAACATGAGATAAAGCTGTATTTATATCAATTACTTTTGACTCTCGTATTGGTTTTTTAAACTCTTTAAGATCCTGCATATAGATTCCTCATATTGACTTAGAAAGTATTAACGTGCTATTTGTCCACCATCGATAACAAAACTTTGGCCAGTTACCCATTGGGATTCATCAGAAGCCAAATAAACTGCCATAGGAGCAATATCCTCTGGTTTTCCGAATCTTCTTAAGGGGATGTTTTTTAATCCTGCAGCAACAGTCTTATCATCCGTCATGTATGGAGCAGTAAGATCAGTCTCAATCCAACCGGGGCAAATTGCATTTACTCGAACATTGAATCTTGCCCACTCAAGAGAAACACATTTAGCCAATTGCATTAATCCGCCCTTAGTTAGGCAGTAAATACTGTTACCAGGGGCACCAACGAAACTATAAATTGAAGCCATAGCAATTACGCTACCAGTTTTACGTTCGGTCATATGGCGCCCTACTGCTTGCATAGTATGCATAGAACCAACCAAATTAGCGCCTATAACCTGATCCCATTCGTTCGGAGTCCACTCTAAAAAGGGTTTAAGCTTATTTACACCTGCGTTTATAACTGCAGCATCAATTTTCCCATGTTCAGCAATTGCTTTTTCAGTTGCAGAAATAACCTCGGAACCAATAGTCACATCAAATGCGGAAATACTAGAATTACCACCTAAAGATTTAATTTCCTCTTTTGTTTCAGCTAATGCCTCTTTATCACGACCCCATAAAATTACACTCGCCCCTGCCTTAGCCATATTTACAGCTACTGAGCGACCAATTCCACGACTAGCGCCGCTTACTAAAACACTTTTACCAGTTAGATCAAACATTATTTTCTCTTTCTAAAAAATTTAAAACTACTTCTATTTTTTACTAATTTCCCTATCCCAAGTATTTGAAGTAATTCCTCTATTTCTTAGGACTACTTTTTGAACTTTATTGGTAGGCGTTTTAGGCAATTCACTTACAAATTCAACGTATCTAGGAATGGAAAAACGAGGTAAATACTTGGTAGCCAATCCAATTACTGTTACTGCATCAAGTTCAGAATTAGGATCACGAACAATAACAACCATAAGATCGTCACCACCTAATTCACTTGGAACAGCAATAGCTGCAACTTCTCTTACGCCATTAAGTTGCAGTATTGTTTGCTCAACTTCAAATGCTGAAATATTTTCACCCTTAACACGTATTGAATCTTTAACCCGACCTTTGAAATATAAATTACCTTTGCTGTCCATCATCCCTGAATCACCGCTATGAAACCATAAATTCTTCCAAGCTTGAACTGTTGAATTTGGATCAGAATCATATCCAAGCATTAATGCATATGGAACAGATGATCGAATTAATATTTCACCGATCTCACCACGATTTAATTCAACACCAAATTCATCTGCAATGCGAACTTCGAATCCTGGAATCACTTGCCCGCAACTTTCAAAATTAATTGAGTTTTTAGGTAAATAACATGGAACATTTCCCTCCGTAGAACCATAGCCAGAATGCATAATAATATTATATTTTCGGTTAAATTCAATCGAGTCATTTGGAATAGCGCCTATGCCCCATCCAGCTCTTAAAGATGATGTTTTAACATTATCAACCGCTGAACTACTCAATAAAATACGAATAATCTCTCCAATGTAATAAAAAACCGTGCATTTAAATTTGTAAGTATCAGTCCAAAACCTTGAAGCACTAAACTTGTCGACTAGTACCATACTTGCACCTACCAATAAAACTGGTATCGTTATCATGGCTTGAGAGGTATTGTGAAATAAAGGGAACGAGTTATAGTAAATATCATTTGCTGTCAGCTCTAAATCAGCTGCAATCATTCTTCCTAAAATATATTGCTGAGCATGAGATAACATTACCCCTTTAGATGGGCCCGTTGTTCCAGAAGTATTCATAATGACACCAAAATCTGCCCCGCTAACCTCTTTAGCATAAGTAGGCTCAATGTCATTTGCAGAAAAGAAAAGCGCTCCGAAATCATATGAATTTTTGTACCTAGATAAAAGCTCATCATTTATTTTTTCATTAGGCTTGTCATTTACTATTAATATTTTAATAGTAATACTTAATTCATTGATTGCCGCATAAATTTCACTTAACAAGCTCATCTCAACAACTACAACATCAATGGGAGAACGAACTAATAAATGTTTAATTTGATTTAATTTATATTCTGTATTTATTGGAATTTGAATTGCACCTAGCCTTGAAATACCAAACCATAAACCAAGATATTCAATTCGATTTTTCAAAAATATTGCAACTCTTGAATCTTTAGAAATTTGCAACTTATTTAGAGTGTTTGCGCATTTATTAGCAAATAAATTCATTTCAGCATATGTTAAACATTCATGCTCAAAATAAACAAATGGTTTATTTGGTATAACCTTTGCCTGATAAGATAATAATTTGGAGGCAACCTGCTCCTTAAGTGGAAGCCTATCACATTCAGGAGAACCATTTATGCCCTCAAGCAATCCAAATTGGATTGGTTCTCCCTTTTTAAATTTATAAATTGATTGAATGTCCATTCAAATATTATAAATCAAAAAAAAATAGTTTTTACCAAGGGCTTAATTTTTACAATCAGTTGCTTCAAATGCAGCATTTTTTCCAGCAATTCGACCTGAAACAAATGCCCATAGTAAATGATGTCCATGTCCCTCTAATAACATTCCGCCCTGCCCATTAGAACCGGCTGCATAAAGGCCTTTTAATGAATTGCCTGATGAATCAAGCACTTGCATGTCTGATGAAACACTTAAACCGCCATTGGTAAAGACTACGTATGCCTTAGCTGGTCCTAATGCATATAGAGGACCATAATGCGGAAAGTCATGACCTGCAAGCGATTGGCGTAAATTCATCTCTGGTATATTTAGCTTTTTCGCTAGATCAGCAATGTCTTTAGCTTCAAAGTAAAGGTCAGATCTTGTATTTTTGTAATCTTTAAGGTATGCATAAGCAACCCCTGGAGCAGTTGAAATGAAGTTAGGCCACTTTGAAAAATTTTCGGCAATTTCTTTACCAAAAATAATATAAGCCAGTCCTTCAGGTTCCTTAGATACAGAAATATGCATCTGACTATGATCTGCAGAAATTTTATATCCATACTTATTTACAAGAATTGCGCCGTGTTTCCATAAACCAGCATCAGGTGCTAAAGCTGTCGTAACAAACCTCATTAAAAAAGGCCTTAAGAACTGAGCCGGTAGAGTCCTATATGCAAATGCGATTAAATTAGTAACAAAAGGATGCGTAGGTAAAGCTTGCAACCAATGTTGTTTTATTGGAGGAACAAATCTCATAAATGGACCTCTAAGATGCTCTCCATTTACTAAACATCCCCCAGCCATTAGACCCAATTGAATGCCATCGCCAGTGCTAGTGGGATTAACTGGATCAACTTTAGCTAAAGAAGGATCAGCGAATTTAGACTTTAATTTGGCACTTGCACTAAAGTCACCAGCCGCCAAAACTACACCTCCATTTGCCCTCCAAAAATTTAATTTTCCAAGCTTATCAACACCCATTACACCAACTATCTTATCGTCAATTTTTATCAATGAGTGAATACGAACACCCAATTTAGTATCAACCCCCAATTTATTACATTGAATTAATAGTCTTTTTGCAAAAGCTTTAGAGTTAGGAACAACATTGTGCATACGGGGAAGTCTGTGTGGACTTTCTGGCATCGGTCCAACAAATCGAATTCCACATGACAATAACCAATCAAAGGTTTGTGGAGCCTCATCAATCATGATTTTTGCTAATTCAAGATTGTCCTTGCGAACCTCTTTTCCTGAAAATAAAGCATAATCTTCCCAATGAAAAAGTGGACTATCCTTGATTCCTAATTTTCTTTGATGTGGTGTATTGGTCGCACTTACAGAGCCAACAGACCAAGAAGTAGAGCCTCCAAGTTGTTTGTTTTTCTCAAGAAGAAGTACTGAACGTCCTAATGATGCGGCTGCGCAAGAAGCTGCTAAACCTGCACCTCCGCCACCAATTACTATAACGTCATAATTAATTTGAATAATTTCTTCTGGAAAATTATCCGTTATTCCAAATTTAAAATTATCAACATCAATATTTAATTGATCATTTAAATTAGTTAAATTTGAAGAATCAGAATGATACATATTAAATTAGAAACTTTAAAAAAAATTCAAATTTTTAAAATATTTAACTTTCATAAAAGTATCTGATGAATCACTCAACTTTAGGAATAATTTTTTCAATTTGCAATTGTCTTAAATATTTTAAAATTGATTCAGTTGAATTCGCAGACTCTATGAAACCAGTTGCTTTGATCTTATTAGAATCGGCAAATGAATCCCATGAGTTATGAAATACATTACTGTAGTCCCATGAAACTGAATTATTTAGATCTACAACACATAAATCATTTTTTTTAGCTATTTCTTTCCAAATTAAATCTTTATCTTTCATCAAATCATTTAATCTTAAATTTAAAGGACCAGCATTTTTTATTTTAAAAAAATCTGCAATTTGCGGCCAAAGATCGCACCATCTAAATAGATCACCATTATGAACATTAAACGATTGATTAACGCAATTTTTTTTCGTAGACACCCAAACAGCCGCTTTAGCTAAAAGCTCTGCATTACAAGTCTGCCGTAAAGCATTAAATCCAGCTTCAGTTCCCGGGTACCAGAGCGGCCACCCCATATATTTACAAATACTTGCATAAAATCCAATAATAGAAATCAAATTACCAGAATATCCAAGAGTAACACCAAGAACTGCTCCAGGCCTTAAAGTAGACCATGACCAACTGACTTTTTCTTGTAATCTAATTAAGACATCTTCTTGTGCATAATAAGAAAGGTTAATAGGTATTCTTGGATCAGTCTCTAAAGCTGGCGTTTTAAAAGGGCCTAAGAAATTTCCATATGCTTTCATTCCGTGCATAAGGTGAATATGTTCAATAGAGTTGTTTGAATGTTGTAAAGCATTAATTACATTGGAAAGCATTTTTCCATTTTTTATAGCTTGTTGACTCAAATCGCCTCTATCATCTCTTGCCGTGTAGAAAACATTTGTAATTCCTTCAATTTTACTTAATACTTCTAACGATTGATTTTCATCATTTATATCAACGGATAAAAAAGGAACAGTAGAATTCACATTAGGCTTTGATCTTGAAATACCAACAACATCCCATATTTTCTGAGATATCAACTCAGAAATGATATATCTTCCTGTAACTCCAAGACCTCCGATAACTATAGCCTTTTTATTTACAACAACAGTCATTCGCCTTTTGCCCCTGTTTCAACAACTATTTTTTGCCATTTATCAACCTCGCTAGACATATAATTTTGCAATTCGACAGATGTGCTATAGATCGGCTCTACACCAAGCCCAAGCAACGACTCCTTAACGTCTTTATTGGCTAAAACTTTTTTAGTTTCGGCATTTAAAAAATCAATAATATCCTTACTTAATTTAGGTGGGGCCAATAAGGCATACCAAACACTGCTAAAGTATCCAGGGATGCCAGCCTCGTTGGCAGTTGGAATTTCAGGCGCCAATACACTTCTTTTGACACTGGTAACTGCTAATGGTTTTAGCCTTCCAGACTTAGTCATTGGAAGCAATGGGCCAATGCCACTTATCATCATTTGGACATCATTATTCACTAGTGCTGGTATTGCTGGCGCAGCACCTTTAAAAGCAATTCGTTGCATACTTATCCCTGCAGCCTTCAACATCATCTCAGTGGCCAAATAGATAACGCTAGCAGATGTTGCGTAGTTTAACTCGCCCTTATGTAATTTAGCATATTGAATCAACTCAACTAAAGTCTGTACAGGTAGCGCAGGACTAACTACTATTAAATTAGGAATGTCACCAATCATAGATATTGAAGTGAAATCCTTTACAGCATCAAATCCAGCTTTTTTGAATAAACTTGGATTGATAGCATGAGCAGAGGAGGCTATATAGATCGTATACCCATCCGGTTCGGCCAGCATTGCTGCTTGAGACGCTAACAAACTATCTGCACCGGCTTTATTATCAACAACTACTGGAGTGTTGAGTTGAACACTTAATTGTTTAGCAAAAAGACGCGAAATAATATCTGTTGGTCCACCAGTAGCGAAACCAACTATTAATTTAATTGGTTTATTGGGGTAATCGCCTGGCTTAGCTAAAACACTTAAAGAAAAGTTAAATATAAAAAATATAAACAAATTTATAAATCTAGTAATTTTAAAAAAATTAAAATTTTTCATCAAAATCCATCCTCAAGAAAAATTACAAGACTATTGAAGTATTATTCCTAATTCAGTTTGAATTTGAACCCCTTCTAATGCTCATTATTACAATAAAAAATTAGTTTTAAGTTAAGAAATATCTATAAATTGAATGATTATTCATTTTATTTGAAAATTTTGTTGTAAATTAAACTAAATTCATTTTTCTATCGTTAATACTTATAGACTTTTTAATGAATACCTAAAAAATGCCATTAAATATGAAAAAGAAACATAAAAAAGTATTAAATTTAAAAATTTAATTTATAAGTGAAAAAGGAATTGACCGATGAACGCTAAAAAATTAATTTATCTTTTGAAATTTAACTATGCGAATGCAATAGTTTTCATCTTATCCTTAACTTGCTTTTCACTTTTTGCACAAAATTTTCCAACAAAACCCATAAAAATAATTATCGGCTTCCCGCCAGGCGGGGGAACTGATATCGTGGCAAGAATGCTAGCACCAAAACTAAGTGAGAACCTCGGACAACCATTTGTCATAGATAACAAACCTGGAGCTAATGGAATATTAGCGATGGAAATTGCAGCCAAGTCACCTGCTGATGGTCATACCATTTTCATGGGTACTCTTGGCAATTTGAGTGTCAACCCATTTCTGTATCCTAATTTACCATTTAATGCAGAAAAAGACTTTACGCCATTGATGCAAGTTGCATCATTACCGTTTTTAATGGTTATAAATCCAAAATTACCAGTAAATTCTTTTCGCGAATTTCTAATCTACGCAAAGTCACAAAAGGTACAACTTAATTTTTCATCAAGCGGAACAGGTGGCTTACCTCATTTAACTGGTGAACTACTTAATAGCGCCGTAGGTATCAACATGGTCCATATTCCATATAAAGGCAGTTCGCCAAGTATAAATGATGTCATTTCTGGACAAGTTCAATTGACCTTTGAAGCAACAGCTGCACTTTTATCACAAATTAAAAGTGGCAACCTGAAAGCATTAGCTATAACAGGAAGTAAAAGAAGCACTGTATTACCAGACATACCAACAATTGGTGAAACAATTAGTGGTTTTGATGTAGTTAACTGGTACGGATTAGTTTTACCTTCTGAAACACCTAAACCTATCATACAAAAACTTCATTCAGAAATTAAAAAAGTTTTATTTTCTAATGAAATTAAAGATAAATTATTCTCGTTAACAACTGAGCCTATTGGAAGTTCACCAGAAGATTTCGGTGACTTTATGAAATCTGAATCCAATAAGTGGATGAAAATAATTAAAGATAAAAATATTAAACCTGAATAAAAAATGAAAACTACCTCAATGAATATCCTATTAATTATTCCAGGCAACAATACGACCATGGAAATTGAGTTAATGGAATGGCTACCAGAGAAATCTAAATCTACAATTTTAAGAGTTCCTAGAGGTGCAGGATTATTAACATCAGATACTATTTCGGACTATATTGAAACGACTTTAAAATTATGTGAGAATTATAGAAATGAATCATTTGATGCTGTTGCTTATGGTTGCACTGCGGCTGGTTTTATTCTTGGACCAGATGGTGACAAAGATGTCTCAAAGAGAATAGAAGACACGATTGGCAAACCCGTTGTCACAACAGCACGTTCAATGATAACCTCTCTTGAAGAAATCAATGCAAAATCCATCTCGTTGTTAACACCATACTTAGATGATGTAAATATACGTTTGAAAAGTTTTTTGAATTCAGCCAATATTAATGTTTCCCATTTTGATAGTTTCTATGCCAATGATGTACATGAATTGGCTAAAATAACATCTTTACAGGTAGAGGAAAAATCAAAAAAATTACTAGAAAAGAATGTGGATGCATTGTTTATTGCTTGTTCACAGTTACCAACAAAATCAATTCTTGGAAAACTATCAAAAGAATTTAACAAGACTGTTTACTCATCAATTCAGGTCACAGCTAAGAGACTGATTAATTTACATCACTGAGCTATTGCTATTTAATGTTAATGTGATGAATAATTCCTCAGACAATACTAGTGAAATTACAGATTCTGTTATAAATTTCATTTTAAATACTAATTTTAAAGATATTCCTAAAGAAGCAATCGGTTCTGCAAATCGGTCCCTTGTAAATATCATGGGCTGCATGATCGGAGGATCTACTCATCCTGTATTAAAAAATATTCAAGATTCACTAGCAGAATTTTCAGGTTTACCAAATTCAACAGTTGCTGGCTTTAATCCAAAGACAGATCCGCTCAACTCAACTTTACTAAATACAATTGCGTGCAGTGCCTATGCATTTGATGATACTCATTCAGAAGCTATCGTACACCCAAGCGGTCCGGTTGCATCATCATTATTTTCTCTTACTGAGCAAAAAATATTTACCGGGGAGGAGTTTTTAACTGCTTTTACTGTTGGAGTCGAGGTGATTTGTAGAATTAGTTTAGCGATTTCTGTTCATCCTGCGGAAGGGTCTCTTTCATGGATGCAATCAAGTGTTGTTGGAGGAATTGGAAGTGCAGCAGCTTGCAGTAAATTACTTGGACTTAACTTTAAGCAAACTAAAAGTGCTATTGCTCTAGCTTCTTCACAAGCAAGCGGTTTTAGATCTATGTTTGGAACAATGTCGATACCTCTTTTACCTGCTCACGCCGCTCAAACAGGAATTAAAGCGGCTATATTAGCAAAAAATGGTCTTGACTGTTCAAATGTTTGTTTAGAAAGTACGCATGGATTTCTTGATGTGTTCTCTACCAAAGTAAATTTAACTTCTTTAATTGGTGGACTTGGGGAAAATTTTGAAATAAATAAAAACACTTTCAAACCTTACCCGTGTGGAATAGTTATTCACCCTATTATTGATGCTTTTTTAAATATTAAAAAACATCCCAACTTTAGTCTTGAAAAAATTTCATCAATCAAAATTTATTCAAATACTTCTGCATTTAAATTAGCAGCAAATCGTGCGAAAGATAAATTTCAAGCCAGGACTAGTATCTACTATTGGAGTGCAATTGCATTAACCCAAGATTCATTAGGTATTAACTCCTTAGATGATAAATTTTTTAAAGATATAAATTTAATAGGCTTACAAGATAAAATTATTGTGATCCCTACAGATGATATAAAGCCTGATGCTGCGCGAGTTGAAATTTTTTTAAATAACGGCTCCACCATCAATTCTGAAATATTACACTGCATAGGAAGTCACTCTCACCCAATGAATAACAATGAAATTGGAGAGAAATTTTTAAATTTATCATCCCCAATTTTAGGCGTTGATATTTCAAAAAGAATTCTTGATCATTGTTGGAATATACAAAATCTTTCTGATGTCTCAAAAATTATTAAACTATCCGGTGGAACTGCATCATGATTAAAATTTTATCTTTTATATTTTTCTTAATTTTTTTATATTCTAATCAGGTTTTAGCTCAGTCAGACTTTCCTAAAAAATCGATAAAAATTATTGTTCCTGCTGCTCCAGGAGCCGCAACTGATTTTCTATCGAGAAAGATTGGAGAAAAACTTCAAATGCGATGGGGCCAGCCCGTAATAATTGAAAATCGAATTGGAGCCTCCGGAAATGTCGGAGCAGAATTCGTTGCTCGATCAATACCGGATGGATATACGTTGTTAATTTCTGGACCAGGACCACTTTCAATCAATAAAGCTTTATTTCCAAAACTTAGCTATAACCCAGAGAATTTTTCTCCGATTTCACTGATTGCTTCTATTCCAAATGTATTAATTATTAAACCGTCACTACCAGTTTCAAATATGCAAGATTTAATTAACTATATTCGCTTGCACCCTGGCGACCTTAACTATGCATCTGGTGGGTCTGGAACAACACCACATTTATCCATTGAGCGATTTAAAAATTTAGCCAATTTAAATATTTTTCATGTACCCTATAAAGGAAGTGCTGCAACAATTACTGCAATGCTGTCAAGTCAAGTTGACATGATGTTTGTTGAGCTTAGCTCTACCTTACCAAACATAAAGATGGGCAAGCTTAAAGCTATCGCAGTTGGATCAGAAAAAAGAATTGATGCACTACCAAATATTCAAACTATGAATGAAATTTTTCCAGGTTTTTTAACCATGACTTGGTATGGTCTTGTGGCAGCTTCAGGCACTCCAAAAGATATTTGCGATAAAATTTTTGCTGCTGTCTCGGAAATCTTAAAACAACCAGATATCGTTTCCCATCTTCAAGGGATAAACATTGATATCATTAATGGCTCACCTGAAGAATTAAGGCTTTTTGCCAAAAGTGAAAATGAAAAATGGGGGAAAGTAATAAAGGCATCAGGCGCAACAATAGATTAGAGGGAAGTTTTTTTATTTATAAAATTTAAAACTTTATATTATTGGAAGAATACCGCCATCCATTGCCATTACATTTCCAGTGACGTAGCTTGACATTGGCGAAGCTAGAAATAAGACGGCCTGAGCAATTTCAGAAGGTTCTGCAAATCTTTTAATAGGTATTTGTGAAGCAAGTGATTTGATACATTCTTGAAGTGTAATATTTTCCCGTTTTGCCTCAGCCATAGCCCTTTCTTTAAAGCGATCAGTTGTTGTTATTCCAGGATTGATAACATTAACTCGCACGCCTTTTTCAGCATAAGCTACAGCCAAGCCTGCACTCACCAACATCAGGGCCGAGTTTGCAGCCCCCCCAGGTAAGTGTTCTATTAGAGCAATTTTCCCTCCCCTGCCAACAACATTAACAATTGATCCCTTTCCTTCTAATCCCATTTTTTTTATTACAGGATTTATTACATTAAGATAACTAAAATATTTCGCTTGCATTGCATCTTGAAAATCTTGTATACCTAAATTTTCTGGGAGAGTACGTTTCGCATGTCCAGCACAATTCACTAGAATTTCAATAAAACCGAAACGTCTCTCTGCATTCAATACCGCGTTTAGAGCTTGACTTTCAATAGTCAGATCTGCTGGTATTGAATTTATGCTATCTGAGCAGTTGTATCGCGCTATAAGTATATTTACAGCTTGATTTAAATTTTCAACATTTCTTGAAACTATACTGACTCTAGCACCTTCATTTATGAATGCCTCCACGCATGAATATCCAATTCCTTTACTTCCACCAGTAATTAAAACATGTTTATCTTTTAAATTTAAATTCATTTATGATTTTCTCAATTTGATTTTTGAATGATAAATTTGAGATTTTAAATTTGATACATTATGAAATTATGAAAATTAGTATCGTATTCAACCATCCAAAAATAGTCTTTACATTTACATCTAAAGCTAAATCGCCTAATGAGCGATTAATGCTGATTAGGAAAATTGATTTCCACTCAATTGAGTTCGATTCGAGCATTTGCGACGGTATCGCTCCAGCGAGAGCGCTCCTCTGAAATGAAACGCGCAAATGCTGATACTGACAGGCTAGTGAGTTCCACCCCACGAGACTGAAAATTTCGTTGTAGCTCAGGGGTTGCAAGAGCTGCACCAAGTGCTAAAGACAATTTAGTTACGATGAAGTCAGGTGTCTTAGCTGGCACCATGATGCCAAACCAGTTGGCTGCAACCACATTGGAGTAACCTGACTCACGCAGCGTTGGCACATCAGGCATCAATGGCGTTCTGGAGGCTGTCATCGCCCCCAAAACCCTGATCTTGCCCGTTGGATTAACAGCAACCGCACGACCCACAGGCATGACGAGTAGATCAATTTGAGCTCCAAGAAACGCGGACTCAGCTGGTCCTGTTCCATTGAATGGAATATGGACCATATCAACACCAACCTGCTGCTTAAACATTTCCATCGCAATCTGTCCAGTGCTACCGGTTCCCCAAGAGCCGTAGTTTAGTTTACCGGGGTTGGTTTTTGCGTAAGCCACCAGCGATTTGATATCGTGCACTGGCAGCGTCGAACGAGCAACCATCATGAAAGGGTTGATAGCAAAAGATCCCACTGGCTTGAAGTCCTTGTCTGGGTCGTAAGCCATTCGCTTTGTTGCACTGGTAATGGAATGCGTCTCCGCACTACCCACCAACAAGGTGTACCCATCCGCTGCTGCACGTGCAACAACAGCAGCACCGATTTGCCCGTTGGCACCCCCTCTGTTATCAACCACGACAGGCTTACTTAGAGACACCTCAAGTTGTTGAGCCAATGCGCGTGAGACTGCATCAGTGTTGCCGCCTGCAGGCCAGGGAACTACCAATGTGATGGGATGAAGCGGAAAGTCCTCAGCGGCCTCTACATGGACCGAGATGGCCATCATAAAGTTGCCAAGCAATGTTGCAAATAATAAAAAATAACATTTCATCGATCGCTCCTAAACTAACCGATAACGTTGACTGGGTCAACCGCTCAAATAACTAGCAATTTTTGAACATTCAATTCAATACGATTTGAAGGATTTGAAACTCATTTTACACAAATCCATCAAGCGTTAGCACGTATTGAAAGGCCCACGGTCAAACAAGCATTCCAGGCTGCCGCTTTAATGGATGACCAGGCTGGCCGAGCAGTCTGCCTGGCCAGCGGGCCCAAGACATTGGATGTGGGAAGCTGTGAACAAGCAACAAATATGGCATCACTCATCGCCTGCGCTGCGGCGAAATGAGCACGACGCATCACTGCTGCTTCGTCAATTGCGAGTAGCTCTTGAGCGCTACTTACTTCAAAGCCCTCAAAGGCGGCGATATGTAGACCACCCTGGATGAGGAACTTGCGCAAAGCATCATTGACCACAGACCCATAGGGCGTGAGCACAGTGACCGTCTTGGCATTTGACTCCCCCAATGCTAAAAGCATGGACCCAGCCGCTGAAACAGTTGGCGCCCCAGTCTCATTTTGAAGATCATCACAGAACTCACGATCACCGTTATAACCAGCAAGAAAACCTGCAGCCGTACACCCCATGATCACAACATCAGGTCTATTCTTAAAAAGCTCTTTACCAGCGGCAATCACCCTTTTACGCTCAGCTGGCATATCTTCAGGTCGCAACATGGTGGCGCGGTTGATGCGAGCGATTGATAAATCAATGGGAAGAGGAAACCATTCTCTTAACTCGGGTTCCAAAGTGGTATTGATCGCTGGCATGACAAGACCGACTTTAAGATTTGACATTCAATTCTCCTTAAAAAAATCTAGTGACATCAATCACTATCATATATTTAAATCCTTATACAATGTAACACTCACTTTTTACAATCCATAAGTCTTTATTGTATTTTCTTATAAAAAAGGTTTCGTATTAAAGGACTGAAAAATTTTCGAAAATGTTCTATCAGTTCAATAGATCAACCGAGAGTTGTCGCTAAAATTGATACATCAAACACTTAGAAAAGTTTCTAGTACCTCATTGTTATTCATTAAATTTGGTGATGTATCGCAGTACTTAATTTCTCCAGCTGAAAGAACATAAATCAAATCAGCAACTCTAGTAGTCAAACTTGCATTTTGCTCTACTAGAAATACTGTAAGATCCTGTTTTTTTAATGAAATAAGAGCATCACCAATTTGCTCTATTACGATTGGCGCCAATCCAAGAGAAGGCTCATCAAAAATACACAATTTGGGATTTGACATTAATCCAACTGCAACTGCAACCATCTGCTGTTGCCCTCCCGACATTGTTCCGACCAATTGCTGTCTACGTTCTTTTAAAATTGGAAAGAGTTCAAAATTTCGATTTAGCAACTCATCTAACAAACCTTTATTCTTGAACGAATACGAACCCATTAAAAGATTCTCTTCTACTGACATTCTGGAGAAAAGCCCTCTTCCCTCTGGAACAATTGACAGTCCTTTTACAATTCGCAAATGAGGCTCAGTTTCCATCAAATTCTTGTTTAAAAATGTAATACGACCTGACTCAAAGGAATTAAGACCACCAATTGCTCTAACAATTGAGCTTTTCCCAGCCCCGTTTGGACCAATCAAAGCGATGATCTGTCCTTTGGGTATACAAAGAGAAACATTATTGACCGCAAGAAAATTGCCATATCGAATTGTTAAATTTTGTATTTCAAGCATGAGCAGAACCCAAATATTCATTAATCACACGTTTATTTGTCATAATTTCTGCAGGCGGACCATCTGCAATTTTTTCACCAGCAATCAAAACAACAACCCTATCAGCAAGTTCCTTGATAACGCGCATGGTATGTTCAATAATAAAAATCGAGGTGTATGCTTTTAATTCCTTTAAAAGTTGAATCATCTCACTGACTTCAGATGTCGCTAAACCTCCGACAGGCTCATCAAGCATCAGTAGCTTTGGCTTTAGTACTAAACGCATCATGAGTTCCAATTTACGTTGCTCAAACAATGTGATGTCTTTTGAAAGCTTATGAAGAACGGGCCTCAGTTTTAACCAATTCAAGTAATGGTTATATTGCTCGTGTGTTAGACCATTTTTTTTGAGTAAAAGGGAAGCAATATCTATATTTCGTTGAACACTAAGATTACCAAAGACTCTAACGGATTGGTAAGTTCTGCAAAGACCCATTTCTACGAGTTGATGGCAATTACGTCCGAGCATCGATTGGTGGTCAAACTCCATTTCACCATTCAATGGCGTAAATTGACCCGTCAAAACATTGACAAAGGATGATTTTCCAGATCCATTTGGCCCAATCATTCCAAGTGTTTCACCCGAATGCATCTCGAAGTTGATTTTATTTAATGCGTACAAACCTCCGAAACGCAGGGTTAATTCTTTTACTCGGAGCAATGGATGTGAAGACAAATAGCTCATTTTTTTGAATTCCTCCATGCAAGGTATGCACCATATATACCGCCAGGCATAAGTAAAGTAATTAGCACGATTAAAACGCCAGATAGAATATCTTTGTATGCATCTAAACTTTGTAAAAGAAAAGGTAAAGGTGCTAGCAACAACGCTCCAATGACTGGCCCTGCGATCGTTGCCTTGCCTCCAAAGGCCACAAACAGCCATATATTCAATGAGGACAAAACATCAAAAGATCTAGGAGAAATGAAACCAATGTAGGTCGCGTAAAAGCAGCCTCCAATTGCTGCATACAAAGAAACTATAAAAAATGCAATTACGCGGTTTAAAAAAACACTGATGCCCAGTGATTCCGCTAAAACATCATCTTCTCTGATCGCGATGAATCTTTGTCCAAGTTGAGAGTTGTATATAAAGTAAGCTAAAACAATACCTGTAACCGCAAGCACAGAAAGAATACATTCAAAAACAAAACCTTTGATAGGTTCTCCCATCCAAAGGGGAGGACTAATTTGATTAATCCCAGTGTCTCCATTGGTAAACGTTGGGAAAAATATAAATGCAAGAGTTATGGTACTTTGAATAATTAAAGAGCAAAGTGTGAAATAAAATCCCTTTAAACGAATAGATGGAAGTCCGAGTAAAACACCAATCAAGGAGGCAAATAATGTGGCAAGAGGTAGCGCTTGCCAAAAATCAATGTGCCACTGTGCAATAAAATACAAAAGGGCATATGCAGCAATACCTGATATTGCGGCAAACATCAAAGGCATCAGTCCAACAAAACCATAAAGAATGTTCATTCCAGTCGCCCAAAACACGCTTAACAAAGTCACGCCTAGAATAAAACCAAGAAATCGATCCTCTTGCGTAAAAAATGGCAACGCCAAGAGTGCAACAAGCATCAGAACGTGTTGGAGTTTGATTTTCATTTCAAAAAGAGTCCATTAGGTTTGATCAGCAAGATCAATAGCATTGCAAAAAGGTAGGAAAACGTTGCAACGGTTGGACTTGTGAAATTACTCACAATTGCTTGTGTAAAGCCAAAAATTAAACCAATTACTAATGCACCTAAGACAGAACCTGGACCACCAACAATCATGATTGCAAAAGCAGTAATTGACATGGTCCATGCAATTGACAAGTCAAAACTATACGCCAAAGCATACAACAAGCCACCCAAATAAATAATTGTGGATCCAAGAACAAATGAAATTTTATAGATGGAGTGAACATTAACTCCGCGAAGCAATGCTGCCTCTCTATTTTGAAAAACAGCTCGAATAGCTCGACCAATAGGATGGAAGCGCAATAAAAGAAACAGTATTGCAAGGCTTGTATAAGCAATAGCGAGAACTAGTATTCTATTATTGGTCATTGGAAAAGGGCCAATCATTGTGACACCTTGTATCAACGGTGGCAATGAGAATTGGTCGCTCCATTTAGAAAATGTCATGGAGAAGACGCCAGACATAACTTGAGTTAGACCAAGAGTGATCACGAAATAAGATATATTTCTATCAGGAACGTTATAAAGACGGCGAAATAATAAACTCTCAAATAATAGAGACAATAAAATGCTTGCTGCCAACACAATTAAACACGCTGTAAAGCTGTTGAACCCATAGCTTGAAGTCAGTCCCCAGGCGACCAATCCTGAAAGAACAAAGAACTGTCCATTGCTCGCATTTGGAAGCCAGATACAACCGTAAACAATGGTCACTCCCGCCGCTACCAGTGCAAATATTGCACCAAGTAGCAAACCAGTAGAAACTGTAGAGGCGATTAAGAGCAGGAGTGCGTCCAAAATTTAATTTTAAGTGATTAAATTATTTAACCAAATCGTAAACAGGAATTACTTCTGGATTCCATTCGAAATAAGAGAGCTGTTTTGATTTATAGTTTCTTTTTCCATCTACGGAAACAATTTGCATGAAATAGATGTACTCTTTTCTAGCCCCATTACTATCAAAATTAATTGGAGTACCACTGGTGAGTTCTTTGATATTCATCTTTGTGAAAGCTTCTCTTAATTTTTCACGGTCAACCACACCTGCTGATTCGATTGCAGACTTAAAAATGTAGGGCGTGTTGTAGCAATAGTTTTCAACATACGACGGTGGACGACCATTGGATGCATCAAATTTAGTTATAAAATCTCTCCCTTCCTTAGGTAAGTTATCTATACCTTGATCAAAAAAAGTACCGTAGATAGATCCAATGCTCTTTGATCCCCAACTAAAAACCTGTGTGGTGATCCCGAAAGGATGGATAATTTGCTCAGGCTTTATACCCAAATCGAGAATTTGATTGGTTAAAACTGCGTCAAAAGCACCTGCTCCACTAATAATGACATAGTCAGGATTGCCTGATTTGACCTGAGCGGCTTGAACAGTTGCATCGCTCGAGCCTTGAGGAAAAACAATATCAGAGACAATTTTTAATTTAGATCTTTCTGCTTGGTATTTGAAACCAGCAAAAATTGCTCTCATCAGTGCAGCATCTGAATACATCAGAGCAACAGTCGCACCGGGCTTTCTTTGCTCGATAAATTTAGCAATTGAATAGCCCCATCCCACGGCATCGGGTTCAATTCGGAAGGTATATTTTGTTCCAGGCTTGGTAAGTTGGGGAAAGGCAGCGACTGGAACAAGAAATGGAAGCTTATTTTGTTCTGCATATCCGTACATCGCAAGTGAAACGTCAGAGTTTGTTGTTCCACTGATTGCGAGCACTTTATCATTGACATCAAAGTTCCTGACTGAAGCAAGTGCCTGAGTTGGATTTGTTTGATTATCTTGAACGATAAATTCAAGTGGTCGCTTAAGAACACCGCCTTTTCCATTGATTTCGTCTGTCGCTTGCTTTAATCCAGCCACACAACTGGTACCAAAAAATGTCCATGCACCAGTTAACTCAGTTGAAAAACCAATTTTGATGGGTTGACCTGTTGGGGTCTGAGCTGTTGCTGTTAAAAATGGCAATGCGAAAGTTGCCATTAACGCTGATTTAATCATTGATTTCATAAAAATTTGTCTCATATGTATCTCCATTTAAGTAGGGGGTTTTTACAGAGTCTTTGATCCAAAAAAACGGGTTAGACTTCTTATCTCTTACATCACTTTCACTCTAAACTTCGTATAGGCCATATTTTCCCAAGCGCTTGTGTCTTATCAATTAGCAAAGGAGCCAATGCTTGCAATTCTTTTTTGCTTGTTCTATAGACTGGTGCGCCAACGCTCACCACACCAACACATCGCTTCACCATATCAGTATCAGTTATTACAATTGGCGAAGCAATTGCGCCAACTCCAATTTCATTTTCTTCATAACTTATCGAAAAACCATTTTTTTGAACAAATTTCCAATCTGCCTCAATTTCTTTCTTGGTTGATTTCGAGTATTCAGTAAATTTTTGTATTCCTTGTTGGTGAATAAATGACCAACTTATTTTGGGATCCAACGTTGACAACCAAGCCTTGCCAACTGCATGCGTCGTAAGGCCAATCTCAAGCCTGTAATTTGGATCAATTTGCAAAGTTCGTTTAGAACCTACATGAGCAAGGACCCAGGTGATTTTTGCTGTGCCCTCTACAACAGCTAAGCGTACAAGCTCACCACTCATGATGGCCAAGTCCTTGAGAATCTCGCTAGACTGATCCAATAACCGAGTTTGTGACAATTTCCTCAAACCAAGATTACTGAGCTTAAAAGTTAATTCATACAAACCATTATCCGATCGACAATACAAATAACCCGCAGCAACTAACTCATTTAAGAGTCTGAGAACAATGACTTTGTTGACGTCTAGTAACCTGGCCAGATCCGACAAAGACCAACCGGAATCACCCTCGGAGATGATTTCGATCAATTGCAGCCCCCTGCGCATCGAAACCACCCCAGACGCTTGGTTGGTGACCTCAATGATGGATTTTGAATGAGTTTTCATAGTAATTTAACTACAACATCTCCAACGGATTAATCCCTCTTGATTTGCTTGTCGATAAAGACTTTCCGCAGCAAGCCTTACTTTAAGAGATGCACGCTTGTGAACAACAATTTTTTCATTACTTTTGGTATTTGTCATTGAATCGTCGTTTGGAAGTCCTTGGTCGAACATTCGCTTTCTAAGCTCTACGCTTTCTTTAAAATTAACTTTTCCCGTATTTATATCTATAACAGTGCCATAAAGTTCAATGGCTGCCTCTGCAGATACATAGCCATTTTTTACATCTCGCTCAACATCCTCCAACTTTCTCTCCAAAGGCGATCCGAACCCTCCTCCCCCCCCAGAGCGCAATATCCACTGATTGCCCTTTGTAAGCAATTTTGAAAATACCTTTCCCGTTGAATAGAGCTCAGTCTTACCGCCCTTTGAGATCCCTACCTGATTGCCCATTGCTGAAAGACCTCCAAATAAGCCCCATGGTTTACATTCAACCCGTTCAATTTGAGAGTTGAACATGATGTCAGACTTAACACTTACGATTTGTTCAGTCCCTAGACCTCCACGGTGACGCCCCGCTCCTCCCGAGTTGTCCCTCAGGCCGTATTTTTCAACTATAAGTGGATATTTAGCTTCAACTTGCTCAGATGGCCCATTGTGCGTATCTCCATCATTGATCGCAATGGTCGCACTCATTCCGTCTTCATTGAACTTTGCACCCCAGCCTCCACCAATTAGACCACCCAAATATAAAAAGAGTTTATTTTCTATAGGTGTTTTTCCATGAACGCTTGCAATGACTAAATCAGCATGATGACCAGCAATAACTTTTTCTGGTATTGCCGTAGACAGTGCCTTAAATACAGTATCAACCACAGTCATTGGGAAAGTCATCCACCAGCGCATAGGAGCGGGTCGTGTTGCACTTATAACTTTCCCAGGGGGTAAGATTACCTTCAAAGCTCGGAAACACCCGTCGTTAATGGGTAACTCATTGGCAGCGGTTAGACACTTGAATGCAACTTGCGCACAAGCTATTCCAGCTGCCTCGCCTGAGTTATAAAAACCCTTCACTTGAGAACTGACATCAGTTAAATCGATTGTCATTTGATCGCCAATAACAATAACTTTTACACGTATAGGTATTTTTTTTCCTAATTCGACTCCGTCATCGTCCATGAATGACTCTGCAAAATACTCTCCGTCTGGGATCGACTTAACTACTTCCCGCACACTCGCTTCACTTTGCTCAAAAATTTGCTGAATAGAAAGATCAACTGCTTGCAGCTCAAATTTCTTCAGTAGTTCAAGATAGCGACGTTCGCCCGTTTTAACGGCGGCTATTTGTGCCTTGAAATCTCCCATTGCGCGCTCAGGTATACGCACGTTCATTTCAATGATATCGATTAAATCTTGATTGGGCTTTCCTTGAAGATAGGCTTTGATAATTGGAACTTGAAGACCCTCAGAATAAATATCGTTCGTCATCCCATCAAGCGTCCCTCCAACGTCTTGCCAATGGGCCATGCAAGCAGAAAAAGCAACGACTTTTTCATGCCAAAATATTGGGACAACAAAGGTCATGTGATTGAGGTGACTACCCGTGATATAAGCATCATTGGTCAGTAAAACGTCGCCTTCATCAAGCCCTTGGTAATCAAACTTAGCGATCATTCTCTTGACCGTATTGCTCATGCCTCTGATGAACATTGGTAAACCGATCCCAATTGAAACAGTATTTCCTTTCGAATCGAATAAACCAACTGTGAAATCCAAAGCTTCGTAAATTATCATGTTGTACGCAGTACGCATGAGGTTAGATTTCATCTCCTCTGTAATGGCCACAACAGCATTTCGTATGATCTCAGTGACCACTGGATCGTGTGTAATTTGTGAATTATTGGACTTAATCATTTGAGACCTGAATGCGAAGGTTACCAACCTCATCTACTCGAACAATATCGTTGGCAAAAAGAGTTGTTGTAGAGGCATATTCTTCAATAAAGGCAGGGCCGTGTGCTTCAAAGCCAGCACCCAAATCGGGCCTCCAATAAACTGGAACAGATTGGGCCTTGCCATCAAAGTAAGAGATGCGTGTTTGATGTTGAATTGAATCCTTATGTGATGCCAGATTGGTAAGCGTTGGTTTTGGCATCTGCCCAGTCACTGAGGTACGTATACTCACGATTTCTGCACTCTCCTTATCTGAATAATATCCATACCTCTGAAGGTGGACTTTATCAAAAGCAGATTTAATTGCCATGATGTCCTTATTTTCATAGGCAGACATAGGGATTTCGACTGTTACCGCATGTTCTTGACCGATATATCGCATGTCTAATCCACGTGAAATCGATATACCTGCAACAGTCGGGGAGGCATTCTTAATTTCATCTCGTCCTTCAAATTCTAGAGCCTTTAAGATTTGCTCAATTTGGTCAAAATCAAACTCTTGTAAATTAATGAATAAGGTTCGCACATAGTCACGTCTTAAATTTGCAACTAACATGCCATAAGCCGAAAAATGTCCTGGCGCATTGGGAATAATCACTTCCCTAATTTTTAATTCTTTCGCAACAAGTAACGCGTGAAGTGGCCCAGCTCCGCCAAAAGCCACCATTGGAAAATCTCTCGCATCCACTCCTCTTTCTGTTGTTACTCGTTTAACTACATTTGACATGGTAGCTGCAGCAATTTTGATTACACCTTCAGCTGCTTTCTCAACGGTTAAGCCCAAAGGTCGAGCTAGCTTTTCATCAAAAAGTCTTCTACATAAATCTTCATCAAGCTTCATCTCCCCGCCTAAAAAGCGCTCTGCTGATAATCGACCTAATATTAAGTTTGCATCTGTCACGGTAGGCTCTTCACCACCCAATCCATAGCATACTGGACCTGGTTCAGAGCCCGCACTTTGAGGACCAACTCTCAAAGAGTTTGCTGGCCCTATTCTCGCAATGCTCCCACCACCAGTCCCGACTTCCTGAATATCGATCATTGGAATTTGAATAGGCAGTCCTTCCGCGTAACCACCTATCATAGAGTTTGATGTCATCAGCACTTCACCGTTTAAAATAACGCCAGATTTTGCTGTTGTCCCACCCATATCAAAAGCAATTGCATCTTTGATGCCAATAAAATTGCATAGCTCCTTGGTAGCGATAAGACCCGCCGCAGGTCCTGACTCAATCATGCGAATGCACTCACGTTGTGCCTGCTCTACGCTGTATAAACCGCCTGTTGATTGAACAATTAAGAAGTGCCCACTAAATTGCTGCTCTTTGAGATGGGAGACGACTCCACTTAAATACGACTTAACACGCGGGCCGATATAAGCATTCGCAGCTACTGTGGAAGTTCTCTCATATTCTCTGTATTCTTGTGATAACTCATAAGATGCAGAAACAAATACATGCGGCAGCCTTTTAAGAAAGAACTCCTTGGCCAATAACTCATGATCTGAGCGAAGATATGAATGCATAAAAATAATGCAAACAGATTCAATTTGATTAATCTCAAGCTCGACAGCAATTTTTTCCAACTCATCGTATTTTAAAGGACGCAGAATTGCCCCGTCGTTTAGTAACCTCTCAGATACTTCAAAGCGCAAGTATCGATCAATCAGCGGTTTGTGTTTTTTAAAAAAAAGGTTGTAGGCCTCAGGCCTGTTGATTCGACCTATTTCATATATATCTCTAAATCCCTGCGTGGTAATGAGTGCAGTCTTTGCGCCGCTGCGTTCAAGCAATGTATTGATAGCGACTGTGGTTCCATGCAGAAATAGATTCGCTTTTTCAAACGACTCCCCAGCACGTGAAACGCCATTTTGAATGCCAGTCACTAGTTTTTTAGCCGTGGTTAAAGACTTTCCCAATTGGATGTGACCAGATTTTTCGTCAAAAATAGCAATATCGGTAAAGGTACCGCCCACATCAGCGGCAATTCTTAAATGGGCAAGACTCATATGGATGTTAGATGGTCAGAAATTTATATATACGTAACGATGTTACATATTACAACTTTGCTGCGCTTTAACACATGCAATAAGCCCCGAAACTAGTCAGGTTTAACCCTAGGTAATATTGGCTAGCGACTGGAAAGACGCAATTCGACTAATTTGTATCAATAAATCTAATTTTGATTTAAAAACTCAAAAAAGCTAAATTTTATAAATCCTTGAAGCGGTTTCATGCAGAACTGCATTTTGAACGCTTAATGGATATTTGGATAAGCACTGGCGTATAGTTGAAACCATTTGACTATAAGTGGTCCATAGTTTTTCAACCGGAAAATTGGTGCCAAACATACACCTTTCAGCTCCAAAAAGGGCAATCATTTCATCCACAATAGGCTCCCAAACTTGGGTTTCACACTTGTGCACAAAGGTCCCCAAGCCTGATAATTTAACAAACAAATTTGGACATTTAGCTAATTTTTGCATGCCATTTCGCCAATTATCAATGTCCTCTGGTCGATTGCTTTCAAGCATCCCAGCATGCGTTAAGATGAAATTTGTTTTAGGAAACTCCTGAACTAAATCGAAACCATCACTCATTTGATTTGAAAAAATTTGCAAATCGAAAGTTAATCCTCGACTTTCAATTTCCTTGAAACCTTTTAACCACTCTTTGGACTTCATTAGATCTGGAGTTGAAGCAAATTTATACTGAGGATTTGGGTGCCAGTGGAGTTGTTGACGAATACCCCTAAAATTTCTACATTTCATTTGATCATCTAAAAGACGAGGCAATCCTTGTGCTGATATATCAGCATATCCAACAATTGCATGAGGAAATGCACAACTGTCTGCAACAGATTGAACCCACTGGACCTCTTCTAGGCCTTTATCATTATCCCAGTTGGCCTGGACATAGACAGACTTCCTCACACCATTAGAATTTAAGTCTCGAAGGTAATCTTCACCGGTGTAATCACATTTCATCGAAGAATAGTCACCAAAAATGCGTGGCAAAATCGGTCCTTGAAGCCATGGGATATTTTTCAAGAGCCAAATATGGTGATGCGAATCAATAATTGGAATTAATTGGGTTGACATTCTTATTTTTAAAAAGTTATTTGTTATTTAATTTTGAATCAAAAAAACTGTTAATGCATTTATATCTTTTTAAATATTTTGAGATTGACTAGTTTGTTTAAATAGTGAAGGTCCATCATTTGACACCAACGCATATATACATTGAATAACACCTGCCAAGAAGCCCACCATTACACCCACTTGGATAGCCAAGTTATAGGAACCAAGCGCATCATAGACAAGCCCTCCACCAAAAGCTCCGATGAAACTTCCCAATTGGTGACTCATGAAAGTGATGCCGCTTAACATGGCTTGCCATCTCAGTCCAAAAGCATCACTGATCCAACCCGTGACAAGAGGTGCAACACCTAGCCATAAGAATCCAATATAGGCTGCAAAAATCAAGGTCGAGGACGGGGTCGGATCTAAGTAAAAATAAAACCCAATTCCAATGGAGCGCAGAATGTAGATCATCCCTAGAATGAATAACTTGTTCGACCTCCCTCCTGCCCAACCAAAAAACAAGCTTCCCATAGCATTGAATAAACCAATCGTACCAAGCGCTTGCGCACTCAGCATGGGGTCAAGTCCGCAGATCTCAATATAGGTGGGTAAATGAGTGGTTAAAAAAACGAGTTGCATACCGCAAACAAAAAAAGCAATGGTCAAGACTAAAAAGGGCGGATGTTTAAGAGCAATTCGAGCGACAAAACCAGCACTGTTTCTGTCAAATTCTGAATTCTCTGGAATAGGTAATTTATCCACTTTTGAGGCCAACCATGCTGCGAGAATCATACAAATGCTCAAAACAGCAAAGCCCATGATGCCCACTCGCCAACCATAGCTTTGAGACAAGGTCTGTCCAATGGGGGCGGCCAAGAGGGCGCCAAGGGAACCCGCTGCAGATACAACACCCAAAATTGTGCTTTGCATGCTAGGAGATACGCAACGCGTAGCAACGGCCATTGCCATTGCCGAGCCGGTGCAAGACATCGACAACCCAATTAAAACACCAGCGCCTATTAAGACCGAAAGAAAGTTGTGTGACACGGCAAGCAGGCTCAAACCTGCAACATACAGCACCGAGCCGGTCAGTAAGAGATGGCGATAGCCATTTCTTCCAGCCCATGCACCCACCCAAGGCTGCAAAAAACCCCACGAAAGATTCTGAACAGCAATGGCCAAGGTGAACTGGGAAATTGAAATACCAGTCTCTGTGGTGAGGGGCAACATAAATACCCCAAGACTTTGTCGCATCCCCATGCTCAGTGTGAGCATCACAGACACACCTATCAAAATGGACAAATTGGCTTTGATCATTTTGTTGCTGCCCGTGTAAGACTTAATCGATTATCGTCCAAGAGAAAATTTCATAAATTTCATAAACTTCATTAACTCAATTTAACTTTCGCTTGATTCACAATTTGATTCCATTTGAGGGTTTCTAATTTAATATGATCCGTAAATTCTTGCGGTGAACTACCAGTCGGTTCAGCCCCAAGATCAAAAAATCTTTCCTTGACGTCCTGCATTTTTGTTATCTTATTTAACACGAGATTTAATTTTTCGATGACACCATTAGGTGTGTTGGCAGGTGCCAAAATCCCCATCCATGCACTGACCTCAAAGCCTGGTATTTTTAATCCTTCAGCTATAGTAGGAAGCTCTGGCAACAAGGACGATCTTCGCAAGCCACCAACAGCAAGAGCTCGTACTCTATCTGCTTTAATGTAGGCAAGGGCCCCAGCAATATCTGAGAAAAGAACCTGAATAGTACCAGACATCAAATCAGTCAAAGCGGGCGCACTACCTTTATATGGAATATGCTCCATCACAATGCCAGCTTTGGCTTTTAACATTTCAGATGAGAGATGGTGAGAACTTCCATTTCCAGCTGAGCCAAAATTCAAACGAACATTGCTCATCTTGGAATAAGACACTAAATCATCAATTGTTTTAATGGGCAAGGAAGGGTTTACCAGTAAAACCAATTGATTCGTAAGAACCAAGCTAATGGGAGAAAAATCCTTTACTGGATCAAATGGCATTTTAGTATAGAGACTGGAATTGATCGCATGAGTCCCAATCGTCCCCATCACAAGGGTATATCCATCTGGCGTAGATTTGGCTACAAAATCAGCACCGATGTTACCGCCAGCCCCAGCTTTATTATCAACAATGACGGCTTGACCTAAAATATCTGACATTTTTTGGGCAATACTTCTGCCCAAAATATCCGTAGCTCCCCCAGGCGCATAGGGAATAATTAATTTAATGGACTTGGTTGGAAAATCCTCAGCCAGGCTTTTCGTCAAGCTTAAAGATGACATCGACATCAAAAAAAACCGTCTATTCATATCAGAATAATACATATTTTTCATCGCAGATCACCCTTCATTTGAACGATATTTGTAAGCATTATAATCTTTAAAGCATATTTGTCGAAGTGATATCTAATGGCTAACTGATATAGAATTTTCAAAAGAGGAATCGACATGGAAGAACAAGTTGATGTTGATGTGTTGGTTGCTGGAGCTGGCGCGTGTGGACTGATAGCGGCAATAAAGGCTCACGAGCAAGGTTGTAGCGTAGCTATCGTTGAAAAATTTGACCGTTTTGCAGGCAACACCGTGCTTTCTTGCGGCTCTATTCCAGCGGCAGGAACTCGAATGCAAAAAGCCGCTGGCATCAATGACAGCGTATCTCAAATGATCGCAGACATGGAACGCGTTTCCGGACAACACGATTCATCACATTTGATCGCGACAATCGTTAACGAATCAGCTAGACTGGTTGAATGGTTGGTTGACTATTGTGGCGTTGAAATCAATTTATACACCAATTACAAACACGTGGGCCACTCTATTCCTAGACTTCACACTCAGCCAACAGGACAGGGATCAGAGTTAATCAATTCTTTGGCCAAAACAGTTCAAAACAAGGGCATCGATCTGGCATTTAATAATCCCCTAAGACGCCTAAGAACTCAACAAGATGGTACTGTGATAGGCGCTGAAATTGGAACTAAAGATCATTATTATGTTGTGAATGCAAAGAAAATTATTATTGCAACGAATGGTTTTGGTGCAAATCCATCTTTGGTTAAACAGTTTTGTCCAGAATTAAGTGGCTCGCAATACTTTGGAGCTCAAAGTGCTCAAGGAGAAGCCATCGAGTGGGGGCAATTCCTTGACGCAAAACTTGGAAATGTTGGATCCTACCAAGCACACGCAAGCGTAGCCTACCCCCACGGAGAATTGCTTACATGGAGCATTACTGAAAAGGGTGCTTTTTTTATAAACAGGAATGGATGTCGATTTGGTAATGAGAACAAGGGATATTCTGGATTTGCCAAATTTGTCATGGAACAGGGTAATGAGGCATTCGCAATTTATGACTCAAACATTAGGGATTATGTTTGCAAATATCAACCAACTTATAAAAACCTAGTAGATATGGGTGGCGCTAAAGAATACGACGATCTTGAAATTTTATGTAAAGAATTCAATATCAATGCATCCAATTTAAGACAAACCCTGGAGAACTACAATTTAATTGCATTGGGTCAAAAGAGCGATCAATTTGGCAGAAAGGACTTCGGGTTATCGCCACTTAAAAAACCATATGTGATCACCAGAGTGAATGCAGCTTTATTTCATACTCAAGGCGGTTTAATGGTAGATGAAAAAGCGCATGTTTTGAAAACTGACAATTCAATCATCCGAAATTTATTTGCTGGAGGTGGTGCGGCCGTCGGTTTTAGTGGGCTTCAAGGTGGTGATGGTTATGTATCAGGAAACGGTCTTTTAAGCGCCACTGTATTAGGTATGATTGCTGGAGAAAATGCTGCACTTGAATGCAAAAATGAAAGCCTAAGGCACTGATCTCCCATATTTAGACTCACAACCATTTAACACAAGAGAACTGCACCATGACCTCTGGACGATTGGAACTCAAATCATTGAAAGACAGTGTAAGCAAACAAGAGTGGCAAGCTCGGGTTGATCTGGCTGCTTGCTACCGGTTGGTGGCCCATTACGAAATGTCGGACATGATCGCCAATCACATCACCCTTCGTGTGCCTGGAGAGGACGATGCTTTTTTGATCAATCCTTACGGCATGATGTACGAAGAGATGACGGCTTCATGTTTTTTAAAAATCACCCATGATGGACATGTTTTGTTCAAACCTGATTTTGGAGAGCTTGATTACGGATTCAATATTCCTGGTTATATTTTGCACAGCGCAGTTCACAAAGCAAGACCGGAGGTGGGTTGTGTGATTCACACCCATACTTATGCTGGTATGGCCATATCTTCTTTGAAATGTGGCTTGTTGCCCCTTAATCAAACCTCCATGCGATTTTTGAAGATTGCCTATCACGACTACATGGGCGTGGTCCTTGACACGGCAGAACAAGAGGTTTTGGTGCGAGACTTAGGAAATGCGGAAGCTTTGATTTTACGAAATCATGGACTCTTGACTTTGGGTAAAAGCGTTGGTGAAGCGTTCAATTGGATGCACCGCTTGGAGTTGTCTTGCCGTGCGCAGATCGCTGCGATGTCGTGTAACTCACCCCTGAAAGAGGTCTCTGGGCAAATTTTGCATGAAACTTACATGAACTATCAGCCTCAAGTCCGCAGGCCGTATGGCCTCATGGAGTGGCCAGCCTTGTTGCGAATGATGGACAGGCTTGATCCCAGTTATAAAGAATAGACTTTGTGAACAATCCTTTTAGGGGTAGAACTTATGCGTCAATTCAATAGAAATTTATGTGTTTTGGGTCTTTTGTATCTGGCTCTCATGGGTGTGAATGCCCAAAACTATCCTTCAAAACCCATCACGATCGTTGCTCCATTTTCTCCCGGTGGAAATGTGGACATCATTGCCAGATCCGTTGCACAAAGTTTGAGTGTGGTGCTGGGCCAATCCGTTGTGGTTGACAACCGCGCAGGCGCAGGAGGAGCCATCGGGTCTTCCTTCGTCTCCAAGTCCGCGCCTGATGGATACACCTTGCTTTTGGCCACGACCAACACCATCTCTGTGTTGCCTTATATGATGAAAACGCCGCTCTATAAGCCCAGTGACTTTCAAGCCATCAGCTTGGCTGCCGTCTCCCCCTTGGTGATGGTCGTGCGTGCAGATGACAAGCGCTTTGCAAGCACCCCTTCACTTATCGCAAGCGCCAAAGCGGGACCCAAAAATATTTCAGTGGGCCATTCGGGCATGGGAACTTCTAACCATGTGAGCGTTTTACGGCTGGAAAATGTGGCCAAAGTGGAATTCAACGTCATACCCTATAAGGGATCCACTCCTGCGTTGACAGATTTGATGGGGGGACAAATCGATTTCATGATAGATCAGCTTTCAAGCTCCAAAAGTTTTGTCGATGCTGGGAAACTCAAAATATTGGCAATTTTGTCCAAAGAGCGAGACGATACGATTCCCAATGTACCCACGTTTTTTGAAGCCACTAAAATAACGCTTGAAGCCAATACCACCTCTGGCGTCTTGGCACCTCCCGATACCCCGCCCAATATTGTGAAAATATTGAGCGACGCCTTGATCACCGTTGCACAAGACCCGGTGTACATCAGCCGTTTGCTCAGTGTGGGCAGTTTGCCAAAATCATCAAGCCCAAAAGAATGGGCTGAGTTGTTGCGCCAGGAATCCTTGAATTCCGAAAGATTGGCCTTGGCGGGTAAATTAAAGGTTGAATGACATATGACCAAAGAATGCTTGCCAGCCAAGTCGTCTTGCAGACCCCTCACATTTAAACCGCCTGCCCTGTCTTGTGACAGCCATGTCCATGTTTTTGGTCCTTTTATCAAACACCCCTTGAGCGAGGACCGAAGTTATACACCTGGAGAATATTTGGCGAGTGATTTTTTGATGCATTTAAATCGCATTGGATTTACTCGAGGCGTGCTCGTCACGGCCAGCGTGTGTGGGACCCACAATGGCGCAATCTTAGAAGCTCTCAGTGCGCATCCCAAGATCTTTCGCGCCGTGGTGGTCTGTGATGCAGATGTGAGCGAAGAGGAGCTTGATGGCTGGCATGCCCTGGGTGTAAGAGGTGTGCGTTTTAATTTACTGCGTAAAAACGGCCAAGCCGTCTACCGCAACGGTGTTGGCCTAGAGGTTTTAGAAGCCCTCGCACCTCGCATGGCAGCGCGCGGCTGGCATGCCCAGATTTGGGTACACGCGCCAGATTTGCCGCAGTTGGCTCCAAGGTTGTTGAAACTCCATTTACCCTTGGTCATTGATCACATGGGAAGAATGGACACGGTGCTTGGCGTAAACCATCCCGGCTTTATGGCCTTGTGCCGTTTGGTAGCCGATGGACAGGCTTGGGTCAAAATATCGGGCGGAGACCGAATTCGGGCTTCAAACCTGAGCTTTGACGATGTGGATCCCTTTGCCAAAGCTTTGATTCAATCGAATATACAGCGTATCGTTTGGGGCAGTGACTGGCCGCATATCAACTACTTTGAGGAAAAAGACATGCCAGACGATGGTGACTTGAGCAATTTGCTCGTGCGCTGGTTACCCACTGAGCAAGAAAGATTGCAGGTGCTGGTGACCAATCCAGCGAAATTGTACGATTTTGAGATGGAGAGAGACGCTTGAGAAAAATTGTCTACATGACCCCTTCTGCCCCAGCATTGCGCGAGCAAATGCTCAAGTTTGTGCCACCTGGATTTAAGTTGGAGTTTGCGCTACAAACCGAACAAACATACCATCTCGAGCTGCTCCAAGATGCGGATTATATTTTCATCGCAGGCAGTCGCTTGGATCGCACTTTGATTGAAAATGCACCACGTTTAAAAATGATCCAAAAATGGGGCATTGGTGTGGACAAAATTGATTTGAATGCAGCCAAAGACATGGCTATTCCGGTCTATATCACCAGTGGCGCAAACGCCGTTCAAGTCGCCGAACACACCCTCCTTTTGATGCTGGCAACGCTTAGAAAATTAACGTATGCACAAAAAACTCTGCGCGCTCAGCAATGGGTCAATGCCGAACTGAGGACCACCTGTATGCAACTGTCCAAAAAGACCGTTGGACTCTATGGTTTTGGAAATATCGCCCAACAAGTTGCCAAGCAATTGATGGGCTTTGATGTGGATGTGATTTACCACAGCAGAAACCGTGCATCCCCTCAGATCGAACAAGCGTACCGAGCCCGATTTGTCGATGTGCCCACATTGCTCGCTCAAAGCGATGTCTTGAGTCTTCATGCCCCCTACACTAAAGAAACATTTGAAGTGATCAACCAAGCCACGCTCTCGCAAATGAAGCCTACGGCGGTTTTGATCAACACGGCGCGAGGCGAGTTGATCAAAGAAGAGGATCTCGTCTTTGCTCTTCAAAACAACCGTTTGTTTGGTGCGGGCATTGATGTATTCATTCAAGAACCCCCGCCCATGGATCATCCTTTTTTTAAGCTCGACAACGTTGTCATGACACCCCACTCGGGCGCGAGCGTTCAAGAGGTGGTCGAACTCATCATTGAGCACGGATTTAACAACATCCGTTTATTTGAGGATGGTCTGCCCTTGGACCCCACTGACCGCATTGTTTAGCGCTCAAGCCCCATTGATTATTCTGGCTTGATTCCTGCGGACAGGGCTACTTTTTGTAGACGCACAACTTCAGACTTGATCAGGCTACCCAAATCCTCAGGTGTCGGGCTCGATTGCAAATCGATCCCTTTATCGGCAAATTGTTTTTTAAGCTCAACTTGATTCAAAGACTTCACCACAGCGAAGTGCAGCTTTTGAATGATTTCTTTGGGTGTTCCTGCAGGAGCTAGCAGCAAGTTCAGGGTGACATCTTCATAACCAGGATAACCCGATTCTGCGAGGGTTGGCACTTGGGGCATGAGTGGGCTTCGCTCCAAACTGGTGATGGCCAAGGCCCTTAGCTTGCCCGTTAGAACATTTTGAACCCCTGTGCTGACTTGATCAAACATCATTGGAACTTGTCCACTAAAGACATCGATCATGGATTGTGCATTGCCTTTGTAAAAGATGTTGGTGAATTTAACCCCCGAGCGGGTGGCAAAAACTTCAGCTGCAATGTGACCTGTGGATCCATTTCCGCTGCTGGCGACGGCCATACCCGGATGCGTCTTGGCAAGAAGCACAAAGTCTTGAATGGTTTTGGCCGATACCGCATTGTTGACCATGACAAACATGGCGACTTTGCAAGTGAGTGAAATCGGCGCAAAATCTTCTACCGGCCTATACCCAGCATTGTTTGCAATCAAGGGCGCAGCAAAAAACGTGCTTGAGTGCGCGAGCAAGGTGTAGCCATCGGGCGCAGCTTTGGCCACATATTGAGTCCCAACGATGGAAGCTGAGCTGGGCTTGTTCTCAACAATGATGCTTTGTCCCAATATTTTAGACATTTCAGCACCCAGCGTTCGCGCAACGATATCTACATTGCCACCGGCCGCCACAGGCACAATGATGTGAATGGGTTTATTGGGATAGTTGATCGTATTTTGTGCAATTGCAGATGAATTAAAACCATACAGCAGCAAGGCCAAAGCCAGAAATTTATTTTGTACATTCATCAAGTATCCTTTTTCAGGTTGGTATAAAGATGGTTGCATGTATAGATTGGGTCTGCAACAAAAAAGATCATTACTGCCTTTTCATTTCAACAATAATCCATCCATTTTCCAATACTGGTTTACACCGCCCAAGGACAAAACAACATTCTTATGGTCAGCAAATTTGACAGCTCAAGCCTCAAACCTATTTTTTACCCAAACCGAGTCGAGCCGCACCTTCTGTATAAAGCTGGGTTTTTTCACGCATAAAAGCGTCCATTTTCTCTAGCCCCACATCAACGAGTTCAAAGCCGTTTTTTGCAGCCAAATCAATCATTTCTGGGTCATTGTTCATTGCCGACCACATGTCTGAGATTCTTTTTCTTTGCTCAAGCGGTGTTGACTTGGGCACACCAATGCCTCGGTAGGCGCCATCCACCCAATTGACTCCGATCTCTTTGAAAGTGGGGACATCGGGCAAGAGGGGGTGGCGTTTGTCCATGGCCACGGCAAGCGCGCGAACGCGCTGGGCATTGTTGATGGCAAAGGGTGTGTAGGTCATGGCACCATGGACTTGCGCGCCAATGACCGCATTGCTCAAGTCTCCCGTGCCCTTAAAGGGCACATAAATGGTCTTGATGCCAAAGGCGGCGTCCAAGCGTTCGTGTGCGGCGTGGTTGGCGGAGTTCAGGCCGGAGCCAGCCAGTGACAACTCCCCTGGGCGAGCCTTGGCCGCCAGCAAAAAATCAGCAAAGGACTTGATTGGACTCGTCACGGGTACCACCAAAATGTCTGGGGTGTAGTGGAACCAATACACGGCAACGATGTCACTGGTTTTGAATTGAACCAGTCCTTCAATGGGTTGAAAAACGATATGGGGCAAATTGATGCCCACGACATGGATTCCATCTGCAGGCAGCATATTCATTTGAGACCACATCAAGGCGCCACCTGCACCGGCTTTGTATTGAATGATGGTCTCAATATTGGCGCACTTTCTCTTTAGGAGAAGTTGTTGATGCCTGGCCGAAATGTCAGACTCTCCACCGGGTGGAAACGCTTGCCAGTATTGGACGTTTTTGTCTGGACAGACTTGCGCTTGCAAGCTTGACACGCCAAAGAAAAAGATCAAGCCGAGCAGAAGAATTTGTTTTTTCATTGGATGTTTTCCTTTTAAGTCAACCCACATGGCCCAAGGCTTCGATCACCGCCTGGGTCACTTGCGAGGTGGTGGCCACCCCTGCCAAATCGCGAGTGTGGTACTGTTTTTGCGCAGTAACGTGTTCAATGGCCTTCATCAAACGCTCGGCCGCTTTAAGCTCATTCAAATGCTCAAGCATCATGACGCAACTCCAAAAGGTACCAATCGGGTTGGCCCAACCTTTGCCCATGATGTCAAAGGCTGAACCGTGGATGGGCTCAAACATGCTGGGGTAGCGTTTTTCAGGGTCAATATTGCCCGTGGGTGCAATCCCTAAGCTGCCTGCCAAGGCAGCCGCCAAATCGCTCAAAATATCCGCGTGCAAATTGGTCGCAACCATGGTGTCCAGTGTCTGCGGACGGTTGACCATCCGAGCCGTGGCCGCATCAACCAACTCTTTCTCCCAACGCACATCTGGAAATTCGCTGCCAACCTCTGCTGCAATCTCATCCCACATCACCATGGCATGGCGTTGGGCGTTTGACTTGGTGACCACGGTCAAATGCTTTTTGGCTCTAGACTGCGCGAGTCTAAAGGCATAGCGCATGATGCGCTGCACACCGGTCCTGGTCATCATGGAAACATCGGTGGCCACCTCAATCGGATGGCCCGTGTGAACGCGACCTCCAACGCCGGAGTACTCGCCTTCAGAATTTTCCCGAACAATGACCCAGTCCAAATCGCCATCGTGTTTGAGCTTCAAAGGCGAGTCAATGCCGGGCAAGATTCGTGTGGGTCTGACGTTGGCATATTGGTCAAATCCTTGGCAGATTTTCAAACGCAGGCCCCAAAGCGTGATGTGATCTGCAATATCGGGGTCACCAGCCGAGCCAAAAAGAATCGCATCCATGCCCTTGAGTTGATGCAAACCGTCTTCTGGCATCATCTTGTGGTGTAAACGGTAATAGTCTCCCCCCCAGTCAAAGACAGAGCATTCAAAGCTCAAATGGGGCTCGAGTTCGCCAAGGGTTTGTAGAATTTTTTGACCCGCAGGGATAACTTCCTTGCCGATGCCGTCCCCAGGGATTAATGCGATGTTGTAAAGCTTCATGGCCTGGTGGGAGTTGATTTAAAAATTTTATGGCTTGTCTTGGCCAAATCAACAAGGACAAACCCGAAAGACGCTCAAGTGCAGCCCCCTAGAAATTTGACTACAAAGATGACCGGGCGTTCACACACGGGGGTCTGGGCAATCGTAGCCCAACGCAACGGATCCGTAAATTGTTCCTTGGACATCCCATGTCAAAGCAATGTGCTGAGAGACCGCATTGATATCTCTCCATATCCGTTGAAACGCATTCTCACTCTCAAGACCGCGTGCACCTAAAACTGGCAAGAGTCGCTCAACCGCACTGACACATAACTTGCTTGCAAATCCGTTCTCACCTCGATATCTGGCGCGTGTGGAGATATCGATCGTTTGTTGAGATTTCCCTGCAAGAATAATTTCTTGTAAATTTCGCTCAACCAAAGCTTGCGCCGCTGAAATTTCAGCCAATGCCTCAGCCACCCTTAATTTGATACTTTGATTGGCTGAAACGGTTGCTCCTGAAAGAGCTGTTCTGACCTTTAAAGACTCCAGGACCACGTTCGCGGCTCCTTTGGCCAATCCGATGACATTGCCGATCAAGTTGAAGGAAAAAGTGCCAAACATGGGCTGTTGGTACAAATATCCCTTGTTGATCTCTGAGCCCGGTGTTTGACCTCCCGTTAATTTCATTGCATTCAATAGCCGATGCTCAGGAATCAACACCTCTTTCAAAACGATGTCGTTGCTGCCAGTGCCTGACATGCCAGCACTGTTCCATACATCCTCAATGACATAATCTTTCTTGGGCAGCAAGACATAAAAGGATAATTTTTTTGCTGAATCGTTGGGATCGGGACAATGCGCCAAAAGAATATTCCAGTCGGAGTAGTCAACGCCACTTGAAAACTTCCACCTCCCACTTAAAAGTAAACCCTCTGGAACTTTCTTAACCTTGGGCTGATCTCCCATGAATGAACTTGCAATCAATGCGTTGGGGTTGGCGCCCCAAACGTCATCTTGAGCTTGCTTTGGAAACATTCCTAAAATCCAAGCATGACACGCCAAGAGAGTAGCGACCCAGGAACTCGATCCACAAGCCTGGGCTAGAACAATCCCAAGCTGTGTTTGCGAGCCAAACTCAAGCTCAAGCCCACCGTAAGCTTTGGGTTGCATGATTTTATAAAACCCTGCATTTAGAAATGCAGAGTGAACTTCTGGCAACATTCGGCGCGATTGTTGAGTTGTGAACGCTGTGGACGACAAGACTGGCAACATGTTTTGAGCCTCTTTGAGGACGTTTTGCAATTCCAATTCACCAGCACTAAGCATTGACAACTCCAAAATCAAAGTAAATGATAAATATTCTAGTGCTTTTGGATGGGTAAATAAATAGGTGTTTCTTCGCTTTAGTGAACAAAAAGTGACCCCTATTTGGAAAATCGGATAGTAAAAACACTTACTTGATATTCAGGTGCCTTGGATAGACTACCTAAGAAGTTAATGAAACAAGATATCCAATGACGCACTATAAATTTTATTGCCTGC
>CANJNC010000025.1 GCA_947475685.1 Comamonadaceae bacterium | reverse complement strand
GTGGGCATCAGCAAGGTGCAAAACCTGCCCTTGATGCCTTGGAAGCGCACGGGAGGCAAGGGTCATTACATCCAACTGTATGGCACGGAGACCAAGTGGGGTTGCCACGTGGTGGAGGTGCCGCCAGCGGGGGCTTTGCATGCAGAAAAGCACATGTATGAGGAGATCTACTTGGTGGTGGAGGGTCGAGGCAGCACCGAGGTTTGGCAAGAGGGGGACACCAAAAAGCATGTCTTTGAGTGGCAAAAGGGCTCGATGTTCTCGATCCCTATGAATGCCTGGCACCGCATTGTGAATGCGACCTCTTCAGGCGCCTTGCTTTTGGGCGGGACAACGGCTCCGAATGTGCTCAACATGCTGCAAAACAAAGAGGCGGTTTACAACAACCCGTTTGTCTTCAAGGACCGCTTCAGTGGGGCGGACGACTTCTTTCAAGCCAAGGACGACATTGAGCCCGATCCAGTGAGGGGCTTGGCCATGAGGCGCACGAACTTCATTCCCGATGTGGTCAACTGTGACTTGCCTTTGGACAACAGGAGATCGCCAGGCTTTAGAAGGGTCGAGCCCTTCATGACCAACAACTGTTTTTACTTTTGGGTGGGTCAGCATGAAAACGGCCGCTACTCCAAAGCCCATGCGCACACGTCTGCTGCGGTGTTGATTTGTTTAAAAGGAAAAGGCTACACCTACACTTGGCCCGAGCGCGAGGGCGAGACGCCTTGGAAGGACGGCAAGGCCGACAAAGTAGAGCGCATTGATTACGAGCCCGTTGGTTTGGTGTCAGCCGCACCTGGAGGCGCTCGGTGGTACCACCAGCACTTTAGCTCAGGAGAGGGACCTTTGAGATTGACCGCTTGGTTTGGGCCGCACAATCCTGGGCGCGACCCGGGTGCGCCAGGAGAGAAGCACACCGACTATACGGCAAGAGATTTGACCGAGGGAGGTACGGCCATTCCCTATTGGTTGGAAGACCCCTTCATAAGGCAAGAGTATCAAGAGTTGTTGAAGCAAAACGGTGTCGAGGATCGAATGAAGCCTGAGTGGTATGAGGTGCCAGAAGGATTTTCTAAATTCATGAAGCCCAGATAAAAGAACGCTGCTCAATTCATTGTCTTTTAATAAACCGAAGCCATGAACTTTAAAAAGATTGCAATAGGGGGACTTTTTTCTTTGTCTTGCTGGCCTGGACTGGTTAATGCACAGGCCGTTGTTTCAAGTGCGGCCAGTAACTTTTCTGGACATGAGCAAATATTTCTCAATCGTGCTCAAGACCGGTTGGTGTTGATGGTTGAAAAAGCCAAAAAAGAGGGTACGCTGACTTTATACACCTCAATGGCACCATCTGAAATTGGACCTATTGCCAAAGAGTTTGAAAAGAAGTTTGCAGTCAAGGTGGAAATTTGGCGATCAACGAGTGATGGAATTTTGCAGCGTGCTTTGAATGAAAGCAAAGCCAAAAAATACAACTTTGATGTGGTGGAAACGAATGCACCAGAAGTGGAAATTTTGGCCAGGGAGCGGACCTTGGCCGAGTTTTATAGTCCACACCTAGTGGATTTGCCACAAAACATGAGTCCCAAACACAAGCTTTGGGTGCCTGATCGCATCAATTTTTATGTGGTGGCTTTCAATACCAACAAGATCAAGAAAGAAGACTTGCCTACGCATTTGGAAGGATTTGCCCAAGCAAAGTGGAGAGATAAACTGGGACTTGAGGCGACCGACGGGGACTGGATGGGTACTGTCGTGAACGAATTGGGTGAAGCTCGGGGGATGAGTTTATTTAAGAAACTTGCCGAACTGAAACCAGATGTGAGGAAAGGGCATAATTTATTGGCTCAGATGGTCTCTAACGGTGAAGTTCCCGTGGCCATCACCGCTTATTTGGGCAACGCCCAATCTTTAAAGCAAAGAGGTGCACCGGTTGATTGGGTGCCCATAGAACCCGTGGTTGCCAGAGCGCAAGGATTGGGTTTGTCAAAAAATGCCCCCCATCCCTATGCGGCACTCTTGTTTGCGGATTTTTTGATTTCACCAGAGGCGCAAAGCCTATTGAACAGTTTGGGGCGTCCACCAGCCAATGTCAATATCAAATCCAAATTGAACAATTTCAGCTATGTGGTTGCTGACCCAGTTGCAATGTTGGATGAGTCAGAGAAGTGGAACCCAATTTGGAACAAGTTTTTTTTAGTGAAATAGCAGCTTGTCACAGTTGCTTGTGTTTGGATGATGTGACTGAGCAAAAAATAAGAAGCTCGATGCGGGGCAAGAAATGTTTAAATGGCAATCATCGAATTTTTTGAATCAAAGACTTTATTTCTTGAAGTTCAAGACGAATGGAGTCCAATTCTTCATTGATGATTTGTTGCTGTCTTTTTTCATCTTCTTGCAACTTAGACTCCTTGAGGTGCCTCGTGTTTTCTTCTCTCTCTTCGTGGCTCGCGGAGCTAAATGAGTCAACAATCGCTGCAATGAATAAATTGATGACTGTAAAGGTTGCAATCATAATAAAAGAGAGAAAGAAAACCCAAGAATAAGGGAACTTTTCCATCACCGGTCTTGCAATGCCTTCTGACCAACTCTCCAAGGTCATGATTTGAAAGAGCGTAAAAAAGCTAGCACCCAAGTTGCCAAACCAGTCGGGAAATTCTTTTGCAAATAAATTTGTGCTGATAACGGCTGAAACGTAAAACACAATGAGCATCAAACCCATTACTGAGCCTAAGCTTGCTAGCGAACCGAGTAAACCTTTGACCACCTTACGCATGCTTTGAACTTTATTGATCAAACGAAGAACGCGAAGTACCCTCAGAGATCTCAGAACCGCTAAGGCCTCTGAGGCAGGTATCAACGCAATGGCAATCACCACAAAGTCAAACACGCACCAAGGGTCTTTAAAAAAGTTCAGGCCTCGGGCCAGCATCAGCAATGCAATTTCGCAGATGAAAATACCCAAAATGGCATGATCTAAAAGGTAAAGCTCTGGGCCGTAGACGTCCATGATCGATTCGCTGGTTTCCATCCCAAGAAGCAAGGCATTGATAATTATCAGGACGACGATCCCAGTTTGTATCCAGTGGTGAGCTACAAAGTTTTCAATTTTCAATCGCCAGGCGGCTTGTTTTTTGTTTTCGCTCATTTTGAACTTAAAAAATAGTTAGCAATTGTGATAGTTTAATTTTTTAGACTTTTATAAACCACTCAATAATTATAAATAATTTAGGGTTTGAAATTGGTTTAGAAAACTTTTAATCTAATCCAAAAAAAGCGATTGCATTCTTCCTTTATCGCCTGTTATTCGTTAAAGATAGCCTAAGCGACCAGCAAGAATGCCAATTAAAACTGAGGCAAAAATTGGATAAAGTGGATTGGTTTTCTTGTGATAGGAGTACAAGGCAACACCTATGGCAATCATAATGCCAAAAGCGCTATGGATTGAAGCTTTTGCAGTGACCAAGCCACTCGATAGCATGAGTCCCACTATCAGGGGCGGAAAGGATTTGTTGATGATGGCATACCATGGCGTGGTTTTGAGTTTGCTTTCCAATCGGCTAAACCCCACCGATAGCGCAGCGGTAGGCAAGACCGTTGAGAGGGTTGCAGTCATCAGGCCGGCAAAGCCTGCCACTCTCCAGCCAACAAGACTCATCAGTAGCACGTTGGGGCCGGGGGCGACTTGGGAGATGGCAAATGCGGTTGCGAAGTCCGTGTCATCCATCCAAGCATAGGTTTCAACGGCAATGCGGTGAATTTCAGGAATCATCGTGGCAATGCCACCAATGGAAACAATTGCCGTCATGGCAAACGTTTGAGCCATCAAAATCATTGTTTCAAAATTCATTTCTTAGATCGCCAAATGCTGAAAACAATCGACAGCGTGACCAAACCAAAGATAGATTGCAGCATGGGCAGTCGAAATATACCAATCAAAAGAAAACTCAAAATAGCAAATACCAATCCAGCACCAGATCGAATAATGTCTTTGGCCAATTTCAAACCAATGCCAAACGTCAAGCCCACTGCCGCTGCAGCGGCGGCTTTGGTCGCACTTTGGACATCAGGCAAATGTGAAAACTGATCATACGTGGTAATCAATGCAATCAAGATGATCAGTGGGAAGGCGAATAAGCCTAACAGCGCAAGCGCTACACCCAATAGGCCGTGAAATCGATCCGCAACAATGGTGCTCATATTGATGAGACTTGCCCCAGGAAGTATTTGACCAACCGCTAGGGTTTGAGCGTATTCATCGATACTGAGCCATTTCCTTCTCTCAACTGACACGTGATAAAAGGAGGCGGCTATTCCGCCAAATCCAAAAAGGCCCACAAGAACAAATCCGGTAAACAAGTCCCAAAGGGAGACGTTTGGGTGGTTGGGCTCTGGAGAGGTGAGGATATTATTGATGATTGTTTTCTCGATAAAGCTGGCGCGATTAGAAAGTAAGGACGCCTTTTTTTTAAGGAAAATGTTGCATGACTTAAACAAACAACTGACGATGGATGAGAGAACTTTTATTCAATCCGAATTGATAGAGGCTTTATAACCGGCCCGAAACGCTTTGACGTTGTCTCATGCACTCCTACTATACCTTGAGAACTGAAGATGAAGGTTTGGATTTGACAAAGCCTAGAGCAAGGGAGTAGCCTACTCATAGGGTTGTTCCTAGGCAGAAGCTGCTCAAGATCGTACCCATACCTTGAGTGCCCAACCAAACAAGTTGTTGATCAATCGCATTGGATTCTTTGTGGCAATACGTAAAAGTAGGGGCGCACACGTCACTTGCAAACTTGAGTAGCCAAGCTGGGCTTGGGTACTCAAGTGGCCGAGTTTTTTTCAGCTTGCACTTGTTTGGCAATTGCCTCAACTTGCTCATTGGACATGCCAAATTTGGCTTGCAAGGTTTGCAACTTTTCCTTCTCTTCCTGTGTAACTACACCATCTGCCAAGACCTCGCGCACTTCCATTTCGTACAGAGACTCGCGGCGCTGAACTTGAGCTGTGTAAGCGGTGGCGACCACACCGGTGAGAATAGCAGCCAAAGCAATGGCCAAGATTTGAGTGATCACCACCAAAGCTACGCCAAAATAAGTGACGGGGTCTACATTGCCCCACCCTGAAATGATGGTCAAAATATACCAATGCATGGCCGCCGGGATGGAGGGGAACACATCCGGTTGGTCATGACCTTCAATGATGTAGATCAATGACGAAAACAACAGACAACTGATGAGGAGCAAAAATAAAGCCGAAGAAAAGGAGTCACGCTCAGATTTGATCGCCTCGAACATGTCTTCCATGGCGCTGTTGTAACGCGATAGTTTAAAGATGCGCAACAAGCGAAACATTCGCAGCACGCGCAAATCTGCGCCAGGCATGATCAACTGCAGGTAAAACGGCACTGTGCTAAAGAAATCCACCATGCCAAACATGCTGAACAAATACTCTTTTCGACCTTGCCACGCCAGTCCGGGTTCAGTGCCCAAGTATTTGCGACCGTAAGACCAGACTCGAAGCACGTATTCAATTGAAAACACGATCACACTGAACGTGTCGAAAATATGAAAGTATTGCTCATACTGTTCATGCAAAGATTGCACCGATTCCAAGATGATGGCTACCACATTGGCCACAACCAACCCAGCGATGAATATTTCAACGATCCTACTGGTGCTGTCCATGACCGCTCCATCCAACACCTCGTATACACGCCGTTGAATTTGATGATATTTAGAAGTCGGTCGCGTTGTGTCTTCGTTCATGAAGATTTCTCCGCGTTGTGTTCATCAATCATGGCCTGAACTTGGGCGTCAGTCAAACGAAACTGTTGTTGCAAGCGGCGAAGGCTTTCCCTTTCCGCATCTGAGATCACACCATCGGCCAACACCTGACGCAGCTGGCTTTGGTAAGCGGCTCTTTTGCGGGACATTTGATTGGAGAAGGCTGAGGCCACAATACCTGTCATGATGGCGGCCATGCAAACGCCCAAAAAACCGGTCATCAAGGCAATGATTTCTCCTGCCTTGGTCACGGGTTCCACATTACCGTAGCCTGCGGTGATGGTGACAATGGCCCAATAAATTGCGTGGGGAATAGAACCAAAGTGCTCTGGTTGCTCATGGCCTTCGGCGAAGTGCATCAGAGAAGCCGACACAATACTGACAATCACCAGCAAAAAAGCCGCTGAACCAAAAGCCCTTCGCTCTGAATAAACTGCTGCAAATAGGTCTTGCAAAGCAGTGTTGTACTTGGATAATTTGAGAATGCGCAGCAAGCGCAACACGCGCAAGATGCGCAGGTCCAATGTGGGGAAAAATACATGCAAGTAAAAAGGCATGGTTGCAAAAAAGTCAATCAATCCAAAGGCGCTGAAGATATAACCTTTGCGTCCTTTCCATGCGCCACCTTCTGTGGCATTGAATTTCGCACCCAATGACCACACACGAAGCACGTACTCAAGCGTAAAAAACATCACGCTCCAAAACTCTAGTTCATGGAAAAAATCTTTGTAATCTGCATGGACCTCGGGGATTGAGTCCAAAATCACAGCCGAGCAATTGACCAAGACCACGACCGTGATCACCCATTCCACATATCGGCTGATGGCGTGCTTGGGTGAACCGTCCATTACCTCCATGACTGTTTGTTGGAGGCTTTGTTTTTGAGAAGTAGTAGTCACGTCAAATCAATAGTTAATGAAAAAGCGCCCCAATATGGGGCGCGCGAGGAAGGACAATGGATTAACGGTGCGCGAGAATGCGCTTCCAAATCTCTATTTCACTTTCGGTGAGTCTATCATCTGATTGGGCTTTTTCCAAAAACGCATTTTGATCCACATAAATGCCAAGCTGGGCAATTTGGTTAAGCAAATACTTGTAGTGCTCCACCGAGTGCAAAGTGTTTTGAGCGATGACGTTGACGGGCAGTTGCAACAAACTCTTACGTGCATTTTCCATCTCAAGGTTCAAGACTTCCAAGATGGAGTTCATTTCCTCCACGGTCAAATGAAGACGCTTGGCCTCAGTGCGCAACTGAGTTATTTCTTCTTCGTCAAGTTCGCCATCACCCAGCATTTTTAAAATACTGGCTTTGAGTGAATCACGTTCTTTGTGCAACTGATCGCTGAAAGCGGATGCCAACAAACCGGCGGGGATAGCAAAAATACCAATGCCCAACAAGGCCATGACCACGGTCATGGCACGCCCAATGGGTGTGATGGGAGAAATGTCCCCATAACCCACAGAGGCTAGGGTAATCACCGCCCAGTAAATCGCAGTGGGAATGTTTTCAAACTTCTCAGGCTGGGCCGCATGTTCAAACAAATAACCCAAGCTGGCAGTTAAGACAATGAGCAAAATCATGATGAAGGCGGCTGCGCTCATCACGGGCCATTCACGCTTGATCACTTTAAACAATGTAGCCGTGGCATCACTGCCGCGTGTGAGCTTGAGCAAGCGGGCCAATCGGAACACCCGCAAGAAGCGAAGATCAAGCACATGGTGCAAAAACACTTCTAAGAAGAAAGGCAGGATGGCCAATAAATCGATGAAGGTCGAAGGATTGGTCATTTGCTTGAAGCGGCCCGTGAAGGGGTTTCGGTGCCCAGGTTCTTCCACAGAAGAGTAAATTCGCATCATGTATTCAATGGTGAACACTGCAACTGCAACGGAGTCGAGTATGACAAATTCAATGTTGATGAGGTAGCTGACAGATGCGACCGATTCAAGTACCACAGCGATCACAGAGATCAGCACCCACACACCGATAAAGACATCAAAGAAGTCTTTAATCTTTCCGCTGTAAGGGCTATTGAAGACCAAGGCATGGATTTTTTGGCGGAAAGTACGCTCACGGTTGAGTTCTTTGAACTCTTTCCATGCGGGCAAGACGATACGGAAGATTTTTAAAATCCGCAGCAAACGCAAAAACCTCAGGGCGCGAAGGTCAACTGGGACGAGGGCTTGCAAAAAGAAGGGCAAGATGGCCAACATATCAATGATGGCGAAAGGACTGCCCATATAAGATAGACGTGGACTGCCTTTGTTTTTGAACTCGTCATCCTCAGGCGCTAGATAAAAGCGGGTGATGTATTCAATCACAAACACCGCAATGGAGAACACATCAAATGCGTGGAACCAGTTTTTGTAGGGCTCGAAAATGGCTGGTACTTGCTCGAGCACCATGGAAAACAAGTTGGCAACGATCAATATGGCGATCCACTTGTCCACCGTCTTTTGGTAGTTGCCAGGAATATTGGGATTGAGCAGCCAGGCATAAAGCCATTGGCGGCGTGGCAAATCCGGGGAGATGTCTGCCTCTACTTCTGCACCCAACAAGGATGCGGCGTCAAGATCAGAGATTTGAATAGCTTTACGGGGTTGTTCCATCATGCACCTCAGAAATCAAACTCGGCCACTTTGACCGCATACGCGCCCTTGTCACAAACGGACAGGCGCACCTGGATTTTTTGATCGATCACAACCTCTGGGGTCAGCGGCGTAATGATGGTGGGAATAGCCGAACCCGGGGGGGTGGCGGTGATTTTCTCCATCACGATATTGCCAGCCAAGCTGCGGTCTTCAGGATTGCAAGCGGGCGCAAAGTCCAAAGCCGTGCCTTCGCGAAATGGGTTGTCCAAAGCGCTCATAGACGTTTGTATCAAGATAGCGCCCAAACATCCACCCCAAGTGTTCGGTGGTGAGGCTGCTTTGTCAGTGGCGGGTGCTGCGCCTGCTGGCTCTGGGGCCGTGCCCGAGCATGCAGCAACACCGTAGTCAGTTTCAAATCGACCAGCGGTGGCCTCTTGCATCCATGCCACAACCGCCTCACCATTTCGTTTAGCGGTTTCAGTTTTCATTGCTTCTACGTAGGCCAGTTTTCCCAAAAATGCCACCGCGACCAATGCCAATATACATGCCAAAATGAATAACCAGTCGGAAAATGTGGGTTGGGTCGAAACTGACGGGGTGGGGTGCGCTTGTGTTGAGTTCATGAATAGGCATCCTTTTTTAAGACGAGGGATCTTAAATTTTGCAAATAATTAATCCAATGATATTCGGAATTCAATTAAAAAATAAGAAAAATTAGAAAATAAATCCAGGAAAAGTAGACTTTATCTGGGTTTTTCCTATATGACGCCCCATTATTGCCAAACATTTCACAAATTTTTTCAACTGCGTGTATTTTGGTCACAATTGACAAGGGATCCACGGTTTAAATTTTCATCAATACGCTTTTTGGGGGTTTATATATAGGTCGCAGTGCAAAAAAAGCCTGTGACGATCATGACAAAGCTGTCCGATAGGAGGGTACTTCGATCACGAGTTAGGCTTGAGTTTATTGAGGACCTATGGGCCCGTTCTCAATCACACGCAAGCAAAAGGGCTTTCGTGAGTTGGCGAAAAATCCACCCCAACAAGGTTTGATATTCAAGAGCTTGAGCTTGGTTTAGCAAGTGCCTTGGGAAGACCCAAGCCCATCCTAATTTTAAGGCCTTTGATCACCTCTTTGATTGAGCCACAAAGGGGTAGGCTCAGTCTGACTTGATCGGCCTCTTGTAAAACGATATTCATATCCTTTTCGGCCCAAGGCATGCCACTTAGGTCAGCCCTTTCATCCATTGCCCAGTTTTGAGCGCTGCTGTGGTGAAGGGCCTTTCGCATTTTTTCAGCGTCTACACCCAGTGACTCTCCCAACCGAATACCTTCATCATTGGCCGCAGTGCATGCCCATAAAATGAGATTGTTGACCATTTTGCCCACTTGTCCACACCCAGCTTGCCCCAAATGAAAAATGTCATTTGCAAACGCACTAAAAACAGGTCGGCATTGTTCGAAAATACGTTCATCTCCAGCACCTAGGATCAATAACTTTCCAGAGATGGCGGCGGCCTCTCCTCTGGTGAGAGGGATGTCAAGCAAATCAATGTCTTTTTTGCGCAGCTTAGTCGACAACTCAAAAGCATATTGAGGAGCGACCGTGGACCCCAGCGCAACAATCAAACCTGGTCGAGCAGCATGAATCACGCCGTGATCGCCGAAGATGACTTCTTCAACCTCACTGTCAAAGCCAACAACAATGATCACCAGATCGCTTTTTTCTGCAACCAACTGTGGGGAGCTTTGAATAGACACACCAAGGAGGGCTGATCTTTCACAAGCTTGAGCCAAGGGGTCATAGCCAAATACTCTATAACCATGCTTGATTAAATGCCCAGCCATGGGTTCACCCATTTTTCCCAGGCCAAGGATACCAATGTTTTTGAGGATGTTGTTGTTGTTCATGTTCAATCGGCAGTAATTTTCGCTTCTTTGATGACCCGTCCCCATCTTTCCCAGTCTTCTTTGACAAGCTTGCTGAATTGTTCAGGAGAGCTGGTGTTGGGTATAAGTCCTTGGGCATTCAATTTTTCAATGGTTTCAGCTTGGGCCACAATGCTGCGAATGTCGGCATTGAGTTTATTCAAAAGTGAAGGGGGTAGGCCAGCAGGGCCCCAAATACCAAGCCAAAGATCAACGTCATAGCCCGTCACGCCTTGTTCATGCAAAGACGGAATTTCTTTGAAGAGTGGATGACGCTCCTTAAGGCTGGATCCCAAGACCTTGACTTGACCCGCTCGCATTTTAGGCAGTGCGACATGAATAGGTAAAAACATGGCGGGGATGATGCCAGCGATCAAATCATTTTCAGCGCCTGAAGAACCTTTGTAAGGAATGTGTACGATGTTCAAACCAACCTGAGTCTTAAGCAATTCCATACACAGGTGATGGTGGGTTCCATTTCCTGGGGAGCCGTAATTGAGTTGGCCCGGACGTGCTTTTACGTAAGCAATAAACTCTTGCAAAGTATTGACTGGGAAATTCTTATGGACTGCCAATACCAAGCTAGTTGTCCCGATATTCGTAATGGGCTGCAAGTCTTTGATGATGTCAAAGGGAAGCTTTGCATACAGGTGAGGGCCAGTGATGGATGAGGCAGGTCCAACCATCAGCGTGTGTCCATCGGCAGCAGACTTGGCGACAAGATCCGCTCCAATGGTGCCAGAAGCACCGGCCTTGTTTTCAACGATGACAGTGCTATCCCACAAAGACGTCATTTTTGGAGCAAGAATTCTTGCAATGATATCAGGACCAGCACCAGCAGTGAAGGGAACAATCAACTTGACCGTACCTTTCATCGTTTGAGCAAAGGATCCGTTGGGGATCGTACTTAAGGAAGAGAGGGCGGTGCTTAATTTTATAAATGCTCGACGCGAAAAATGAGCAGTAGAGTTAATTTGAATATTTTTAGAAAACATAAAAAAATAACCTTAAATTAAATGGAATGAATGCGTTGAGCGATTGAGATGTCCATTATCAAGTATTTACTCAATATTCATTTAAGGGTTATTGCCTAAGAGCTTAAAGATTGAGCATCAGGTGGGGTGTTGGGGTGATCTTGTGCAATGGGCAACTCAATGCGAAACGTTGAGCCTTGACCCAAGATGCTTTTGGCCGTGAGGCTTCCCATGTGTTTTTGAATGATGCCTAAAGAAACTGAGAGACCAAGTCCAGTACCGACACCAACTTTCTTTGTGGTGTAGAAAGGATCAAACATTTTTTTCATGGTTTCATCGGAGATGCCCACACCGTTGTCTGAAATCTCTATCCAGACCCGCTCATCATGGACACCTGATTGAATTAAGATCTTGCCAAATTGACCCTCGGGTATGGCCTGAGCTGCATTGACGATTAAATTGAGGAAAACTTGATTAAGTTGGGATGGGATACAAGTAATTTCAGGCAGGTCACCAAACAAGCACTCAACTTCAGCGTGGTATTTGACTTCAAAGTTTACAACATTCAAAGTTGATTGAATACCTTTGTGAAGATTGGCCAAAACCCAATCATTGCTCTCTTCGAGTCTTGAGAAGTTTTTGAGGTCATTGACAATGGTTTTAACTCGAACAATCCCTTCTTGGCTTTCATCCAAAATCGACACAACATCTGTTTTTAAGTGGTCGTAGTTCGATGTCTTCAAGAGTTGAGCTGTTTCTTGCGATTTCGAATGAGGGTCTTTTGCAAAGCCATCAATGATCTGATTAAAAACTACAAAGTATTTTTTGAGCGTACTCAAGTTGGAGGATACATAGGCAATCGGGTTGTTGATCTCATGCGCCACACCAGCGGCCAATTGTCCAAGAGCGGCCATTTTTTCTGACTGGGTCAGACGCGTTGACATTTCCAATTCGTGATCTTGAGCCCGCTGTTTTTCCTGAGAGCTGTTGAGAAGTTCAAGGTTAAGTTGTCGAGCATTGTTTAACATCGATATCACTGAAAGAGAAAAAATAATGATCAATATTGAAATCAAAAATCCAAATATCAAATAGGATTTTTTTAATCTTTCATACTCAAACAATGCATCTTTTTCAAGCATGCCAACGACGACGAGCAAAGGTTGATCGGAAATTTTTTCAAACGCATAAATACGTTTCATGTTATCAAAGAGGTGATCACTTGTAAAAGTTCCCGATTGCATATTTTCAACATCAGCTGGGAGATTGATTTTTGGAACGGAGTCATCGATTTTTGAGATATTTCCAACTCTAAGTGTGCGAACATAGCCGTCAGAGCCAACCACGGAGGTAAACCCTTCAGGCCCTAGATCGATTTGTTTGTGAAAGTCAATGAAGTAATTGGGATCAAATGAAACGACTGCAACGCCTAGAAGTTCTCCATTGGGTTTATTGAGGCGTTTGGTCAACTGGATAGACCACTTTTTGCTGACACGGCCTAAAACGGGTTTGCTTAAATAAACTCCATACGGATAAATTTCTTTATGTATTTTAAAATGCTCTCTATCTGAGAGATCAATTTTCTTGTGACTTTTTAGGTTAGAGAACTCATAAATGCCTTGAGCGTTGATGATCCCAACTTGGTTAAAGAAGCTTACATCAATGACATTTTGATCAAAGTATTCGTTAAGAAGCTTGAAGTCACTTGCTCCCTTTTGTTCATAATGAAATTTGACGATTCGAAGTGCTTCATCGGAATTGCGGATGGTGGTTTCAGAGTGCCCTTTGAAACTGATGGCAATATTTTTTAAATTTGAAATCGACTGGTTAAGCATCAAGCCTTTGTCTTCTTCCAGTCTAAAGTTGATGAACAGCCAAATGATGAATACAAGTGTGACTGAAACCAAAACCAAAAGATCATTCGCTTTGTTTTTGTTGAATGTATAAAAATTCATTTTGATTTTCGGGGTTTTTAAAGAAGCACTTGATTTTTTTACTTAGTTTAGCATTGACTTTTTTAAATTTGGAATTTTCTAATCTGTAGAGTTAAATACCATCAGTGAAGATGTCAGTAACGATATGAAAATATAAATCTCCTCATATCTGTGTGAGTAAAGTTGACGTTGGGATCATAGGCGAGGCGAAGACCCATATTGCCCCAGTCAAAACCCGTCACCAGACCGTATTTCCGTATGAATTGACGCTCAATACTTCCACTTTTGTAGAGCAAATCAATCAAAAATCGATCGTCCCCAGAAAACGGCGTTCGATAGACCAAGTGAACATGTTGTTGATCGGGATTTTCGCGATTATCGCGCACGATTTGAAGTGAAATGAATTTTTGTGAGCTCCATCGGTATCCGCTGCTCAGTGTCCAAGAGTCGTTGGGATCAAAATTTAAGTTAAAGTAGTTTTTTAAATTTGTACGGCCCAAGCCAACGCCCATGAACATTTTCTCTCCGGTCTCAATTCCAACACTGCCACTTAAAAAACCACCTGAAGCACTTTGAATGGAGGGCTGTACTCTGATCAAGCCTAGGTCAAAGGACGAGTCCCAACCTATGCGAGTTTGGTTGAATGTTTGATCCTTGGTTTGATAAAGGCCGACCCATGCATTGCCAATGTCTGAATTGGCTCTTAAATTGATGTCTTGCCCAACTTTTGAAGCCATCAGGGGCTCGGCCATGTGGTAGTAGCCTGCGTTGAGCTTGTATTGCGTGACTTGATCGCCCATGTCTTGAGAAAAGCATGCGTGGTGTAAACCCGTTAAAAAGAGCAGGGCAAAGCCAAAAAAGTTCAAAAGAATGACTCTTATATTTGCTTTTTTGATATCAATATAGAGCACTGACTGAATCATGGGTTTTGGTGAGTATTTATCTTAAGTATAATGAATAATAAATCATCAAACTATTCTATTTTGCAGTTCAAGATATGACTGATTTTCAGTTTTTTTTATTTCAGTATTTTTTGCCACTTATTTTGGTGTGTTCTTTTATTGAATCAATTTATCTGCATTTCCAATCCAAATTTGATTGGACTGCCATGCTGGTGTCATTGAGCGATTTATTTGGAAGGTTATGTGTACAGTATTTTCTACCGCTTACGATTGCAACGCCAGTTCTCAATTGGGCTGAAAATCACAAGTTGATTAATGTTGCTCTTGACGGGTGGGTAACTTTGCTGGTGCTGTTTGTTGCTCAAGATTTTTGTTACTATTGGATGCACCGAACCACTCATCGTGTGCGCTGGTTTTGGTGCAACCATGCGGTTCACCATTCCACGATGGAGTTGAATCTTTCAGCCGCTTACAGGTTGGGTATGTTTGGGAAACAAATAGGTACTCTTTTGTTTTTCGTTCCTTTGGTTTTTATGGGATTGTCTCCTCAATTGGTTTATGAAGTGGTGACAATAAACCTCCTGTATCAATTTTGGTTGCATGCCACATGGATCCCTAGGTTGGGTTTTTTGGAGTATGTGCTCAACACCCCATGTGCCCACAGAATCCATCATGCTTGCAATAAGGAATACATTGATGGCAACTATGGGGGCGTGTTGATTGTTTTTGATCGATTATTCGGAACCTACAAAGCTGAAAATAAAGAGATCACGATCACATATGGATTAACCCAACCCGTGCTAAGCAAGAATCCAGCTGTGGTTCAGTTTTTTGAGTGGAAAGCTTTGTTTTTAGATCTGAAAAGCTCAAGAACATTCAAAGAGATTTTTGGGTATTTATTTAAGCCACCTGGTTGGAAGCCTTAAGCGCGCATATTTATTTTTGGAGCAGTTCACTGATTTCGATCAAATTTTGATCCGGGTCACGTAGGTAGACCGATCGTATTTTGGAGGTGGCGCCGGTCTTTTGAACAGGGCCTTCGATGATCGGCCACGGTGCGGCGCTCAATTTTTCAATCACTTCATTTAAGGGCATGCTTGCAATGAAGCACAAGTCAAGGGCTCCAGGTTGAGGGTGAGCGGCCTTGGGCTCGAACTCACGGCCCTTGATGTGAAGATTGATCTTTTGATGACCAAAATGAAATGCTTTGCGATGAACAAGAGGTGTACCTGAGGAGAAATGCTCCAATTTCATGCCCAACACTCTGGTGTAGAAATCGATGCATTTCTCTTCATCTTGCGTCGTCAATACAATATGGTCGATGTGATCAATCATTTTAAGTAATCAAAGCCTTTTCAAGTGTTAGTCTGAATAAACGCCTGCAGACTTGATGACCGGGCCCCACTTGTTAATCTCTGTTTGAAGCCATGACTTTAGTCCCTCGGATGTAAGCTTGGTATCTGAGACAGATTCGGCGCCCAAATCAGCCATTTTCGCCACGAAACTTGGATCTTTTGTTGCCGTGCGAAGCGTGTTTCCTATTTTTTCCAAAGTGGCATTAGCTGTGCCTTTGGGGGCATACACGCCATGCCAGACGATGACTTCGAAATCCTTTAAACCGCCTTCACTAAGCGTTGGGTATTCTGGCAAAGCCTTGATTCTTTCTTTGGTGGTGACGCCAAACATTTTCACGGTGCCCGATTTAATGTGTTGCGTGGTTTGTGTGGTTTGATCGCACAGGATGTCGACTTGACCACCGAGGAGCGCATTCAGTGCGGGGGCCGTTCCGGAAAATGGCACTGTGGTTAACTCTACCCCAATGGCCTTTTGAAACAACATGCCACAAAGGTGAGAGACCGCACCAAGGCCTGCATTGGCCAAGTTGATCTTGCTAGAGTTCTGTTTGATGTAAGCGATCAGCTCTTGGAGATTTTTAGCAGGGATGTCTTTTCTTGCAATCAAAGTCATGGGGACATCAACAACTTGACCGATGTACTCAAAATCAGTCAATGGATTGAAAGACAATTTTCGATACAAAGCAGGTGCAGTGGACATGCCATTGTGGTGAATCAAAAGCGTGTAGCCATCGGGTTGTGCGTTGGCCACAAATGCAGCAGCCAGTGTTCCGCCTGCTCCTAGTTTGTTATCGACCAAAACAGTTTGACCAACCGTCTTGCTCATGGTCGCTGCCAGTGTTCTGGCCACAATGTCGGTGGGCCCACCCGCTGCGAATGGAACAATCAATGTGATGGGTTTGGTCGGATAGTTTTGTGCAAGCGTTAGGCCGCTCGTGATAGAAAAAAATAACAAGGCCAAATAAGCGAGTGCGCGGGTGAAGTTGAATTTCATGGTTTTTGACTCCTGTCAATCAAAGGGATGTGTATAACTCCATATTCATTATAATTTCGTTTTTTTGCAAGAGGAAGAACCCTCTTTTTAGACAAGCTTTGAGCTTTATCAAGGATTGGGTTGTGGTCAGGTCACTTAAGTGTTGTTGAGAGCTTGAAATTTCACCCAGGCCCCTTAATGTGCAAGAGCGACTGTTTTGACCTGGGCCCACAAAGGGGTGCCAACAGTGAGATTGAGGCTTGCAAAGGCTTTCTTGGTGATTTTTGCCAGTAATTTACTAGACCCACACTCCATTTGAACCAAAGATTGGTAGGCGTTGAGGTCTTGCTGAACACCTGTGATGGTGCAGGCCAATGTGTTTTGAATGCTGCTGTCTTGAGGTTGATATAAAGACAGACTTACATCTTTGGCAAGTATTCTGATTTGGATCATTTGGTGGAGGGAGAAATTTCGATTTTCAACCCACAAGTGATGTTGCTCAAAAGAAATTTTGGCCAAATTCCATTGGGTCTCAATTTCATGAACTTGACCCATGATCAAGACACTTGTTTGATCTCCAAAGTCAAAGGGCGTCTCTAAGGAGGACATCAAGTCTATGGTTGGACCCAAGCACAGAACTTGTCCTTTTTCTAGGATAAGAAGATGTTGGGTCAACCGAGCTATTTCTTCGATGGAGTGAGAGACAAAAAGGATGGGGATATTGAGCTCAGACTTTAACTTTTCAATCCACGGGTAGATTTCATTCTTTTTGTTTTGATCTACCGCAGTCAAGGGCTCATCGAGAAGCAACAGTTTGGGCCTCGTCGCCAATGCCCTTGCAATGGCAACCCTTTGTCTCTCCCCGCCAGAGAGGTCAGAAGTGTGGCGCTTGAGCAAGTGCTCCAAACCAAGCAAGTCTATGGCCTCATTGAGCGCGCTTTGTGCAGCAGTGTTTTTTACTCTCGTGACGCCGAATTTTAAATTACCCAGGACATTCAGATGAGGAAATAAACTGGCTTCTTGAAATACATAACCCACCTCTCTTTGCCAAGTCGGTACAAAAATCTTTCTTTGACTATCGAGCCAACATTTCTCTCCAATGTCAATGCGACCAATTGCCTGGCTTTCAAGTCCCGCCAAGCACCTCAATAAGGTGGTTTTGCCTGAGCCAGAAGCACCTAAAATCCCGTGTATGCCTTTGGCGGGTAAGCGTGTTTGAATGTTTAATTCAAATGAGGCCCTTTCAAGCAGCAACTGAATATTCAATTCAAACATAAGTCTGCCTTGGATGTTTTTTAAGTCCAGCCAAGCTTAAAAGTGCAAAGAATGAAAAAATGAGCATCATTGCTGCCAACCAGTGGGCTTGTGCATATTCCATGGCCTCAACATGGCCATAAATTTTGGTTGAAATCACTTGTGTTTTTCCGGGAATGTTCCCCCCAAGCATTAAAACGACTCCAAATTCTCCCACTGTATGGGCAAACACCAAGACACCAGCAGTCACGTAGCCTGGCTTTGCCAGTGGCAACACCACATGGATAAAGGTGTCCATGGGGGAAGCGCGCAAAGTGGCCGCAACCTCTAGCGGTCTTGTCCCCATGGATTCAAAAGCATTTTGGATGGGCTGAATGGCAAAGGGCAAAGAGTAAATGACCGATCCAATCAATAAGCCAGAAAAGCTGAAATTCAAAGACGGAAGATCCAACATGTGGGTGATGTGACCAATTGGTCCATTGGGGCCGAGAGCCACCAACAAGTAAAACCCCAAAACACTGGGCGGCAAAACAATGGGAATGGCCACCATAGAGCCCACGCACGAGCGCAACCACGAAGCGCGTCTTGATAGCCACCAAGCAAGCGGTGTTGCAAAGGCCAAAAGCACAAGAGTGGTCACGCAGGCCAGTTGCAGACTCAGTCCAATGGCTGCGAGTGTGCTGGAATCAAAAAAAACTTCTGGCATGGTGGCGTTATTTTGTGGTGTCGTAACCAAAGGTGTTGATCATGGCCTTGATGTCTTGGCGTTTGAGAAACTGCATAAATTGAAGGGCCGCTGAACGGTTGGCCCCTTTATTGAGCAAAATGGCATCTTGTTCAATCGGGGCATAAAGCGTGCTCGGCACAAGCCAATGCGATCCGGTCGAGCCACTTTCATTGAAAGCGAGCTGAGAGCTCGCAATGAAGCCCAAAGCAATGTTTTGAGACGATACATATTGATAGACTTGGGTGATATTTTCCGCCAAGATGATCTTGGGTTTGAGCTCCAGGCTGAGTCCCAAGTGTTCAAGTGTTTCTTGTGCTGCTTTGCCATAAGGCGCTAGTTTTGCATTGGCCAAGGCGATGCTTTTGAATTGTTTGGTCTTAAGAACCAAGCCTTTGTTATCAACCAGTGTAGGGTCCTTGCTCCACAGGACCAATTTACCTCTGGCGTAAGTCAATCTTGAAGAGGGGAGGGCCAAACCCTCTGCGGCCAATTGCTGGGGTGTTTGGGTGTCGGCTGATAAAAACACATCAAAGGGCGCTCCAGATTTGATTTGGGCATACAGTGCGCCTGTGGCGGCCAGTGAGTAGTTGACTTTGATCCCCGTTTCTTGGGTGAATTTTGCGCCAATGCTTTGAATGGGTTTGGCAAAATTGCTGGAAACTGCCAAGAAAACTTCTTGGGCAACAACGCAAATCGATGAGACGCTCAGGGCCAAAAAAATCAAAAAATGGAGCATGTTCCTCACTCGCTATTCCAAATAAGAATAGCGAAGTATACTCAACTTTCTCTCATCCCACAGGAGTTGCGCCATGAACCCCCCTCGCCCTCTTTATGAAGCCGCCTTGTCTGAAGAAACAACAGACAAACGCATTGAAATTCTTGAAAGTATTCGCCAATTTGGCTCCATCTCACAAGCCGCACGGCAAGTGGGTGTGAGCTACAAAGCGGCTTGGCAGGCGGTGGATACGTTAAGCAACTTGGCCGGTGTGCCCTTGTTGGACAAGCTTGTTGGGGGCGCTGGCGGGGGAGGCGCTCGTTTGTCACTGGCCGGAGAACATTTACTGCTAGCCGCTCACAGCATGCAAAAAGCAAGGAGTGAGGCCTTCAAAAAAATGGAGTCATTTGGCAATGAGCAATCCCCCATGTCGGCCCTCAAAGGCTTGCACATTCGAACCAGCATGCGCAATCAATTGCCTTGCGATCTGTTCTCCTTGTCTGCCAAGCATGGAGCGCTTCGCGCGGGCTTGAGGCTGTCAAATGGAGTGAGGATCTTTGGTTTGATCACCAAGGAGAGTGCACAGTTGTTGGGTTTGAAAAAAGGCATGGGTTTGCTTGCCCTTTTCAAAGCAACGGCTGTTCGCGTGGCGCCTGCCTTTGCAAAGACACAGGGATTCAATGTGCTGCTCGCAAGCATAGTCAGAGCGCCTGCTAAAGGCTTGGCAGGCGAAGTGTCATTATCGATCGGACAAGAGCTCAATGTGGTTGGCTTTTGTGCGTCTACAAAAGGGCTTTCAATCGGCTCCAAAGCGATGGTGATGTTTGAGGAGTCTTCTTTGGTGATTGCTTTGCCACAATGAGTCAAAAGCGCTTGAATGCTTCTCGATGAACTTAGGCGGCCAAACTTTCTTGGGGAATATTGATAATGAAGTTGGTAAGCCCCGTGGAGTTGGAGGCGGGCAGCATGTGGTGGTTCATGGCAGCAAACGCTTGCGAGATGTCGCGACTCTCAATGGCGTGGATGATCTCCTCGTGCTGCTCGTAGGAGGTCTTGATTTGTCCAAGGGCGCCAAAGGCGTGTTTGCGGTAGTATCCGGTGACGGTTCGCAGGCGGAGCACTTCTTGTCTCAGGTAGGGGTTTCGCGTGGCTTTGTAGATGATTTCATGAAACAAGAGATTTGACTCTTGCCAATCCTTGACATCTTCGGACTGCACAATTCGGGCGCTCTTGGTGTGCAATGCTTTGAGCGCCGAAAGCTCTGAGGTGGACATTCTTTGGCAAGCCAATTTCGCAGCAACGCCCTCTAGCTCAGCGAGCAATTCCCACAAGGAGAGCAGTTGCTGCAGGCTCATTTTGGCAACAATCATGCCCCCTCTTGGCAAGCTGCTGATCAAACCCTGAGCTTGAAGTTTGATCAATGCCTCGCGAATCGGGGTGTGGGAGACCTTGTGCTTAAGCGCGATGGAGCTCTCATCAATGGAGTCACCTGGTAAAAGTACGCCGTTTTTGATATCTTGCTCAATGAGCCAGTGTATTTTTTCACTCGCTTTGACAAAAATGGATTTGGCAGCTTGCATAAAGTGGTTTAATTATTGCTTTATAAAAATATCTGATTGTTCTATAAATATAATTATAGGATACACTGAAAGCAACATGCTTTTGTTTTTAGGGCTCATTGTCTCAAGGGTTTTAAGTGTCAATGCCAACACCAGATCAGCTTATCAATTTAGAGGATTTGAGCAAATATGTTCAAGAGTCTATGGACTCGTCTTTTGCGCATCTTGAACTGTCTGAGAGCGATATCAAGCGTTTGAGCAAAACTTTCAAGCGCCTCTTAACCTCTTGCCCCAGTCTCAACCAAGTCCAAGAGCTCATGGGTGATGGACCTTTGATAACCCACACCCAACTGCAAGAGATCGGCCAAAGAAGTTTGATGGATTTCAAAGAAAGTTTAACCCGTGTCTGAGTTACCGGGCACCATTTCAGAGCTTCAAAGCTTATTGAAGGCGGGTCAGCTTTCAGTCCAAGAAAGCCTTCAGATCCAGCGAAATCGGCTCAGCCAACATGCTTCACTTGAAAATGGTTTTGTGGATATTTTCGACGACCGTGGGCCTCGTGTGTCTTCCAATGCACCTTTTGATGGTGTGGCTTTCGCACACAAAGACATCTTTGAGTTGGAGCACCGTTTTGCGGGCCTAGGTCTGGGCCATGGTCGTTCAACCACGGCAACCCATCAATCGATTTGTATGGAGGCATTGCACCAAGCTGGAGCATCCCATTTGGGTGCATTGCACATGGCTCCTATGGCATGTGGGGCAACCTCGCAAAATGAATACTTGGGAGAGTGTCTCAATCCTTTGAATGCCGAGCGTGTTGTAGGCGGGTCTTCAAGCGGGAGTGCGGTGGCGGTTGCGCGGGAACTTTGCTTTGCTTCGCTGGGCACGGATACGGCCGGTTCCGTTCGCATACCAGCGGCCTCATGTGGTGTGCTGGGGCTAAAGACCAGCATGGGCCTCTTGTCCACCAAGGGGGTCTATCCCCTGGCACCCCATTTGGATACGGTGGGTATATTGGCGCGCAGTGTAGATGACCTTGAGCAAGTGTTGGTTCAACTCAAAACGCATGAGCCAGTCGATCAAAAGATTCAAATCCCCGCTTTAAAAGAGGCCAAAGACTTGGATCGCCTTTGTTGTTGGCTTCCATCAAAGATGCTCGCCTCCAGTGTTTCCACTCAAATGCTGGAGTGTGTCAAAACGTTTAAACATGCTCAGATCACTGAGCATTTTGAAGAAGAGGCCAATTTGAGTGCGCTGGCCGAGACCATGCTGTATCAGCAGGTTTTTCAAACACATGGCCATCTGCTTCAGGACGACTCAGCCAAATCAAATTGTCCCAAAGCCTTGCATGAGATGATCATGCTTGGAGCCGTGCAGCCCAAGTCTTGGTCTATTCAAGCCTTGACCTCTAGAGGTGCATTGCTCAAACAATTCTTGGATAATTATCTCAAAGACCGAGATTTCTTTATGATGCCCGCTTTGGGTATCGAGTTGCCCACGGCAGTTCAAGTGACAGTTGGTCATGCTGAGTTTGATGCAAAAAAGTTGCTCTCTCTTCATCGATTCATGGGCTTTGTGAATTATTTAGGACTGCCCTCGCTGTGGTTGCCCATTGCCCAAGACTCCAATGGCATGCCCATCGGTGTGCAAGTGCTTTGTAGGCCCTTTGAGGAATTGAGCCTCTTGCGTTGGGCCAAGACCTTCATTGGCAAGCGCTTTGGAACTCAATGCGTCAGCCGCATGTTCGCTGCTGTTGTTTAGATTGTTACTTTAGTTAAAAAAAGACCATGCCCAAAATACAAGCTTCACTCGCATTGTCAAGGTTTCGCGTCATCGATCTCTCTAGAGTTCGGTCCGGCCCCAATTGTGTGCGCATTCTGACCGACTTCGGCGCTGATGTGATTCGGGTGGAGCCGCCTCAAGGAATCGATCCCAATGAGGCCTTGTTTGCTTCGAACCGTGAGGGAGGCGACTTCCAAAACATCAATCGAAATAAAAGATCAATGACGCTCAACCTCAAGCGCCCTGGGGCCAAAGAAATTCTCATGCGATTGATCAAGGATGCTGATGTGGTGGTGGAAAATTGGCGACCTGAGGTCAAAGTTAAATTAGGGCTAGATTACGAATCACTTGCCAAAGTCAACCCGAGGATCATTTTGGCCAGCATTTCCGGATTTGGTCAAACGGGCCCCTATGCCTTGAGACCAGGATTTGATCAAATTATTCAAGGCATGGGGGGCCTGATGTCCGTGACTGGGCACCAAGATTCTGGGCCGGTGAGGGCGGGTCTGGCCGTGGCCGATTTGAGTGCGGGTTTGTATGCAGCCTTGGGTATTTTGACCGCACTTTTGGAGCGTGAGGTCTCTGGTCGTGGACAATGGGTCCATTCTTCTTTGTTGCACGCTCAAATCGCCATGATGGACTTTCAAATGGCCCGGTATTTGAATGAAGGTGACCTCCCCGTTCAAATTGGCAACAACCATCCCACTTCGAGTCCTATGGGACTGTTTGATGCTTTGGACGGGGTGTTCAATTTGGGTGCTTCAGGAGAAGGCAACTGGGTGAAAATGTGTGACCTGTTGGGCCAAGCTCAGTGGCTTGACGATCCTGAATTTAAAACCGAAGCTTTGCGCGTGAAACACAGAGAGCGTTTGAACAAAGAGTTGGCCCTGGTTTTCAAAACCAATACGGTTCACCACTGGGTCAATGGTTTGAATAACGCGGGTGTGCCTGCGGGCCCAGTGTATTCAGTCCCAGAGGTGTTTGAGGATGAACAAGTCAAACACTTGAACGTTGTTGCAAGCCTTGAGGGCCCCACTGGAAAGCAAACACACTACATCACCCAACCTGTCACATTGCAAAGAACTCCAGCGCGTGTCGTAGCGCCTGCCCCAGCTTGGGGTGAGCACACCGACGAAGTGCTCAAAGAGGTTGGTTACACCGAGGCCCAGATTCATCAATTTCACGAGGACCAATGCGTTTAAATCATGAGCACTACCCATCAAGAACCTGTGTCTAATTTTGTCAAGCCAGAGCGAGATGTTTTTCTCAGCATGGACGCTCATGTGGCCACCATCACTTTTTCCAATGAACGTCGTTTCAACGCAATGTCCTTGTCCATGTGGTTAAAGCTTGGGGATTTGCTAGAGGAGCTCAATAAGGATGGCCAAGTCCGTGCGCTTGTTTTGCGAGGGGATGGAGAGCGGGCCTTTGTCTCAGGAGCGGACATCTCAGAGTTTGGGGAGCAAAGAAATGATCCCGCACAAGTGGCCAACTACGACCAAGCGGTATCTAGGGCACAGGTCGCCTTGGCCAAGTTCGCGTCTCCAGTGATTGCTGCCATCAGTGGCATTTGTTATGGAGGAGGCTTGGGTCTGGCCTTGGCATGTGACTTGCGTTTCGCCTCTGAGAGTGCAAAGTTTAGAATGCCTGCAGCTAGACTGGGCCTTGGGTACGCCTTTGGGGGTGTGAAAAGAATGATGGCCATCCTCGGTCAAGCCAAGGCCAGTGAGGTTTTTTATACTGCAAAAGTCTATGATGCCCATCAGGCCCTTGCCTTGGGCCTATTAAATGGCATAGAGGTCGATGTATTTGCTCAAGCGCATGAAACTGCCATCTTGATCTCTCAAAATGCACCTTTGACGATCAAGGCTGCAAAAATGGCTTTCAATGCAGCTTTGAATGGGGCTGATCCTGCTGAGGTCAAAGCGGTGGATGAGGCGGTTAAAAACTGCTTTAAGTCCAAGGATTATTTGGAAGGGCGAGCGGCCTTTGCTGAAAAGAGAAGTCCGCTTTTTGTGGGGCAATGAGTGTTGAGCGTAAGGTGTTCAATTTTTTATTTTTGGAGCAATGATGAAGAAATTTTCTACTGTTAAATGTCTATTGAGTGTTCTATCACTGAGCGCTTTATCCGCCTTGGCCATTGGGCCCGCACCGCAGCCTTTGGCGCAAAAGGAAACGCTGACCATTGGATTTGTGAAAGTGGGCCATCTCGCTCCCATGCTCAACCTTGAGGAAGATCTCAAAAAGTTCAACGTTGAAGTCAAGCGCGCTGAATTTGTTCGCTATGCCGATGCAAGGACTGCGCTTTTGTCCAATTCAGTTGACGTCTCAGCGGTTGGCCCTGGAGACTTGGCCATCGCCGCGTCCCAAGGCAGCAAGAACCTCATTGGTCTAACTGGCGTAGCAAGTTCAGCCAAGAACTTGGTGGTTAAAAAGGGCGTCGTCATCAACGACTGGAAGGACATAGCGGGCAAGAAGATTGGCATTGCACCTGGCTCAGCAGTTTGGTTTCAGTGGGCCATGACCTTGGTTGAAAAAGGGGTGCCTTACACAAGCTTTACGCCTGTCAACATTCAAGGCGGTGGCACCGCATTCGTGCAGGCGATGAAAAGAGGCGACATCGATGCCATGGCTTTGTGGGAGCCCTTTGAGTCTCAAGTGGTGGCCGAGGGGGAAGCCTATTTTGCAAAAAATATGGATTACTCCAAAGCCAAGTCTGTGGGTGCAGAGCTTGGGCTTTTGGCCGCATCAAGAGAAGCTTTGACGTCTAAGAAAGAGGCCATTCGACGCTTCATGTGGGTCTACCTCAACGCAGAAGAGCAAATGGCCAAGAACAACGATCTTTTTGCCGACGCTTATGCCAAATTTACGGGTTTGCCTTTGAATGTGACCAAAGAGTCTTCCAAATTGATTAAATTAGGGGGTGTATTGAGCAAAGAGCAAGTTCAGCTTTTGGCCGATGCCGCATTTAAGCAAGGCATTGTTCAAAAGGACGTGGTTCAAGAGGCCGGTGCGTTGTATGACGACTCCATAGCCCGTGAATTTAAAAAATAAATAAATCATGCACAGACTGCAGCAAATCCTATTTGGCTTGATCGTCCCTGTATTGGTGTTGCTCTTGTGGCAGATGGCTGCAAGCCAGCCCGATATGGCGGGCATTGTGCCAACACCTGTTGCGGTCATGAATGGTTTTGCCGGATGGATTTGGGGGCAAGCAGGTCTTGGGCTGAATCCTTATTTGGGCACCTGGGTTGCCAACGTGACGTATTCGGGTTCAAGGGTGGTCCAAGGTTTCTTTTGGGCTGCCTTCTTGGGCATCCCTTTGGGCTTGTTGATTGGGTGGAGCAAATGGGTGTCTAAACTGCTTGACCCCATGATCCAAAGCCTCCGGCCCATCCCGATCACGGCCTGGTTGCCCTTTTCGATTGCCCTTTTTGGCATTCGCGATGTGGGGAGTATATTTTTGATTTTTCTAGGCGGCTTTTATGCCGTGGTGGTCAATACGACCCAAGGCGCTCGAGATGTGGACAAGAATTTGGTGCGCGCTGCGGAGATGATGGGCAGTCGACCAAGCCAGTTGCTTTGGCGCGTGGTCTTGCCCTCTGCCATGCCAGCCATTTTTACGGGTTTGCGCGTGGGTTTAGGAATTTCGTGGACCGCAGTGATTGTGTCGGAAATGGTGGCTGTCAAGTCGGGCTTGGGATACGTCCTGTGGGACGCCTATTACGTGGGTCGCATGGACATTGTCTTGGCCGACATGGTGTCTATCGGCGCCATGGGTTTTATCTCAGACCGACTCATTGTTGCTGTTGAGAGCAGAGTATTGCGCTGGAGAATGTTGCAAAACTATTGAGTTTCAAGACCTCTTTTTTTATTCGACGGTACTTTAAACTTTTTAACACACCTTGAGAGCGAAATTGCCAAACATGAACCACCTTGCCATTGAGATCAATCAACTCTCGAAAACTTACACGAGCTCGGGCACCGTTTTGGCGCTCGATCAAGTCGACATTCAAGTGCAGTCGGGTGAATTCATTGCGCTCTTGGGGCCTTCAGGTTGTGGCAAATCTACGCTCTTGAATTTGATTGCTGGCTTTGAAACCCCCTCCTCAGGCACGGTTTTGGTGGATGGACAAAAGGTATCAAAGCCCGGGCCGGACCGGGGCGTGGTCTTTCAAGAGGCAGCGTTGTTTCCTTGGTTGAGTGTTTGGGACAATGTCATTTTTGGACCCAAAACGCAAGGCCGAGATAAAAAAGACTACGAAGCGCGCGCTCACGAGATGCTCTTGATCGTAGGCTTAGAGAATTTCAAAGACCATTTGCCCATTCAACTCTCGGGCGGCATGCGCCAACGCGTGGGCATCGCGCGCATCTTGACCATGGGCTCCAAGGTCTTGCTAATGGATGAGCCCTTTGGTGCATTGGATGCACAGACGCGCCTAAGCATGCAAGAGTTGTTGTTGTCTGTTTGGCAAAAAATCAAACCCACCATCGTCTTTGTGACCCACGACATCGATGAGGCCATTTTCTTGGCCGATACGATTTACGTGATGTCGGCTAGACCTGGGCGCATTCAAGCCAAAATCGGCGTGCAGTTTGAACGCCCCAGAAGTGTTGAGCTCACCGCAAGTCCAGCGTTTAATCAAATGAAGCTGGATATTTTGAAACAAATTAGACACTGAACCCCTGCCTCATCCTTGTACACACACCATCATGGCAAATCCAAGAATTCCTTATCGCTTCTCTAACGATGGCCCAGCATTAAAGCCCCATGAGGCTGGCTCGATCATGGTTCATTTGGTGGTCAATGTGGAGCACTGGGAGTTTGATGCGCCCATGCCCAGAACCATCATCACGCCCCCTCATGGAAAAGAGACTGTGCCAGATGTACCCAATTTCAGTTGGGTGGATTACGGCATGCGTTGTGGTTTGCCGCGCATCATTGAGGCCATCACTGAGCGGAGTCTAACGGCCTCAACCAGTTTCAACGCGAGTGTGATTGATGCATACCCCCAAGCGGCAAAAGCGATGAAAGATGCCCATTGGGAGTTCATTGGTCACGGTGTTCATCAAAAATCACTCAACCATGCGGGGGCCGAAGGCGAGGTTGTGAACACAGCACTCAATATGATTGAAGCCTTCACCGGTCATCGTCCCAAGGGGTGGTTGGGGCCAGGACTGCGCGAGAGCCACACCACACCAGAGACCTTGAAAGCAGCGGGCATTGAGTATGTGTTTGATTGGGTCGTGGACGATGTGCCCAATTGGATGACAACACAAGAAGGCCCCTTGCTGAGCTTGCCCTATAACTTAGAGATCAACGACTCCATCATTTACGCCGTAGAGAAGCATTCCTCCAATGAGATGTACGACAGGCTCAAAAGCACCTTGGCGCTGTTCAAAAGGGAAGCTCAAAAGCGACCCCGTGTTTTGGCCATCGGACTGCATCCCCATTTAATCGGCGTGCCACATCGATTTGGATCGTTTGAGCGCATGCTTGATTTGTTGATGGACGAGCCAGAGGTTTGTTTTCTCCAAGGTCAAGACATCGCTCAATGGTTTGTTGCTCAAGTGCCGAGTCCTTGAGCCTTGATTTTTTTGAATTAACTTTGAAAGTATTGGTATGGATTTAAAGCTTAAAGACAAACAAGTCATGGTGACCGGTGGCTCCAAAGGCATTGGCTTGGCCATTGCCTTGTCCTTTGCGAGAGAGGGTGCCATTCCGACCTTGGTCTCTCGCACCCAGGCTTCGCTTGATGCGGCGTGTGAGCGTGTTTTGTCGGAAACGGGGATTAAAGCGCACAGCATCGCACTGGACTTGGCACAGAGCGGAGCGGCCAAAACTTTGGCCGCGCATGGCCAAGACATTGACATTTTGATCAACAATGCGGGCGCTATTCCAGGGGGCAATTTGTTGGACGTGGACGAGGAGAAGTGGAGGCAGTCTTGGGAGTTGAAGCTTTTTGGTTATATCAATTTAACCCGCGAGGTCTTGCCTTTGATGCAAAGCAAAAAGAGGGGCGTCATTGCCAACATCATTGGCATGGCCGGTGCTGCGCCTAGAAACGCCTATATTTGTGGCTCCACGGCCAATGCCGCCTTGATTGCGTTTACCCAAGCCTTGGGCTCTTCCTCGCAAGCGTCGGGTGTTCGAGTCTTTGGCATCAACCCCTCCCCCACGAAAAGCGAGCGCATGGAGGGCATGCTCAGAGCGCAAGCAGCGCAGAAATTTTCCGATCCTGAGCGTTGGATGGAGTTGACCACTCAAATGCCTTTTGGGCGAATGGCTGAGCCTCAAGAAATCGCAGACTTGACCACCTTTTGTTGCTCACCTTTGTCAAGTTATTTGACGGGCAGTGTGATCAATGTGGATGGCGGACAGATGTTTGCTTAAACTTCTCGACCTCTGTAAGAGCGCTTAAAGCGCTCTGCATTTAAAAAGAATTTAAATCCCTCAAATACACTTCAAAGATATGTTTAAAAATCGCAATCCACAATATGATTTCTCTGATTTAAGGGACGGTGTTCGCCAAGTGGTTTCTCAGTTTGACTCGCGCTATTGGCAAGACTTGGACGAAAAAAGGGCATTCCCCGAGAAATTCGTCGATGCCTTGACCCAGGCCGGTTGGCTAAGTGCCCTGATACCCGAGGAGTATGGGGGCTCCAATTTGTCGATGGTAGAAGCCAGCGTGGTGATGGAGGAAATCAATCGCGCAGGGGGCAACTCCGGTGCATGCCATGGACAAATGTATGTGATGGGCTGCGTTGTTCGGCATGGCACGCAGGCACAAAAGAGCGAGTTGTTGCCTCGCATCGCCAGTGGCGAGCTCAGAATGCAGGCCATGGCAGTCACCGAGCCCACGACGGGCAGTGACACCACCAAACTCAAGACCACGGCCACAAGAAAGGGAGACCATTACGTGGTCAATGGTCAAAAGGTCTGGACGTCTAGGTTGCAACACTCGGACTACATGCTGCTCTTGGCACGCACAACACCCTTGGCTGAGGTGAAGAAAAAAACCGAGGGACTTTCCGTGTTCTTGGTGGATCTGCGCGACGCGGTTGGCAAAAGCATCACCGTCAGGCCCATACGCAACATGGTCAATCATGAAACCAATGAAATTTTCATCGATGGTTTAGAGATCCCCGTTGAAAACCGCATCGGTGAAGAGGGCTTGGGGCTCAAATACATTTTGGATGGCTTGAATGCGGAGCGTATTTTGATCGCTGCAGAGTGTGTGGGAGATGGGTATTGGTTCATTGAAAAAGCCACTGCCTATGCCAATGAGCGCGTGGTGTTTGATCGACCGATTGGAAAAAACCAAGGCGTTCAATTCCCCATCGCACGCGCATACGTCAATGTTGAGGCGGCCAGCCTCATGCGCTACAACGCGTGTGCCATGTTTGATGCCGGGGTCAATTGTGGCGCTGAGGCCAACATGGCCAAATTGCTTGCCGCAGACGCCTCTTGGGAAGCGGCCAATGTGTGTTTGCAGACCCATGGGGGTTTTGGCTTTGCGGCTGAATACGATGTGGAGAGAAAGTTCAGGGAAACCAGACTCTACCAAGTCGCTCCCATTTCGACCAATTTGATTTTGTCTTATTTGGGCGAACACATCTTGGGCATGCCCCGTTCTTATTGAGGCTTTCAAGACTATGAATATCCATCAAGTGATCGTTGTGGGCGCTGGGCCTGTGGGGCTTTTGTGCGCCTTGGACTTGGCCCGTCAAGGGGTGCAAGTCTGTGTGCTTGAACTCGAGCACAGCACGACCCTTGACTTAAGGGCGGGGACGTTTCACCCCCCGACCTTGGAGATGTTGGCGCCTCTTGGCGTGACCGATGCGATGATGCAAATTGGCTTGAAGGTGCCTGTATGGCAGAGTCGAGATTTGCAAGAGGGCTTGATTGCAGAGTGGGACATGTCCATTTTGCAAGACGACACACCGTATCCATTTAGGCTTCACTTGGAGCAGCATCGGCTAACTCCTATTTTGCTAGAGAAGTTGACGGCCTATTCAAACGCGCAAGTCTTGTTTTCTCATGAATTCATCGGCCTCACACAAAGCCCTGAGCACGTGAGCGTTCGTGTCAAACACCAAGAACAAGAGGTTGAGTTGCTGGCGCAGTGGGTGATTGGTGCAGATGGTGGGAAAAGTCCGGTCAGAAAGTCTGCGGGCATTGAGTTTGATGGTTATACCTGGCCTGAGCGCTACAGTGTGGTGAGCACGACCCATGACTTCTCGCACTTGGGCTACGCCGACAATGCCTATGTCAGTGACCCCGAGCAATGGGTTGCATTTTTTCGCATGCCTGATCTAGGACCCCCAGGTCTATGGCGCATGACCATCCCCGTTGGGCAAGCTCACACCGATGAGGAAGTTTTGGATCCTCAATATGCCAACTCGGTGTTTCAACGCGTTCTTCAAACGCCAGCCGATGTTGTTTATCCGATCGTGCATCAAAGTGTTTACCGTGTGCATCAACGGGTGGCCAATCGGTTCAGGTCTGAGCGTGTGCTGCTCGCTGGTGACTCTGCGCATGTGAACAATCCCTTGGGCGGGTTTGGTTTAAACAGTGGCATTCACGACGCCATGAACTTGTCGGACAAACTCGCACGCGTGATTGTCCAAGGAGAGAGTTGCGAGTTGCTCAATTTGTATGAGCGACAGAGAAAGAGCGTGAACATGGAATATGTTCAAGAGATTTCGATTAAAAATAAGCACAATCTTGAGGAAGCTGATCCAAAAATCAGGCAAGAACGTTTTGCGCAATTGAGAAAAATCAATGCCAGTGAAACTTCTCGTCGTGAGTATTTGCTGGTCTCCTCAATGATCAACAGCATTAAAAAAGCAAACTCAATTTGCTAGTTCAATCGCAGGCATAACGAAGAATCATTTTTTTCCAGGAACACTACTCAATGAACTCAATGAACGCACTGAATTTCTCCTCTAGACGGTTTCACATTCGGCTTTGCGCCTTTGCTCTAGCTGGCCTCTTTCTTGCTCAACTGTCTTTGTCCCATGCGCAAACAGCCTCTTCGAGCTCTTGGCCGCAGCGGCAAATTAAAATCATCGTGCCCTTTGCCCCGGGCGGAAACACCGACGCCATTGCGCGCATCACGGCCGAGAGACTCAGTCATGCTTTGGAGCAATCGGTCATTGTGGAGAACAAGGCCGGTGCCAACGGAGCGATCGCGGCCGACTTTGTCTCCAAGTCTTTGCCAGATGGTTACACCTTGCTCATGGCCGCAATGCCTGTTTTGGCCATTCTGCCAGCCATTACCAAAACCAACTACGAGCCCAAAAAGGACTTCATTCCAATCAGCATTGTGGGCTCCAATCCATTTGTGATGGCCATCAGCAAGTCGGTGCCTGTGAGCAACTTGCGTGAGTTCATTGCGTATGCAAAAGCCAACCCAGGAAAGCTCAATTACGCCTCAGGCGGATCAGGCAGTGTGTCTCACTTGTCGGCGGCACTTTTTGTCAAACGTGCCAATCTTGAGATGACCCACATCAGCTACAAGGGCGGTGGTCCAGCGGTTGCCGACCTCTTGGGCGGGCAAGTTCAAATGTATTTTGGCAACCTCTCTGAACTCGCCTCGCATGCCAATGGGGGCTTGATCCATATCGTGGGCGTCTCCAGTGATTTGCGCGCACGCCAGTTGCCAAGCGTACCCACCTTTTCAGAATCAGGGTTTCCTGGTTTTAAAACATTGACTTGGAACGGCATCGTTGCGCCCGCCGCGACGCCCGCTGCCATTGTGAATAAATTGGCCGCGGTCTTGAAAGACGCGGTCATGCAAACGGAGACCCAGACCAAGCTGCTCCAAATGGGGGTGGACCCCATAGGCAACACGCCCAGTCAGTTTGCAGAAGTGCTCAATTCGGATATTGTGATTTGGGCTGAAGCGGCCAAAGCCAGCAATTTAAAAATTGAATAAATCCTTTCATCAAACCAAATCACCCAAACAGTTGGAGAGCACCCATGTCTAACGCCGAACACGCCATTCAGCATGCCCCCTCGCTCGATACCATGGCCTACAGGGCCAAAGTGGCCGTGGTCGTGCCTGCGACCAACACCATCGTGCAACCCGAAATGGAGGCGATGCGACCCGTTGGGGTCACCAATCACGTGACTCGCATGCGTTTGCCACCCAGGCCTTATGACGATCAAAAGGAGTATAAAAAGGCCTTGGAGACAGAAAAAGGCGATTTGGAGGACGCGCTGGAGTCGGTGCTCTTGTGTGAGCCCCATGTGGTCGCTCACGGACACTCCATTCATTCCTTTAGAGGTGATGGTGAAATCGCATTGAACGAGGAGCGTCGATTGGAGGCCTTGTGCGGCATCCCCTTCATCACGCCTTCTCGGGCGGTCTTGGCGGGTTTGCAAGCCATTGGAAACCCCAAAAGAATTTCGATATTGACCCCCTATTGGCCCCCGGCAGATGAAATGATTGCTGCCTTTTTTTCAGCGTGTGGCTATGACGTGGTGAGTACGCATGGTCTGAAGTCAACAGGGCCCACTGCCGTGGCGCGTTTCACGCATGCTCAAGTCATGGAGGGCTTTGAAGCGGTCAACCGCTCACAAGCGGAAGTTTTGATTCACGTGGGCACCAATTTGCCCGTGTCTGCCATGACGCAGGAGATCGAACAAAAATTTGCCAAACCCTTGATCGGTGTGAATGTGGCCACCTATTGGCTGGCCCTCAGGCGCGTGGGCATCAAAGATCCACTACCCGGCATGGGCTTGTTGGCGGAAAAATATTGATCCCCTCACCACGTTCTTGTTGGCCGCTTTATCAAAGAAAATCGATCCAGTCTTTAAGAGGGGTATTTTTAAGTTCTAACCCTAATTCATCCGTGTGAAAAGTATGGGATGATCCTTCCTTTGCTTGAAACCCATGGTTTTAGATGTGTCCTCATTGGTTTTTTTTACAAGCACATGCTGAGCTTCATGTCCAATGCGTTTATTTTGATCGGTGCGTAAATGTTTTCCTCTAAATTGACTCCATTGCTTGTGTTGCTGTGCGCTGCTTTTTGTGTGCGTGGGGTGCAAGCACAAGCACAAGCGCAAAATTACCCAAGCAAGCCTGTTCGAGTGATCTCTGAGTACGTGGCAGGCAATGGAGGGGATGTATTTTCTAGACAAATTTTGGGCAGTATTTCTTTGGCCATGGGCCAACCCATTGTGGTGGAGAACCGAGGTGGCTCTGGTGGTTTGGTGGCGGTTGAGGCGGCCAGACGTGCGCCAGCCGATGGCTACACCTTGCTGCTGGCCTCGCAAAACGTCCCTGTCACCAGGCGCTTTCTCTCCAAATCTGAGCCGATCGATCCATTGCTTGATTTGACCCCAGTCAGTGCGCTTTGGCGCACTTCTTTGGTCTTTGCGGTCAATCCTTCATTTGCATCGAAAAGCATCCCAGACTTGGTTGAGTATGCAAAGTCCCATGCAGGCAAACTCTCCTACAGCACCACGGGCATTGGCACACAAGGGCATTTTGCAGGAGCTAATTTTGCAAGCATCACGGGCACCCAATTGCTTCACGTGCCCTACAACGACAATCGACTGATCACCGATGTCATCTCAGGTGAGGTGCCCATGACCATTGGCATCATCTCCATGGTGGCACCTCATGTGAAAGCGGGGCGTTTGCGCTTGATTGCTTCGGCGGGACAAAAGCGCTTGGAGATGTTTCCCGATGTGCCCACAGTCACTGAGCTCATGCCCAATTTTGAGCCCCCTCCCACTTGGACAGCCCTTTTTACACCACCCGGTTTGCCTAAATCGATATTGGAAAAACTAAGCGCCTTCGTTGTGAAAGGTCTTGGGGTGACTGAGCTTCGGGCAAAGGCCTCGGGCGATGGTTTTGATTTGATCGGGAACTCCCCTGAGGAGTTTGCCGCTCAAATTAAAAGGGACATTGACATTGCTGGCCGCTTGGTCAAGACCGCTAAAATTGAACCCACTGATTAAGGAAAATTAAAATGAAAATTTGCAGATACAACGACTCCTCCACGGGCCTCATTGAGGCTGACCGCGTTTATCCTTTGGACCAAGTGCTTGCTTCTATGGGAGCGGTCAAGGTGGGTGCCTCCGTGCAAGATCAAATCGCGGCCTTGAGTAATCCAAGCCTTGCCTTGGATGCGCGCGCTCTGGCTTTGAAGGCCCCCTCTCTAGCGTTGGCAGACGTCAAACTCTTGGTACCGGTTGACAATCCTCCTGCCATTTGGGCGGCCGCTGCCAATTACAAGGCCCACCAGGCCGAGATGATCGGACGCGTGGGCTCTAGTGACCGCTCCCACCTCTCAGCCGACGAGTTGATGGCAGAGATCTTTTTAAAACCCAACTCTTCTTTGGTGGGGCCTTCCGGCACCGTGATCCTTCCAAAAATCTCCAAGCACGTCGACTTTGAGTGTGAGTTGTGCGCCGTGATTGGTAAAACCGCCAAGAACGTCAGTGCTGAAAACGCGCTGGACCATGTCTTTGGCTACACCATGTGTTGGGACATCAGTATTCGAGATCCTTGGGGCATTGGTCGCCAAAACACACGCAACGTCAGAAAAGGGTTTGATACATTTTGTGGCGTGGGTCCTTGGATTGTCAGTCGAGATGAAATCGCAGAGCCTCAAGCGCTGTTGATCGATGTGGAGCAAAACGGGGTCAATGTCATGAAGGCCAATACCGCTGACATGATCAATGGCTTGAGAGACTTAATTCGTTTTCTCTCTAGTGTGTGCACCTTGTTGCCTGGCACCTTGATCACCACAGGCACGCCTGCTGGCGTTTCGAGACTGGCCCATGGGGATCATTTGCGGGGCACGATCACGGGCATAGGCGTGATGGATCTTCACGTTGTGGCTGAGAAATAAAATCTCAATCTGGTTGGTTGTGCTTTGCCTAGGTTTGGGGCCTGTGTCTATGGGTCTATAGGTCTTGGTGCCTAGTGGCTTATTCTGCTTTGACGTTTGCACTTGAGATGACTTTGGCCCATTTCAAAATCTCTTCAGACAAGAACTTAGAGGCGTCTTCAGGTGTGGAGCCCACGGCCTCAATCCCTAAGCCCTCAAATCGAGCGAGCATTTCATTGGAGCGCACAGCCTTGGCAACTTCTTGGGACAGTTTGTTGACGATCTCGCTCGGAGTATTGGCTGGAGCCAAGAATAAGACCCAAGTGGAGCCATCAATGGCTGGGCCTCCGGCTTCTTGAATGGTGGGCACCTCCATGGTGCCTGCGACTCGTTTGGGAGAAAAGACGGCCAAGGCTTTGATCTTGCCGGCTCTGACTTGTGGCATCAAAGCACTTGGCGTATCGGTCAAGATTTGAATGTTGCCTGAGATCAAGTCGGTCAAAGCTGGGGCAGTTCCCTTGTAGGGGACGTGAACCATGTCAATGCCAGCGACTTGCTTTAAAAGTTCTTGTGTGAGATGGGCTGCTGCGCCCACGCCTGAAGACCCAAAGGAGAGTTTGCCAGGATGTTGTTTGGCATACGCAATGAGTTCCTTCACATCTTTGACTGGCAGTTGAGGACTGGCCGTCATCAAAAGGGGCGCAATGCCCACCAAGGACACGGGGCTGAAACTCTTGACCACATCAAAGGGCAAACGCCCAGCGTATAGCGTTGCGTTGGCCGCATGGGCTCCAATGACCGTTAAAAAAGTGTATCCATCCGCAGCAGATCGGGCAACGATTTCTGCACCCAAAATGGAGTTGGCACCGGCTTTGTTGTCGATCACAATCGACCAAGCCGTTTGTTCTTGGACCTTTTGAACCACCATTCGAGTGGCGCTGTCCGTGATCCCGCCAGGAGGGTAGGGGATGACCCATTTGATGGGTTTATTGGGCCAACTTTGAGCCCAAGAAGCCTGCGGCATCAAGCTCACAAGGCACCCAAGCATCAAGAGAGACAAACTCCAGCATCTTGAGACAACAGCGCGTGTTTTCATGGGAGAGCCTTTTGAAAAAATTCGTTCAATGGACCCCTTCACAAGAGGGCTTGGGGCATGCACTGTCAGCATCTTAGGCCCCTTGCTCAAAATATTCAATGGTGGTTTTACGAAGGGCCCCACTTGGGGCTTTAAACATCAAGCACCAAGGAGGGTGAGAGTTGGGTTCAAAAGGCCTCTTTGGCCAAGATGTTTTGTGCCCTGAAGGTGGGCCGAGTGGACGATCGGGTTGTTCGACTTCACGCTGCGCGAGCTGCCATCTGGGGGCGTACAAGCTTGGGTGGTTTTTTCTCAGAGATGTGCAAAGCCAATGCTATGCGAGGGGCGACGCACAGACCAATTAACTTATCATCGCAAAAGAAATGCTACAATAAATTTGGATGGTTTGGAGTTGGACCTGGGCACGGTCGTGTTGTTTTAAGAGTAGCCTAAGGTGTTTGAGATGTCAAAAATTCACATCTTCACAGAAGAGCTTAATGCTTTGGACCAAGAGCGTTTTGCGTTGCTGTTTCCAGAGCTCAGTCGAGCCACGCCAGAGCTCTTTCGTTCGATGTCTATTGCCAGTCAAAGTTTAAGCAATGTGGACTTCTTTGGAAACCCGCAAGGCGTTCGTCGAGACAATGGCTTTGAGCAAGCGCTCTCCAGTGTGTTGGCTGCATCTATAGCAGACCATGTGACGACATTGAATGCAAGCATCTTGGATCAGTTGAACACCTTGCGAATGATTGTTTTAAAGTGGGCTCAATTGACGCGGCAAGAAGAGTCTTTGAGCTATTTTGGCTATATCTTTTATCGCTTTCACAAGTACAGTCGTGCACTGGTGTCGGAGAAGCTTAAATATTTAACGGACGTTGCAGTCATCAATGAGCATTCCCTGGCTCATTATTTTGTACCCAATCCTTTGCGTGCGTGGTACCTTTCACAATTGGGCGTGGGAGACAAACTGTCAGATGATTTTTTTGACCTTGAGGACGCGGATCGGCTCGCTGCGCCTGCCAGTGGGTATGGCCTGCACTTCAAAAAGAGCAATCGATACAATTTGAAATTGCCGTTCTCTCTTTTGGATACGGAGATCGAAACTCCTGTTCAAGCGAATGGGAAGATGGTGACCTCATGCCCCCATTGCCATCAAAAGTGCAGGGTGTCTCTTTTTGAGAAGATGCAGATCTCTTGCCCCAAGTGTCAAAGCACTTGGTTGCAATATGCTTGATTCAAAGTCGAACTGAGATTGGCGATAACTGCTGTAGGCACTGGGGCATGGGCGTCGTTTTTGTTGGCGTGCGGTCAATCTTGAAAAGATTATTTCTAAGTAAATAGTTGTTAATTTTTTTGGAGGTCCAGAGGCAAAACAGCTTTGCCCTAGCCCCATTTCGAGACCTTCAGCCAAGGCCAAGTCAAAAGTGGTCGCTACAACAACGTCAGTGAAGTCGTCCGAGCGGGACTGTGCTTACTCAAGGACACCGAGCGCCATCAGGCCACCCAACTCCAAGCGCTGAGCAATAATATCGTGGCCGGCAAGGCCAGTGGCGCAGCAGTTGCAGCAAAAACAGTGTTTGATCAATGACAAGCCAAATACGCTCAACAATCGAATCGCCAAGCTCGCTGATTTCACTTTATCGAACACCTTTAAAAGTATAAAAATACTACTTTTAAAGTCGTTATTTCAGTTTTTTTAAATAAATGTATATTTAAGTTTCTATTTGTGTATATAATGAGACTTTTAGTTCTCATTTAATCAATATATTCAACCATATAGTAATCTTATGAATAATTCATTTGAACGTTATGTATTAAAAATATCACCCTATCAATATATTTATCCCATCGGCCTTTCGATTGTAAAGCACGTGGACAATGGCTTGATGGGGTACTTTAAGTACGAGAGAACTTGTTATGGGATCAGGTCTTCGGGCGCTTATTGCAGCTTAAGGATGGAAAAAAAACATGGGTTTTGGAAGTTGTATGTGTTGGAGAACCAGACTGAGAGGCTGATTGGATTCTCTGCATTTGTTGAAGCAATGCACCAAGTGGTTTTTGAGCACCTCAAAATCGATTTTGATGAGTGCGTTCAATCCTTGAGAGAGTTTGAAAAGAGGGATATCTTTTTTTACGACATCGACGTCAAAATCAATGGAACAAACATTTCTAGCAAGGATGACAAAAGAGTGCGAAAAAAAGTGAACACAGTCTCTATCTTTGCAAAATTTTTGAATAGAACGACTTTTTTTAGTGCCTAAGGGATGGGTGTAGAGTCACATCAAACCCTTGGTTTGAGCGCCATCATTTGGCAAGGCTTTCTTGAACAGGTTCTAATTGAGCGTTTTGATCAATTTCCCCCACTTTTCTAAATCTAGTTGAATCACATTGGAAAACTCTTTGGGTTTATTGCCAATCACATCAAAGCCACTGTTGACAATAAAATTTTTGACTTCACTGGTTTGTAGTGCATTGGCGATGTCATTTTGAATTTTTGAGACCAAGGACGCAGGCGTTCCCGCTGGCGCCAAAATACCATACCAACTGGCCGCTTCAAACCCAGGTAAGGTCTCCGCCACCGTTGGTAAATCTGGAAATGCGGCCAGTCTTTTGGGGCTACTGACTGCAATGGCTCTGAGCTTGCCCGCTCCCACATGGGGCTCCAAGGTTGGGACTGCACCAAACATGAGTTGCACATGTCCGCCCAAAAGGTCCACCACGGCTTGGCTGCTTCCTTTGTAAGGCACATGATTGATTTGTGTGGCGGTCTCTGCTTTGAACAATTCCATCGCCAAGTAGGGTGAAGTACCCGTCCCGCTAGAGCCAAAACTGTATTTGCCGGGTTGTGATTTTAAAAGGGCTACCAGTTCTTTGATATTTTTAACAGGAAGGCTTGGATGGACCAGCAGTAAATTGGGTGTGGATGCGATGAGGGATACAGGTGCAAAGTCTCTCACTGGATCGTAGCCAAGTTTTCTTTGAAACGGCGTGATGGTGTGTGCGTTGGAGACCATGACCAAGGTGTAGCCGTCTGGATTGGATTGAGAGACCATCTCTGTTGCGATGGACCCATCTGCCCCGGCCTTGTTCTCAATCACAACGGGTTGGGCCCAAAATTCGGAGAGTTTTTTTGCAACCGATCTTGCCACTGTATCGGTGCCGCCTCCCACAGAAAATCCAACCACCAGTTTGACAGGCTTTGTGGGGTAACTCTGAGCAAAGCACGCCAAGCAAGTACACAAGGCCATGATGAAAAAAGCCCTGAGCGAGAAACAGCACGCAATGATCATGAAATCTATCCTTGAAAACGGTCTTGGGTGATCATATGGGAGTTATTTTCATATCCATTAAATACATACCCTAAGATGCTCTTGTCTCATCTGCATTGATAATTCAGCAAGATTTTTAATGGAATGTTTATGTCAATTTACATGGTTCAGCACTCTTTTTCTAAACCCGAGTGGCTGCAAGAATGGAATGATTGGTACGCCAATAATTTAAAGGTGTTCATGACAATACCCGGTATTTTTACAGCGCAAAGGTTTCAAGCGCTTCACGGTTCTCCCCCGCGCTTTATGGCAGTGTATACCGTTGACCCCAATGTCTTTGAGTCGAAGATTTATTTGGACAATGGTGGCGGAGGCAAGGCCAGTGAACGTTTTAGGCCGGCTTATAGCGTTTGGATTAGAAATTTATTTGAAGGTCTTGGCGAAGTGCCAGCGGTTGCCTTGGATCAATATTTGGTGATCAAGGACGGTGCGGATGAAGCGATGCATGTGAATGATTTGGAGTTTCAAGTTCTAAAGACCACAGGCTTTCATCAAACGACGCCAAAGCGTGGAATCAAGGTGGTTGCTGAGACGCAATTGAACGGTCTTTCTCAGCAGGAGGAGGGTCTCACCATCTATCGGCCTATCACGGCGCAAATGAAACCCCATTGACGACCCTTTGAACAAAGAACTCAATGTCTGAAGACCTACAATTCGATGTCATTGTGATCGGAGCCGGTATTGCGGGTTTGGTCGCTGCCAATCAAGCCATAGAGCGCAATCTCAAAACCTTGGTTTTAGAAAAAGGGGAGTCTAAGAGTTACCCCTGCAATACAAGATTCGCTGGTGGCACCTACCACGCTTGTTTGAGAGATGTCATGACCGAGCCTGAGGTCTTGGCCAAATTGATGGTTGAGAGTTCCAGCGGTTTTATCAGTCCACTGCACGCACAAGTCATTGCATTGAATGCGTCCAGAGTGGTTGATTGGCTCAAGTCCATTGGCATGCAATTCGTTCAAGTCTCCAATGCCGAACACCATCGATGGGCCATGGCGCCACAGGGAAGAACTCAACCGGGGCTCAGTTGGAAGGGATTGGCGGGAGACGTTTTATTGCAGACTCTCGCTGAACGCTTCACGCAACGCGGCGGGCACATGATCCAAGGTGCCAAAGCGAGGTCATTGATCAGTCATGACGGTGCTTGTGTGGGTGTGCAAGCACAGTTAAGACAGGAGGGGCAATCCTCCCAGGTTTCATTTCGATCAAAGGGTGTCTTTATTGCAGATGGCGGTTTTCAAAGCAATTTGGAACTTCTTAAAAAATACATCACGAAAAAACCTCAAGACTTAAAACAAAGGGGAGGGGCCACCGGATTTGGAGATGGCTTGACAATGGCTTTGGAGTTGGGTGCTCAAACCATTGGCATGTCTAGTTTTTATGGGCATACGCTGAGCAAAGACGCCATGCACATTGATCGGCTTTGGCCCTATCCTTATTTGGACAGTCTGGTGACTGCTGGTGTGGTGGTCGACTCCCTGGGAAAACGCTTTGTCGACGAGGGCAGAGGGGGGGTGTATGTGGCCAATCAAATTGCCCAGTTGGACGAACCTTTGAGCACAAGTGTGATCTTTGATGATGCCATCTGGAACAAGGCTGGCAAGCAAGGTTTGATACCTGCCAATCCTCACGTCCCTCATGAAGGTGGCACGGTTCATCAAGCGTCCAGCATTGAAGAACTCGCCAAGGTGTCTGCAATGGATGTGGATGTTTTGCAAGAGACGCTTTCCCAATACAATGAAAGTGTGAAGCGCAATGACTTTGCAAATACCGTCTCTCTCAGCCGCAGTCATTCAAAACACAGGCCTCAAGCCATTTTGCAGGCCCCCTACTATTCAATTCCGATGTGCGTGGGCATTACATACACGATGGGTGGCTTGGCGGTCACTCCAAATTCACAGGTCATCCATCAAAACGGGGAGCCTATCAAGGGGCTTTATGCGTTGGGTGCTTCAAGCGGGGGCTTTGAAGGAGGACCCGAAGTGACCTATGTAGGTGGTTTGATCAAAGGGGGGGTGAATGCAATGGTGTCCATTGAACATTTTCACGCAAGCTTGACTTAAGCTCTCAATGATTGCAGTCGGGTGCACATATTTAAAGGAGGGATCCGCTCATGCCCCCATCCACCATGATGGTGCTTCCTGTGATAAAACCAGCTTGCATAGAAGCTAAAAAACCGACCACCCCACTTAGTTCCTCTTGCGTGCCAATTCGTCCTAGAGGGCTCATTTTTTTCCTCACCTGCATTTGAGCCTCGGAATAAGCAGCAGTCCCCGTTCGGTGTGAGTTGTCAATCAAGGCGGGTGCGACACAGTTGGCAGTGATGCCTTTTTCACCTATTTCATTGGCCAAGTGTTTCATATAAGCGGTCATCCCAGCGCGAAAAACAGTCGATAAGCTGTGGTGCGGCATGGGTTGCTTGACGGAAGCTGAGGTGATGGCGATGATGCGCCCCCAGCCTTTATGGAGCATCAGGGGTAGCACGTGATTGCTCAATTGAATAGAACTCCACAACTGATTTTGATAGGCCTCGTGCCAGCGCTCTGGTTGAGTTTCTTCAACCGTTCTTCGAAGCGGATTGGGGGGTCTTGGTGTATTCAAAACCAAAATGTCTGGCCCATTGAACTTTTCTTTTAAAAACATAGCCAATTGAGCGATGTCGCTTTCGTTCAACATATCTCCATGGAATGCGTAGGCCTTGACGCCGTGCTTTGCTTCAATTTCACTGGCCAAGTTCTCCAGTTTAGATTTTGTTCTGGCAAATAAAACAACATTGACCCCTTCTTGTGCCAATGCATATGCAATACTTTTACCAATGCCACTGCTAGAAGCTGTGATCAATGCGGTTTTGCCGCTTATGCCTAAATTCATAATTTAAATTGCATTTCATTGCAGTTATCGATCAATTGACTTTTTAGGTTCAGACGTTGAGCCAGATTTTTTCTATTGTCCGTTGATAAGCCTCAGTCGCGTCGACCCAAGCATTTACATTGTTCGATCAAGTGTTTTTTGATTGCTACAGCTCACCCAATGCAAATTTCACAAAGGTAAACATTTATTCAGCTTTGATGTCGTATTTTTGAATCAGAGCCGTCCAAGCTTTGGTCTCGCTTTCAACCAAATTTGAAAGCTCAAGCACACTGGAGGATTGGGGGTCGGTGCCTGAGTTCAGTAACTTTTCTTTCAGCGCCTTGTTGTCTAGCGTTTTGATGATGGCCTTGTTCAGTTGCTCAATGGTTTGGGGCGGGACTTGTTTGGAGACAAAAATCGCACTCCAATTGTTCAAATTCATGCCCTTGATGCCAAGCTCTGCAAATGTTTTGACGTTTGGCAAGATGGCATTTCGGCTCGCAGCCGCAAGGCCAATGGCTCGCAAAGTGCCCGCCTGTATGTAAGGCAATACGCCAGGGATGTCTCCAAAAAATCCATCGACTTGTCCACCCAATAGATCGGTGATCGCAGGCGCCGCTCCCTTGTTTGGAATATGCGTGTAGTGATTTCCCGTGGCATCCTTTAGCAATTCAATGGCCATGTGGGGCATGCTGCCAATTCCAGAGGACGTGAGGTTAATGCCATTTTTCGATTGCATGGCGTTTTTGACAAATTGCTGCGCATCAAGCGCTGGATTTTTGGGGTTGACCACCAAGACTTCTTGATTGTTGACCACCAAGGAGACGGGTGCAAAACGCTTGACGTCATACTGAAGTTTTGCGTAAAGACCCGGATTGACCGTGATGGCGCCTGCTGTGGTCAGCCACAGAGTTTTCCCATCGGCTGGAGCATTTAAGATGTATTGCGCAGCAACGGCGCCGTTGCCCCCGGGTTTGTTTTCAACGACGATGGTCTGTCCAAGCTCAATGCCCAGTTGCTCAACCATTTGCCTGGCCAAGGTATCCGTGGGACCACCCGGAGGAAAGGCAATGACCAATTTGCTCACGTTGGTGTTTTGTGCCATGGAGCACCAAGGTAAGAGAGCATAAGTCAATGCAATGAAGACGATAGATTTGATATTCATGTGTACCTACTTGATAGTGAGTTTTTCAACGATTTGCATGTCTATATGCATGCCAAGGCCTGGTGCGGTGGGGACTTCAAAATAACCGTCTTGGGTCAAAATGGATGGTCCCAGTGGGTTTTCATTCATTTCACAAAACGTGTACTCTAAAAATATATCTTTGGAGTTGGTGGCTAAAAGATGAGCGGTTGCAATCAATCCAGGACCCATGTAAGGTGAATGGGGCGCCAAATTGAGCGCGTGGTCCTCGATCAGTTGAGCAACTTTGATGAATTCTGTGATCCCGCCAATTTTTGTGACACTGGGTTGTGCGTAGGTGATGGATTTTTTTTCTATCAAATCTAAAAAATCCATATAGCCCAAGGCGTTCTCGCCAGCGGCTGTTGGAATACGTCCCAAGGTTTGAATTTCTGCCAGTCCGAGGTGGTCCTCAGGGGGCCACACGGGCTCCTCCAGCCAAAAGAGGTTTTCTCCTTGCAAGGCCTCACATGCTTGAAGGGCTTGCGTTTTATCCCATGGGCAATTGGCGTCAACCATCAAGTGAATGTCTTTGCCAATGGCTTGTCTGGCTGCTTTGATGGCGTC
>CANJNC010000024.1 GCA_947475685.1 Comamonadaceae bacterium | reverse complement strand
TCGATGATATCGGGTGGCGTTTTAGAAGAAACTAAAATACCGCCTCCACTGGTTATATTAAATCCAGGATAGCCGGCCTCAGAGATGGAGGGGACATCTGGTAATTGGGGCCAACGCTTTAGAGATGTCACGGCAATTGGCTTGACCCGTCCACTTTTTAATTGACCCAGTGCTGCGGCGTCAAAGAAGCTAAATTCAACCAAATTGCTGATCAAAGAAGTAATGGCTTCTGAAGATCCTTTATATGGAATTTGTATGGCCTTGATCCCAGCTTGTCTTAAAAATATTTCTGTCGCAAGGTGTGGTCCTGCACCATTGCCGGTTGAGGAGTAAGAGAGTTCGCGGGTACTTTTTTTCGCAAAGTTGATAAATTCACTGAGATTTTTGACATTTACATCAGTGCCAACAGACAGGATAAATGGTGCATCCACGACCAATGAAACGCCTTTGAGGGCAGTGGCTGGGTTGTAGGGCAATTTGCTATAAAGACTCGCCGAAGTGGCATAAGATAAAAGGTAGCCCATATAGAGTGTATGGCCATCTGGCATAGATTGGGCTGCATATGCTGAAGCTACGCTTGTGCCACCCCCAGGTTTATTTTCTATGATGACGGATTGAGCCCACAACTCGGAAAGCTTATCGAGCAATATTCTTGCCGCTGCATCTGCTGATCCACCGGAACTAAATGGCACAATAATTTTGACGGCATGTTTTGTTTTAAATGCGCCTGATTGAGCGCAAACAGTGCCCATTGCATGAAGAAAAATTAGACCAACCAAAACAACTCGCGTCAATTTTTTCATTGATTGCTCCCGATCGTTATGATGAGATCTCCGTATTCGCTTACTTCGAGCTCATCTCCAGGTAAAAGAACCGTGGTGGAGGCATATTCTTCAATTAGGAGCGGACCAGCTAATTTGATTCCGTAACTCAAATCATTTCGCTGATAGATATTTGTATCTACAAAGCCACCACTTTGCTTAAAAAATACCTTTCGCACTTTCTTAGTCAAGGAGTTTGTATTTGGCACTTGTTTTTTTACCATAGGTTTTGGTAAAAACCCTATGACACTTGAATGTAAACTTACGATTTCTGCTTGCGATTGGATTGAATTGAATGCATAGCGTTGCATATGCATTTGATCAAAAGCACTTTTAATTCCTTTAGAGTCTTGGTTGATAAATAGCTCTATTGGTAGCTCAACAGTCACAGAGTGTTCCTGTCCAGCGTAACGCATGTCTGCACCACGCTTCATGATCAATTGTTCTCCTGGTTTTACGTGTTTTTTGATCAACTCTTTGCCCTCGGTCTCCATATCGGCATAAATTTGTTCTAATTCATCGAATTTAATTTGCGATACTGGTTTAAACCAGGTTCGAACAGAGTCTTTTCGCAAGTCAGCGACCAGCATCCCATAAGATGAAAAATGTCCTGGTGAGGGCGGAATAATGACTTTGGGGATTCTGAGCTCACGGGCTACAAGGCTCGCATGTAAGGGACCTGCACCACCGTAGGCGACCATCATAAAGTCACCTGCGTCGAGTCCACGCTCAGTCGTTACTCGAGTCACGACATGGGACATGGTAGAAGCGGCAATTCGAAGAATCCCTTCTGCCGCTTGAAGCATCTCAATTCCCAGAGGAATCGCTACAAGTTCGTTCAATGCTTTTTCCGCCAAGCCTGTGTCTAATCGCATTTCTCCGCCTAAAAAGTTATCGGCGCTCAATCGACCAAGAACCAAATTGGCATCTGTCACGGTGGGTTCTAAGCCGCCATTGCCATAGCACGCTGGCCCTGGCGCTGCGCCAGCGCTTTGTGGTCCAACACGCAGGCCCCCGCCTACTTCTACTCTGGCTATGCTGCCTCCCCCTGTGCCAACCTCTTGGATATCAATTAATGGAATTTGAATGGGTAAACCCGTGGCATATCCACCAACCATGATATTGCCGGCCATGACAACCTGACCATCGTGGACAACGCCTGCTTTCGCTGTCGTCCCTCCCATATCAAATGCAATTGCATTTTTTAACCCCAAACGTTCACAGACTGCTTTCGCGCCAATGACGCCAGCGGCCGGACCAGATTCAAGCATTTGGATGCAGTCGACTTGAGCACGCACTACATCGTAAAGTCCACCGCTAGACTGAATAACAAAAAAAGTACCATCAAAAGACTCTTGCGCTAACTTTCCATCAATTTGCGCCAAATAGCTTTTGACCCTTGGTCCTATATAGGCATTTGCTGCAATGGTTGAAGTTCTCTCAAACTCTCTGTATTCCTTAGATATTTCATGTGAGGTTGTGACAAACATTTCTGGGCAGAGGTCGTTTATGATTTCTTTTGCCCGTAATTCATGAGCGGCATTCGCATAGGAGTGAAGAAACAAGATGGCAATCGATTCAATCCCATTGTGCTTTAAATGTTTGACCAATTGTCTGAGTTCAATTTCATCCAAATTGACCACAACCTCACCTTGCGCATTCATTCTTTCAGTTATCTCGTAACGCCAAGATCTTTTAATCAAGGGCTCGTGTTTTGTGAAAAATAAGTTGTAGGCATCAGGGCGATTGATGCGCCCAATTTCGTAGATGTCCTTGAATCCCCTTGTGGTGATCAACGCAGTTTTCGCACCTGAGCGCTCCAATATGGTGTTGATCGCAACCGTGGTTCCATGTAGAAAAATCCTTGCCTTGTCCAAAGTGGGGCCCGCTTTTTTGACTCCATGAACAATGCCATCGACCAAATTCGTTGGCGTGGTCAGTGTTTTCCCGTAGAAAGATTCACCCGTATTTTCATCAAATGAAATTATGTCGGTAAAGGTGCCTCCAACATCAGCTGCAACTCTAAATTTTGAGTCAGTGATCGATACTGTATTTAAGTTCAAAATTATCTCCGAGAGTAAATGACCTTTGATCAACTCTACAATCGGACAACTATACTGTCAAATGCTTAAAATAAAGCTTATCAATACCTTTTAAGTATAGGGCTCTCTTATGCAATTTCGTCAATTAATCTATTTTGTGGCAGTCGCTAAAGAACTCAGTGTCAGCGGAGCAGCATCAAAATTGCATATCTCACAACCTCCTCTCACGAGACAAATTCAACTGCTAGAAAAAGAACTTGGAACACAACTTTTTATCAGATCAATTAAAGGGGTAACGCTTACATACACAGGCCATCTTTTCCTAAAAGATGCATTGCAAATCATAGAACTGACCCAACAAACCAAACTACGCGTCACTCAATCGCAGTTAGGTAATTCCGGTAATATTGAAGTGGCCGTATTTGGCTCGGTCATGTTTGGAACTGTTTCAGAATTGCTTGCTTCATTCCAAGCTAAATACCCAAAAGTTAGAATTGTTTTGCACACAATGAACAAAGGCGAACAAATTCAAGCACTCAGGGAAAAACGAATTAACCTGGGATTTAGTCGGTTGGCGGTCAATACTTTTGGCATCGGCAGTGAGCTTGTTAAGCATGAAAGGCTTCTTGTGGCGTTGCATCAAAATAGCCCATTGGCAAAAAATAAAAAAGTAAAAATAAAAGATTTAGAAGGCTATCCTCTAGTGTTATTTGCAAGTGGACAAAGACCTAACTTTATTGACTCGATTCTAAATTTATTTCAAAAAAATCTCATCCAACCCTTTATCAAGCAAACTGTAGAAGACTCAGTAACTGGAGTGGCTTTTGTAGCCGCGGGATTTGGGGGGTGCTTAATTCCAGAGTCAGTCGCATACTTGAAATTACCAAACGTCGTTTACTTGCCGGTAAGTGATGTACCCAAGGGTTTTATCGATTTAAACTGTTTATATCGCTTGGATGATGAGTCTCCAATCGCAAGGAATTTTCTTGATCTACTCAAAGCTTATAAAAAGAGCTGATTAATTCGTCCTGAAGTCTCACATCTGAATGTATGTGAATAGCCCAAAGGGGCATCAAGGTTATTAGAGGTAGGACTTTAAAACTAACGAATCATAAATTCAAGCCCCTCCGCACTGCTCAAAAGGGATTAAACATCCCGAATATCAGCAACAGGCGAATCACCGAAATTGCGATGCGATAAAAAATGCAATACCTTCTGTGCAGTCTCCTTGGCAGAGACCAAGCTTCCTTTTTGTTGATGATCGACAAAATAGCCATGATCAGGAAAATCGGCATGGGAAGCACTACGCAACTGAACTTGCATGTCAGTGTCGATGATACCTGGAGAAAGAGAGCAGACCCTAGCACCGTTGTCTTTAGAAGATTCCTCAATGGCTAAACACCGGGTGAATTGATCCATGCCAGCCTTTGAAGCACAGTAGCCAGCTTGCGAAGCCATGGCACGATGACCAAGACCGGAAGACACGTTTAAAATTTTTCTTGGTTTGTGCCAACCCTCTGTTGCGCTTAAAAATGCTGCACAGAGTAGCATTGGAGCCTCAAGACTGACCCTTAACGCCTTGGTTAAATCATGATGCTCGGCTTTACTCAAGGGAACGATGCGAGGCATCATTCCTGCATTATTGATTAGGGTTGCACTTTGAAATGAATGCTCACCATTCACTCCAATCCATTCACTCAATTTAAGGCAAACAGATTCGCTCTCGGATAAATCACAACACCACTGCTCTAGAACTGAATTGTAATCAAGCGCTGCTTGGGCTAATTCGTCATTGGAGGATCTTGAAATACAAATTAAAGCAATCGACTCGCTTAGCAACTGTTTTGCAATCGAAAACCCAAGCCCTCTTGAAGCACCGGTCAAAATGTATAATTTTTTTTCCATATTTAAATTTCATAATAAAGTAAAAGAAGAATACCTCTATAGTAAACGATCGCGTTTGAATTTACATGGGTCAGCTTCGATTTTGAGAACATCTTTGATCGAAATGCATTTTCGTTTTTCAAGGAGCTTCAATTTCGAATCATTCAATTGGTATTTATGCTAAGACTTGAGTATGATTTATTGGTTAAATCCCCCAAAATTTGATCTATTCCCAATAAGCTGTGATGACCAAAACTGTTAAGATTAGATCGATCAATTTATCTGAATTTATGAACGGCAAGAGCATATGGAAACGATCTCTCTGAGTCGAAAGTTCGCGCGTTGGGCCAATGAGCTCACCTACGACGATCTCCCAGCCCCAGTCATCTCGAAAATCAAGGCCTTTTTGTTAAATGGCCTGACTGGAGCTGCTCTAGGATACTGTGGGGCAATAGGAAAAGAAGCCGTCGAACTCACCTTAGAGGAAGAAGCCAAAGCCGATGGTGCGAGCATTTTGGCCTCTGGCTCAAAAGCAACTCGCTATGGAGCCGCATATGCGAACTCAGAATTGATGCATTCCTCTGAGCTATGGGATTCATATCGAATGCTAACCCACCCAGGACCCGTGCTCATCCCCGCAGCACTGGCATGTGCAGAGTTGGAAAATCGATCAGGAAAGGAATTAATCGTTGCCCTGGCAGTTGGATACGAGTTCATGTGTCGGCTATGTGATGATTTCATCCCAAGCACTGCAGCCAGGGGTTTTCGACCCAGCCCCATTTATTCAACATTGGGGGGCGCTCTTGCCTGTGCTAAGTTATTGGATTTAGGCGAGGATGGCCTAGTCAGCGCAATTGCTTTGGCTTCTAATTTTGCGAGTGGCTTGAATGAAGGGCCGCGCGTTGGTGGCAATGAAATATCCATCCATGAACCCCAAGCGGCTCGCAATGCAGTCTTTGCTGGCATCATCGCTAGAACTGGGCACATTAAAGGCGCAGAATCAAGCTTAGAGGGTGAGGCAGGTTTCTACAACGCTTTTACTGGAAGCTTTAAGGGTGAACTGAGCTACGTATTTCAAGGTCCCAAAGAAGTGGATCTTAAAACCATCACCCAAGATTTGGGTGAAACCTATAAATTACTGACCGTCATGTTTAGGATCTATCCATGCGCGGGATTTAATCAACCGGTGATTGAACTCATGACGGAGTTAAAACAGAAACACAAGTTTCATGCCGATGACATAGATGAAATCGAAGTCACGATGAATTGGATTGAGACGCTTTACCCAAGCCCTAAATTTCCAAGAGAATCATGGACTCGCCCCGGAATTCAGACCACCCATTTTTACGTCGCTCATGTTGCCCTCAATGGTGGCTTTCCCACAGTGGGTGGGAAAACATTCGGTCCAACTGGCAATAGACTGACTGAAGACACTGCTGTCATTGATTTTTTACACAAGCGCGTAAAAATCACAGGCGACAAAGACAGGCCTATGTTTTCCCCCAAAATTAGTATTAAGCTGAAAAACGGGTCTGAAATTTTTGGACAATATCCCTACAGCCGACTTGAGTGGGGATTTGATGACCTTGTTCACCGCTTGAATGATTGCGTGACCCCATTAAAACAAGGCAAAGCTGGGTTTCAACGTTTGGTTGACAAGATCGGCAAACTCGAAGAGTTACAAAATATCATGCCTCTTATTGAAATCACACAAGAAATTTAGTCTACTCAACACGGAAATGAAGACCACCATCAACCGTGTACACACAACCGCTTGCATAACTTGCGCGCGCAGACACCAAAAATGCCACCATGTCTGCTATTTCTTCGGGCTTGCCCATTCGCCCAAAAGGTAATGTTGACAAAAGATGTTTGTATGCTCGGTTGTGAGGAGAATCATCTGCACTTCCCAGTCCAGCGGTTCTAGGCGTTGCGATCAACCCCGGATTGATCCCCAGCACGCGAATATGATCATCTGCACTGATACAACCAACGGCTTGTGTAAATGCAATGAGCGCCGCGTTGGCGGTTGAAGTTGCTACAGACTTGGGGTTGGGTCTTTCACCGGAAAGACCAATGATGTTCAAAATAACCCCATAACGACGCTCACTCATGTGTTGGTAAACTTCACGACACAGATCGATCGTACCCATCACTTTTGCATCAAAAGATGATCTAAAAGACTGAGAACTTGTTTCTAGCAATGTTCCTCTTGGAACCGATCCAGCTGAGTTGACCAATATATCGACATCTTTGAGTTCTGCAAAGACTCTAGGCAAATGAGCTTGGTCCCCTAGATCCGCTGCAACGGTTTTAATGACAGATTGCGGATACTCAAGAGAGAGTTGCTCTTTGGCATCACTTAAACCTTTAGCATCTCGGGCAACAAGCTTGACCTCACAACCTTCAGCCAAGAGTTTCTTTGCAATTCCAAAACCAATGCCTTTAGAGGCACCAGTGATTAAAACTTTTTTCCCCTGAAGTTCTAAATCCATTTTTATTCAATCGCCTTTTAAATTTAATTTAGAGATCAATTTACCCAACTTGTTCATTTCGTCAGTAAAAAAAACTTTAAATTCTTCTGAAGTGTTAGGAGTAAACTCTGCACCGACAGTCACAAGAGAGGCTCGGACTTCGGGTGAAGACAGTGCTTTCACAAATTCTCGATTAAGGCGCTCTACGATATCGCGGGGAGTTTTTTCTGGTGCAAACAAACCGTACCACTCATTGATTTCAAATCCTGGCTGACCACTCTCAGCCATAGTGGGTAAATCGGGTACAGCAGTTGATCTTTTCAGCCCAGTGGTTGCTATTGCACGCAACTTGCCGCCTGACTTGATAAAAGGCAGATGAGCCGTTGGACCACTAATGCTCATTTGTATTTGACCACCGAGTAAGTCATTTAAGGCGGGCGCTCCTCCCTTATAAGCGATCGATATGATGTCAATATTGTTGTTGAGCTTCAGCATTTCCATCGCCAAATGACCAGCTCCAAGACTACCCGCATGTCCAAAAGAGAGTTGCCCTGGCTTTGCTTTAGCCAATGCCAAGAGATCGTTCAATGTGTAAACGGGCACAGCTGCATTGACGCTCAATAAGCCTGGAACACTGGCCAATAAAGTAATTGTTTGCAAATCTTTAGGTTCAAAGGGCGGTTTTGACACAAAGGGGGTGGCCGCAAAAACTGAAGACAAAACCCCAATGGTGTACCCATCTGCTGGAGAGCGAGCCATTAGTTCTGCACCAATCCAACCAGACGCACCGCTTCGGTTATCAACGGTAATAGCAAGACCGCCAGTTGCGCTCAATTGTTTAGCCATTAGTCGAACCATAAAGTCAGCGGTTCCCCCTGCCGCATAAGGCACAATGACTTTAATGGGCTTGCTAGGGAATGTGTCCGCCACTGCAACACAATGGGTGAAAGAAAATAGCGCGCATACTGTGGACAAAAATTGTACGACTTTCATGTTTTATCTCCTGTTTATTAATCAATGACCGAACAGATCGCTCATTTGTTTGATCGATGAAATTGAGTCTACATTCATGGTGAAAGAACGCAATGAATCGGTTTAGTCTGACCCAAAACTATTTTGATCCCTATTGAGGGGAAAGAAATTTTCATTAAAAATATTTCAAATTAAAATTCAAGACCCACTATGTGTGCGCAGCAAGCCTTGTTAAACATGAACGTCAAATTGCACTTTCATTTAAATCAATAAATGATAGTTTTTTATGCTATCTTATCTACGTTCTAATTTATTGTTTTAGAGATTTACCCTATTGTTTTCCCAAGTGAAAAAATAAAATATACCAATGACCAACACACTCGGATTTACATTTAAGCTTAAAGAAAAGGATATTTCCTACGTCGGGCATGATCTGAGCCGACCTGAGTGTGTCGTCTTGACTCCAGATGGAACAATCTGGACTTCTGACAATCGCGCCTCAGCCATGCGAATAGAACCAAGCGGTCAACAAACTCTTTTTGGGCCTAAACTTGGTACCTCCAACGGCCTTGCCTTTGATCGACAAGGTATCCTTTACGTGGCTGATATTGACGGCGAGTGCGTTTATCGAGTCTTTCATGATGGAAGACATGAAATTGTTTGCGACCAACTCAATGGTGCGGTTAATTTTGTTTATTTTGACCAGCAAGGTCAACTCTGGATTACTGTTTCAACAAAAACCAAGCCCCGTTCAGACGCGGTCGCAAAGCCTATTGATGATGGTTATGTTCTCACTTTTAACTCTTCAGGACTTAAAGTTGTTTCACAAAACATATGCTTTACCAATGAAATTCGCATCGATAGCATCACGGGGAAGTTATTCATTTCCGAAACAGCTCTAGGTCGTGTGCTCTGTCATCAGATCAAACCTGATGGCTCTCTTGGTGACGCCACGGTGTTTGGGCCAGATACGCTTTTCCCTGGCGCAATCATTGATGGCATTTGTTTTGATGCAATGGGTAATCTTTGGGTCACAGAAATCACAAGAAATTCTATCCATGTGATTTCACCCTCTGGGCTTGCCAGTTGCATTTTTGAAGACCCAAGCGGCCTTACTGTTAACTGCCCCACGAGCATTGCCTTTGGAGGCGAGGACATGAGAACTGTTTATGTTGGATCATTAAAAATGAATAGGCTTGTCAGCTTTAGAGCGCCCTATCCTGGTCAAACCATGCATCACTTCACAGCTTGAAATGCACTGATATTTTTTTAATACCAACTGTAATTTCATTAAACCTTAATTGCTTTCTCTAGACCAAGAATCATCTGCGCTCTTTCTAATTCTCGCTCAAATGATTCAACTAAAGAGATGGTGTGAAAGAACATTTTGCTTATAAAGGTTGACGTGTCGATAAAAGACTGATGAAAGTAGAGATTAACGCCTAGTTGATTTATCTCGTCTACGTGCAGGAAGAGAGGAGTATTTTTCCACCCCAAGCTATCCATTGACCAGGAGAGGATCATAGAGAATCTTTTGCATCTTGCATCGAGAACCATTTTGTCAAATGTTCTGAAGAACGAGGTTTTACGCGCTATTAGATAAAATAAAAAAATACATCAAGCACAGTCTTGTACTTGACCAAGATTTGTTTGGTTAATTTTTAAAATCATATAAATCCATATCCATGCAATTGAATATATCGCCATTTATGGAAGAAATCAGGCCAAATTTTTCTGACTTTCGCAATCTTTGCCTTCAAAAAACACATCCTTTCTCTAGTTTAGAAATCATCAGTCAGGGTTAACCCCATAAACAGGTGCTATTTTGAAAAATCCAAAAGTTCAAAGTGATATCACTCAAGAAAAATTAATCATTTGACAACAATTTCTAGACCTTGCTTATCAATGAAATGATTTCACAATGCTAAGATTGTTAATCCCTTAAGTTGCATTTAGAGTTTTTAAAATAGGAATCAAAAATGTCCGATCATTGGAAATTTGAAACACGATCCGTTCATTCTGGATATAAACCAGACCCAACGACCAAATCTGTAGCTGTGCCCATCTATCAAACTGTAGCTTATGCTTTTGATAGTGCGCAGCATGGAGCGGATCTCTTTGACTTAAAAGTGGAGGGGAATATCTACACGCGAATCATGAACCCAACGAACGATGTGCTGGAAAAAAGAGTTGCATCGTTGGAAGGTGGAATCGCTGCATTGGTGGTATCTTCTGGTCAGGCAGCTGTCACCTATGCGATCCAAACCATTGCCGAGGCAGGAGACAATATTGTTTCATCAACTGCACTTTACGGTGGAACGTATAACTTATTCGCTCACACGCTTCCGCAATTAGGTATCACTACTCGATTCGCTGATCACCGCAACCCCAATAGCTTTGAGTCTCTCATTGACCACAAAACAAAGGCTATATTTGTGGAGTCTTTAGGCAATCCACAAGGAAATGTGACTGACATCGAAGCCGTTGCGGCTATTGCTCACCGTCATGGCGTACCCCTTATTGTTGACAATACAGTTGCAACACCCTATTTGCTTCGTCCCTTTGAATATGGAGCAGATATTGTCGTGCACTCATTGACCAAATATATGGGAGGCCACGGTACAACGGTTGCCGGAGCTATAGTAGATTCGGGTAAATTCCCTTGGGCTGAACACAAAGAGCGTTTTCCAAGGCTCAATACTCCTGATGTGAGTTATCACGGAGTTGTCTACACCCAAGCGTTTGGAGCTGCAGCTTATATTGGTCGCGCAAGGGTAGTACCTTTAAGAAATATGGGTGCAGCACTATCTCCTTTCAATGCATTTCAAATTTTGCAAGGCATTGAAACTTTGAGTCTTCGAATGGACAGAATTAATGAAAACACTTTAAAAGTTGCCCTATTTTTAGAAAAGCATCCTAAGGTCGGTTGGGTTAATTATGCTAGTTTACCGGGAAACACTTATCACTCGCTTGCACAAAAGTACATGAACGGTAAAGCCTCAGGATTGTTAACTTTTGGCGTCAAATCAAACTCAGGGGGAGAAAGAGAAGCAGGAGCTAGATTTTTGGATGCTCTAAAACTGTTCACTCGTCTAGTTAATATTGGAGATGCGAAATCTTTAGCGACTCATCCTGCCTCAACTACACATCGCCAACTCTCGCCTGAAGAGCTCAAAAAATCAGGCGTCAGTGAAGATACAGTTCGCCTGTGCGTAGGTATAGAGCACATTGATGATATCTTAGAGGATTTGTCGCAAGCTCTAGAGGCTGCGTGAAACCCGAGCCGACTCCAACGCCGCCCAGACTTTAAAGGGCGTGATGGGCATCTCGATGTTCACGGAGCCACAAATGGGTCTCAGGGCATCCTCTACCGCACTCGTGATCACCGCTAACGCGGAGGTAGTTCCGCCCTCCCCGCCCGCTTTGATACCCAATGGGTTCGTGGGAGAGAGAACTTCGGTGATTTGAGTCTCAAATGAGGGCAGGTTGTCAAACCGTGGCATGCCATAGTCCATCAAGGAAGATGAAATGGGCTGCCCTGATAGTGGATCCAAGACACATTCCTCCCAGAGCGCTTGACCGACTCCTTGTGCAATACCACCATGTGTTTGACCGTGAACAATCAAGGGGTTGATGCATCTTCCCACATCATCGACCGCGGCATAACGCGTGACGGTAAGTCCTCCAGTCTCGGGATCGATTTCTAGCTCACACATGCACGCGCCGTTGGGAAACACAGGCGCGTCCATCACATGGTCCACACGAACACGAAGGGCTTGGCGAGCAGCCTCCAGGCTAGAGACCTTCAGAGCGCTGGCGAGTTCAAACCAAGTCCATTGTGCTGACTGATCCGCCATTCTAAACATCCCCTGCTGGTAATGGATGCTGTCAGCGCTCACCATGAAGAGTTGACACAACAAACTTTTGCCCTTGTCGATCAAATCCTGTGCAGCAAGTCCCATGGCTGCACTTGCATGTCTAAGTGATCGACCCGCATGGGTGCCGCCCCCCGCACTCACTCTTTGCGTATCCCCAGCGATGATGAAGACCCGTTCAAAGTCAACACCCAAGAGGTCAGCACACACTTGAGCAAAACTCGTCTCATGCCCTTGCCCCGCCGATTGCGTCCCAATCACCACTTCAATGCGATCGGGCAAGACCATCAAGTCGACCCTTTCATTGGGCGCCCCTATCGAGGACTCGACATAATTGGCAAAGCCCAGACCTAGCAGTTTGCCTCGAGACGCGGCCTCAAGGCGGCGCTTTGTACTGCCAGCCCAATCGCCAAGCAAAAGCGCTTTGTCCATATTGGCCTCGTACTCACCGCTGTCATAAGGCAATCCCATCGCATTGGTGTAGGGCATTTGATCAGGCCGCACCAAGTTCAAACGTCTGAGTGCAAAGCGATCGAAACCAAGCTCGAAAGCGGTTTTGTCTATCAAGCGCTCAATCGCATAGGTGATCTCAGGTCGACCAGAACTGCGGTAAGCCTGGGTGGCCATGGTGTTGGTGAAGACCGCGCGGGCACGAAGGCTCACACTTGCAATGTCGTAGTTGCCAGTGATCAGGCCAGCACCTTTACTCAAGGGCGACAAGGACACGCTGCAAAACCCAGCATTACTGATGTTATCTGCTTTAAGGGCCAAGAACTTTCCCTTGGCGTCCAAGGCCAAACTGAGCTCAACCACCAAATCGCGTCCTTGGTAATCGCTCAAAAAGGACTCTGAGCGATCGGCTCGAAATTTCACCGCTCGGCCCAAGAGTTGAGAGGCCCAGAGCACCAGGCCAAATTCAACATAGGCACGGTTGCGTGAACCAAAGTTACCCCCCACATCCAGCGACAACACGCGCAAGCGATGGGTCTCAATGCCAAGGACGTGGGCCAACTCCTGCCTGAGCCGAACCGAACTGCCCGAACCCGCATACAAGGTGTACTGATCGGTCTTGCTGTCGTAATGCCCCAAGGCCGCGCGCGGCTCCATCGTCACGGCGGTCACCCTTTGGACATGTGTTTTTAAAGTCACCACGTGGGCGGCGTTGGCAAATTCAATGTTCGTGGCCGCTTCATCCCCATAGCTTGAATCGACAAACACATTGCTATGATTTTCATCCCAAACCAGAGGCGCGTTGGGTTTGGTTGCCAACTCACTGTCAATCACAAAGGGCAACACCTCGTACTCCACCTCCAGCGCTTGAGCGGCCAAGAAGGCCTGTGCCCGACTCAGGGCCACCACCATCGCCACCGCTTCGCCAACGTACCGCACTTTGTCACTGGGCAACATAGGGTGGCGGCCGACAAAAACCTCACGGCCTTCGGGCCCACTTAATTTAACATCGAACTTGGTGGCGGGCACGGGGTTGTGATTAAAGGGCCGCAAATTGCCATCAAGGCAGTCTTGTCCAGTCAGCACCACCAAGACACCAGGCATGGCCATTGAAGCGACTTTGTTCACCCTCAAAATTTTGGCGTGAGGATGGGGAGACCTAACCACCCAAGACCAAACCTGCCCAGGAAGGCTTTGATCATCGGTGAAACGTCCCTGTCCCTTCAATAGCCTTAGGTCCTCTTTTCTTTGAAAAGCTTGGCCCACGGCCAACAAGCTCACCGCCGCCATAGGGGGAAGGTGCTGATGCAAATCAATAGCGCAAATATAGGCAAAACACTCACTCCCAAAGACTTGCAATACCTAAGACAGGACAATGATTCAATTGAGGGGCAACTCAAGCGGCTCGTGGTGGGGAGCCTTTTAACAAGGGATCAAACGCTATAGAAAAAATGAACTCGACTTTTAAAGTTCACATTCACCAAGCTAAAAACAGTTTTCATCTTGAATTATCATACACTAAGTCAATCCGGAAAAAAATAGATACAGTAGAGAAAGTGCGCCATTCCGAGTTGCTTCCAAACGTGCGCATGCAACCGCGAAAATTTCAGTATGAAACCCTACATTTTGAATTCAATGATGCAAAAAACAATAAATCTCATGGCATTTGAACCTCAGATTGAGAAGACCCATTTTTTAAATAGATTGGTCCGATGTGCCCTCGTCTTTGTGCTGGCTCTGGGATTGAACACGTTGTCTGAAGCCCAAGACGCGGCTTACGCTTCGAAGAGCATCAAAATCATCGTGCCCTTCACTGCAGGCGGTCCCACTGACCTTATTGCGCGCATCGTTGCTCAAATTTTGCAAAAATCTCTGGGTCAAAATGCCATCGTGGAAAATAAACCCGGCGCTGGTGGCGCAATAGGCTCCAGATTTGTTGCGCAATCCGAGCCCAATGGCCTCACCCTTCTCTTGGGAACCGCTGCAACCTTGGGCTCACTTCCTGCGGTGCAGAAAAATGCTGGCTACGATCCTGTTAAAAGTTTTTCGCCGATAGCCAAAGTCACCGAAAGCACCACCGTCTTTGTTGCCAGCGGCGATGTACCCTTTAAAACCGTGGCTGAACTGGTGGTTTATGCGCGCGCCAATCCCCAGAAAATAAATTATGCCTCCGCTGGTGTGGGCAATATCACCCAACTCAACGCCGAACTCTTTAAATCCAAAACCAAAGTCAATTTACAACATATCCCCTACAAAAGTGGCAACGAGATGCTCACTGCCTTGCTCACCAAAGACTCACAACTCGCCTTCCTTGACCTCTCCATCGTGCAGCCTTATATCAAGGATGGCAAACTGATTGCCTTGGCTGTGACCGGTAAGAGTCGGCATGCAAAGCTAGCTGACGTACCCACTATGGTTGAAGCCGGTGTACCCGATTTTTCCACCAGTTTTTGGACAGGCATTTTGGCAGCGAGCAACACCCCTCCTGCTTTGGTAAACAAACTCAATGCAGCCATCAATGCGGGTTTGGCCAATCCTGAAATACGCGCCATGCTGGCCAACAGCAGTTTGGAGCCCATGCCGCAATCAGCGCATGACTTTGGGGTGTTCATCGCGGCCGATTTCCAGAAATGGCGAGACGTGGTTCAAGCCGCTGGAATCACAGAAGAATAAGCGCTGTCATCATCGCTTCACTGCAAACTCTCTAGAGGAATTCGAATTGGAATACGTCAAGTCACCTCCGCCCGATCGCCACACAAAGCAGCCCAAGCTGAAGACGCCCAAAGGCGGCTGGGACACGCACTTTCATCTCTTTGGTCCGCAAGCGCGTTTTCCACTCCATCCCCAACGAAAATTGGAAGTTCAAGACTGTACGATGGATGATTTGATCTCGATGCACAATGCCATTGGCATCACGCATGGACTCATTGTTCAGTCGTTTCAGCATGGACACACTTATGAGTATCTCCTGCATGCTTTGATGAAACACCCTGACCGCTTCAAAGCGTGCATGATCCCTTCTGCCGATATCACAGATGGAGAACTCAATATTCTCGCCAAAGCAGGGGTGGTTGCCACACGCAACGCCTTTGCAGGCTCTCCCCTCATCGATGAAGACTTGCGCAAGCGTTGCCTTGAACATGGCATTGGCAGTCACTACCTTTTGCATGGTGAAAAGGAAATTGCCGCTTGGCGCCCTCAAATCTTGGCAACAAAGGGCAAGTTTGTGATCGAGCACATGGGCTACCCCCATATCGAAAACGGCTTGAACGACCCTTGCTATCGTTTTTTACTTGAATGCTTAGACACGGGACGCTGCTGGGTCAAACTCTCTCCACGCTGCTCGAGTCAAGCCACGGTGCCTTTTTCTGATGTGACTCCCTTTGTTCATGATCTGATCAAACGCCATCCCAAACGATTGCTCTGGGGCTCTGATTGGCCACACCCCAATTATTTCAAACCCATGCCCAATGATGCTGATTTACTCGATCTCTTACTTGAATGGGCACCCGATGAGCAGGTGAGAGACGATATTTTGATCCATAACCCCAATGAACTTTTTGAGGCTTAGATTTCAATGCTAAAACGACCACCTAGGCCCAAAGCACGCCCAAAGGATTAGGCATTGATCCAAACATTGGCCATCGCCCTTTAATTGGCAAGAATAAGAAGCCGATTCGCCCACAGAATCGCTTTTAAAATTTACTTGGAAAGACTCTAGTCCATTAAATATCTAACTCAATATTAGCTTGGTTCGCAATGGCTCGCCACATTTTTAGATCAGCCGATACGAATTGTGCAAACTGCTCGCCCAAAAGTACTGCTGGTTCAAAACCTTTGGCCTTTAGACTTTCCAAAAAGTTTGGGTCAGATAAAATCACAGCCATATTTTTTAACAAATATGTGCTAACTTCTAATGATAAATTTGTAGGAGCTGCAATGCCCCACCAATTCATCACGATTAATTTAGGAAGCCCTAGATCAACGCTTGAGGGTACATTGGGCATCAAGGAGCTGCGCTTTTTATCTAAAATAGCCAACACCTTGACCGTACCTTCCCTTGCAAACGGCTCAACCGTAGCGGGGCTTACAATCGAGGCATCAATATGACCGGCTCGCAGATCATTCAATACTTGGGACATTCCTTTATAAGTGATGATATTCAGATCAATACCAAGTTGAGACTGCATCATTGAAGCACCCATATAGTCAAGTGCACCTACGCCAGATGAACCTATGCGCAATCCACCGGGTGTGGATTTTGCCAATCTGACAAAATCAGCGAAATTGGTGACTGGCAGTTGTGATTTGGTGACCAGCGAAAAAGGACTGCTTGCTATTCGTGCAAGAAAAGTAAAGTCGCGATCAACAACATAACGCATTTTTTTATGTATCGCGGGCAAAGTTCCCATACTGGAACAGGCGCAAAGAAGCAAGGTCAGGCCGTCCGGCTTGGACTTGGCAACAAACTCAGCACCCAAAAACGAGCCGGCCCCTGGCTTGTTTTCTACGATCCAACCACGACCCGTATTGCGAGCCATGGCTTCTGCAAACATTCGACCAATCACGTCATTTGAAGCACCTGCCGTGAAGGGAACAACCAATTTGGTAACTCCATCTGTTTGTGCAAAACTATTTCGAATTTGCATCGAGAGACCCAGAGCGATGCAACCCAATAAAGTTCGCCGGTGAAGCTTTCCGTCAAGAAGTTGAATTTTGGATGACATATAGGGAACCTCTCAATTTAGTAGACACATGCAACACACTCAATCAAAAGATCGCAGGAAACAAAGAACATGCTCATTGAATGCCTTGGGTCTCTCCCAATTCAGTGCATGACCCGCATCAAGGATATTGACATAGCTTGCATTGGATAAATGACGCGCCCAAAAATGCATGAGCGCTGGAGGAGCCAATAAGTCAGCACCTCCACTCATGATAAGCGTTTTGGCTTGTATAGTTGAAATTTTGGCAAACGTGTTGGGTGTTCTCATCGGCTGCGCAGGGGCATTGATCTGTCGGGCTGAATGCTCAATGGTGACGAACTGCTCAAAACCTTTTGGGTCTTCTGCCCGATAAGAAACGCCAACCTCAAGAAACCTTCGCAATTCGTGGTTTCCAGTGAGTCCGGGAATAGAAATGCGATCGCAAAAGGCCTGCATCTCTGGCTCATTGAACTGCCCATTGCTTGCAGAAATGACCAAGCCACGCAAACATTCTGGCCTCCAAGCTGCAAAATCCAAAGCCGCAAACCCGCCCCCAGCGATGCCCAAAAGGTAAAAAGGCGACAGCTCTAGGTGATCCGCCAAAGCACCTAAATCTTCTGCAACCGAACTGGGTTGGACTCCCGTTAGTGGATCTGCCAAGCTCTTGCCCCAGCCACGGCGATCAAATGCGATCACTCTAAAACCCTCAAGGGAGAAAAAATCTATTTGATTTCGCCAAGCTTCACAAGTGCCAGTATTTGCATGGAGTAAAACCAAGGGTATGCCTTCGCCCCCGCTATCGACATACCAAAGTCGTACACCAGGAAGATTTAAATAGGTACCGCCATGCATAGTTGGATCCAGGTGAATATTCGCTTGCTTGAGTGGTCAATGTATTTTCCAACTTTAAACCTTTAAAGCGGTGAATTTTATTACAAGTAAGTTGATTGATCCGAACAAAGGGAGCGACTACTTTTTTTTCTTCAAACAACTCTAAACCATCCCAAACTGCTGGATGCATAGCTTATCAAGAATATTTAACACGTTTTTCACAAAATTTTGACCACCGGCTTATTGTCCAGAGTTTCCTTGGCAAACCAATTACGCAGGCAACCTCTCAATGTGGATTGAACAAAACAATCTCTAGGCAGCCAGTTGCAACAAGGTCTCGACCAAGACTTTGGCGCCATTGGCCATATCACTTGCATTTGCCGATTCAGCTTCGTTGTGGCTGATCCCGCCAGCACAGGGTATGAAGATCATGCCGCTTGCGCAAATAGGGTGCATGTAGCGGGCGTCATGTCCGGCGCTTGACAAAATATCCATGCACGAGATTGATTGAGTTTGTGCCACCTCAGAAATCAAGGTACGCATAGACTGAGGAAACTGAAGGGATATTGCGTTGCTCAACTCCCGCACGGTGGCTTTGCAAGGACCTGCATTTTGAGCGCATAGCAGTTCAACCTGGTCACCAAGAGATTGCAGTACCGACGAATCAGGATGACGCAGGTCGATTGAAAATTCAACCAGGGACGGCACAACGGATGGCGCATTGGGCTTCACTTGAAAACGGCCGACCGTGAACTTTACGATGTCCTGATCGTCATTGCAAAGCGCTGAAAGGGCCTGCACTACTTGAAGTGCTGCCATCAGGGCATCCTTGCGATCACAACGACGAGATGTTCCTGCGTGAGCTTCCTCGCCCTGCAATGATACGGAAAAGGTGCGTTTACCCTGAATCCCACTGACCACGCCTATGCTGTACGACTCAGATTCAAGAATTGGACCCTGCTCTATGTGGGCTTCGACATAGGCATGAACTGGTCGCTGCAAGGGCCATAAGGGCACTAAAGGAAAAGCTGCCTGCACTTTCTCAAGCCCCTCTTGAACACTGATTCCACGGCTATCCTTGATCGAAAGAATGCTATCAAGGGTCGATGAGCCGCTAAATACACTAGAGCCCATCATGCCTGGCGCAAAACGAGAGCCTTCCTCGTTCATCCAGGCGACCAGTTCAATGGAACGTCGCGGCACTATGCCAGCGGCACGAATAGCTTGCAAGGCCTCAAGCCCAGCTAAAACGCCATAAATCCCATCAAACTTGCCACCTGTGGGCTGACTGTCCATGTGAGAGCCTGTCATCACCGGCGCGGCACCTGGCTCTAATCCGGGCAAGCGCAGGAACAAGTTACCCGCCGCATCCCTTGCAGGTACAAGCTCCAACTCAGAACCCCAGCCCAATAGGACTTTTTGCGCTTGGATGTCCTCTGCAGAGAGCGCCTGGCGGTCAACACCGCCAGCTGGTGTTGCTCCGTATTTCGCCATATGCATGTGGCGCTCCCACAAGCGTTGGGCATCAATGAAGTGTGCAGCCTGCAGTTTCATGATGTTTTCATAATTTGCCCAGGAAGCGCCCGCGGGTCGCGCTTGAGCCAACGACCAGACTCTACCGTTGCAATAAATTCACCAACAAAGCTGTTGAAACGTTCAGGTTCTTCAAGATTGGCAGTGTGTCCCGTTTTGGGCAGCACCAAAAGCCCACAGGAAGGCACCGTTTTTTTCATGAAGATGGCAGGTTGAAGACAGTGGTCGTCCTCATCTCCGGTAATGACAAGCATCGGCACCTCCATGACTAAAAGCTCTGCCTCGAGGTCATAGATTGAGGGTCTCTCCGCCTGAACCCCTCTCATGGTGTTGGCGCTGCCCGTGCTGTTGTGTTGTCCCAGCCATGTTGCAAACTCAGCCCATCCGCGGGGATCTTTGTTCTGAAATTGAACTCTAGATGCACCCAACGAATAGGTCTTGGCAAATTGTTCGCTCCCCTGCGTTTCAAATTGCCGAGCCACTTCAAGCGAGACGTCTCGAAAGTATGCCTCATGCTGCTTTTCAGCACCGTAGCCAGCACCTGCCACTGTCAGTGACAGGGCGCGCTTTGGTGCAACAAGTCCAAAATGCAGGGTCGCAAACCCCCCCATCGACAGACCGACAATATGGGCTTTTTCTATTTGAGCAGCATCCATCACGGCAAGAATATCATCAACTGCATGTCGCTGCGAGTATGAAGAAACAGAGGTGGGCACGTCAGATGGCGCAAACCCCCGTGCAGAAAAACTAATGCAGCGATGGCGCCTGGAAAAGTGTCGCATCTGCGGCTCCCAGCTTCTGTAATCACCGCCAAATTCGTGGACGAAGATGATGGCCGAACCCGAGCCAGATTCTTCGTAATACAAGCGCACGGCGTCTTTTGTGTTGGCCCAACTCATATCAATCCTTAATAAAGGTTTGTAACTTGCTTTAAAACGCGCGCCTTCTCAACCATAGCAGGTAGCAAACGACAAAAAGCATCGGCCCATTCCTCTGGCACCGTCGTGCTCACTTTCACAAACCGATGACCAAAGGCTGTCGTGTGGTAGCTCCCCTGTCGGATCATGATTCCCTCCTGACGGTAGGCCTGGCACAAGGCCTCGGGTGTGATACCAGCCTCAATGCACTCCATCACAATCAGATTTGCCTGTGAAGGATAGTTCACGACTTTCAAACCAGGCACCTGCAAAGCAGCTCGAACGATCTCTGCCTGATTTCTTCTTTGGCGCCGGTTGATCTCGGGAAACCACTCATCGCGTATCTTCAAACCCGCAATGGCAGCGCGTTGAGACACGATATTGGAACCTAAATTGTTGGGTGGTGCACCAGCCAGTCGCTCAACGACGTCGGGGTGCGCAACCAGAGCACCGATGCGCATGCCTGCCAGCCCAAGCCACTTTGAAAAACTGTAAATGGTGATGGTGCGTTCCGGATAAAACTGTGCGGCCAGTGAATGACCATCGGCAAAATGACGGTAGGTACAGTCATGCAAGAAGTAGGCTTTATGCCGGCGTGCAATCTCCGTGAAGGCCTTGATTTCTTGCTCTGTATGGCAAGTGCCTAGCGGGTTGTTGGGGTCAACCAAATAGATGATGCGGGTCTTTTCATTAACTGCCGATTCCAACTGGGCCACTGTCAGCTTGTAGCCATTCTCGGGCTTGTAAATGGGAATTTCTATGGTGGTCGCGCCGCTTGCCTTTGCAAACGCCATTGGCCATTTCCATCCCGGGTCTGTTGTGACGAAATTCACACCGGGTTCACACAGGTCGCGGCAGGTTGTATAAAGCGCCTCAACCGCACCATCCGTCACAAGTACAGAGGCATTTTCCGCTTTCAGCCCGAGGTCTTGTAGGATCAGACTTCTTAGCTCCTCAAGCCCTGCCGGAGGTGCATAGGCATGAAACTCCTCTGCATTGATGGAGTCCAGCATGGCTTTAACTACACTAGGGTGTGGTTTGAAGTGATTGGTGTTTTGACCCAACCACATCAAGTCAGGCTCGTTAACGAGCGCATCAAAATGCTGGTTACGGGCTTCAAAATTACGCATGGGTTTTAGGTCCTTGACTTAATGATTGATCCGCGTGCTGAGATGCCGCCGTCAATGGTGACCACGGTGCCGGTGATGTAGGCCGCACGCGGTGAGGCCAAGAAGAGCATGAGATCGGCGATTTCATCTGCAGTGGCCGGTCGACCCCCGGGGTACATGGCACGCAGCTCTTCATAGCGTGACTCATCGCCATACATGTCGATTGCGCGGCGCTTGTTGATTTTTATCATGCGCTCTGTTTCGACGGGCCCAGGATTGACGCCAACTACGCGCACACCAAAGTCCAGGCTTTGTCCACCTAAGGCCTTGGTAAAAGCCATCAAAGCGGCATTGCCTGTGCTGCCTGCAATGTAATTGGCATCCCAGTTCTCTCCGGAGTTACCGATGTCGTTGATGATCACGCCAGCGCCACGCGCTTTCATCTGCGCATAGACTTCGCGGGTCAAGCCGATATAGCCAAACAACTTGAGGTCGTAACCTCGCCTCCAATCGGCCTCGCTCAGCGATTCAATAGGACCGGAGGGGACCTCGCCTGCATTGTTTATTAGGATGTCGCAGCCAGTCGCCTTGTGCGCCAAATTGACAAGGTTATCTGTCACACTGAGGTCCATGACGTGAACGTAAACTTGGACGCCGTACTTTGTGATGATTTCTTGCTTGAGGGCCTCCAATGCGTCCCCTGAGCGAGCAGCTAGGTGAAGATGGCAGCCCTCTCGAGCAAACGCAAGGGCGGCAGCATGCCCTATTCCTTTGGAAGCACCCGTGATGAGCGCTGTTTTCCCTTTGAGTTGAAGATCCATTGAGTGGGTCCTTGAAGGCTGAGGTAAATAAATACGCGGCACTAGCCGCGTGGAACTCCGTAATATCGGTTCGCAATCGCTTCAGCGGCTGCTACAAGGCCGTACAGCAATAGTCCGCCTGCGCACAACGTGGTGATTGCCGCCATTCCAACCACGGTGTCAGCACGAGCAGTTGCAAAAACGATGAGGTAGCCCAATCCCTGCTGAGCGGTGATAAATTCGCCAATGATGACCCCAATGATGGCCATCGTCATGGCGACTTTCATTCCACTGAAGATATAGGGTAAGGCAGCTGGAAACTTGACACTCGTGAAAATCTGCCACTCGGTGGCGGTCAATGAACGGCACAACCTAACCATGTTCGTGTCAACGCTTGCAAAGCCAGCAATCGTTGAAATAACGATGGGGAAGAAGCTAATGAAAACTGCAAATGCCAGACGTGACTCAGACCCGATACCAAACCAGATAATAAACAGTGGTGCCAGCGCAATCTTTGGGATGAGCTGAAAGAAGACCAGGTTGGGATAAAGAGCTTCGCTTGCAAATCGAGAGTAACTTAGCAAAATAGCCAAGCCGATGCCTAGGATGCTGGCGAGCCCAAACCCTCCAGCAGACTCCAGTATGGTTGGCGCAGAGTGGCGCAACAAAATTTCATTTTTTGAAATCATGACTTTAAAAATGGAGCTCGGCGCGGGAAGAATGACCTCGGGAATGCCAGCCAACTGCACCCCGTATTCCCACATCAAAAGAACGGTCAAAGCCAAAAGGAGTGGCAAAATGACAGTGGAACTGCTCAAAACCAAAGTGAGCAAAACACCCTTCTTTTTTGCGCCAGAAGAACTGGTATCGATGCTTTGTGCTTGCTCGATCGAGGGCCTCATGACGCCCCCTGGGCAAATGAAACTTTGGCGCGGGAGGGATCAGAGTGTGCATGACCCCGCTCAATCGTTAAACGCAAAGTCCTGCAATAACTACCGAACTCTTGGGTTTCTTCAATTTCAAAAGGCCTTGGTCGGGAAAATGGAATATCAAGGTCAAGCAGCATCGATGATGGCCTGCCACCCATGACAAGCACGCGATCCGACAGGTACACCGCCTCGCGAATGCTGTGGGTCACAAAGATCACCGTTTTACGGTAGCGCTCGAGCAACTCGGAAAGCACCACGTTCATTTGGTCACGTGTGATGGCATCAAGTGCACTGAAGGGTTCATCCATGAGCAAAACTTTTGGGTCGTGAATGAGCGCCCGACAAATGGCTACCCTTTGGCGCATGCCACCCGATAACTCGTGAGGGCGTTTGTCCTCAAAGCCTCCAAGGCCCACGCGCTCTAAAAGTTCGCGCGCGCGATCCAAGTATTCGTTGCGCACCAACTTCAAAATATCAACGGGAAACAGCACATTGTCCAACACCGACTTCCATGGCAAGAGGGTGGCATCTTGAAAGATGACCCCAGTGTCACGCCGTGGACCAAGGACGGGCTCACCTGCCAAAACAAGTCTGCCTGAACTTGCTGGCTCCAAGCCTGCAAGCATCATGAGCAGTGTGCTTTTGCCACAGCCGCTTGGCCCGAGAAGAGAGATGAATTGCCCCTCCTTGGCAGAAAAATTTGCACCCTGTACTGCGTGAATCAGGCCGCTGCGGGTTGTGTAAGTCTTACTGGCCTCAATAGCAGAAATAAAGTCGCCACCTACGGTCATGCAACGTACTTTCGGAAGGGCTCCACACCCTTGCGCGCCTTGGCAAGTTCTGCCTCCGAGAATTTTATTTTCCCAACAAATTGGTTGGTAAATAGCTGGGCCAAATCGGGCATTTTGGCGCCTTGGCCTGCCGCATACTGTAGGATCAATTCTGATTGAGCTTTTACCTTAACGGGGTCAGCCCATCCAAGTCCGTTTTGGAGCACCTCTGGCACCAAATTGGTGAGGTTAGTCAACCCCAAACCGATTCGCGCATATTCCTTACCTGAAGCGGTCATTGACACTTCGTCGTTGGCCTTTAGAAAAATATCTAGAGCCTCGTCAGGCTCGGTCATGATAAAGCGAATCGCCTCCATGGCGCCGTTGACGAAAGCCGCGCAAACGTCGGGTTCGTTTTTTATGCGGGAAGGCTGGGTGATGAGGGACTGGCCATAAAACTCAACTCCTACCGCTTTAAAGAGTAAGAAACGTACATCGCTTCCAGTTGAAGCCAGCGAAGGAATGGTGCTTGATCCAAAAGCGGCTACGGCATCTACCAGTTTCTCGGTCAAGGAGCGGTCACGAACCTTTGAGTCAAGTTGCACAAGTTGGACCTTACTGAAGTCAAACCCGGCCTTTTGTGCATAAAGAGGCAAAAACGGATACTCCCCAGAGCTCACGCTTGCACCTAGCTTTTTGCCTTCAAGGTCTTTGGGTTTTGTAATGGGTGAGTTGGAAGGCACACCTATGCCCATCAATGCATCGTAATTGAGTTGTCCAATGCAAGTAATGGGTAGACCTTTAGCTGCTTGAATGATGACGGTTGGCGTCGCCCCCATTCCAAACATGAACGCACCAGCTCCAATGGCTTGGGCTGCCGCTCCTGAACCAGATCCGCGTGCAACGCTCACATCCAATCCGTTCTTTTTCCAAAAGCCCTTGTCGCGAGCCACATAGGCAAAAAGGTTAGGACCCTCGGGAATCCAGGAAGTGGTAAAAGTGACTTTGGTGAGCCCTTGACCAATTGCTGGTGCTGACAAGCCCAAGGAGCCGATCGAGCCACAAGCGGCGGCGGCCTTTAAGAGATGACGACGGGAAAGTTGTTCCATTACTAACTCCATTTGGTGTTGAGAAAGCCTACTGTCTGATCAAAGTATACGATAATTTCAAAAAAGTATACAAAGAAATATATTTTCAGCAATAATCAAGCCTATTCGAACGCGCAACTTTGGTGCAACTGGGTTTTCGATGACTTGCTCGTCTTAAAATTCAAATTGTACGAAGCAAACATCCAAAGCAGCCGCCCTGACTTGCACGCCCCAAAAATTCTGTCCCACATGACCAAACACCACCCCAACTTGGCGTCCCAACCGAGGTCAGCTGAAATTATTCGAGTCCTGTCTCAGGAAATGGCTTGTGGCAAACTGATTCCAGGCACCCAACTGAAGGAAGAAGCCCTTTGCGTACGATTTGATGCATCGCGCACACCCGTGCGCGACGCGCTCAATCAACTGGCTGCACAGGGGCTTGTTGAACTTCGCCCGAGACAGGGTGCCTTTGTTGTCCAACTGACCTTAGAGCGGCTTGCAGCGATGTTTGAAACCATGGGGTATTTGGAGGCAGCGTGTGCTGCACTCGCTGCTCGCCGCCACACTGCACAAGATCTTCAAAATCTATCACTGGCACATGAGGCCTGCTTACAAGCCGAAACTGAGCAAGATGCAGAGTCTTTTTATGCAGCAAATGCAAGGTTTCATGAGTGCATCTATAAGGCAAGCCATAACCCACATATAGAGAGCCTGACAATTGAACTGAAAAACCGGGTAGAAGCCTACAGGCGCGAAGTGACCTTTCACCCTGGACTCATGAGTCTTTCGATCCGAGAGCATGAAGCTGTCCTTGGCGCAATTCGCGCAATGGATGAGAGCGTCGCTTCCTTGAAAATGCACCAGCACTTGGATACTCTGCGCAATGACGCTGTTTCGATGGTGGCGGCTTTCGTTAGGCGGCATCCGTAAACAACATGCGCCAAGCGATCCCTCATCCCCGCTTCAATCGCAATCTCGAGGGGTCGATTGATGAGTTGTTTGAGGTTATTTTGTTCTCTTTGAACTTGATGTCTCTAATGAGAAAAGTAAAACGTCACCTAAACCCCCCTTTAATTCACGCCTATTGGCTTCTTTACGCAGCATGAACGATTGCGAATTCGATCTACAACCGCATTTAATAGGCAACTCAATTTTGCTGCGCCCCCTTCAAGCCGATGATGCTGAATGGCTATATCAGGTTGCTAGTGATCCGTTGATTTGGCAACAGCATCCTAGCCCCTTGCGATATCAACGCAAGGTCTTTGATTCGCAAATTTTCCAATCTGGGATCTTGTCCAAATCTACCCTAGTCGCAGTTGAGCGAGGGACAAGTTCAATCATTGGATCGTCTAGATATTACGACCTTGATGCGAACAATCGAGAGATTGCGATTGGTCTTACCTTTTTAGCTCGATCCTATTGGGGTGGAAGAGTCAACGGGGAAATGAAAGACTTAATGCTCAAGCATGCATTGAAATGGGCAAAGCGCGTTTGGTTCCATGTGGGAATCAACAACGTTCGATCTCGAAAGGCCATGGAGAAAATTGGCGCAAAGTTATCCCATATAGCGCCCAGGCTTGTAAATGAAGTTTTTGTCGATCACTGTTTCTACTATATAGATTAAATATTGCCACGCCGTTGGGCGTAGTCTTGTTTGTCAATCTCTGCTGAATGATCATTTAAAGAATATCAATTAATGCAATGTTCGGGTTTTTGCTATTCCTTTCAATCCATAGTCACTTCGATAATAAATTTTATTAGCACTGGTAAAAAGTTTAATTGCATTATGTAAACCCAGATTTGCCTTATTTGCAATTGTTGGCACTCGAGATAAAGGATACGACATGAAGACCATCACTCTGGCGATAAGCTCCAGCCAGAAAATCTTAGGCCTGCTTGGTCTGCTAGGACTGCTCTGTGCAGCACCCACGCAGGCGCAAACAGAGTACCCGACACGCCCCCTTAGGATGTTGATCGGTGGCCCACCGGCATCTAGTGCCGATATCAGCGGACGACTGCTCGCAAGCAAGCTGTCGGAGCGCCTTGGCCAGCCCATCATTATCGAGAACAAGCCTGGCGGATCGGGTGCAGTCGCCGCACTGGAAGTGGTCCGTGCTGAGCCCGACGGCCATACGCTGCTGATCACCGCCAGTTGGCACTCGCTTGCCGCCGCAGTGAAAAAGAGCCTGCCCTACGACACCCTGAACGACTTCACTTTTGTGTCCACCTTCATGACCTATGGCATGTTGGTCGGAGTCCGACCCGACTCACCGTTCAAGCGCCTAGAGGATCTGATCGCGTACGGCAAAGCCAATCCCGGCAAACTCACGTTCTATTCCGTTGGTCCCGGCTCTGCCCATCATTTAGTTGGTGAATGGATCAATTCACTTACTGGCGCAGAGATGGTGCACGTGCCCTATAAAGGGAGTCCGGCTGCGCTGATTGACGTCATTGCGGGTCGCGTCGATGTCATGATCGACACCATGACCTTCGGTCTATCGCAGGTTACCGGTGGCAAAGTGCGTGCCCTTGCCATCACCTCGCGCGATCCTCTGCCTGCCCTAGCAGGCGTGCCGCCAATAGCCAGCGCCTTGCCGCAGCTGGAGTACGAGTCATGGATTGGCGTACTCGGCCCTCGCAACATGCAGCGCAGAATCGTCGATCGGATACATCGCGGTATGCAGGAAGTGATTGCCATGCCGGATGTTGCTGCGCGCATCCATGACTTGGGTGCCATACCTCATGGCAGTTCACCCGAGGAATTTCGCAACCGCAGTGACCGAGAGATCGCACGCTTTAAGACCATCGTTGCTACACGACGAATTCCGATGGAATGACAGCATGCCAATACGGATCCAAGCTTTCGCTTGTTAAAACAACTTGATACAGCCCAATGGGAATTAATTGGGAACATAGAGCTGATTGGTGAAGGGGTTTTTAAAATGCGTAAATTGAGTGACCTACACCCAACCTCTTGTATGGGCCAATACTCGACATTGATTAATCAGTGAGGCCAATCAAAAATCCAAAAGATTTTCCGCTTCAATACAAAGTTTATATGTGACCGGTATGGACCAAGCAACCCTGGATTAATCCCACAGTTGATCCAAAGAATCTAACCAAGCCAAGGCCGGGGTGTTTTGAATGGGTTCACCATGGTTATAACCATAGGTCATTAAAACTACAGGGCAGCCTGCCGCATCAGCCGCTTGTGCGTCGTTGCTGGAATCACCCACCATTAAGGTGCGAGCCGGACTGCTTTTTAAAGCTTCGCAAGTTTTATGAAGAGGCAGAGGGTCTGGTTTTTTTCGTTCAAAACTGTCACCACCAAAAACTTGCTCAAAGTATGTTGAAAGCCCTTTGTCTTTGAGAAGTGGCGTTGCAAACGCTACAGGTTTGTTGGTGAGGCAAGCCAGCGGCAAACCCATGGCTTTGATTTGTTCTAAGCCCTCCATCACACCAGGAAAGACTTTTGAAAACTCGCCATTGATACTGAGGTAATGATGCTCATAGCGCTCCCACACTGGCGTGAACAACTCCTCAACATCGCGTCTACTTGCAGTCACTTCTGGCAAAGTCAGTTGGTGTTTTAGCACCGTACGAATGAGGTGTTCTGAACCTTTGCCAATGCTGCGTTCAATGAGGGCGCGGTTGGCCGTGGGTACGTACAAGTCTGCAAGGGCTCGGTTCAGTGCCACTTCAAAGTCGCCAATGGTGTCGACCATGGTGCCGTCAAGATCAATCATGATGGCTTGTAAATTCAGTTGTTTCATTTTTTCTAATTCAATGGAATGCGATATATCAGACCGCAAACAGTCTGATTTGTGAAGATGACAGCCTTAAACTCAAAGGGGTGCCAAGAGGCAATTTAGACAAACCTGCATAGTGAGCCTGCTCAACGGACAGAGACTGAGTGCCCACACGCACACGGTAACGGGTCAATTCGCCCATGAATTCGCTAGCCTCTACGTTGCCTTGCATGCCAATGGTACGCTCACCATCAGGACCTGACTTAGTATCTACTGTCACTGCATGCGGCCTAAAGCTAAGTTGAACGTGTTGATCTTTCACATACAACCGCGAGACTTTGAGCGGGACGGGAATCGTCATCTCGCCAACACCCTTGACATCAAGCACCAAGTTGTCTGAGTGTTGGCTGAGTACCATGGCATCGAGCATGTTCATGGTGCCCACAAAATTAGCTACAAATGCATTGACAGGCTCGTCATAGAGCTCGGCGGGTGAACCCACTTGCTGCACCACGCCTTGATCTAGAACAGCCATTCGATCGGCGGTGGTCATGGCTTCTTCTTGGTCATGCGTTACAAAGATAGTGGTGATACCCAAGCGACGCTGCAATGCCAAAAGTTCTTGGCGCATTTGCACGCGCAAAGTTTTGTCGAGGTTGGACAATGGTTCGTCTAGCAGCAAAACTTGAGGCTCAATCACAATGGTGCGGGCCAACGCAACTCGTTGCTGTTGTCCACCAGAGAGTTGATTGGGCTTTCGCTGACCAAAGGCCGAGAGGCCCACCAAATCAAGGGCAGCCGATACTTTGGCTTGTAGTGTTCTTTTGTCCACTTTACGTTCCACCAAACCAAAAGCCACGTTATCCCATACAGACAGGTGAGGCCACAAGGCGTAGCTTTGAAACACCATGCCAATGTTGCGCTCCCATGGTTCTTGCTGGCCAATGTCATGGCCGTCGACCAACAATTCTCCATGTTGGTGTTTGTTAAAACCTGCAATCAGTCGCAGCAAAGTACTTTTACCTGAGCCAGAAGGACCAAGCAGCGCAAAAAATTCTCCGGGTTGAATGTCCAGGTTGACGTTTTTAAGAACTTCGGTACTGCCATAAGCCAAACGGATGTTGCGGCATTGAACGCTGACTTTTTTCATGATGAATGTTCCTTGCTTGGGGTCAAGCGACTGGCCGCTCGTTCCACAACTCGATGTGACAAATACGTGCCAACAGCTACGACCAAAATAGCCAATACACCAAGGGCTGCACCAGGTCCGCGACCGGCCACACTTTGCATGTACAAGTAAATGCCATAACTCATAGGCGCTTGTGAATCGGCCGATACCAGCATGATCGTGGCCGACAACTCTACCGCAGCTGTAATGAAACTCGTGACAAATCCCGCAAGGATGCCGCCCATCATAAGTGGCACCAGCACCCTTCGAATACTGCGCATTTTGTTAGCACCCACACTCTCGGCCGCTTCTTCAAGCGAGATATGAACTTGTTGCAACGCTGCCATGCAACTGCGCAATGCATAAGGCAATCGACGCACCGCATAGGCCAACATAATGGCCACCCAGGTGCTGGTCAGCAATACATCGGTGCTTGGCACCGTGACCCCTTTGAACATGCGCAAGAAGCCAATGGCCAACACAATGCCAGGTACAGCCAGCGATGCAGAGGCAATCCAATCAAGCCATTGGCGTGCAGGCAAATTGGTGCGCAAGATCAAATAGGCAATCGTGACCCCAAGCAAAACATCCAATCCTGCAGCCAGGCCGCAGTAAATCAATGTGTTCTGAATCATGCCGCTGGCGTCCTCAAACACCGTGGCGTAATGTTCAAGTGTGTAGGCGTCCGGCAATGGCGAGAAGCTCCAGACTTTTGCAAACGACAGTAACAACACTCCTAAATGGGGAGACAAGGTAATGAGCAAAATCACGCCAATCCAAAGATAAGCCAGCACACTTTCCAATGGGGAAAGCTGGCGACGTTGAATGCTGGCGCCGCCTTTTTGCAAGGTGGAAAAGTCACGCCCATTTAGTGCGCGGGCAGATAGGAACATGGCACCAATCGAAAACACAATCATCAGCACACTGATGACATAGCCCATGGGGTCTTCCAACCCAACCTGAGTGATGCGCAAGTAGGCTTGAGGCGCGAGCATGTTGGTCTGACCCATCACCAATGGCGTACCCAAGTCATCAAACACTTTGACAAATACCAAAGAAGCACCCGCCACAAAACCTGGCAAGCCCAGGGGAAAAATCACACGCCAAAAAAGACGCCACCCTTTACAACCCAGATTCATCGCGGCTTCCTCCATGGCACCGTCAATGTTGCGCAGTGCCACTGTGAGGTTCATAAGAATGAATGGAAAGTAATGGATAGATTCGACAAAGATCACACCCTTAAGTCCCTCCATGATGGGCAGCGTGAAGCCAAAGGCGTCGTTGAGCAACAGGTTCAATGTGCCAGAGCGCCCAAAAATCAGTTGCAGTGCCACAGCACCCACAAAGGGCGGCATGATGAGTGGCAGCACACCCAAGGTCTGAATCACAAGCGCACCCCGAAAATCAAATCGCACTGTGAAATACGCCAACGGCACTGCAATCAATGCTGCAAAAAAGGCCGACATGAGCGCCACATACAAGCTGTTCATGAACGACTCGCGCATTAAGTCTTGTGAAAAGAAAGCACTGAAATGACCAAGGGTGAGGCTGTTGTCAATGTCTAAGAAAGCAGTGACAAAGACACGTGCAACGGGCAATACAAAAAACAGCAACAAGAAAACCATCACAAGACCGCCACACAGCCAAACGCCAGGGCGAACATCAGCCCATCCAGTTTGTGACCGCATTGCCCCTTGCGGCTGCAGTGCCGCCTGCCCATTAACAGACATGATGTGGACCTGAGAGTTATTTGATAGCGGCTAGTGCTTGCTCTGCCAAACTTTTTGCGCGTTCGTAGTTTTGGCGTGCACTGTTGTTCCAGTAGTTCTCCAAACCTGTCACGCTTTTACTGACCGAGGCATCTTTTTTGTTGGCTGCAAACAATGCCAAAAATTCCTTGTCAGACGCTTTCTGCACATTCACGACAGGGCTAAAGGCTGCCTCGCGCGCTTGCTTTATAAGCTCTGCTGCGTTGGCGTTGGGTTTGCGAGCCAAGGCGGCTTCGGCTGAATGAATGGCCTTGGCTGCGGTCTGAAGTTCTTTCAAGCGAAAGGTGATGGTTTGGTCAAACAGGGCAGAGACGACGTTGTAACGGTCTTCAGACAAGTCCGAGTTGAACTGAACTTTGGCGCGCTTGGCAATTTCAAAAGGATTGGGATAGCCTGCAGGCGTTTTGCCGCCCATGGCTTCCGGTGGTAATATGGGCAAGCGGGAAATTTTGGGGTTGTAGAGCAACTCTTGTCCTTGTTGCGAAACTGTGTAACTGATGAACTTGCGCGCCTCGGCAGAATTTTTACTGCCAGAAATCAGCGCAATGTTGGCCGGCACAACGGCCGTAATATCGGGATAGATAAAATCCACTGGGAAACCTGAGTACTTGCCCGCCAAACCAAAAAAGTCAATCACCAAACCAATGCCAAACTGACCATTGTTGACACCATCGGGCACTCCAAAACTGCGCTCAGTGATGGCTGCGCAATTGCCAGCAATTTGCAAGAGTTGACGCCAGCCCTTTTCCCAACCCTCTCCTTGCAGCAGAGTTTCAACCGTCAAATGGGTGGTACCCGAGCGTGAAGGTGAACTCATGGCCACATGGCCAAAGTAATCGGGCTTGATCAAGTCAACCCATTGCTTGGGCGCTTGTAATTTGTTGGCGGACATGTAACGTGTATTCAACATCAGGCCATAGCCAGCCAGGGCCTGACCAAGATACATGTTATCTGGCGCATTGATGGGGTAAGACCCCACCTTGACGGGTGCGGATTTGTTAGCAAGCTCTCCAATGGGTTCAAGCAATTTGAGGCCGGATAAGACTTCAAAGGCATCAGGCGCCGAGGCCCAGAACACCTCTGGCCTTTGCCCTTGTGGCAATTCACGCACATAGGCCATGCCTTGGACCGTATTTTTATTCAGGATTTCGATCTTGATTTCAGGGTTGGCTTTTTCAAAGGCAGTCTTGTAAATTTGAGTCAGTTCTTTGGGAAATGAGGTGATGACAGTGACTGTGCCTGCATGGGCGAATTGAAAACCACATGCTGAAAAGGCCAGTGCTGTGGCCAAAATAGATTGCCAAATCAAGTTTGTATTCATTTGCTTACCTAATAATGGATGCCTATGTAGAAAACCATAGTAATGGCAAAGACACTTGGCGACAATTCAGGAATACGATGATGAGCGCTTATTCTGTTGAATTCAACAGAAAAATTGATTACAGAGCATCAAACACCAGACTAAGAAACCAACTGGTGCCGATAAAAGAAAAAACTATTGAGACGGCACAGGTTATTGCATTGCATTGACAACGCCAACTCCTTACTTTATAGTAAGGAAAAAAGGAGAAGACATGTCGACAGCCACTCTTACATCCAAAGGCCAAATAACAATACCTGTTGAAGTTCGCAACAATCTTAAAGTTGATGCAGGAGACCGAGTGGAGTTTGTGCTGATCGCGCCTGGTCGCTATGAATTTTTAGCCGCAAATAGCGAGGTCTCGGCACTCAAAGGAATGTTTGGACCTGCAAAGAAAATCGTTTCGATTGAATCGATGAATGCAGCCATTGCAAAACGCGCAGGCACTGCGCGATGATTGGCCTCGATACAAACGTGCTGGTGCGCTACATCATGCAAGATGAGGCCAAACAATCAGCAAAGGCGACCAAGTTGATTGAGTCGCTCAACAGTGACAATATTGGCTATATCACCACGGTATCCATAATTGAGCTGTATTGGGTACTGACGAGTTCCTATGCATTAACCGAAGAGCAAGTTGCACAGGCATTAGAAATGATTTTGCGCACAAGGCAGTTTTTGGTCGAGCGAGCTGATCAAGTGATGCGCGCGCTACGCGTTTTTGGTGATAGACGTGCAGACTTAGCTGACTGTCTGATTGAGCGTTCGGCCAGTGGTGCGGGATGCAATATGACGGTGACGTTTGATGTCAAGGCTGCAAAGCATGCCGGAATGACTTTGTTAGCTTGAAGTGATGCAGGCTAAACTATTTAAAGTCAAAGGTAGGAGATTGATGGCCAGATGCAAAAAAGCGCCCTCGCGCCTGCGACTAGTAAGAACCCATGAAGTCTTTTTTACCGATCTCGACACCATTGTGTCGCAGTAAGTTGTATGCGGTCGTGACGTGAAAGAAAAATTGTGGCATGCCGTATTTCAAAGCATAGTCCTCGACAGATAGCTTTTTCTCTTTTGGCGTACCTGGGCGCAAAACAATCTCTTTCACCTCGCTACCGTCAAGTTGCGCTGCGCGCAAAGCGTTAATGAGCCCTAGCGTCTTCAAGATACGTTGTTGCAGTTCGGCAAAACTTTGCTCGGTGTCTTCGTAGGCGGCCACTTCAAGCCCAGCGATTCGCATAGGAACACTTTGGGCAAAATCGCAGGCGATTTGAACTTGACGAGAGAGAGGCAGCATGTCTGGAAATAAGCGTGACTGCAATAAGTTGAGCGGATCAAATTTTCGTTGTTGTGAGTGCTCTTCGCCTTTTTTTAGCACATCGCTGAGTGCCATGAGCATCTGCTTTAAAACGGGAACCGTAACTGAATAAAGAGAAATAGACATAATTTTTTAATTGTTTTAAAACTGTTGAAGGGAATTTGCTGCTTGTGATAGCGTGTTGCGTTAGAGTTGCAATTAAATTTTGTGAGTGTCCAAATGAAAGACCGTTTGACCTGCTGAAGGTACCGAATCAATACCAATATTGAATCTAACCCAAGCTGGATACTCTGCTTGAATTTGTTGTTTAACCTCTTATCAATAGCTTATCACAAGCTAGAAGATCATTTTTGGTCAATTTAAATTAAACCACAATATGACGCTTGGGGATTATTAAGGTGTAAAAAGGCGCTATTGCGAGTCCATCTCTAATTGAATATCCATAGTCATTTCTTTCAATTATTCGCTCCTCAGGCATCACACAAAAGAGACGATGATGGCAGCGTCATAATAGGCAAGCCTGGGTTTAAAGCCAGCGTTTGCACGCCGGTAAGTTTTCATGTCGCGAAAGCTCTTGCGGCCTTCTTTGGCCAAACCCAGTTAGAACGCCATGACATCGGCGTTTTCGGACAGCGCCTTAACACCGACTTCATGGTGGTACTCTTGCCCGCACCGTCGGCACCGAGCAAGGAGACGATCTTGCCCATCGGCACCTCGAAGTAGACGCCGTGCAGCACCAAGATCACATGGTCTTAGATGACCTCGATGTTCTTGACAGCTAGGATAGGCTGCACCGTTGCCTGGGGCAACGCAGCGCCGCCCGTCAGGAAGGCAGAGGTTGTGGTGGCAATATTCACGGGCACTTGCGTGGCGTGATCTTGTTCTCGGCGGCGTACTTCCCAGCCAATTCTAAGATGAGCATGGAATGAAAAGGGAAATAGTTCGGCAAAATCTCGGATAGAACCCGTGCCACTAGACACCAGTAGCGATTTTTTTTCCATTCGAATATTGGCCGTGGAAGCGAAACCAATCTTCTGCTGACAGAGTGTCTGGCAGGATTTTCTTAAACGCCTCTGGTGTACCGCGCGGGCCCTTCTGCACCTCGTAGTACAGGCACATGTGGTGCAAATCCTTGAGGAACAATCGGCGCAGAAAGATCGGCATGGCCAGCTGTGCCTTGACTGGCACGCCGCTGACCTTGGACAGGGCTGCGGCCACCTTTGACAGATCACCCTGCCATCCTATTACATCGAGTGTCTTGCCCAGCCACAATTGCGGGTCCTTTAATTGAATGGCGGCTGCCCGGCCAATGTCATAAGTCGCACAGTACTTGCAGTCCAGGGTTGTCAAAAACTTGACCACGCCTTTTTTCAGTGGGTTCCAGTTAGCAGGATCGTCCAGGTTTTCAAAGAAAGCACAGGGCCGAAGGATAGAAAACGGGACACCGGATTCTCGCAGGTACTTTTCGAGGGCCACCTTGGCATGCAGGTGCTTGACGTGGTGATCAAAGAACTCAGCGTCCGCCACACTCATGAACACCAGGTGCTGCACGCCTGCGGCTTTAGCAGCATCAATGGCGGCACGTCCTTGCTCAATTTCAAGGTCCGCACTTTTCCTGGCCGCACCAAAATAGTCTGTGATGACGAACACCTTCTTGGCACCGGTTTGAATAAAGGCCCGATCCAGATCTGCGCGCAAGGTATAGTTGCATACAACCGACTTCACGCCCAGACTGGCAAGCGCACCCTTGGTTGAACGCGTGGTGCCGTAGACATCAAAGCCCGCCTCGAGCAAGGCACGGCAAACATTGCGCCCGACCTTGCCGGTGGAGTTAAGCACGAGAATTTTTTCAGCAGACATAGAGACACCTCAGGGTTTAAGCCAATTTCAGCAAGCGCTCAAAGCATGGTTTTGTCCACCAAGCTTGCGCCGATGACCGCCAACGGACATGCCCACGCCAAAGGTACATCCATTTGTCTGCATCACTGCTTACTGATCAACATAGACACCAAGATGATTTTGGTATGAATAGTATGATAAGGTCTTAAATTGGTAACGAAACATCTATATTTAAGACAATATGTCCCAAATTTGGAACACTTATGAATCTCGATGACCTTTCCGATTTTCTGCTGGTCGCTACCCACGAGGGTTTCGCCAAGGCCAGTCGCGCGAGCGGAAGGCCCAAGGCAAGCCTGTCGCGTAAGGTCATGGAGTTGGAGACATCGCTGGGTGTCAGACTGTTCGAGCGCGGAGCCCGATTGGTTCGCCTGACGGAAGAAGGCGCGCAGCTGCTCGCGCGCACCAGCGGCCCCATGCGCGAAATTGCCGAGACTGCCGTTGTGCTGCGCGATAGGCGGACGCAGCCTCATGGGCTGCTGCGAGTTAACGTACCGGCTCTCTTTGGGCAAATGATGATGGGCAGGCTTGCCGCTGAGTTCACACGGATCTACCCCGATGTCAAGTTGGCGATCGCGCTGGAAGATCGACAGGTGGACTTGGTCAATGAGGGCTTCGACCTCGTCATTCGGGTCAACCCCGAGCCCAATTCAGAACTTGTTGGTCGCTGTTTTTTAAGCGATCAAGTGCTCGTCGTATCGACGCCAGACCTGAAGAAGCGATTTGCACGAGCTGGACAAAAATCTCCGCGCTTTGTGCCCGTCATCACTCGAATATCGTCTTCTGGGGAAGGCATCTGGAAAATCGCCGGCATGGCCACAAAGGAGATCTCGGTAAAAACGGTTCTACAACTGCCCTTGTTCACCATGATTCGTGATGCAGCGCTCACGGGCCTTGGAGCAGCAAGGCTTCCACGCCTCGTCGTGGCAGAGGACTTGACCTCCGGCCGCTTGGTGTCATGGGGACCGGCAGCCGATCAACCGTCGGAGTTATGGGCGCTTCACACCTCAAGGCGTCTGCCCAGCGCGAAGGTCAAAGCCTTCATGGGTTTCTTGGAGGCGGAGTTTAGAAAGGTCCGATCCTGATCTTCTGGCGGGGCTACATCACTTAAAACCGCGTATTTGGGGTTCAGTTCAAATTTAGGTTTTGAACTCGTGACCATCGGATTAAAAGAAGTCTGTTTGATATAAAACAACAATAAAATCAATTTATCTTACAAGCGAATATAACCAGTGTGCGATTGAGTGTGCTGTAAAAAATTAAACCCAAATAGTCTAGGTAAAAATAATCTAAAAAATAATCTAAAAAATTGACTGTTACCCGAATAACAGATAATATAGTATCATGTCTATTCAATCATTTTCGTGCAAAGATACTGAACAACTGTTTTTAACTGGGAAGTCGTCTAAGTTTTCAAACATCCGAAATGTCGCAGAACGTAAGTTAATTCAACTTGACTCTGCGCCCTCGATAAACTTCATGATGGCTCCACCAGGTAATGAATTAAAAGAATCCGCCGGATTTTGGCATGTAAGAATCAACGATCAATGGCGTTTAAAGTTTAAATGGAGTGAAAGTGGACCATACGAAGTAATAATTTCTGAACCACATTAGCAAAAAATTATTACAAACAAACAACGGAGTTAAAAATGTTTAAAAATGGCATGAGACCTATTCATCCAGGTGAAATTTTGAGAGAAGATTATATTATTCCAATGGGAATTAGCGTACGGTCATTGTCCATAGCATTGCACGTACCCTATTCTCGCTTAAGGGAAATTGTTGACTGTAAGCGTGGTATCTCTGCGGATACTGCATTACGACTTGAACGCTATTTTGGTAGTGAGGCACAGGGCTGGTTAAATTTGCAATCTGCATATGAACTTCGATTAGCTGAAAAGAAAAATGCAAAAATTATTAAAAAAGAAGTATCTCCCCTCGAACATGCTTAGTTTGAGTATCTAACTTCCGACTTAGATACTTTTAGCAAGCCACAAATGAAAAAATCCTCTAAAGAGGGTTGATTTCATTTTTTTGATGGGTCGAGCGAGATTCGAACTCGCGACCAACGGATTAAAAAAAGTCTACTTCAACTTGACGCAAAAATCCTATAAGATCAATAGTTCAAAAGCACATATAAACGGTGTGCGATTGAGTGTGCGATTGAAGATGGGCAAGGAAAATTTGAAAAGTAGTTCTACTTGAACAAACCATGAATGTATTGCAGCAAGTTTACTTGCGTATTTATTTGGATGTACATTTAAATGCATGGAATTAGAATTCGACAAAGCCAAAAGAGATGAAACTCTAGGTATTTTTGATAAATGCCCATCGCCCTTTAATTGGGAAGTTCGTTAAGGTGTTTGACAGTCATAATCAGCTCCGCAATTTACACCTCCCGAATTTTAAACCCAAGCAACTTAAAGGATAAAAAATCTTAAAACTCCCCTTGTCTTCTCTGACAAGGGGTTATCATTCACTGAACCTGAACACGATTTACTTAAGGAAGCCTTGCAAAATTTGGTTGTAGTGATTGCATAATCCCTCTGTTTTTATACATGGTTACATCATCGGGCAGCAACAGGCCTTTAGCCGCCAACGCGTCAACCGATTCGTTCCATTGTTTGAGATAAGTGGCCTTGTTGGTGTACAACTCTTGGACACTTTTTCTAGGGTCGCCCGCCTTTTTTTCACTAGTGATCAAAGCAAACGCCAATTGCGAACCTGTTAACCCATTTTGGTCTCCTGCGGCAAATCCAGATTTACGAATACTGTATCCCTTGGAAGTTGCCAAAGGAACGGCTATATCAGGCATCTTAATACCGCTCTTATCGTTACCTTGGCCATCTGATGTGGGTAACATAACGGTATACATTTGGGTACTTACTTTGGAAGGAATGACCGATTCGTCATTCATACTCAAGGTATTGTGCACTCCATTGAATCCAAGCCCAATGCCAGATAAGTCAGGTGCGTTCAAACTCTTTGGATCCGTTGTAGGTACAGCCAATGTTCCATCTGAGACCCTAGGAAAATTACTATCTTGGGGGGTTGAGGTTCCCTTTATCCATCCCTCTAAATTTAATAGCAATGATCTAAACAAAGCCGTACTAGCAATGAATGCTGGTGGAGAAGTTGACACAGCTGTCGCAGCAACGACTCTATCGACCGTGTAGTCAGGTTGAGCGACTACGTTTTCAGTCAATATCATTGGGCTGTGTTGGGTGCCAGCAGCATAAAACATTCGCACATTGCTAGGTATTGCAATATCTTTACCTTGAAAATCTGTGACAGACAAGGAAGCCCTCGCTCCACCAAATTCAATGGGACTGTCATAATGAAAGACTTTTGGACAGGTATTGAGTTGGGTACACTTTTGTAGCAAACCATCTGTCTTACCCGTTAAAGGATCGGTCATGGTCGAATAGGCAAAGGGAAATTGGTCTCCAGGGGTATAGTGTGTCTCGTGCTGTCGTGAATAGTCCCCTGGCTTGGCCCAACGGTAGTTTGTATACGTCTTACGCGAACCACCCACTAAGGGCATTAGGCCGTCAAAAACAGGTTTCATATCAGCGTCGGTGTTAAAGCCTTGCCATAAGAAGTCTTTCAGGAAGCGTCCAGATTGAGACCTACCAACGGCTAAAGTAATTTTGACACGCCCGGCGAGGGGGTTGGGATTGCCTAGCGAGTCTTGCTTACCATTTTTAAAGTAAGAGATCAAATCTCTGACACTTAAAAAGCCCAAACCAAAAGGTCTTGGGTCAATGGCAGTGTAATTAAAGTGATAGATTGATCCGTTATCAATGCCCGCATCCAAACCAGCGACAAGAGATGTATCTGCTATCACCTTTGCTCGGTTGATAGTGACATATCCATACCCAATTGAAGTTGTACTACCACCCTCTCCTTCACCGTTTCCAGCCGTGTATGTCCAATAAGACGGATCAACTGTTACAGGTATTGAAGTCGGTGTTTTTTGGATCGTCAAGTTCGCTGATGTATTAGGTGCACGTTTGTAGTAGGTACCCAAAAGATTGGCTGTCGAGTTGTCGGCGATAAACTCATCTTGAACAGTGCCCGTAATTGGTGCGCTTCCATTGGCAACGTCCCTAGCAACAGGTAAGGTTATACCTGGTGCATAGAATTTCGTTGAATTAGTGATGGCTGCTGTCGGGATATTCAAACTTTGTGGGCGATCCCCTTGCCAGCCAGAAAAGACAATCGTCATGCCTTGCTTCATCAAGAAACCATTTCCAGAGCCGGTGCCAGCAGTTGCGGCTGCGCCAGTCGTTGGTATTACGGGGGCCACATTAGTGAATAAGTCTTGTCCATTGCTATCTAGCAACGAGTCCAATGAACTTGTAGTGGAACGGTTAGTTACGATGTACAGCAAGCTACCACTCGCCTTGGCCGCATCCGTTGGCATCAAAACAATTACATCGAACTTATAGCGTACGTTTCCACTTGAATCACCCGCATTTTTAAGATCAACAATTGTTGGCGCGCAGTTATCATTGGCAGACACTTTACCGGTTGCTTCGGCTAGGATGTAGGTATAGCTTCCAACACTTCCAAAAGTAGCACCATTGTAGGCCAAGCCAGTACCCTTGGTAACCAACGACTCAATACTTGACGTCGTAATCGGGCAGGCTGCTCCCAACTCAGGCGCTACGATCGCAGATTTTGCGGCTGGAAATGTAGGTATCGGAAAGAGAGGACTAGTTCCGCTACAAGCAATTAAAAGAGCAGTCGCACTGATTGCAGCTAAGGGAAAAGCGATATTTATTTTTCGGTTATATAGTTTTTTAATTAACATACGATACCTTTATATAATTTAGAATTTTTATCATTAACAAGTCATTCTTACACCTTTGTCATATATATATCTCAGGAAAATACTTAGGTATTTACACTTTAATTGATCAAAATTTAAACAAAAATTCTTTTCAAGGAATCCAGAAGCTTTGGCAAGTTAACGGTTGTCTAGATAAATAACTGAACACATACGGGTTATCCTTTAGAACATTGGCATGGTTTTTTGGCTGTATTTTTTACTATTTTTAACGTATACCCTATAAAGTAAAACCCAAGAAAATTCAAAAATATTCTCTTATATGCTCTGGGTGAGCTTGTCTGTTAACAATGATAGATAGGTGCATGATGAATAAATTGGGTATGACTGCAATGGCCTTGGTTTTGGGGCTATGTTTCTCGATGTTAAACGCATGGTCTCAATCGACTTTTCCGAGCTATCCGAACCGCCCTATTCACTTGATCGTGCCATTTCCTCCCGGCGGAGCGGTCGACCCCATTGCCCGAACTTTGGCCCAAAAGTTAGAAGAGGCTTGGGGGCAATCCATCATCATCGATAACAAGCCAGGTGCGGCCACCATCATTGGGACCGATTTCGTAGCCAAGGCCAATCCTGACGGCTACACCATGATATTGGTATCGACAAGTTTCACGGTGAACCCAGCCGCTTACAGCAAGCTGCCCTTTGACCCCATCAAGGACTTCACCCCCATCAGCTTAGTCTCCAAACTGCCCCTCATTCTTGTTGTCAACCCTCAACTGCCTGTCAAGTCCGTTGCTGAGCTCATTGAATACCTGAAATCTCGGCCAGCTCAGGTGAATTTTTCATCGATAGGCAACGGGACCACCCAACAACTCGCAGGAGAACTCTTCAAATCTATGGCCGGCGTGAACATTGTGCATGTTCCCTATAAAGGTAGTGGCCCTTCAATGATGAGTGTTGTGAGTGGTGAGACCTCAATGACGTTTGACAGTATTTTTCTGCTCATGCCACAAGTCAAAGCTGGCAAGTTAAGAGCACTCGCCTCTACGGGAACTCAAGCCACGGCCTTGGCACCCGACTTGCCAAGCGTCTCTGGATCTGGACTGTCGGGCTTCAATGTGGGTAGTTGGGTGGGTCTTTTAGCTCCAGCCGCCACGCCCAAGGAGATTGCCCAAAAATGGCAACGTGAGACTGCACTCATCATGCAAATGAGCGAGATTAGAAGTCGACAATCTAGCTTAGGACTTGAGCCCATAGGCAGTACTCAAGAGTACTTCGGTGATTTCATCAAGTCTGAAATCGCCAAATGGGGAGCGGTGGTAAAACAAGCAGGCATTCAAATGGAGTGATTTAAAGCTAGGAGTCCAGCTCCAATCATTATGCTCGATAGTTTTCTCTATCAAAAGATAAGCTTATTTTTTTGGTTTTTTAGAATTAAGCGACATGAAGAGCTTCAGACCAAGCGTCGTAGCCATAGACCCAAGCAGGATCGGTTCGCGTGCTCATCCATTGGTTCTTGTGTGAGGTCAACTGTATTTTGGATGTACGCTCCATACGCGTGGCCTGAAAATTTTTGAAAACTTGCGTGAAATCTCTCGAGTCTAACAAATGCCGAAGCAAAATGGCCGTGTCTTCAATGGCCATTGCTGCGCCTTGGGCCATGTAGGGCACCATGGGGTGACAAGCATCGCCAATCAGCACCACTCGTTCGTGCGTCCAAGTTGGTAATGGATCTCTCTCATACAAGGCCCATTTATGCACTTCTGGGCAAGCGTCTAAAACATCTTGGACTTCTTGGTGAAAACCTTCGAATGCACTTCTCAATTGGTTCAAGTTACCCTTGTTCGACCACGATTCGTTGCTCCAATCGGCCTCAGGCAAGCTGGTCACAAAATACAGCTCATCGCGCCTTGGGTTGATGTAGTAAATCACGATATGCCTGTCCACCCCCCACCACTTGGTACAGTCGGCGACACGTTTACCCTTCATCAAAGACGCAGGGAAGGTGGTGCGATAAGCCACCCGTCCGGTGAATCTAGGGCTTTCTTTGCCCAGCATCAATTCTCTGACTTGGGAGTGAACTCCATCGGCACCCACCAAGGCATCAACCTCTTGAACACTGCCATCTTCAAATTGAATCCGAACGCCGTTGTCAAGAAGTTCGTAGTGCGTTAGTTTTTTACCCAATGAGATGGAGTCGGCACGAACGCAAGACAAAAGCGCAGCATGCAAATCGCCTCGGTGCATGAGAAGATAAGGCGCACCATACTCTTTCTCAAATGCCGCCCCAAGGGGCAAGTCGAACTTGAGCTCACCGCTGTCCCATTCACGATTGATCCAATTTTGAGGTTGAAATGCGCAAGAGCGTAAGTGCTCCTCCAAACCCAATTCACGCAATACTTTCAAAGAATTTGAGCTTTGCTGAATACCGGCCCCCACGCGAGTGAACTGCTGGGCCTGTTCATAAACATGGGCTTCAAAGCCATTTTTCTGAAGCAGTGCGGCCAAGGTCAATCCCCCAATACCGGCACCTATGATGGCAATCTTTTCCTGCTTCACTTCAATTTCCGTTTATTTACTTCTAGGCTCTTCGGTGCGTCAATTTATCTTGATATTTCTTTGATTCACCACCTCGGCCCATTTTAGAATTTCAGATTGAATCATTGAGGCATACTGCTCTCTTGAGCTGGGCAAAGGTTCTGCGCCAATTTGAAGCAACTTCTCTCGTGTGCTTGGCTCATTAATCGATTGAACGATATCGTGGTTGAGCTTGGAGACTATTTCCTTGGGTGTTCCATTGACTACGGATATCCCTCCCCAAGAATAGGCATTGTATTTAGGAAAGCCCGATTCGGCAAAGGTAGGCAAATTGGGAACGAGCTTATTCAAGCCTGAAGTCGACAAAGCCAAAGCCCTGAGCTTGCCACTTTGAATTTGCGACAAGGCCGTGGGAGCATCGCTGAACATGACATCCACATGCCCGCCTAAAAGATCAGCCATAGCTGGCGCACTGCCCTTATAGGGTATGTCTTTGAGCTCCACGTTTGCTTGCATATTGAAGAGTTCAGCGGCAAGATAGGTTCCGCCCCCATAGCCAGAATGTCCAAAGGTCAAGGATTTAGTCTTAACCAGATTTATGAGTTCTTGAATATTTTTAATCGGCGATTTAGAGTTGACTACCAAAATAATGGGGTAGACCGCCACACTGGTAATAGGGATAAAGTCTTTTTCAAAATCGTAGGACAGCTTTATTTTTAAACTGGGTAAAACCGTGTGG